>NZ_JBKGGV010000072.1:0-208 GCF_052041965.1 Pseudomonas sp. SMSB3 | reverse complement strand
GTCACAGGCGCCGAAACCCTCAAGCCCTGCAGCCCAGTTTGTTTCGGGCCAGTAACGCCTGTGGCAGGCGCGCGCGACTGCCTTGCCGGCACGACGTGATATCGCGCCATGCACCAAGGCGTCCGCACGCAAATCCCCCAGGAAACATCGGCCCGAAACAAACGTAGGAGCGAGCGCAGCTCGCGATGCGCCGCGCGGGCGGCGCGAT
>NZ_JBKGGV010000071.1:0-212 GCF_052041965.1 Pseudomonas sp. SMSB3 | reverse complement strand
TTTCGCAAAACCCCTATCTGCGCAAGCAGGTAGGGGTTTTGTCTTTAAGTAGAAGCTATCGCTTCTCCTGGTTGGCTGAGCGCCAACCGGTGGTAGTAAAAAGGTGGTTGACAGCGTTTTCGAATGCTGTATTATTCACCTCCCGCGACGAGAGATCGAAGCGAGTTAAGTGTTTGAAGCTAAACGAGTTTCTCGGAAAAAACTTCAAAATA
>NZ_JBKGGV010000070.1:0-214 GCF_052041965.1 Pseudomonas sp. SMSB3 | reverse complement strand
GTACGACGCAATATCGCGCCATGCGCCAAGGCGTTCGCGCGCAGAATCCCCAGGATTAACAGGCTCGAAATAACCGTAGGAGCGAGCGCAGCTCGCGATGCGCCGCGCGGGCGGCGCTGGATCTGTCCGGCGGCAAATATCTCAAGGCATGCCCATAACGCAGCGTCGAAGGTCTCGCGGCTGTGCTCGGCGAAACGCGGGCGCTGGGTGAGGC
>NZ_JBKGGV010000069.1:0-217 GCF_052041965.1 Pseudomonas sp. SMSB3 | reverse complement strand
GCGCGGCGCCCTCGTCGCCGACGAAGGCCTGCAACATCGACGGCACGAAGTGCAGCGTGCTGATCCGCTCACGGCAGATCAACTCGGCCAGGCGTGCCGGATCGCGATGATCGCCCGGCAGCGCCATCACCAGGCGCGCGCCTTGCATCAGCGGCCAGAAGAACTCCCACACCGACACGTCGAAGCTGAACGGCGTCTTTTGCAGCACGCTGTCCTG
>NZ_JBKGGV010000068.1:0-220 GCF_052041965.1 Pseudomonas sp. SMSB3 | reverse complement strand
CGATCAACAGCACTGCTGCAGTGACCAGCGTCACCGATACCATCGACACATCGACTGTGACGCTGACCGCGACACCGTCCGTGGCTGAAGGCGGGACCATCGTCTACACCGCCAGCATCGGAGCGCCGGTGACTGGCGCTCCGGTTGTAGTGGCCTTGGCGAATGGGCAAATCATCACCATCCCAGTTGGTCAAAGCTCCGGCACCGTGACGGGTGCCGT
>NZ_JBKGGV010000067.1:0-229 GCF_052041965.1 Pseudomonas sp. SMSB3 | reverse complement strand
ATCAAGGTGCTGTGTGAAGTGGTGGAGCCAAGCGGGATCGAACCGCTGACCTCCTGCGTGCAAGGCAGGCGCTCTCCCAGCTGAGCTATGGCCCCGTATTCTACGGCTGAACCATGTAATGGTAGGTCTGGGCAGATTTGAACTGCCGACCTCACCCTTATCAGGGGTGCGCTCTAACCAACTGAGCTACAGACCTATAACAGGGTTGCGTTACAGCATCGTCTTTTAC
>NZ_JBKGGV010000066.1:0-230 GCF_052041965.1 Pseudomonas sp. SMSB3 | reverse complement strand
GACTGGGTCAGCAGCAGGGCGATGCCGCTGTCGTCGAACATGTAGGCCAGACGCTCCTGCGGGTATTCAGGGTCCAACGGCACATAGGCGCCGCCAGCCTTGAGGATCGCCAGCAGGCCGATCACCATCTCCAGCGAGCGCTCGGCGGCGATGCCGACCAGCACGTCCGGCCCTACGCCCAGGCCACGCAGGTGCGCGGCCAGGCGGTTGGCCTCGGCGTTGAGCTCGGC
>NZ_JBKGGV010000065.1:0-233 GCF_052041965.1 Pseudomonas sp. SMSB3 | reverse complement strand
CTCGAAGGCATTTTCTGGTACGTCGAGCACCAGGCCGACAGCCACTGCATCGTCTTCACCGACAGCAACGACACCCTGCCCGCCCTCGCCCCGCAGCAACTGCCGTTCCACACCCAGAGCGTGACCCAGAAGCAGGACGGCATCACCCAGTGGAGCACCGGCTCGCAACTGCTCAGCGGCAAGCTCAACTGGCGCAGCGTCGACTACCTGGCCCACAGCCAGCCGCGGGAAAG
>NZ_JBKGGV010000064.1:0-235 GCF_052041965.1 Pseudomonas sp. SMSB3 | reverse complement strand
GGCGGTGAGCGAATAGGCCTCCTGCATCCAGGCCAGGCGGTTGTGCAAGGCCACATGGCGGTTGCCGGCGCCCTTGGGCTTGCCGGTGGAGCCGGAGGTGTAGATCACGTAGGCGAGGTTTTCCGGGCCCAGCAGCACATCCGGGTTGGTCGCCGGCAAGGCCTGCCAGGCCTCGGCGCGGTCCAGGTCCAGCACCGCCAGCCCGTCAGGGATCGGCAGGCCTGTGCGCAGGTGT
>NZ_JBKGGV010000063.1:0-241 GCF_052041965.1 Pseudomonas sp. SMSB3 | reverse complement strand
CCAAACGCTCTTTAACAAATCGAATCAAGCAATTCGTGTGGGTGCTTGTGAGTACGGACTGATAGTCACAAAGATTATCAGCATCACAAGTGGCCATGCGAGAAATCACATAGTCATTTGAGATTGCTGAGCCAAGTTTAGGGTTTCTTAAAAACCCAAGCAGTATTGAACTGAAGAGTTTGATCATGGCTCAGATTGAACGCTGGCGGCAGGCCTAACACATGCAAGTCGAGCGGATGAC
>NZ_JBKGGV010000062.1:0-242 GCF_052041965.1 Pseudomonas sp. SMSB3 | reverse complement strand
TTCCCTGTCGGCCACGCAAACCGTCGCTGAGGGGGGCCAGATCGTCTATACCGCTACTCTGACCAACGCCGCTCAGTCGCCGGTCACTGTGACTCTGAGCAATGGCCAGGCCATTACCATCAATGCCAACCAAACCACTGGCAGCATCACCGTCGCTGCGCCTGGCGATGATCCATACATCGATGCAGGTCAGGTCAGTGCCCGTATTACCAACGCAACCGGCGGCAATTTCGAAAACCTCT
>NZ_JBKGGV010000061.1:0-274 GCF_052041965.1 Pseudomonas sp. SMSB3 | reverse complement strand
ATCACCAACAGCATCACCAGCGTCAGCGGCGGAAACTTTGAGAATCTTGTCGCCAACACGGATCCGGTCAGCACTGCGGTGACCGATGTAACAGACACGACAACGGTCACCCTGACCGCTACGCCATCCGTGGCCGAGGGCGGGACAATCGTCTACACCGCAAGCGTCGGCGCGCCGGTGACTGGCGCTCCGGTTGTAGTGGCATTGGCTAACGGGCAAATCATCACGATTCCGGTTGGCCAAAGCTCCGGCACTGCAACCGGCGCCGTGAGCA
>NZ_JBKGGV010000060.1:0-278 GCF_052041965.1 Pseudomonas sp. SMSB3 | reverse complement strand
TACTTTTTGTCGCGTCTGACAAAAAGTGACTCGCCGTAAAGGCGAAAGGGTGATTATGCGTCGCCGCCACTAATGAATGCGCATAAAATTTCCAAAACAGCCACTGTTGCTAATCACCCAGCCCAAGTTTCAACCGAAGTTGAAGTTGAAGTTGAAGTTAGGAGATTCAAATGGTGGCTTCAACGCCGCATGCGCATGCATTTACGATAGTGGCGCACACTCACCTTTCCGCCCTTACGGCGTCCTACTTTTTGCCGGGTCAAAAAGTAGGCAAAAAA
>NZ_JBKGGV010000059.1:0-289 GCF_052041965.1 Pseudomonas sp. SMSB3 | reverse complement strand
TCCTGGCCAACGGCCAAACCATCACGATCCCGGTTGGCCAGAGCTCCGGCACTGCAACCGGCGCCGTGAGCAACGACGTCTATCAGGGACATGAGGCGGTCACCAACAGCATCACCAGCGCCAGTGGCGGTAACTTTGAGAGTCTTGTCGCCAATACGGATCCCGTCAGCACTGCCGTTACCGATGTAACAGACACGACAACGGTCACCCTGACCGCTACGCCATCCGTGGCCGAGGGCGGCACCATCGTCTACACCGCCAGCGTCGGCGCGCCGGTGACTGGCAGTCT
>NZ_JBKGGV010000058.1:0-295 GCF_052041965.1 Pseudomonas sp. SMSB3 | reverse complement strand
CAGGCCCACCTGCTCGACCTTGAGCACCTCCTGCCAGATGCCGGCCAGGCGTTGCTCCAGCTCGCTCTGCGGCGCTACGAACTCGCGCCGCGACTGGCCCAGCTCAGGCTTGGGCAGCGCCTTGCGGTCGAGCTTGCCGTTGGGCGACAGCGGCATGCGCTCGAGCAGCACCCACTGGCTCGGCACCATGTAGTCCGGCAGCACCGCCGCCAGGTGCGCCTTGACCGCCTCCAGCGTTTCGCCCTGCTCGGCCACCAGATAGGCCACCAGGTGCTTGCCGCTGGCGCCATCGGCC
>NZ_JBKGGV010000057.1:0-297 GCF_052041965.1 Pseudomonas sp. SMSB3 | reverse complement strand
GCCGACCAGCTGCAGGCCCTGCGCGCCCACGGCGTCGAGCGCATTGGCCGCACCCCGCGCTTCACCCTCGACGTGCTGGTGCAGGACACCGAGTACGACCCGGAAAAACTCATCGGCCAGCCCGTCAGCCTCGCCCTGCTCTGCGACGATGGCAGCCAGGCTCAACGCCATGGCCTGGTCGAAAGCGTGCGTTACCTGGGCAGCGACGGCGGCCTGCACGACTGGCAGCTGGTCTTTGCGCCCTGGTTCAGCCTGCTCGAGTACCGCAGCGACTGCCGTATCTGGCAGGACAAGACT
>NZ_JBKGGV010000056.1:0-301 GCF_052041965.1 Pseudomonas sp. SMSB3 | reverse complement strand
CGTTCTTTAAAAATTCGGATATGTGATAGAAATAGACTGAAGACCAGTTTCACTGCTGGAATTCAGGCTAAGGTAAAATTTGTGAGTTCTGCTCGAAAGAGCGACGTGCGAATTTTCGGCGAATGTCGTCTTCACAGTATAACCAGATTGCTTGGGGTTATATGGTCAAGTGAAGAAGCGCATACGGTGGATGCCTTGGCAGTCAGAGGCGATGAAAGACGTGGTAGCCTGCGATAAGCTTTGGGGAGTCGGCAAACAGACTGTGATCCAGAGATCTCTGAATGGGGGAACCCACTCAGCA
>NZ_JBKGGV010000055.1:0-303 GCF_052041965.1 Pseudomonas sp. SMSB3 | reverse complement strand
GGAGAGGCGCGGGGATGTTAATAGGTTTGGGTGATATGGGTATAGAAAGGGTGGGGGCATACAGGTGCCTGCCATGATGCGTTCAGCGCTTGTGAGACCGAGCGCCGCCCGCGCGGCGCATCGCGAGCTGCGCTCGCTCCTACGTTTGTTTCTGGCCAGTAACGCCTGTGACCGGTGCGCGCGACCGCTTAGTTGGTACGACGCTATATCGCGCCATGCGCCAAAGCGTTCGCGCTCAGAACCCCCAGGATTAACAGGCTCGAAATAACCGTAGGAGCGAGCGCAGCTCGCGATGCTTAGTTA
>NZ_JBKGGV010000054.1:0-305 GCF_052041965.1 Pseudomonas sp. SMSB3 | reverse complement strand
CAACAGCATCACCAGCGTTAGCGGCGGAAACTTCGAAAGCCTGGTCGCCAACACCGGCATCGTCAGCACAGCCGTGACCGATGTAACGGACACCACTACCGTCACCCTGACCGCCACACCTTCCGTGGCTGAAGGCGGCACCATCGTCTACACCGCCAGCGTCGGCGCGCCAGTGACCGGCGGTCCGGTCGTGGTGACCTTGGCCAATGGCCAGACCATCACGATTCCGGTTGGCCAGAGCTCCGGCACTGCAACCGGCGCCGTGAGCAACGACGTCTATCAGGGCCACGCGGCAGTTACCAACG
>NZ_JBKGGV010000053.1:0-318 GCF_052041965.1 Pseudomonas sp. SMSB3 | reverse complement strand
ACCAAAAAACGCTGCGCTCCTACATACGGCCCCTGCGCTGCGCTCCGGGGTCCCCTCGCTTCGGCGTCTTGCGGGCCCTGCGCGGCCACAACTTGCTTCGCAAGTCGTACAGCTCGCGTCCTCCGGCTACGCCGTCGGGGGTGCTGCGCACCCTGGGCCCTCCAGACACCTACGCTCGGCCTCCTGAAGTCGCAACTTGTGTTGCCTGAACTATTGCGCGCTTAGAAGCCAAAGCAACAGCAACAGCAACAGCAACAGCAACAGCAACAGCAACAGCAACAGCAACAGCAACAGCAACAGCAACAGCAACAGCAACAG
>NZ_JBKGGV010000052.1:0-334 GCF_052041965.1 Pseudomonas sp. SMSB3 | reverse complement strand
TAAAATAGGTTTTTACTGTGGCCGCAACTGGGGCAGCAGCTCGCGCGCTTGATCGAGCTGTATCGGCAGTTGCGGTAGTTGACGAGATCGGCGAGTATTAGCGATGCCATGCTGCAAGATTTGGATTTGAGTCGTGCAGATATTCTGCAGAAGGCAGAGCGTAATATTGGGAAGATTCACCGAAAAATAATCAGCGTAGAGCGCTTTGCTTTTGCTTTTGCTTTTGCTTTTGCTTTTGCTTTTGCTTTCGCTTTTGCTTCTAAGCGCGCGGAAGTTCAGACAACGCGAAACGCGACCTCAGGAGGCCGAACGTAGGCGTCTGGAGGGCCCAGGG
>NZ_JBKGGV010000051.1:0-352 GCF_052041965.1 Pseudomonas sp. SMSB3 | reverse complement strand
TCAGGTGCGCACTCAGCTGCACAGCAGCCACGGCCACACCCAGCTCAACCTCGGCTACCTGATCGACCAGCGCGGCAACCACCGCGGCGCCCTGCGCGGCACCGGCTTCGAGCTGCGCACCGACGCCTATGGCGCCCTACGCGCCCAGCAGGGCCTGTACCTGAGCACCTGGAAGCGCAGCAACGCCCAGGGCGCGCAGCTTGATATCAGCGAAGCCCAGCAGCAGTTGCAGAACAGCGAGCAGCGGCTCAAGACCCTCTCCGACACGGCCAAGCAACACAACGCCGACGCTCTCCAAGCCGGCCTCGACAGCCTGACCCAGCTCAACGCCGACGCCGACGTCACCTACGGC
>NZ_JBKGGV010000050.1:0-352 GCF_052041965.1 Pseudomonas sp. SMSB3 | reverse complement strand
CCAGGTGCGCACGCAGCTGCACAGCAGCCACGGCCACACCCAGCTCAACCTCGGCTACCTGATCGACCAGCGCGGCAACCACCGCGGCGCCCTGCGCGGCACCGGCTTCGAGCTGCGCACCGACGCCTATGGCGCCCTGCGCGCCCAGCAGGGCCTGTACCTGAGCACCTGGAAGCGCAGCAACGCCCAGGGCGCGCAGCTTGATATCAGCGAAGCCCAGCAGCAGTTGCAGAACAGCGAGCAACGGCTCAAGACCCTCTCCGACACGGCCAAGCAACACAACGCCGACGCTCTCCAAGCCGGCCTCGACAGCCTGACCCAGCTCAACGCCGACGCCGGCGCCACCTACGGT
>NZ_JBKGGV010000049.1:0-377 GCF_052041965.1 Pseudomonas sp. SMSB3 | reverse complement strand
TCACTACAACCGGAGCGCCAGTCACCGGCGCTCCGATGCTGGCGGTGTAGACGATGGTGCCGCTTTCAGCCACGGATGGGGTAGCGGTCAGGGTCACCGTCGTGGTGTCCATCACATCGGTAACTGCAGTACTGACGGTATCGGCGCTGGCGACGAGATTTTCGTAGTTGCCACCGCTGACGCTGATGATGCTGTTCGTGACAGCGTCATGTCCCTGATAAACATCGTTGCTAACAACACCCGTTGTCGTGCCTGAGCTTTGGCCAACGGGAATCGTGATGGTTTGGCCATTGGCCAAGGTCACCAGGACCGGGTTGCCTGTCACCGGCTCGTCGACGCTGGCGGTGTAGACGATGGTGCCGCCCTCGGCCACAGAT
>NZ_JBKGGV010000048.1:0-379 GCF_052041965.1 Pseudomonas sp. SMSB3 | reverse complement strand
TCACCAGTTGCTTTGGCTACGATGCGATGGGGCGCAAAGCTTGGCAGTTTGCCTCGACCTTGCCCGCCGACAAGCTTTCGCAGGTGCACAACACCGGCATCAATACCTCGCTGCTGGTCGAGCATGCCTATAACCCGATTCATCGCCGCTATCAGTACGACCCAGCGGGCGAGCTAGTGCGCACGCTCGACAAACTGCGAGGCGAGATCAAGTACGAGTACGAAGCCAACGGCCAGTTGCGCAGCCGCGATACTGGTTCGCTGGTAGGCAGTGAAGAATTCCGCTACGACGCGGCGGCGAACCGGCTGGACTTCAATGCCCGGCAGTTCGACAAGGTTAAAGACAACCGGATCAAGCGGTGGCGTGATCAGGAGTACCG
>NZ_JBKGGV010000047.1:0-395 GCF_052041965.1 Pseudomonas sp. SMSB3 | reverse complement strand
GGACTGCCGGTCACCGGCGCGCCGACGCTGGCGGTGTAGACGATGGTATCGCCTTCCAACACAGATGGCGTGGCGGTGAGGGTTACTGTCGTAGTGTCCGTTACGTCTGTAACGGCAGTGCTGACGGGATCCGTGTCGGCAACGAGATTCTCGTAATTGCCGCCGCTGACGCTAGTGATGCTGTTGGTAACTGCCGCGTGGCCTTGATAGACATCGTTGCTGACGGCACCCGTTGCCGTGCCGGAGCTCTGGCCAATCGGGATGGTGATGATTTGGCCATTGGCCAGGGTCACTACAACCGGACTTCCAGTCACCGGCGCCCCGACGCTGGCGGTATAAACGATGGTGCCGCCCTCAGCCACAGATGGTGTGGCGGTCAGGGTCACCGTTGTTAA
>NZ_JBKGGV010000046.1:0-440 GCF_052041965.1 Pseudomonas sp. SMSB3 | reverse complement strand
GCGGTATAGACGATCTGCCCGCCCTCAGCGACGGTTTGCGTGGCCGACAGGGAAACCGTTGTGGTGTCCTGCACGTCAGTGACCGCAGTACTCACAACGCCTTTATCGGCGACCAAGTTCTCATAGTTGCCGCCAGACACGTTAGTGATGCTATTGGTGACGGCCGCATGCCCCTGATAGACATCATTGCTAACGGCGCCGGTTGCAGTGCCCGAGCTCTGTCCGACCGGAATGCTGATGGTTTGGCCGTTGGCCAAGGTCACAACGACCGGACTGCCAGTGACCGGTGCGCTAACGCTGGCGGTGTAGATGATTGTGCCGCCTTCAGCCACGGACGGGGTCGCGGTCAGCGTCACAGTCGAAGTGTCGATGGTGTCAGTGACGCTGGTCACCGCAGCGGTGCTGTTGATCGCCAGGTTTTCGAAGTTGCCGCCGGTTGC
>NZ_JBKGGV010000045.1:0-519 GCF_052041965.1 Pseudomonas sp. SMSB3 | reverse complement strand
GCCACCACCACCGCTTCGCGCACGCTGTCCTGCTCTTGCAGGCGCGCTTCGATTTCGCCCAGTTCGATGCGCAGGCCGCGGATCTTCACCTGGTGATCGATGCGCCCGGCGTATTCGATCACCCCGTCCTCGCGCTGGCGCGCCAGGTCACCGGTGCGATACAGCCGCTGGCCAGCCTCGAACGGGCTGGTGACGAAACGCTCGGCCGTCAGGGCCGGGCGACGGTGGTACCCGCGCGCCAAACCAAGGCCGCCCAGGTACAGCTCGCCGGTCACACCCGGGCTGACCGGGTTCAGTTCACCGTCCAGCACGTAGGTCTGCAGGTTGGCGATCGGCCGGCCGATCGGCACGCCATCCTTGCCTTCTTCGACGCACGTCCAGTGGGTAACGTCGATGGCCGCTTCGGTCGGGCCGTAGAGGTTGTACAGGCCGCTGTGCGGCAGCAGCGCCAGGGTCTGGCGTTGCAGCTCCACCGGCAGCGCTTCGCCGGAGCAGATGATGCGTTGCAGCGAGGTGCAG
>NZ_JBKGGV010000044.1:0-540 GCF_052041965.1 Pseudomonas sp. SMSB3 | reverse complement strand
CGTGATGCCGGCCCTGCAGGCCGCCTCTGCCCCTGCCGCGCTGGAGCGTTACGAATACCAGGGCCAGTACAACTGGCAGAAACAGGAGCGCGGCGACTGGCTCAGCCGCGTGCAGATCGAACAGCGCGAATCCCAGGCGCGCCGCGTGCACGGCCAAGCCGGCGTGCGCCAGTTGCAGGCCGGCCGCTGGTTCGAACTGACCCAGCATCCGCTGTACGCGCGCAAGGCCGCCGAGGACCGGCAGTTTCTGCTGATCGAGGTGCAGTTCTTCGCCGAAAGCAACCTGCCCATGGCCCAGCAACGCCGCGAAGCGCCCGGCAGCCTTGCGCCGCTGTTCAAGACCGTGCGCCCGGCACCCGACGATGGTCTGCTCGGCTCGGCTTTGAGCGAAGCGTCCTATGGCTTCTTCACCAGCCACTTCGAAGGCCAGTTGCACAGCGCGCCGTACCGCAGCCCCTTCGAGCACACCAAGCCCACCTCCCCCGGTCCGCAGACCGCCGTGGTGGTCTCGCCCAACGGCCATGAGCTGTTCACCGACAG
>NZ_JBKGGV010000043.1:0-540 GCF_052041965.1 Pseudomonas sp. SMSB3 | reverse complement strand
TGTGATGCCGGCCCTGCAGGCCGTCTCCGCCCCGGCGGCCCTTGAGCGTTACGAATACCAGGGCCAGTACAACTGGCAGAAACAGGAGCGCGGCGACTGGCTCAGCCGCGTGCAGATCGAACAGCGCGAATCCCAGGCGCGCCGCGTGCACGGCCAGGGCGGGGTGCGCCAGTTGCAGGCCGGCCGCTGGTTCGAACTGACCCAGCATCCGCTATACGAGCGCAAGGCCGCCGAGGACCGGCAGTTTCTGCTGATCGAGGTGCAGTTCTTCGCCGAAAGCAACCTGCCCATGGCCCAGCAGCGCCGCGAAGCGCCCGGCAGTTTGGCACCGCTGTTCAAGACCGTGCGCCCGTCACCGGACGATTCGCTGCTCGGCTCGGCCCTGAGCGAAGCGTCGTATGGCTTCTTCACCAGCCACTTCGAAGGCCAGCTGCACAGCGCGCCGTACCGCAGCCCGTTCGAGCACACCAAACCCACCAGCCCTGGCCCGCAGACCGCCGTGGTGGTCTCGCCCAGCGGCCATGAACTGTTCACCGACAC
>NZ_JBKGGV010000042.1:0-714 GCF_052041965.1 Pseudomonas sp. SMSB3 | reverse complement strand
ATCCGGATCGAGGACAGTGTATGGTGGGTAGTTTGACTGGGGCGGTCTCCTCCCAAAGAGTAACGGAGGAGTACGAAGGTGCGCTCAGACCGGTCGGAAATCGGTCGTAGAGTATAAAGGCAAAAGCGCGCTTGACTGCGAGACACACACGTCGAGCAGGTACGAAAGTAGGTCTTAGTGATCCGGTGGTTCTGTATGGAAGGGCCATCGCTCAACGGATAAAAGGTACTCCGGGGATAACAGGCTGATACCGCCCAAGAGTTCATATCGACGGCGGTGTTTGGCACCTCGATGTCGGCTCATCACATCCTGGGGCTGAAGCCGGTCCCAAGGGTATGGCTGTTCGCCATTTAAAGTGGTACGCGAGCTGGGTTTAGAACGTCGTGAGACAGTTCGGTCCCTATCTGCCGTGGACGTTTGAGATTTGAGAGGGGCTGCTCCTAGTACGAGAGGACCGGAGTGGACGAACCTCTGGTGTTCCGGTTGTCACGCCAGTGGCATTGCCGGGTAGCTATGTTCGGAAGAGATAACCGCTGAAAGCATCTAAGCGGGAAACTTGCCTCAAGATGAGATCTCACTGGGATCTTGAATCCCCTAAAGGGCCGTCGAAGACTACGACGTTGATAGGTTGGGTGTGTAAGCGCTGTGAGGCGTTGAGCTAACCAATACTAATTGCCCGTGAGGCTTGACCATATAACACCCAAGCAATCTGCA
>NZ_JBKGGV010000041.1:0-788 GCF_052041965.1 Pseudomonas sp. SMSB3 | reverse complement strand
CAGCGTCGGGGCGCCAGTGACTGGAAGTCCGGTTGTAGTGACCTTGGCCAATGGTCAACTCATCACCATTCAGGCTGGCCAAAGCTCCGGCACTGCAACGGCTGCTGTCAGCAACGATGTCTATCAGGGGCATGAGGCGGTCACTAACAGCATCACCAGCGTTAGTGGCGGAAACTTCGAAAACCTCGTGGCCAACACCGACCTCGTCAGCACCGTCGTTACCGATATAACGGACACGACAACGGTGACCCTGACCGCCACACCATTTGTGGCTGAGGGCGGCACCATCGTCTACACAGCCAGCGTCGGCGCAGCGGTGACTGGTAGTCCGGTCGTGGTGACCTTAGCCAATGGGCAAATCATCACGATCCCGGTTGGCCAAAGCTCTGGCACTGCAACCGGCGTCGTGAGCAACGATGTCTATCAAGGACATGAGGCGGTCACCAACAGCATCACCAGCGTTAGCGGCGGCAACTACGAGAACCTGGTCGCCGACAAAGGCGTGGTAAGTACCGCAGTCACTGACGTTCAAGACACCACCACGGTTTCCCTGTCGGCCACGCAAACCGTCGCTGAGGGTGGCCAGATCGTCTATACCGCTACTCTGACCAACGCCGCTCAGTCGCCGGTTACTGTGACTCTGAGCAATGGCCAGGCCATTACCATCAATGCCAATCAAACCACTGGCAGCATCACCGTCGCTGCGCCTGGCGATGATCCATACATCGATGCAGGTCAGGTCAGTGCCCGTATTACCAACGCAACCGGCGGCAATTTCGAAAACCTCG
>NZ_JBKGGV010000040.1:0-815 GCF_052041965.1 Pseudomonas sp. SMSB3 | reverse complement strand
TGGTGATACCCGTAGCTTCGGTGCATGGTTTGAGCCCCGTTACATCTTCCGCGCAGGCCGACTCGACTAGTGAGCTATTACGCTTTCTTTAAAGGGTGGCTGCTTCTAAGCCAACCTCCTAGCTGTCTAAGCCTTCCCACATCGTTTCCCACTTAACCATGACTTTGGGACCTTAGCTGACGGTCTGGGTTGTTTCCCTTTTCACGACGGACGTTAGCACCCGCCGTGTGTCTCCCATGCTCGGCACTTGTAGGTATTCGGAGTTTGCATCGGTTTGGTAAGTCGGGATGACCCCCTAGCCGAAACAGTGCTCTACCCCCTACAGTGATACATGAGGCGCTACCTAAATAGCTTTCGAGGAGAACCAGCTATCTCCGAGCTTGATTAGCCTTTCACTCCGATCCACAGGTCATCCGCTAACTTTTCAACGGTAGTCGGTTCGGTCCTCCAGTCAGTGTTACCTAACCTTCAACCTGCCCATGGATAGATCGCCCGGTTTCGGGTCTATACCCAGCGACTAAACGCCCTATTAAGACTCGCTTTCGCTACGCCTCCCCTATTCGGTTAAGCTCGCCACTGAATATAAGTCGCTGACCCATTATACAAAAGGTACGCAGTCACCTAACAAAGTAGGCTCCCACTGCTTGTACGCATACGGTTTCAGGTTCTATTTCACTCCCCTCTCCGGGGTTCTTTTCGCCTTTCCCTCACGGTACTGGTTCACTATCGGTCAGTCAGTAGTATTTAGCCTTGGAGGATGGTCCCCCCATGTTCAGACAAAGTTTCTCGTGCTCCGTCCTACTCGATTTCATTGA
>NZ_JBKGGV010000039.1:0-866 GCF_052041965.1 Pseudomonas sp. SMSB3 | reverse complement strand
GACTTCGAAAGTTTGGTCGCCAACACTGACCTCGTCAGCACAGCCGTGACCGATGTAACGGACACGACAACGGTGACCCTCACCGCCACACCGTCTGTGGCTGAGGGCGGCACCATCGTTTACACCGCCAGCGTCGGCGCGCCAGTAACTGGCAGTCCGGTAGTGGTGACTTTGGCCAATGGCCAAACCATCACCATTCCAGTTGGCCAGAGTTCAGGCACGGCGACTGGAGCCGTTTCCAACGACGTGTACCAAGGACATGATGCTGTTACAAACAGCATTACTGCCGTTGGCGGCGGCAACTTCGAGAACCTCGTTGCCAACACGGATCCGGTCAGCACTGCGGTGACTGATGTAACTGACACGACCACTGTGACACTGACTGCTACGCCATCCGTGGCCGAGGGCGGCACTATCGTCTATACCGCCAGCATCGGCGCACCGGTGACTGTCGCTCCGGTTGTAGTGACCCTGGCCAACGGGCAAATCATCACGATTCCGGTTGGACAAAGCTCTGGCACTGCAACCGGCGCCGCCCTCAATGATGTTTATCAGGGGCATGAGGCGGTCACAAACAGCATCACCAGTGTCAGTGGCGGTAACTTTGAGAATTTGGTCGCCAATACTGATCCGGTCAGCACCTCGGTCACTGACGTAACTGACACCACTACTGTAACGCTAACCGCCACACCATCGGTGGCTGAGGGCGGGACCATCGTCTACATCGCCAGCGTCGGCGCGCCGGTGACTGGCGCTCCGGTTGTAGTGGCCTTGGCTAATGGGCAAATCATCACCATTCCGGTTGGCCAAAGCTCCGGCACTGCAACCGGCGCCGTGAGCAACGACGTCTATCAGGGCCACGCGGC
>NZ_JBKGGV010000037.1:0-1086 GCF_052041965.1 Pseudomonas sp. SMSB3 | reverse complement strand
GTCACCAACAGCATCACCAGCGTCAGTGGCGGAAACTTCGAAAGCCTGGTCGCCAACACTGACCTCGTCAGCACAGCCGTGACCGATGTAACGGACACGACAACGGTGACCCTGACCGCCACACCGTCTGTGGCTGAGGGCGGCACCATCGTCTACACCGCCAGCGTCGGCGCGCCGGTCACCGGAACTCCGGTGATTGTCAGCTTGGCAGGTGGGCAGACCATCACGATTCCAGCTGGCCAGAGTTCAGGCACGGCGACTGGAGCCGTTTCCAACGACGTGTACCAAGGACATGACGCTGTTACAAACAGCATTACTGCCGTTGGCGGCGGCAACTTCGAGAACCTCGTTGCCAACACGGATCCTGTCAGCACTACCGTCACAGATGTTCTGGACACCACCACGGTCACTCTGACCGCTACGCCATCCGTCGCCGAAGGCGGCACTATCGTCTACACCGCCAGCATCGGAGCGCCGGTGACTGGCGCTCCGGTTGTAGTGACCCTGGCCAATGGTCAAACCATCACCATTGCGGTTGGCCAAAGCTCCGGCACTGCAACCGGCGCCGTGAGCAACGACGTCTATCAGGGACATGAGGCGGTCACCAACAGCATCACCAGCGTCAGTGGCGGTAACTTTGAGAGTCTTGTCGCCAATACGGATCCCGTCAGCACTGCCGTCACCGATGTAACAGACACGACAACGGTCACCCTGACCGCTACGCCATCCGTGGCCGAGGGCGGCACCATCGTTTACACCGCCAGCGTCGGCGCGCCGGTGACTGGCAGTCCGGTCGTGGTGACCTTGGCCAGTGGCCAACTCATCACGATTCCAGTTGGCCAAAGCTCCAGCACTGCAACGGCTGCCGTCAGCAACGATGTCTACCAGGGGCATGAATCGGTCACCAACAGCATCACCAGCGTCAGTGGCGGCAACTTTGAGAATCTTGTCGCCAACACGGATCCGGTCAGCACTGCGGTGACTGATGTAACTGACACGACTACTGTGACACTAACCGCCACACCATCGGTGGCGGAGGGCGGCACCATCGTCTACACCGCCAGCGTCAGCGCGCCAGTGACTGGC
>NZ_JBKGGV010000035.1:0-1554 GCF_052041965.1 Pseudomonas sp. SMSB3 | reverse complement strand
GGACCTGTCCTGTGACAACGGACGCCAAGAAGCCAGCTACACAGCTTTCTGCTTCAACCACCTCGCGTAATCGTTAGGTGAACGATAACCCAACGCTGAGTGCAGTCGGCTGCTGTTATAGAACCCATGCACGTAGCTAGCAATCCCCAGCTGAGCGTGTCTTTTGGTGGGGTAGACCCCACAGGCTTCCTCCCTTTTCAGCGTAGCGAAAAAGCTCTCAGCCACTGCGTTGTCCCAGCAATTTTCTCTACGACTCATGCTTTGCTGGACGTCTTTGGAAGCCAACGTCTGCCGAAACTTGCCACTAGCGTACTGGCGGCCCTGGTCCGAGTGAAAGATCTCTCCACCTGTGCCGGAGCAAGCGTTCCACGCATTCAGAAAGGCGTTTTCAACCAACGTGTCCGGCATCCGATCCGAAAGGCTATAGCCCAGTACCTGGCGCGTCTGGATGCTCAAAACGACAGCCAGATAGAGCCATCCTTCCTTGGTGGGAAGGTAGGTGATGTCACTGACCCAGGTTGGCGTGGGATTATCGATGGAAAACTGACGATCCAGCACATTACCAGCCACCGGCATATGATGGCTGCTGTCTGTAGTACAGGGCCTGAATCCGCCTTTGGACTTGGCCCGGATATGTTCCTCCTGCATCAACCGCCTGACCCGTTTGTGGCCCACTGAATGCGATTTCTGACGCAAGGCTGCGACCAGTCGAGGTCGGCCATAGGTGTTTCGACTGGCTGCAAAAACGCTGCGTAAATCAATGCGAACCTGATTGTCAGGGTCAGGGCGAAGCCGACGATGTGTGAAATCGTAAAAGCCTGAAACCGAGACTTCCATCACCCGGCACAACACTCGCACCGGGTATCGAGTCCTCTCAGCAGCGACGAAGGCGTATCTCACCTGGACTCTTTGGCAAAGAATACCGCCGCCTTTTTTAGGATTTCACGCTCCATTTTCAGTTCTGCGACCTCGGCACGCAGGCGGGCAAGTTCGCTGTCTTCCTTGGTAACGGGTTTGCGCTCAGGTGAGCTCAATGGCTTGCCTCTACGAACGGCATCGACCCAGTTGTCGAGGGTTTTGACGGAAATTTCCAACTGGCGAGCAGCTTCGGTTCTGCCCACCGTTTCAGCGAGGGCTACCGCCTGAGCCTTGAAGTCATCGGTGTAGTTGCGGCGCGTTGATGGATACATGGCAACCTCCAAGAGAACGATTTAAGTATCGCTTCTTGGCGTCCGTTGTCACGGGACAAGCCCATGGTTACTTTTTGTCGCGTCTGACAAAAAGTGACTCGCCGTAAAGGCGAAAGGGTGGTTATGCGTCGCCGCCACTAATGAATGCGCATAAAATTTCCAAAACAGCCGCTGTCGCTAATCACCCAGCCCAAGTTTCAACCGAAGTTGAAGTTGAAGTTGAAGTTGAAGTTGAAGTTGAAGTCAGGATATTCGAGTGGTGGCTTCAACGCCGCATGCGCATGCATTTACGATAGTGGCGCACACTCACCTTTCCGCCCTTACGGCGTCCTACTTTTTGCCGGGTCAAAAAGTAGCCAAAAAC
>NZ_JBKGGV010000034.1:0-1828 GCF_052041965.1 Pseudomonas sp. SMSB3 | reverse complement strand
AACGACAATTTCTTCGAACTGGGCGGGCACTCGCTGCTGGTGGTGCGCCTGGTATCCCGAATCAAGACCGAGCTCTGCGTCGAAGTGCCGATCCAGGACGCCTACCTCGCCGACGACCTCGGCGCCTTGGCCGCCTTGGTGACACGCAACGCAAGCCCGGCCGAACACGATTACGACGCCATTTTTGACGCCTTGGACGAACTGGAGGCATTTGATGCTTAAGCAAGGGACCCAACAGGGCAATGAGCTGGTCCAGCGGATCAGCGGGCTGAACCATGACAAGCGCGTGGCCCTGTTCAAACGCCTGCTGGACAAGGGTGTCGATGTGGGCCGCCTGCCCATCGTGCCCCTGGCTGACGGCGAGACCCTGCGCCTTTCCCACGCCCAGCAGCGTCAGTGGGTGCTCTGGCAACTCGACCCGCAGGGCGCCGCCTACAACATGGTGACGGTGCTGCGCCTGCGCGGGGTGTTGGACCTCGACGCCTTGGGCCAGGCATTTACCGACCTGGCGGCGCGCCACCAGACCTTGCGCACGCGTTTTTTGCTCGATGGCGACGGGCAGCCGCGCCAGTGCATCGACCCGCTCGGTGCACTGGACATCGACACCCGTGACCTGGCCCAGACCGACGAGCCGGCGCTGCTGGCCGCCATCGAGGCCGAGGCCATGCGCCCGTTCGACCTGGAGACAGGTCCGCTGTTGCGAGTGGCGTTGCTGCAGGTGGGCGAAGGTGATCGGGTACTGGTCCTGACCCAGCACCATATCGTCTCGGACGGCTGGTCCATGCAGTTGATGGTCGATGAGCTGATCACCTTGTATCGAGCCCATTGCCAAGGCGTCGCGGCACAGCTGCCCAGCTTGCCGATCCAGTACGTCGACTACGCCGGCTGGCAGCGCCAATGGCTGGCGGCAGGCGAGCGCGAGCGTCAGCTGAACTACTGGACGCAGCGCCTGGCCGGTGAGCAAGGCCCGCTGGAGCTGCCGTTCGACCGCCCACGCCCGGCGCGGCGCAGCAGCCAAGGCTCGCGGCATCTGCTCGAGCTGCCGCCGGCGCTGTTGCAGGAGGTTCGGCAACTGGCCCAAGCTCAAGGCTGCACCCCGTTCATGCTTCTGCTGGCCTCGTTCCAGTTGCTGTTGCATCGCTACAGCGGCCAGGCTGACATCCGCGTTGGGGTGCCTTCGGCCAACCGCAACCGTGCCGAGACCGAGCGCCTGCTCGGCTTTTTCGTCAACACCCAGGTGCTGCGCGCGGATGTCGATGACCAGGCCAGTTTCCTCGACCTGCTCAAGCAGGTGCGCCAGGCGGCGCTGCAGGCCCAGGCTCATCAGGACTTGCCGTTCGAACAGCTGGTCGAGGCGCTGCAGCCCGAGCGCAGCTTGAGCCACAGCCCGCTGTTCCAGGTGCTGTTCAACTACCAAGTGAGCGAGGGAGCGATCAGTGATGGCGTGAAGCTGCCGGGGCTGGAGGTGGCGCAGGTGCAATGGGCCATGCCCAGTGCACAGTTCGACCTGAGCCTGGACTGCGTTGAGCATCCCCAGGGCTTGAGCGCTTCGCTGATCTACTCGACCGATCTGTTCGATGCACCGCGTATCCAGCGCATGGCGGCACACTGGCAGAACCTGTTGCGCGCGATCGTCGAGGCGCCGGCACAGCGCATGGGCGATCTGCCGATGCTCGATGATGACCAGCGAGCGCTGGCGATCACTGGCTGGAATGCCACCCAGCGCGCTTACCCCGGCACGCCGTACGTGCACCAGGTGTTCGAACAGCAAGCCAGTCGCCAGCCGCAGGCACCGGCACTGACCTTCGCCGAGCGCACCCTGAGCTAC
>NZ_JBKGGV010000033.1:0-2088 GCF_052041965.1 Pseudomonas sp. SMSB3 | reverse complement strand
ACCTTTGAGAATCTTGTCGCCAACACGGATCCCGTCAGCACTGCCGTTACCGATGTAACAGACACGACAACGGTCACCCTGACCGCTACGCCAGCTGTTGCCGAGGGCGGCACCATTGTCTACACCGCAACTGTCGGTGCGCTGGTAACCGGTAGTCCGGTCGTGGTGACCTTGGCCAATGGCCAGATCATCACGATCCCGATTGGCCAGAGTGCAGGCACCGCAACTGGCGCCGTGAGCAACGATGTTTATCAAGGACATGAGGCGGTCACCAACAGCATCACCAGCGTTAGCGGCGGAAACTTCGAAAGCCTGGTCGCCAACACCGACATCGTCAGCACAGCCGTGACCGATGTAACGGACACCACTCCCGTCACCCTGACCGCCACACCTTACGTGGCTGAGGGCGGCACCATCGTGTACACCGCCAGCGTCGGCGCGCCGGTGACTGGAAGCCCGGTTGTCGTGGCCTTGGCCAACGGCCAGACCATCACGATCCCGGTTGGCCAAAGCTCCGGCACTGCAACCGGCGCTGTCAGCAACGATGTCTATCAGGGCCACGATGCTGTCACCAACAGCATCACCAGCGTCAGTGGCGGTACCTTTGAGAATCTTGTCGCCAACACGGATCCCGTCAGCACTGCCGTTACCGATGTAACGGACACGACAACGGTCACCCTGACCGCTGCGCCAGCTGTTGCCGAGGGCGGCACCATTGTTTATACCGCCAGCGTCGGCGCACCCGTGACTGGCGCTCCAGTTGTAGTGACCTTGGCCAATGGCCAAATCATCACGATCCCGGTTGGCCAAAGCTTCGGCACCGCAACGGGTGCCGTCAGCAACGATGTCTATCAGGGCCATGAGGCGGTCACCAACAGCATCACCAGCGTCAGTGGCGGAAACTTCGAAAGCCTGGTCGCCAACACTGACCTCGTCAGCACAGCCGTGACCGACGTAACGGACAGCACTACCGTGACCCTGACCGCCACACCATCCGTGACTGAAGGCGGCACCATCGTCTACACCGCAAGCGTCGGCGCGCCCGTAACTGGCAGTCCGGTCCTGGTGACCTTGGCCAACGGCCAAACCATCACCATCCCGGTCGGACAGAGCTCAGGCACTGCAACCGGCGCCGTCAGCAATGACGTCTATCAAGGCCACGCGGCAGTTACCAACAGCATCACCAACGTATCTGGCGGTAACTACGAGAACCTAGTAGCTGATAAAGGCGTGGTCAGTACCTCAGTCACGGACGTCCAAGACACCACCACGGTTTCCTTGTCGGCCACGCAAACCGTCGCTGAGGGCGGGCAGATCGTCTATACCGCTACTCTGACCAACGCCGCTCAGTCACCCGTTACCGTAACGCTGAGCAATGGCCAGTCCATTACCATCGGCGCGAACCAGACTACAGGCAGCGTCACCGTCGCTGCTCCTGGAGACGATCCATACATCGATGCCGGTCAGGTCAGCGCGCGTATCACCAATGCAACCGGCGGCAACTTCGAAAACCTGGCGATCAACAGCACCGTTGCGGTGACCAGCGTCACTGACACCATCGATACTTCGACTGTGACGCTCAGCGCGACCCCGTCCGTGGCTGAAGCCGGCACGATCATCTACACCGCCAGCGTCAGCGCACCGGTCACTGGCAGTCCGGTCGTGGTGAGCTTGGCCAACGGCCAAACCATCACCATCCCGGTTGGCCAAAGCTCTGGGACTGCAACCGGCGGCGTTAGCAATGATGTCTATCAGGGGCATGCGGCCGTCACCAATAGCATCACTAACGTGTCTGGCGGCAACTACGAGAACTTGGTCGCCGATAAAGGCGTTGTGAGTACTGCGGTCACTGACGTACAGGACACCACCACGGTTTCCCTGTCGGCTACGCAAACCGTCGCTGAGGGCGGGCAGATCGTCTATACCGCCACCCTGAGCAACGCCGCTCAGTCGCCGGTCACCGTGACCCTGAGCAATGGCCAGAGCATCACCATCGGCGCCAATCAAACGACTGGCAGCGTGAGCGTCGCTGCGCCTGGCGACGATCCATACATCGATGCAGGTCAGGTCAGCGCGCGTATCACCAAC
>NZ_JBKGGV010000032.1:0-2620 GCF_052041965.1 Pseudomonas sp. SMSB3 | reverse complement strand
GGCCGATATCGCCACCGCCACGCCGCAGAACACCCACCTGCACAGTGGCAAGCACCTGACTGTGAGTACGGGTGAAGATGTCAGCATCGCCAGCGGTAAGTCATTGCTGGCCAGCGTGGTGCAAAGCATCAGCCTATTTGCGCAGAATGCCGGGGCCAAGCTGTTTGCCGCCAAGGGCAAGGTCGAACTGGAGGCACAAAGTGATGCCATGGAACTGACTGCGCTGCAGAGTATGAAGCTCACGTCGCTAGAACAGTTGATCGAAATGTCGGCGCAGAAAGAAATCCTGCTTACCAGCGGTGGTGCCTATATCCGCATCAAGGGCAGCAACATCGAGGTGCATGCGCCGGGGACCATCGACATCAAAGGGGCGAAGAAAACGCTGGATGGGCCGGCCAGCATGGAGCACTCGTTCAAGGAGCTACCCACCGGTCCTGACTCTGGCATGTATGACGAGCAGAACAGGTTGATGACCAGTTTCGGTGTTCCGCTGGAAAACGTGGCTGTCGAGTTCGACATTCCAGGAAAAGACAAGCAGGTTTACTTCACCGATCAGGAAGGTATGACACCCCGCCTTTTCAGCGACAAACCCGACGCGGCCAAGATGCGGCTTGTGCCCGATGAACTGGTGGTGCCAGCAGGCGCTGACAAATATGTGCCGAGAAACAAAGTATGAAACAAGATTTGAAATTCAACGAGCAAACGTGTTCCACGTCCGAATCAGACCTTCATTATACGGAGTTGTGGACACTCGGCCAACAAGAGGCGGTGCGTCGCCTATCGGTGAAAACCCGTATCGAGTTCAAAGGTACTGCACGCTATGAGTTGGTCAAAGATTTCAGCGCCCGAGCAGAGCGCATTGCTGGAAATTATGCGCGGATTTATCTTGAACTTGAGCGAAACGGCAAGCCTGCGCTAAAAGGTAGATTTTACTGGACTGGACTTGCTGCTTTTGCCAGTAAGCAGGTCATGTGCGCGCTAGACTATGCTAGCAACAGCAAGTGGCGATATACCGGAACAGCCACTCCTTTCTTTGAAACAACCAAAATGTATTTAGGAGAGGGTAACTTTTGGCTATTCCAAGATATTTTTGTATGGCACTGGTTCTATACAACATACCCCGATGAGTTCAAGGCAGCAGCTCTGGTACGCAACTGGGAAGATTACATTTGCGACTTCAAAACAAATTTTAAAGAACTGCCCTGGCTTGATGACGCGCTCCCAAAAATAAACAATCTACAAAAAACCGACCCACTTCTAGAGGGTTTTTCGCTGATTCCAGAAATTGAAAATCTAAAGCCAGGAAAGAAACGACGAGACATCCAACTAAATTCACTTATGGCTATTGCGAACCACGAACAAAAAGAGATTCTTCAACCTTTAATTTATGAAAGCTGGGCATTCCAAAAACTCTTGGACTTTCAGGCGTTGATGGAAGGTCATATGGGGGTGCCACGTCGTCTCGCTGCGATGAGCACCATGTGCGAAACCAACAATCCAGATTACGACATCGTAATGACCGAAGGAAAACTGTACAACAAAAATGAACGAATGGAATTTATTACTAGAATCGCAAATAGATACCATGAACTAATGCTGACAGAAGCAGACCACATGGAAAACAGCATCAAGACGATTTCCAGTTGGAGCGAGCATGTTTAAATTTGCATTGTACTTGGTGCTCTTTACACTTGCAGCTTGCGGAGATTCAAGCATGACCATAAAAAGCCCTGTAATTAGATTCGAAATGAACACCCCCGTCGGCCAAGCTATTTCTTCTTCTACAGCAAATTTCAAAAAAGACTGCATGCTTCGTCTCTGCATGTACGAATTTTCACTTCCATTCAGCGAGTCGCACCGTGCAAATCTCACTATCAGGTCAGCGACTGGCGATTTAGAATTCAACGACACCATCAGCACTACTCTCAGAACGTTTAACGGGGAAAAAATCGATAAAGCCAACGTCACACTGGGCGGCGTCGAACCAGATTCTGAGCACCTTCAGGCCATTAACTATTTTTATCAACAGATTGAAAAGCTGCAAGGATCTGGTTGGCAACGATACATCTTCCCTGACGAAGCGAGGCTTGCCGGAAATCAGGCAAAAAAATTTGACAACCCCAAGTCAATTTTTGGCGTTCCCGTAGTAACAGGGCCTTGGAATGATCCTTCATTGAGGTTAGACCAAGAGCAGTGGTTGACAATGCCAATGTTTAGCAGTTGGTATTTTTACAAGGATGGCGTTTACCTATTGCTTCGAGTTCAGCGTGAGAAAAGCGAGAGCGCACCATTAGAAAGAGGATCTTACTTGTTCACTCTTACATTTGAGTCAGAAACTGAATTTTATAAGGGTTTCGTGGAAGGCGAAAAAAATAGAGAACACTGGAAAGATCTTGTACCCGCCGAACTCAATCGCATGGCTCAGGAACGCGCTCAAACCGAAGCACGCCTGAAAAAAATGGGCATCGCCATCGATGAGGATTACCAGGACCCGCCCATCAAGGCCCTGGAATAACCACCCGATCAGTCCCCACTCAGGAGACCCTTTGTCATGGACCTGACCTTCGGCACCCCGCTCTCGCAGAGCGGCCGCCTGCTGCAGCTGACCACCCCATTGGGG
>NZ_JBKGGV010000031.1:0-3437 GCF_052041965.1 Pseudomonas sp. SMSB3 | reverse complement strand
GAAGCGCTTCCTGTGGCAAGGGCTGAGGATGCTGCGGGAGGAAAGCCCTGGGCAGAACATCGTGTACCTGTATGAGCCGGGGAGCTATGCGCCGTTAGCGCGGGTGGATCAGGTGGAAGGGGAGGTGCAGAAGGTTTATTACTTCCATACTGACCACATGGGGCTGCCGCTAGAACTGACAGATATCAATGGAAGTGTGGTATGACAAGTAACTTATCAGAGCTGGGGGGGGTAATGGGGCTACAATTAACCAGTTTGAGCAAAACTTGCGGTTTCAGGGGCAGTATTTCGATAGTGAAACTAGCCTTAATTATAGCCTTTTTAGATACTACTATCCTGCGATAGGTCGATTCATTACGCAGGATCCGTTGGGCGTATTAGGTGGCGAGAATCTATATGTGTATGCCCCTAACCCTATCTCGTGGGTGGATCCTACAGGCCTCTCACCCAGCAAACTCCTTGCAGCAGCCATGGGAAAAGCTGGAAATACTGTACCTCCAGGATATGCCGCTCATCACTTGATACCTACCAACGTGATCAATAAATCCAGCTTAATCCAGGAGGCTATGATGCGTGGGATATATAGTCCTGATGGAACAACTAACGAGTTAGCATTGCCAATCACGTCGGCCGAAGCACTAGCGACAGGGAAGCCTTTGCACAGTGGTGGACATTTGGGTTCATATTATGATGCTGCCCGAAGTCGTCTGATGGTTGCAGAGCAGGAAATAGGAAATCTATCAGCGGCATCTGATAAAGAGCTTCTCAAGAAAATTGGAGCGGTTGAACGCAGCATGCGTATGAGCCTAGGGTCGGACACCCTGCGGTTGCAAACTACTGATCCCAGGCCAAAAGGTACCCGGTCAACATGTTAGGAGATTAGAAATGATTTATTATTCGATGTGTCATGAAGTGATGGATGGAGGATATACGGACGGGGAAGTGTTATTTTCTCCAGCGCTAGATGATTACTATCAAGTTGGGAAAAATTTTGCACTGGAAGGGTTGATGGTTTCAGTAACTCTAGATAAAAGAGTTCGAAATCTAAAGTCAGATTTCTTTCTGACTACTGTAGGCGCATTTTTGTTTCGAAAGAATTAAAAAATATTCTTGAGGAAGTGAATGTCAAGGTTGAGTTTGCCTTGGCCAGTGTCAGGTATTTCAATGGGAAGCCTAGCGACAAAGAATATTTCCTCATTCACGCAAATGAAACGTGCAAATGTTTAGACTACCAGTTGTCGGAGTATTCTGGAAAGTCTATGGTTTTGAATAAAATTCAGGCAGGTGAGTTGAGCGCTGATTATAAAGTTCGCGGGATTAAGAGAATGTGCGTTGACGAAGCGGAAGCGGGCGGCTTGGATTTCTTTTTTGTAGGGGGGGTGATCTGGATCGATCCGATTGCCTCGGAAAGATTAGTGAGTAAAATCAAAAAGAAAAAACTTTTTATTAAATTCAATGCAATTGGGTGAGCTAGCGTGCAGACGTTGGCTTCTCGTGGTTTTCGGGCAAGCCGACGGTGAAGTAGTGGGAATTATGCGGTACGAGTACGACAAGGCGATCCGCCTGACCGCGCTGGTCAATGAGAACAACGCGACCTACAGCTTTGCCTACGATGTCTCGGACCGGCTGAGCGAAGAAGTGCGGGTGGACAACTTGACTCCGCGCTTCAGCTATAACGAAGGTGGTCATCTCACTCGGCTGGATGAAATCGACTATGGCGGAAACGCCGAGCGTCAGAAGCGGCATACGCTGTTCGAGCGAGACACCATCGGCCGTTTGGTCGCCAAGCTCAATCGCGATGCACAGCAGCGCTTCGCCTATGACGAGGTCGACCGACTGCTGAGCATCGAGCGACCGCCGAGCGGCATCGGCAAGCAACTTGGGGTGACCGATGAAAAGCTGGAATACGCGTACGATGTCCTGGGCCGGCTGAGGAAAGAAATCACACCTGATAGGGCTAGTATGTGGTCAACCCTCTTATCGGGATCGACTCATTAGGATTCTCATGCGCTACTGATGCTAAGGTGTTGAGAACTAATGTGATTGAAGCTGGTAAATCTGTGTCCGGGGTCAAAACGCTGCTTATCACATAGCTATTTGAAATTTGAAGATCACAGAATGGTCGCGCTGCAAGAAAAGATGGAACGGCTTGGAATCGATATAAATGCTTCGGAGAACGGTATGTTTTTGCCGTCTAGCAGCAAAGTGAAGCTAGCAGCAGGAAGTAGATTGCCGAGCCATGCTGGCATACATACAAACGCGTATAAGCAGAAAATACATCACTGATTAATCGACATCGATGACGCGGACAAATTTCTAAATGAGTTAAAAAAGATAGGAAACGAGATTGCTTGCGGAGTCTTTTAAAGATAGGCTTTGGGGCTGGAGAAGAAAATGTGGAATTTGCTAGAATTAGAAAAAGAGTTCAGCGATGCTGCTCTAAATAAAATCAGCGCATTAAGCGACATGTTGATTACTGCTAAATCCAAAGAAAAACAAAAAATTATTACGAAAGGACCATTTTTCAATTTTCGACCCTATGAATTGGAAAGAGCGGGTTACAAAAAGGGAAGGCAATTAAATGAATTGCCCAAAAATATAAAAAACACACACGTTTATCACTTCGATGTTAGTGATAAGATTTTGTACCTTGAAGTTTATGGGCAGCATAAAGACATTGTTAGTGTAGAATTTTACGAGCATTACGATGATGGTCTTCGGCGGATTTATTACGATAGTGTTGGGAGGTTAAGAAACATTTCATTTTCAGGTTTTGTCGATGGCGTCCTGATGAAGGACATGAATTGGGGAAGGTTTGGATGTAGTGAGTCTGATTATATCTATGAATGTGGAAGGCTGACCAAGATATTGGTCAGGCAAGCGGAGCATGGCGAGTCGGATTTTTCGATTTATGAGGTTCGATTCGAGTACAAGCAAAGTGATCTAGTATCTATACATAACGTATTTACTAACGGTCATGAGGAAAAGATCTTTCCTTCATAGAATATCTATGGTTTGCGGGTCTTGGAATCACCTGGCAGGCAGCTATGAAAAATTTTTCCATCTAGCAAGAAGTCTCACGGTACGTCTGAGGGTTTGGTAAGGGGCGGCTAGACAATCGCCCTCAAAAACAACGGATACGAATTACTGAGGATCATAGGTTGTCGGCAAGCAGCATGGTGTAACCGAGGGGGAGCTGGAGCACGCCTACGATCTAGGGGGCCGGCTGACGAAATAAATCACGTCTGATATGACGCTTGGCTACGAGTCTGACCCGCTTAGCAACTTGACCACGCTGACCCTCCCGGATGGCCGCAAGCTCAACCACCTTTACTACGGCAGCGGGCACCTGCACCAGTTGAACCTGGATGGCCAGGTGATCACCGACATGGAACGGGATGACCTGCACCGTGAGGTGTACCGCACCCAGGGCAAGT
>NZ_JBKGGV010000030.1:0-3582 GCF_052041965.1 Pseudomonas sp. SMSB3 | reverse complement strand
TCAGGGATCGGCAGGCCTGGGCGCAGGTGCGACTGGGTCAGCAGCAGGGCGATGCCGCTGTCGTCGAACATGTAGGCCAGACGCTCCTGCGGGTACTCCGGATCCAGCGGCACATAGGCGCCGCCAGCCTTGAGGATCGCCAGCAGGCCGATCACCATCTGCAGCGAACGCTCGGCGGCGATGCCGACCAGCACGTCCGGCCCTACGCCCAGGCCACGCAAATGCGCGGCCAGGCGGTTGGCCTCGGCGTTGAGCTCGGCGTAGCTCAGGGTGCGCTCGGCGAAGGTCAGTGCCGGTGCCTGCGGCTGGCGTCTGGCTTGCTGTTCGAACAACTGGTGCACATACGGCGTGCCGGGGTATTCGCGCTGGGTGGCATTCCACTGCTCGACCACTTGCTGGCGATCATCCGCCTCCAGCAACGACAACTCGCCCAGTGGACGATGCGGCTGCGCCATGAATTGCAGCAGCAACTGGGTCAGTTGCCCCGCGATACGGCCAATGGTCGACTCGGCGAAGTGCTGGCTCAGGTAGTGGAAGGCCAGCTCCAGCTCCTCGCCAACCTGGGCGATCAACGTCAGCGCGTAGCCGCTTTGTTCGCTGTAGGCCAGATTGCTGAAGCCAAGCCCGCCTGGAGCGGCTTGCAGCGCCTCGGACACCGGATAGTTCTCGAACACCAGCAGCGTGTCGAACAGCGCCTCGCCATTGCGCCCGGCCAGGCGCTGCACTTCAGCCAACGGCGTGTGTTCGTGGTCGCGCAAGGCCAGGTTCTGCGCCTGTACCGACTGAGCCCACTGGGCGACGCTGAGCGCGCCCTCAGGCGTGGCGATCACCGGCAAGCTGTTGATGAACAGGCCCAGTTGCTCCTCGATACCCGGCAGTTCCACCGGGCGCCCGGACACAGTGGCGCCGAAAGCCACGCTGCGCTGGCCGGTGTAACGGTGCAGCAGCAGCAGCCAGGCCGACTGCACCAGGGTGTTGAGGGTGACCTGCTGTTGCCGGGCGAAGGCCTGCAGGCGGCGGGTCTGTTCGACGTTCAGCCGCGCACTGTGCAGCGCTTGCCCAGGCTCGGCCGCAGCGCTACGCACGCATGCCAGGGCCAGTCGGGTCGGCTCCTCCAGCGGCGCCAGCTGCGCCTGCCAGAAGCGCTCGCTGGCCGCCTGGTCCTGGTCTTGCAGCCAGGCCAGATAATCCTGGTAGCGCCCTTGCGGCGCCGCGACGGCATGGCCCGCGTAGCTTTGCAGGACCTCACCGAGCAGGCGCGAGTTGCTCCAGCCGTCCATGAGAATGTGGTGACTGGTGTAGATCAGGTGATAGCTGTCGGCGCCATTGCGCAGCAGGCACAGACGCAACAGAGGTGGGCAGGCCAGGTCGAAACCGCGGTCCAGCTCCTCGAGGGCGCGCTGGTCAAGCTGATCGGCCGCCCACTGGGCGCCCTCCTCGACCACGATCTGCACACTGGCGTGCCGGTGGATCACCTGGCGCGGCGCGCCAAGCCCGGCCTCCCAGAGGAAACCCGCGCGCAGCAGTTCGTGGCGATCGACCGCCTGCTGCCAGGCACTGGCGAAGCGCTCGACGTCAAGGCCCCGAATATCCACGCGCATCTGGTTGACGTAGGTGCGGCGGTTGGCTTCGTAAAGGCTGTGGAACAGCATGCCTTGCTGCATGGGCGAAAGCGGGTAGATCTGGGCGATGGTCCGGGTGGGCAACGCCAGGGCATCGAGCTGCGCCTGGTCCAGCCCGGCCAGCGGCACATCGCTTGGGGTCAGCCCGGCGTTGTCGTGCACCAGGCAGTGTCTTATCAGCGCCTCCAGGGCATGCTGGTAGGCCTCGGCCAGACGAGTGATGGTCGCCTCGGCGTAGACCTCGCCGCTAAAGGTCCAGTTCAGGCTCAGTTCGCCGCCGAACACCTGGCCATCGACACTTAGCCAGTTGCCCAGCGGCGCCTGCGGATCCTGCCCGGCGCCGCGCCCTTCATTGGCCGGCACCCACAATGCGTCCTCGGCGAAGTCGCCATCGAATTGGCCCAGGTAGTTGAAGGTGATGCGCGGCTGCGGCAAGGCGCTCAACGCCGCACGGGCCTCGGCACTGCCCAGGTGCCGCAGCAGCCCATGGCCCAGGCCCTTGTCCGGCGTGGCGCGCAATTGCTCCTTGATACCTTTGATGGCGCTGGCCAGGTCGTCTGCCGGGGTCAGGCGCACGGGGAACATGCTGGTGAACCAGCCTACCGTGCGCGACAGGTCGATGTCGCTGAACAGGTCCTCGCGACCATGCCCCTCCAGCTGCACCAAGGCGGACGATTCGCCGCTCCAGGCACACACGACCTGGGCCAGTGCGGTCAGCAGCAGGTCGTTGACCTGGGTGCGATAGGCTGCCGGCGCGTCCTGCAGCAGTTGCCGGGTACGGGTGGCGTCAAGCCGGGTGGTCACGCTGCGCGCGTGCTGGTTATCCAGCGCACCGTGCGGATTGTCGCGCGGTAAATCCTGCGGCGCGCCAGCGAGCAACCGTTGCCAATAGCCAAGCTGTGCCGCCATGGGCGCAGAACGGGCATGTTCGCCCAGGCGCTCGCCCCAGGCCTTGTACGAGGTGGTCTTGGCCGGTAGCTGCGGCGTTTGCTGCGCCTGCAGCTGCCGGTAGACCGCCTGCAGGTCTTGCAACAGGATGCGCCAGGAAACACCGTCGATGACCAGGTGATGAACTGCCAACAGCATGCGCTGGGTGCCATCGGGCAGGGTCATCAAGGCCAGGCGCAGCAGCGGGCCGGCCGCCAGGTCGAGGCTGCGCTGAACCTCGGTGCAGTAGGCAGGCAGGTCATCGAGGCTGAGCAACCGCTGGTGCCAGATCAGCCCATCGGCACGAGGCGGGTGTTGGTAGCTCTGTACCCAGGCACCGTCGACCTGCGCATAGTTCAGGCGCAGGGCGTCATGGTGCTGCAGCAGCACGTCCAGTGCTTGGCTCAGCAATTGCGCGTTCAGCGGCTCGATCGGCGCCAGCAGCAGCGACTGGTTCCAGTGCTGGCGGTTGGGGATCTGGCTGGCAAAGAAGGTTTGCTGGATGGGCAGCAGCGGCGCTTCACCGCTCACCGGCCCTTGGTCGATCAGCAGGGTCTCGCTCAGTTGCGCCACCGTGGCCAGGCGCCGAATGCTCTGGTGCTGGAACAAGTCACGCGGGGCGAAGCGGATCCCGGCCTGGCGTGCCCTGCTGACGATCTGGATGGAGATGATCGAATCCCCGCCCAGCTCGAAGAAGTTGTCGTCCACGCCGATCTGCTGCAGACGCAGCACCTCCTGCCAGATCAGCGCCAGGCGCTGTTCCAGCGCATTGCCCGGCGCGGCATAGTCGCTGCGCGCTTGTGCCGGATCGGGCTTGGGCAGGGCCTTGCGGTCGAGCTTGCCATTGGGCGACAGCGGCATCTGCTCGAGCAGGACCCATTGCGCAGGCACCATGTAATCGGGCAGCACCTCCTGCAATTGCGCCTTGACCCCTTGCAGGTAGCCGCCTTGTATTTCGCTTTCGGCACGCGCCAGCGAGGTCGGCTCCGGTACCAGATAGGCCACCAGTTGCTTGCCGCTGGCGCCATCGGCA
>NZ_JBKGGV010000029.1:0-7021 GCF_052041965.1 Pseudomonas sp. SMSB3 | reverse complement strand
CACGACAACTTCTTCGAACTGGGCGGTGATTCCATCGTCTCGATTCAGCTGGTCAGCCGTGCCCGCCAGCTGGGCCTGCGCTTCACACCCAAGGACGTCTTCGAGCAGCAGACCTTGCAGCGCCTGGCCGGCGTTGCCGGCTACAGCGAAACCAGCCAGGTCGAACAAGGGCCGGTGACCGGCGAGGCGCCGTTGCTGCCGATCCAGCGGCTGTTCTTTGAAACTGCCATCCCAGCCCGCCATCACTGGAACCAGGCCTTGGTGTTGGCGCCTGTCGAGGCCCTTGAGGCTGAGTTGCTGCGCGCCGCGCTGCAACAAGTGACCCTGCACCACGATGCCCTGCGCCTGCGTTATCGCCAGGATGCCGAGGGTTGGGTGCAGTACCACGCCGCCGTCGACCAGGCGGTGCAGTTGCAATGCGTGCAAGTCGATGACCTTGAACGGACGGCTGCCGAGGCTCAGCGCAGCCTGTCGCTGCAACACGGGCCGCTGTGCCGTGCGCTGCTGGCCACGCGTTGCGACGGCAGCCAGCGTTTGCTGCTGGTCGCCCACCACCTGGTCATCGACGGTGTGTCCTGGCGCATTCTGCTCGACGACCTGCAAAGCGCCTATCGCCAGTTGCGTAACGGCCAAGCGCTGCGCCTGCCCGCCAAGACCAGCGCCTACAAGGCGTGGGGCGAGCAGTTGCTGGCCCATGCCGGGTCAGCGGCAATGGCCGCCGAGCTGACTTACTGGCAAGCCCAGCTCGCCGAGGGCGGCGAGGGCATCCTGGCCGACCACCGTGAGGGCAGCCAGGCCAAACGCCATGCCCACACCCTGATCAGCCGCTTCGATCCGGCAACGACCCGCGCCTTGCTGCAGGAAGCGCCGGCGGCGTACCGCACCCAGGTCAACGACCTGTTGCTCACGGCCCTGGCGCAGGCCCTGTGCGCCTGGAGCGGCGAGGCCTCGGCGCTGGTGCAGCTGGAAGGACACGGCCGTGAGGAACTGTTCGACAGCCTCGATCTGTCGCGCACGGTGGGCTGGTTCACCAGCGTGTACCCGGTGCGTCTGCAACCCGCTGACGACATCGGCACCTCGATCAAGCGCATCAAGGAGCAGTTGCGCAACGTGCCGAACAAAGGCATCGGCTACGGCGTGCTGCGTCACCTCGGTCCTCAGGCTGCCCGGCAAGCCCTGGCTGAGCTGCCGCAGCCGCGCATCACCTTCAACTACCTCGGCCAGTTCGATGCAGGTTCGGCAGACGATGCGCTCTGGCGTCTGGCCGATGAGTCGGCCGGCAGCGGGATCGATGACGATGCCCCGCTGGGCAACTGGCTGAACCTCGATGGCCAGGTGCACCAGGGCGAGCTCAGCTTGAGTTGGACATTCAGCACCTGCACCTTTGAAACCCGCCGGGTACAGGCGTTGGCGCGCGCATTCGAACACGCGCTGCGGGCACTGGTCGAGCATTGCCGGCATCCGGCCAATCATGGCGTGACGCCGGCCGACTTCCCGCTGGCCGGCCTCGACCAGGCGCAGCTCGATGCCTTGCCGGTGGCAGTGGACGACATCGAAGACCTGTATGCCCTGTCGCCGATGCAGGAGGGGATGTTGTTCCACACCCTTTCCGACGGTGGCTCGGCGCTGTATGTCAATCAGGTCAGCCTGCCGGTCGAGGGCCTTGATCCGCAGCGTTTCGCCGCCGCCTGGCAACGCACCATGGCCCGTCATGACATCCTGCGCACCAGCTTCCACTGGCAAGGGCTGCCGCGCCCGGTGCAGGTGGTGCACCGCCGGGCTCGCCTGGACTTCGAAGTGCTCGACTGGCGCAGTGAGACGGTCACTGCGCAGCGCCTGGCCGAGCGTGCCGAGGCGCAGTGCGCCCAGGGCTTCGACCTGACACGCGCGCCACTGCAACGGCTGCTGCTGATCCGTGTGGCGCAGCAGCGCTATCAGCTGATCTGGACCAGCCATCACATCCTCATGGACGGCTGGTCCAGCTCGCAGCTGTTCGGCGAGGTGATGGAGCAGTATCACCAAGGCAGCAGCACGGCTGAGGTGGGCCGCTACCGCGACTTCATCGCCTGGCTGCAGCACCAGGATCAGGGCGCGCTGGAGCGCTTCTGGCAAGAGCGCCTGCAGCGCCTGGACGAGCCGACCTCGCTGAGCCAGGCGGTGCACCCGCGCCATGCCAGCGATGAGCCGGGCCACCACGCCCTGTATACCCGTTGGGACGCCGAGCGTACCGCCCACCTGCAGCAACGCTGCCGCGAACTGCGCATCACCGCCAACACCCTGGTGCAGGGTGCCTGGCTGCTGTTGCTGCAGCGTTATACCGGCCAGGCGTCACCGTGCTTCGGCGCAACCGTCGCTGGGCGCCCGGAAGCCCTGGTAGGGGCCGAGCGCATGCTCGGGTTGTTCATCAACACCCTGCCGGTGATCGGCCGCATGGACGCTGAGCAGCCACTGCTGGACTGGCTGCAGGCTTTGCAACGTGACAACCTGGAGCTGCGTGAACACGCCCATGCGCCGTTGGCCGACGTGCAGCGCTGGTCGGGGCAGGGCGGGCAGCCGTTGTTCGACAGCATCATCGTCTTCGAGAACTACCCGATCGACCAGCGCCTGGGTGACAGCGCTGCCGGCGGGCTGAGCTTCGGTGAGTCGTCCAACCACGATGTCACCAACTTCCCCATGGACTTGGCGGTGCACCTGGGCGAGCAGCTGTCGATCGAGTACCTGTACCTGCGCGGCAGCTTCAGCGAGCCGGCGGTGCAGGGCATTCGCGCCATGATGGAACATTTGCTCGAACACATGCTGGCCAGCCCGGATGTCGCATTGGGCAACCTGCAGCGCCTGCCAGAGGCGCAATGCGCAGCGCTGCGCGATTGGAGTGCAGCGCCCGGCGAAGCCCGGCAGGTGCAGCCGTTGGTCGAACTGATCGCGCGCCATGCCGAGCAGCGCCCACAGGCACTGGCGGTGCAATGCGCAGGTCAGCAGCTGGACTATCTGCAACTGGAGCGCTCGGCCAACCGCCTGGCCAACCGCCTGCAAGCCCTGGGCGCCGGCCCCGAGGTGATCGTCGGCGTCGCCCTGGAGCGCTCTGTGCAAACCGTGGTGGCCTTGCTGGCGGTGATGAAGACAGGCGCTGCGTATGTGCCGCTGGATATCGACTACCCGGCCGAACGCCTGGCCTATATGGTCGAGGACTCGGGCATGGCCTTGCTGATTACCGAGCAGGCACTGCAGGCGCGGGTGCCGGCGGCGGCGACCCTGCAACGGGTGCTGCTCGACGATGCAGACCCGCAGCAATGGCCGGATACCGCACCGCTGTCCCAGGCCCGGCCAGGCAACCTGGCCTACCTGGTCTATACCTCCGGCTCCACCGGCCGGCCGAAAGGCGTAGCGGTACCGCAAGGCCCGCTGAGCATGCACTGCCAGGCAATCGCCGAGTTGTACGAGATGCAGCCCGGTGTGCGTGAGCTGCACTTCATGTCGTTCGCCTTCGACGGCGCCCACGAACGCTGGCTGACCACCCTGATGGTCGGTGGCACGCTGGTGATTCGCGATGGCAGCTTGTGGACCCCTGAGCAGACCTGCCGGGCGCTGCACGAGCAGCGTATCGACATCGCCTGTTTCCCACCGGCCTACCTCAAGCAGATGGCCGAATTCGTCGAAGGCAGCGCAATGCCACCGCCGCCTGTGCGCATTTACTGCTTCGGCGGCGATGCGGTACCTGAGCGCAGCTTCGAGCAGGTCAGGGCGGCGCTGCGTCCGCGCCACTTCACCAATGGCTATGGCCCTACCGAAACGGTGGTCACGCCGTTGTTGTGGAAAGCAGCGGACGACGACCGCTGTGGCGCCGACTACGCGCCCATCGGCCGTGCCGTGGGCGAGCGTAGCCTGCATGTCCTGGACGAGCAGCTCAACCCCTTGCCGGTGGGCTTTGCCGGTGAACTGTACATTGGCGGCGAGGGGCTCGCCCGAGGCTATCAGAACCGTCCTGGGCAGAGTGCCGAACGCTTCGTCGCCGATCCGTTCGGCGCCCCCGGCGCGCGCCTGTACCGTACTGGCGACCTGGTGCGCCTGCGCGAGGATGGCATCCTCGATTACCTGGGGCGTATCGACCAGCAAGTGAAGATCCGCGGTTTTCGTATCGAGCTGGGCGAAGTCGAAGCGGCGTTGCGCCGTCAGCCGGCGGTCGAGGATGCCCTGGTGGTCGCCCGAGACGGCGCCTCGGGCAAGCAGTTGGTGGGGTATGTGGTAGGTGACCCGGCCCTGTCGGGGGACAGCCTGAAGATGGCCTTGCGCGCCAGCCTGCCGGACTGGATGGTGCCCATGCAGGTGCTGGTGCTGTCTGCGTTCCCGGTCACGCCCAACGGCAAGCTGGATCGCAAGGCGCTGCCGGAACCGAACGTCCAGCAGCACGCCTATGTGGCGCCGCGCAACGAGCAAGAGCAGTTGCTGGCACAGGTCTGGGCCCAGGTGCTGCAGGTCGAGCAGGTCGGCATCGAAGACAACTTCTTCGAGCTCGGCGGTGACTCGATTCTCAGTCTGCAAGTGGTATCGAGGGTGAAAAACCACCCTGGCCTGGCGCTTGACCTGAAACTGCGCGACCTGTTGCGCTACCAGACCATCGCTGGGATTTGCGAGCGACCGGTCGAAACGCTCGGTGATGCGCTCGAGGACGGCAGCCTGGTGGCGGTAGAAGGCGCATTCCGCCTGCTGCCGATTCAGGAGTGGCTGTTCGCCGAGGACATGCGCGAGCCGCAGCACTTCAACCAGGCGCTGATGCTCAAGGCACGTGGCGCGCTGGACCTTGATGCGCTGGAACAGGCGCTGGGGGTGATCCAGTGCCATCATGACTCGCTGCGCTTGCGTTTCAGCCGTGACAGCGGCCGCTGGCTGCAGCATTACCTGCCCGAGGACGCCGAGGCCCCGCAGTTGTGGCGCCGCGCTGCTGCCGACGCCGAGGCGCTGGAGCAGTTGGCCAACCAGGCGCAACGCAGCCTGAACCTGGCCGACGGCCCGATGTGGCGGGCCATGCACGTGACCATGGCCGATGGAGAGGCACGTCTGCTGCTGGTGATTCACCATTTGGTGGTGGATGCGGTGTCGTGGCGGGTGCTGCTCGAGGACCTGCGCAGCGCTTATGAAGCCTGTAGCCAGGGCCAGCAGCCCACCCTGCCGCTGCGCAGTAGCAGCTACCGGGCCTGGGTCGAGCGTCTGGCAGCGGATGCCGAGCGGATCGCGGCCGAGCAAAGCGCCTGGTGGCTGCAGCAACTGGAGCGTCCGGGGCAGGATTTGCCCTGCGACAACCCGCGTGGCCGCAACCAGGTAAGCGAGCAGGCAGTGGCTCGGGTGGTGCTCGACAGCAGCCCGACCAGCCGCCTGCTGAAGGAAGCGCCGGCCGCCTATGGCACGCAGATCAACGACTTGTTGCTGACCGCCCTGGGCCGGGTGCTGTGCCGTTGGAGCGAGCAGGATTCGGTATTGGTGCAACTGGAAGGCCATGGCCGCGAAGACCTGTTCGAAAACCTCGACCTGTCGCGCACCCTGGGTTGGTTCACCAGCATGTTCCCGGTACGCCTGCAGCCGGAGCAGGACATCGGCAGCTCGATCCTGGCCATCCAGGGCCAACTGCAAGCGGTGCCGGACAAGGGCATAGGTTATGGCGTACTGCGCTACCTCGGGCCGCCTGCGCTGGGCGAGCGCCTGGCGCGGCTGCCCCAGGCGCGGATCACCTTCAACTACCTGGGGCAATTCGACCAGAGCTTCGACGAGCAGGCGCTGCTGGTGCCGGCTGCCGAAGGCACCGGCGATTGCTACAGCCCGGTGGCACGGCTGGGCAACTGGCTGGAGATCATCGGTCAGGTCTATGACGGCTGCCTGGCGCTGCGTTGTGTCTACAGCACACGCCGCTACCGTCCCGAGACCGTGCAAGGGCTGATGGACGACTACCGTGCTGAGCTGGAGTTGTTGATCGAGCATTGCCTGGAGCGGCTCGCCTGAGTCTTTTCGTCTTTCACTACGAGGGGCGGGCCTGCACGGGCCTGCCTCTGCTTGGGGAACATCATGCTGCATCCTGAACTTGAAGCTTTTCTCGACCTCGCCGAAGCCAATGCTGGCAACGCGCCGCTTCACCGCCTGAGCCCTGAGCAAGCCCGGCGTGTTTTTCAGCAGTCCACCGAGCAGCTGCGTTGGCCAGCGCCCGCAGGGTTGGTCTGCCAAAGCCTGCACGCGCCGGCGCGGGATGGCGCGGCCATACCGCTGCGCCTGTACCGGCGGCCTGAGGCTGGCGGACCGTTGCCGGTGCTGGTGTACTTCCACGGCGGCGGTTTCGTCGTTGGCAGCCTCGACAGCCACGACGGCGTCTGCCGTGAGCTGTGCGCCCGATCGGGCTGCGCGGTGTTGGCGGTGGGCTACCGGCTTGCGCCGGAGCACCGTTTTCCGGTTGCCCTGCAAGACGGTGAGGATTGCCTGGCGTGGCTGGCCACCGAAGCGCAAGCGTTGGGCCTGGACAGCACCCGCGTCGCTTTCGGTGGCGACAGCGCAGGGGCGACCTTGGCCACGGTGCTGGCCATCCAGGCTGCGCGGCTGGGTGAGCGAGCGCCGCTGGTGCCCAGCGCTCAACTGCTGTGCTATCCGGTCACCGACGCCAGCCGGCAGAGTGTGTCGCGGACCCTGTTCGGCGAAGGCTATCTGCTGGAAAGCGACACCCTGGAGTGGTTCTACGATCATTATGCGCGCACCCCGCAGGACCGCCATGACTGGCGTTTTTCGCCGTTGCTGGCCGAGGATCTGCACGGGGTCGCGCCTGCCATCGTCGCCCTGGCCGGGCTCGATCCTCTGCTTGACGAAGGTCGGGCCTATGTCGAGCGCTTGCGCGAGGCCGGCGTGGCGGTTGAGCTGATCGAGTTGCCGGGGCTTACCCATGACCTGTTGCGCATGGCTTCGGTGCTGCCGGAGGTGCTCGAGGTGCATGAGCGGTTGGGGGCGGCGTTGGGGAGGGCCATGGGGTAGGGGGCGAGCGCCGCCCGTG
>NZ_JBKGGV010000028.1:0-9888 GCF_052041965.1 Pseudomonas sp. SMSB3 | reverse complement strand
CACCCTGACCAACTCCGCTCAGTCACCCGTTACCGTAACGCTGAGCAATGGCCAGTCCATTACCATCGGCGCGAACCAGACTACAGGCAGCGTCACCGTCGCTGCGCCTGGCGACGATCCATACATCGATGCCGGTCAGGTCAGCGCGCGTATCACTAATGCAACCGGCGGCAACTTCGAAAACTTGGCGATCAACAGCACCGCTGCGGTGACCAGCGTCACTGACACCATCGACACTTCGACTGTGACGCTGACCGCCACACCGTCTGTGGCCGAGGGTGGAACCGTCATCTACACCGCCAGCGTCAGCGCTCCGGTCACTGGCAGTCCGGTCCTGGTGACCTTGGCCAATGGGCAAATCATCACCATTCCGGTCGGACAGAGCTCGGGCACTGCAACCGGCGCCGTTAGCAATGATGTCTATCAGGGGCATGCGGCCGTCACCAATAGCATCACTAACGTGTCTGGCGGCAACTACGAGAACTTGGTCGCCGACAAAGGCGTGGTTAGCACCGCAGTCACTGACGTGCAAGACACCACCACGGTTTCCCTGTCGGGCACGCAAACCGTCGCTGAGGGCGGGCAGATCGTCTATACCGCCACCCTGAGCAACGCCGCTCAGTCGCCAGTCACCGTCACCCTGAGCAATGGCCAGAGCATCACCATCGGCGCCAATCAAACGACTGGCAGCGTAAGTGTCGCTGCACCTGGCGATGACCCGTACATCGACGCCGGTCAGGTCAGCGCGCGTATCACCAATGCAACCGGCGGCAACTTCGAAAACCTGGCGATCAACAGCACCGCTGCGGTGACCAGCGTCACTGACACCATCGATACTTCGACTGTGACGCTAACCGCGACCCCATCTGTGGCCGAGGGCGGCACCATCGTCTATACCGCAACGGTCAGTGCCGCGGTGACTGGCACTCCAGTGGTGGTAAACCTGAGCAACGGGCAAATCATCACCATTGCGGTCGGGCAAACCTCGGGTACTGCCACTGCTGCTGTATCCAATGACGTGTACCAAGGCCATGCCGCTGTCACCAACAGCATCAGCAGCGTCAGTGGCGGCAACTTCGAGAACCTGGTTGCCAACAAGACACTGGTCAATACTGCGGTTACAGACGTGCAGGACACCACCACCGTAACCCTCAGCGCCACACCGACGGTGGCCGAAGGTGGCAGCGTGACCTATACCGCCAGCGTGGATGCGCCGGTCACAGGCAGCGCAGTGGTGGTGAGGCTGGCAAACGGCCAGACCATTACCATTCCAGTGGGTCAAAGCGCAGGCACCGTCACCACTGCGGTCAGCAACGATGTGTATCTGGGCCATGCCGCCGTCTCGAACAGCATCACCGCTGTCTCCGGTGGCAATTACGAGAAGCTGGTAGCCAATACCGCCAGCGTCAGTACTGCGGTGACCGATGTTCAGGACACCACGACGGTAAGCCTGACCGCGACGCCATCGGTGGCCGAGGGCGGCACCATCCTCTATACCGCCAGCGTCAGCGCGCCCGTCACAGTGACGCCTGTGATTGTCACGCTCACCAACGGCCAGACCATCACTATCCCGGTTGGCCAAAGCAGTGGCACCACGACGACCAGCGTGACCAACGATGTCTACCAAGGCCATGCCGCCGTTAACACCGGCATCAGCAGTGTCTCCGGTGGCAGCTACGAAAACCTAGTGGCAGACAAGACGGTACTCAGCACCAGCGTCAACGATGTGCAAGACACCACCACTGTTACCTTGAGCGCCACACCCAGCGTCGCCGAGGGCGGCCAGATCGTTTACACCGCGAGCCTGACGAACCCAGCGCAAACCGCCGTGACCGTCACCCTGAGCAATGGCCAGACCATTTCCATCGGCGCCAATCAGTCCTCAGGCAGCATCAGCGTGCTTGCACCCGCCGACGACGTGTACATCGGTGCGACTACGCTCAGCGCCACGATCACGGGTGCCAGCGGCGGCAATTTCGAGAACCTCGCGGTGAACCCGGCACCCGCAGTGACCACGGTGACCGACACGCTGACGCCGACTACCCTGGGTATCAGCGGCGCGGCCAGCGTGGCCGAGGGCAACAGCGCCAGCTACACCCTGACCTTGAGCAACCCGGCGCAGACCGATGTGGTGGTCAAGCTGAGCTACAGCGGCACTGCAACCAACGGCGTCGATTACACCGGCGTGGCTAGCGTGACCATCAAGGCCAACAGCAGCCAGGCCACGTTCAGCATCCCGACCCTCAAGGACAACATCACCGAAGGCACCGAACAGTTCACCATCAAGATCGATTCGGCCACCGGCGGCAATTTTGAAGCGCTGACCGTCAACGCGAGCGCGGGCAGCATCACCACCCAGCTGTTCGAGCCGGCGCCCGTGCTGGACCTGGACGGCAATGATTCGAGCGGCAAGACCGGTGCCGACTTCCAGACCACCTTCATCGAGAACGGCAGCGGTAACTCGATCAGTGACCTGGATATTTCCATCACCGATTTCGACAGCAGCCAGCTTGCCGGCGCCACGGTGACCCTGACCAACCGGCAGCCAGGCGATGCGCTGAACCTGGGTAGCCCGGTCAATGGCATCAGCATCAGTTCGACCGTCAGCGAAGGCAAGGTCGTGTTGGCACTCAGCGGCAACGCTTCGCTGGCCGACTACATGCAGGCGATCAAGAACATCACCTTCGTCAACACCAGCGAAGACCCGAGCACTACGCCGCGCGTCATCACGGTGACAGTGACCGACGGGGTCAATGTGTCCAATACGGCGACCACCACCGTCAACGTAGTTGCCGTCAACGATGCGCCCGTGTCTGCCGGCGGCGCAGTGACCGGTGTTGAAGACACTGCCCTAGTGCTGAACTGGGCCAGCTTCAACGTCAGCGATGTGGACAGCCCGACGTCCAGCCTGGGCGTTACCTTCACCCAACTCCCGTCCCTCGGCACCTTGCAGTACAACAACGGCAGCACGTGGGTGAACGTTGCACTAAACCAGACCGTGAGCCAGGCGGATATCACCGCCGGCAAGCTGAAGTTCGTGCCCTTGGCCAACCAGTCCGGTGCCGATGGCTATGGCGGTAGCGGCGTGGGCAACAAGCAGGCCGATTATGCGCAGATCAAGTACAAGCCTACCGATGGCGTGACGCCGGGCAGCGAGGCAACGCTGAAGGTCGACATCACGCCAGTGGCCGACGCCCCGACCTTGAGCATCGCCAGCAACAACATCAATTCCCTTGGCCTGACCAAGGAGACCTGGACCACCCTTACCGGCCTTGGCACCAACGGCAACGGTATCACCGGCGACGCACTGAAGACGGTGTTCACCAACTCGGGCGCCGCCACCCGCTCGGAAACCACCACCAATGTGCAATCCGACGCCTCGGTTGCCGGCCAAAGTGGATCGAAGACGTCTGGCCTGGTCTATCTGGAGGCTGGCAAGACCTACACCTTCAGCGGCAGCGCCGACGATAGCCTGTTGGTAACCATCGGCGGCAAGACGGTGGTGACGGCGACCTGGGGCGCTGGTGGCAGCGTCGCCGGCACCTTTACCCCTACCGCCAATGGCTATTACACGCTCGAGATCTACCACGCCAACCAGTCAGGGCCTGGCAGCTACGACGTCAACATCAAGGTCGGCAGCGGCGCGGTCGGCGACTTCAACAGCACCGCCATCGCGATGTATCCGAACGCCACTGCCCTGGCCAACGCTGGTGTCACGTTGTCCGACCTGCACGGCAGCGGTGGCCAGGGTTACTACGACGGCTACAAGCTCAACGAGGGGCCGGAAAACGGCAGCGTCAAGCTGGCGGGCATCAACAGTGGCTTGACCGATACGGACGGCTCCGAAACGCTAAGCGTCAAGCTGGCCGGGATCCCGGCAGGCTCGGTGATCAGCGACAGCGCCGGGCACAGTGCGACGGTCGGTGTCAGCGCGGTGGATGTCAGTGGCTGGACGTTGAGCAGCCTGACGATCAAACCTCCGGCCTACTACAGCGGGCAGTTCGATGTGAAGGTCACCTCGACTTCCACCGAATCGGTTGGCGGCAGCTACGCCATGACCGAGGGCACCCTCAAGGTCACGGTCTACCCCGACAGCTACAGCGTGGCGACCTTGACCACGGCTGGCGACACGGCAAGCGGCACCTTTGGCGACGACATCATCATCGCCGACACTGCCGGCCTGCACATGACCGCTGGGCAGAACTACAACCTGGCCTTCATCGTCGACACCTCGGGCAGTATGGGTACCAACGGAATCGAGGCGACCAAAGTGTCGTTGGCCACCGTGTTCCAGACGCTCCTGGCCAACGCCAAGACCGGCGCCGTCGGTACGGTCAATGTGCTGTTGGTGGACTTCGCCACCCAGGTCAAGAGCTCGGTCGCGGTCACCCTCAACGATGCCGGCCTGAAGACCTTGCTAGGCAGCCTGGGCACCCTGAGTGCCGAGGGTGGCACCAACTATGAAGACGCCTTCAAGACCACGGCCAACTGGTTCCAGAATCTCAAGAGCGCCGGGGTCACCGGCTCCAACCAGACGTTCTTCCTGACCGACGGCCAGCCGACGTATTTCCAGACCGGCGAGCAGACCAACCCGACCCTGGCCAACAGCACCGTCAAGCTCGATACCTTGCTCAGCAATATCAGCTACAAGATGGGCGATACCGTCAGCAATTATCAGCTCGATACCAACAACCGGGTTTCGATCGACAGCAGCGGCAAGCTGACGGCCGAAACCCGCAGCTTCGACCTCTTGAGCTTCAGTTATAAATGGAGCGCCGTGACGACCGGCAACATTCGCGCTGAGGGCAATGGCGGCTACGAGCTGTCGACCCGTGCCGGCACTGGCAGCAGCACCACAAGTGATACATTGAGCAACGCCACCTCGAGCTTCGCCCTGCTCGCGGCACTGTCAGCGGTGGAAGCGGTCGGGATCGGTACCGATATCAGTTCCAGCGACCTGAAACCGTTCGACACCGACGGTGTGCCGCAGACCAATGTCGATGCCACCAAGCTGGCCGATGCCATCCTGGGCCATACCGACGCGACGATCGCTGGCGCCGACAGGATTGACGGCGGCGATGGACACGACATCATCTTCGGTGACCTGGTGAGCTTCGATTCCATTCCCGGCAGCGGTATCGAAGCCGTGCAAGCTTTCGTCGCGACCAAGCTGGGCGTGGAGGCCAGCGCTGTCGACGCCAAGATCATGCACCAGTACATCAGCGAGCATTACACCGAGTTCGACATGTCGCGCGCCAATGACGGCGCCGATACTTTGCTGGGGGGTGGCGGTAACGACATCATCTTCGGCCAGGGCGGAAATGACTATATCGATGGCGGCAAGGGCAATGACATCCTCCTGGGAGGCATGGGCAACGACACGTTGCTCGGCGGTGAAGGCAACGACCTGCTGTTTGGCGGCGCTGGCAACGACACGCTGATCGGCGGCAAGGGCAACGACATCCTCACCGGTGGCACGGGCGCCGACACATTCGTCTGGAAAGCCGGCGACACGGGCCAGGACGTGATCAAGGACTTCAAGTTCAGCGAAGGCGACCGCCTCGACCTCAGCGACCTGCTGCAGGGCGAACGCGGCACCACCATCGACAACTATCTGAAGATCACCACCGTGGGCAGCGACTCGACCTTGCAGATCAGCACCGAGGGCAAACTCAACGCCAGCGGCGGCCTGGCCAATGCCGACGTGTCGATCAAGCTGGAAGGCGTGAACTGGTCGAATACCTCGATCAATTCGTTGATCAGCGGTGCCGACCCAACCATCAAGATCGACAACAACAATACCTGACAGGCAGGCGCAGCCGGGCAATCTTGCCTATGCTGCGCCTAGCCAGTGCCGAGGATGCAATGTGACGAGGATGAACGCCATGTTCTATGTGCAACGCGACGACGAGGGGCAGTTGGCGCGCGTGGAAGCCGCACCCTACGCCGAATACACCGAAATGCTGCCCGCCGACCATGCCGAGATCCAGGATTGGTTTGCCGACGATGTGGTCGAGAACAGCCTCAAGCAGCTCAAGCAGAGCGACCTGGACATGATCCGGGTGCTCGAAGACTTGATCGAGGTGCTGACCACCAAAGGGGTCATCAGCATCACCGACCTACCTGCCGGGGCACAGGCCAAGCTGCTCAATCGTTCGACGGCGCGCAAGGCGCTGGGGAGTCTCAACAACCTCATCGAAGATGAGCAGGAGAGCGGACTGATCTGAATTCAGCGCCACGGCGCCGGCTCTCCAGACAGCCGGCCCTGGATACCCTCAATGCCCATTTCAACCAGCACCTGTCGCTCGCCTTCGGTTTCCACCCGTTCCGCGATCAGCGGCAAATCGATGCTGTGCGCTGCACGCTGGATGGCTTCGATGAACAGGCGCTTGTGCTGCTCCTGGTCGATACTGCGGATGTAGCTGCCGTCGATTTTGAGATAGGCCAGCCCCAGGTGGCTGAGGTTGCCGATCATGCTGAAGCGTCCACCGAAGCGCTGCAGCGCCAGGGCAAAACCCAGTCCATGCAAGCGACGTGTCACCTGCTCCAGGGTGGCTTGAGCAGGCAATTGCTCTTCGCCAATCTCGAAGATCAAGCGCGGGCCTAGCGCCGTGTTCTGGCTCAGCAGTTCATAGATGCGGTGTAGCGATCTGGCGTCGGCCAGCGTGGCCGCCGACAAGTTGAGCGCCAGTACCTGATCGTGGCTGCGCAGCCGTTCAAGGACTTTCTCCAGAACCAGCACGTCCAGGCGGGCCATCCAGCCAAATCGCTCCAGCCAGGGTAGAAAGCGGCCGGCAGGCAGGGCATTGCCGTGATCATCCAACAGCCGGGAAATCACCTTGTAGTGCAGGACTTCGGTGGTTGTCTGGGCATTGACTACCGGCTGCAAGAACAGCTCGAAGCGTCCATTGTTGAACGCGGCTTCCAGACGCGTGTGCCATTCGTGCTGGCTATCGCCGGCAATGGCAGCAGCGCCCTGCTCCAGGCATACCCAACCGGGGGTGGGCTGGTTCTCGGCGCGTGCCAGGGCTTCGTCAGCCAGTTTGAGCAGCGCTTGGGGGGCATCCCCCGGACTGAATGGCGCTAGACCGATACAGGCAACCGGAGAGATGTCGCTGGCACCGGTCTCATGCAGGCTGAGCAACGCTGCCTCCAGTGCCTGGGCAAGGCGCACGGCGTCTTCGTGGACCATGCCGGGCGCTAGCACCGCGAACTCACCACCGCGGCTGCGCGAGATCAGATCGTTGGTTTCGGGAAAACTGGCGCACGTGCGCCGCAGTTGTTCACCGACGGCCTGCAGCAGTTGGTCGGTGCGCTGGCCTCCGAGGCGCGCATTGAGCCCCGCCAGACCCTGCACGCGCAGCAGTAGCAGGTAGCCCGCACGTGCTTCCTCGAGGTTGCTGACACGCGCGTTGAGTTGCATCTCGAAATAACGCCGGTTCGACAGGCCCGTCAGGCTGTCCTGGTAAGACTCGCTGTGCAGCCGCTCACTGCGCTCGGCTTGTTCGGTGAACAGCGCCTTGAGCTTTTCCACCATCTGGTTCATGGCCCGCACGACGCGCCGCAGTTCCGGCGTGCGCGGCTCAGGCAGGCTGATGAACTCTCGCCGGGCGATGGCATGCGACTGCTCGACCATGGCTTCCAGCGGGCGCAACTGCCGCCGGAGCAACAAGGCGCCCAGGCCTGCGCTCGCAGCACCACAGAGCAACAACCAGCCGAGGCTGCCCAAGGCGCTCTGCCAGAGCTTGCCGATGGCGAACATCGGATGGCTGATGACTTCGACGCGCGCAGCCTGCTGCCAGCCGCGGCTGACGATGGCATCGCCGCCTGCAGGCTCGAGTCCGATCAGGTGGATGAACCAGGCCGGCACGCCGCCGGGGTCTGGCTCGGCCTTGCGCTCGACCATGACGTCGTTACTTTGCAGATCGACGACCTTGATGCTGGCGTAATAGCCGCTGTCGAAGATCGAGCTGACCAGTAGCTCGACCATGGCTGGGTCATCGATACTGGGCGTCAGCGACAGTGCCAGTGCCGTGGCTGCATCCTGGGCGTGCGAGCGCAGTTGATTGACGTACTGGCTACGCGAGCTTTCCAGACTGACCATGAAGCTGCCGGTGAAGGCGATCACCAGGAACAGACAAATGGCCAACAGCAGTTGTTTGAACAGTGACATCCGTGCTCCTTCAGTAGACCGGTTCGGCCGGGAACCCTTCGGCCTGCATTTTCTTCAGCAAGTCCTGCCAGCGCGACAGGCGCTTGGTATCGCCCACCTTTTTATTACCGGCAGCGCCTGTCAGCCACAAGCCCTCACCATTGAAGGCGTACACCGGCAGCAGGTCGGTGCGCTGGCTCGCAGGCTTGATCGCGTCCATCAGGCTATCGAGAACCAGGGGTTGCGCCTGTGGGGATGAATAATAGGTCAGGACCATGTGCGCGCGGTTCTGGCGCAAGGCTTTGACGTAGGTGATGCGCAGTTTCTCTGCGGGTATGCCCATGCGCCGCAAGCTGAAGTATTTGGCGATGGCGTAGTCTTCACAGTCTCCCGCGCCTTTCAGGAGCGCCTGGATAGGCGTTGCCCAGTAGTCGACTTCGCCCCACAGGTCGATGTCCTCGACGTAGCGCAGTTGCTGATTGAAGAAACGATTGACCACTTGCAGACGCTGCAGCTCCGAGCCTTGGCTTTGCGTTGCCATCAGGGCCTGCCAGGCATCGATTCGGGGTTTGCCGGCGCCTAGCGGGCCGTATAATGCAGCGGACTTTCGGCTGATCTCGGCAAAGTCCCAATCGGCCTTCAGCGCGCCCAGCATCGCGCCGCCAAGCAGCAAGGCGAGGCAGAGATGACGAGCGACGGTTTTGAGCGGCCAGGATATCGCCACTGCGCGGCCCTGTTGAGATCAGTCCAGAGCAGCGATGGTGCGGTCTGGCCATGCAAAAGACAATGGCAATGGGCGATCACGACGCAGATCTCCAGCCGGTTATCGCTTTGTCGTTAGCGCTTTGTGAGTGTACCTTCCTTTACCGCGCAAACTCCTCCACCCTATCCGCCACTTGATACATCGGCTGCACGCAGTGCGGGTTTGACAACAGTCCGGTGGTATCACTAGTGTCATTGGATCCAACCTATTGTCGTCGAGGCACACTCCGCTTGGCCGAGAAAATTAAACTCAGCAATGTTCTGGCGAATGAACAGCTACCCGCCCATCTTGCCCGGGGGGTGATCGAGGAACGCTTGCGCAGTGTCATTCTTGATGGGCGTCTGCCACCAGGAACAGCTGTACGCCAGCAAGAGATCGCCGATCTGTATGGCGTCAGCCGCATGCCTGTGCGTGAGGCGCTGCGGCAGCTGGAGGCTCAAGGGCTTTTGAAGGTGGAGATGCACAAGGGCGCTGTCGTCGCGCCGTTGATCGGTGAAGATGCGGTCGACACCTATGCCTTACGGGTATTGCTTGAGACCGAGGCTTTGCGCCAATCGATTCCACTGCTCGATGACAATGACATCTGCAGCGCGCGCAGTTTCATTCACCAGCTGGAAAACGAAACCCGCCATGCAGAGATCGGCCGCCTCAATCGGCTGTTTCACATGGCGTTGTATAGCAAGGCGCCCAATCAGAAACTGCTGCGCCTGATTGAGAACGAGCTGAACGAGGAAGAGCGCTTTCTGCGGTTTCATCTTTCTTCGATGGGGCTTGGCAAGCTGACGCAGGACGACCATAACGCGTTGGTCGATGCAGCTGCCGAGATGAACGTGGGTGAGGCCGTGAAAGTCTTGGAGCAGCACCTGAACAGCGCATCACGCGTGATCAGGGCGTACCTGGACAAACAACTGTCACGATAGAGACCTGAAAAAAGAAAAGCCCCTGTCTGCAACGCAGACAGGGGCTTTTTATT
>NZ_JBKGGV010000027.1:0-12903 GCF_052041965.1 Pseudomonas sp. SMSB3 | reverse complement strand
GCTTGCCCTGGGTGCGGTACACCTCACGGTGCAGGTCATCCCGTTCCATGTCGGTGATCACCTGGCCATCCAGGTTCAACTGGTGCAGGTGCCCGCTGCCGTAGTAAAGGTGGTTGAGCCTGCGGCCATCCGGGAGGGTCAGCGTGGTCAGGTTGCTGAGCGGATCGTACGCGTAGCCAAGCGTCCCATCAGGGGTGATTTCTTTCGTCAGCCGGCCCAGCACATCGTAGGCGTATTCCAGCTTTTCTTCGGTCACCCCAAGCTGCTTGCCGATGCCGCTCGGCTGTCGCTCGATGCTCAGCAGTCGGTCGGCCTCGTCATAGGCGAAGCGCTGCTGTGCATCGCGGTTGAGCTTGGCGACCAGACGGCCAATGGTGTCTCGCTCGAACAGCGTATGCCGCTCCGGACGCTCGGCGTTTTCGCCATAGCCGATTTCATCCAGCCGGGTGAGATGACCACCTTCGTTGTAGCTGAAGCGCCGAGTCAGGTTGTCCACCCGCACTTCTTCGCTCAGCCGGTCCGAGGCATCGTAGGCAAAGCTGTAGGTCGCGTTGTTTTCGTTTACCAGCGCGGTCAGGCGGATCGCCTTGTCGTACTCATAGCGAACCCGCTGCCCCTTGGCGTCTTGACGGCTGCTCGGCAGGCCGCGGGCAGTGCGCATCAGGCGGGTGGTCTGGCCTTTGCCGTCGGTGTGGCTAAGCACCTGGCCATAGACGTTGTAGGTGAACGACTCCCGAGTCCCATCCGGATGAGTAATGCGCACCACCTCGCCGTCCGGTTTGCGCTCAAGGGTAGTGGTTTGGTTCAGCGCATCGGTCACGGCTACCAACTGCGAACGCTCGTCATAGCGGTAGTAGGTGCTCTTGCCCGAGCAGTCCTGATAGCGCTCGACCTGGGCCAGGCCGTTCCACCACAGGTATTTGGACTTGTAGGTCGCATCGATGATGGTGTGCGGCAGGCCATCGTCGCTGTTGAGGTATTCGGTCATTTGGCCGAGCGCATCGAACTCGGCAAGCAGATTGCCCTTATCGTCGTAACGTGCTGTCCAGGTGCTGCCATCCGGGTAGGTAACCTTGGTGACCAGCGTCGTCAGATGGTGATACTCGTACTGGATCTTGCGGCCCAGCGGGTCGGCTTCTTCGAGCAAGCGGGCGAACTCGTCGTACTTGAAGGTCAGGCGATTGCCGTCCGGCAGGTCGAGGCCGACCATGTTGCCCTGCTCGTCCAACTCGATGGCATAGCGCTCGCCACCGTAGTCACGGCTGGCGATGACGCGGTGATCGGCGTTGTACCGCACTTCCAGTTCGCGGCCGAGCACGTCGGTGGCCCAGCTGGTGCGGGCACCCAGGTCATAGCGGAACTGGTAGTGCTCGCCATCGCTGGTCCAGTGTTCGACCACCCGCGGTTTGCCGCCCAGGGTCTCCCAGCGGTAATGACAGCCCAAGCCAAGGGCGTTGCTGTGGGTGACCATCAGGCCTTGCGCGTAACTGAAGCTGCGCACCGTGTCGCCGTTGCGATTGATCACCGCGCTGAGCTGGCCGTGTTCGTCGTAGCGATACTGCGTGAGCGTTTCGACGGCCTGGTTATTCACCACGCGCTTGATGTCGGTCAGGCGACCCAGTGGGTTATCGTAGTGCAAGTGCACGCGGGTGCCGCCGGTGGCGCTGATATCGGTCAGGGTACCGTCAGAGGTGCGAGTGAAATGCAGGAAGTGGCCAAGGGCGTTTTCGATGCGTTGCAGTGGCACCTCGGTATTGCTGTCAGGCACTTCACCAAAGTAGAAGAACACATTGTCGAGGGTCTGCAGGATGTAGTGGCCACCCTCGGTGCGCACCAGGTACACCTGTTCGTGCGGGTTGTAGATGCGCTCGCCGGGTTGCAGACTCACGAACGGCACTTCGCGGCCTTGGTTATCGGTGGGGTAGATGAATCGGCCTTCGCGACGCAGGCTCTGTTCCCACGGCAGCACCCAACCGCGCCCGAGCACGCTATCGACGGTAAGGTCGCTGGCATAGAAACGTGACCACTCGATGGGCATCAGGCCTGGTAGGCTGAAGTCGATCTCATCGGGGATGACCTTGCGCCCGGTGGTGAGGTCGACCGGGTTGCCAATCAAGCCACCGATGGCGCGGCGTGCCACGGGCTCGACCACATAGCGGCTGGCGACCTCACCTGCCACGAAGCCCGCTGTGAATTTCAGGGCGCAAGGCATGATGGCTTTCATGCCGGCCTGGGTACCGGCCTTGATTAACTGGGCGATACCACCCGCAGCACCGGCGACGGCCATCAGCACGTCTACCGTGGTGCGCAACCATTCGGGAATTTCGTCGTCCACGGGCAGGTAACGATAGGTGCCACCGCCGATGATGACATTGTCGGAGCCACTGGAAATGCTCGCCCCGCAGGTCAGCTTGTCGCCCTTGCGCGCGGCCGCCACGCTGTTGATGAAAACGTTGGTCGAACCTTCGGCGATCTGCACCGGCCCAGGATGCTTGTCACACGCCCCGATGCTCTTTTCAACGCGGGCAGCCTTGCGGCTGTTGATGAAGACGTTGGGCGAGGCAGTGGTTATCGTCCCTGTGGGTGACGAGAACATACTGCCTAGCGCCTCTCCGGCGGCGGTCAGCAAGCTGCCTCCGATACCGGCAGCGAGGCCGGCCAGCAAGGCCACGCCGAATCCGCAAGTGAACGTGGCAATGGCCACAGTGGCCACCAGCGCGATGCCCAAGGCCGCGCCCAGCAGGAAGCCACCCAATGCGCCTGTGTGTGAAATCTGGTCGCCGAACCTGGCTGCTTCGAACATGAGGGTTACTCCTGTTCGCCAGAAACGGGGCAGCCTGCGACCGGTTCGCGTCGATCCCTGTACATCAGCATCTCCCTGAAACGCACGGTGAATGTCAATCCAATTGCCGTGTAATCATCCGTGAAGGCGCTGAGTAAATAGGCTCGCGTGTTGGACTGTCAACCGATTGCAGCCCTTGTGCGGCGCGGCTTTGGAATTTCAGAAACGTCTGTAAGAAAAATCCCACGGACTACTGTGGCGAAGAGGGAATACCCGACATCAGGCAGGCTGAAGGTCCTACGATTGCCCCTTCGGCATGCGCATATGCCGCGCATACCAGGGCCTGCGCGGTGTGCGCCGGAGCAGATCGGCGGCGTCCTCTTCGCCGCTGAAGGCGATGCGCAGGGCCAGCTTCATCGCCTCGACTTCCATCTCCCCGGCGCCACCGCCAGCATCGGCGATGCCGCCACAGCCATGGGTCAGCGGCCCAAGCCAAGGGTCGCCGACCTGGACCCAGCGCCCCGGTGCGAACCACGGCACACCATTGACCTCCCGGCGTTGCACCTCGCCAGGGTGGGCACGCTCGTGGGCGCGGTACCAGTCTTCGATGCGATCGTCGAGCCAGCCATGGAAGCGCCAGAACACTGGGTTGACGTGGGATGAGAACGGGTCGCCGAGAAAGTCGTTGTCCTGGCCAAACCAGCGCGGCGCGTAGTCGGTCTGGTTGCGATCGCCGGTGACCGGCATGCCGTTGGCCGGGTCGCGGGTGACCGTGGCCCAGCGCATGTGCAGCCAGTCGTGGATGTTCAATTCGACCTCCGAGCCGAACTGGCCCAAGGTCAGCTGGCTCAGGTAGTCCGGGTCCTGGTACTGCGATTCCCACACCTGAAAGTTGCTGAAAAACGTCTCGGCGGCCTTGATGCCGTGCAGCCACTGGCTCAGCTCGTCGTCATCGGCGGCGACCCAGGCCGGCGGTACCGAGTTGCCGTCGTGGTTTTCCTGGTAGCGAATGAACCCCAGACGGTCGTACTCCAGCAGCGGCGAGGGCAATGGCAAGCGTGTCCAGTCAGGCAGGTCGGGCTGCAAGCGGCGGGCATGCGCGAGCATGTGCCGGTGCATGAAGAAAAAGTCCTCGCCCGAGCCGTTGAGGTGCTTGCGCCGTCCGCGTGCGGCCCGTTCGCCATCACGCGGGCCGGGCTGCCAGCCGGCGCCGCGCAGGCCATCGCGCTTGTGCTCATCCAGGCGGTGCCATTTGTCTCGGGTCGCGTGCCACAGCTGGTGGAACAGCCGGTGCTCGGGGGAGACCAGCCAGGCCACCAGGGCCGGCGCCAGCGGCGCGGTCTGGTGGGCCTCGGGAAAGGCCCGCTTGGTGGCGACGAAGTGATTGTCAGGCTCAACGCTCGACAACGGTCGATCGATGCGGCGAATGCGCCCGGTCAAAGTGCCGGCACCGGCATCGCCCCAGCCTGCCCAAACCTCGTCGAGGGTCGCTTGCAGCGCATGGCTGGGCGCGCTGGCCCCTGCCGGCACCAGGCGCCAGCGCACGCTGCGCGCATCAGCGGCGACCAGCTCGCCGAGCACCCGGTAGTGCGGCTCGGCCGTGCTGCGCAGGCCCTCGCCGACATCGACATAGCCGCGCAGCGAACGCCCCGTGGGGCCGACATCCAGGAGCATCTGCACGCCCGCCAGCGGCAGGCCATCAAGGCCGGCCTCGGCACCGCTGAAGCGCACGTCCCAGATGCCGCGCAGCTTGTCGGCCATGCGCACGCCTGCGCTGGCGGCGGCCTCGACCGTGGCTTCGCCAGGCGTCTGCACTTCGTCTCGTTCGAGCTGTTCATCGTAGTCGCGCGGCTGGCGCGCATACCACGCGGCCGAACCTGCTGCCCCGGCCACCGCCAACCCCGCCATGAACCCGCGCCTGGAAAACCTCATCGCCACATCCGTATCCGTGTCAGTCACGCCTATCGAGCTAGAACGAGACGCCACCCGGCAAATTTACCGGGTGCCCGCCGCTAAATTTCCCATTGGCGGCCTCGTCCCTCGGGGACAGGCAAATCCCGCGAATGCGGCTGCCGCAACCGCATCGACCCTGCAACCAACGGGATGGCAATGAACACGACACGCTTGCGCAAGGCCCCCTACCTCGCTGCCCTGGCGCTGATCCTCGCGCTCGCCGGCGCCGCAGCCTGGTACTTCTTCATTTATCTGCCAGCCGGCTATCCGCGCGAGGTGATGAAACACGCCGAGGACCTTCAGGAACGCATCATCTCTTTCGACAGCCATATCACCGTGCCGCTGAATTTTGGCACCGAAGGCAAGGAGGCCGACAAAGACGGCAATGGCCAGTTCGATCTGGTCAAGGCCGGCCGCGGGCGGCTTTCAGGCGCGGCGCTGACGATCTTCGGCTGGCCGGAAATCTGGAATGGCGCCAATGCGCCGCATCGGCCTACCGCCGCCTTCGTCGATGAAGCGCGCCTGCAGCAGGAGATGCGCTACAAGATTCTCACCGGCATGGTCCGCGATTACCCCAACCAGGTCGGCATTGCCTATACCCCGGAGGATTTGCGCCGTCTGCACGGCGAAGGCAAGTTCGCGGTATTCCTGAGCATGCTCAACGCCTACCCGCTGGGCGAGGATCTTGGCGCCCTCGATACCTGGGCCGCGCGCGGCATGCGCATGTTCGGCTTCAGCTACGTGGGCAACAATGCCTGGGCCGATTCCTCGCGCCCGCTGCCGTTTCTCAACGACACCCCTGATGCCCTCGGCGGTCTCTCAGCGCTGGGGGAGCAGGCCGTGGCCCGGCTCAACGACCTGGGCGTGATCATCGACGTTTCGCAGATGTCCACCCTGGCCCTGGAAGACGTCGCGCGCCTGAGCCGTGCGCCGATGGTCGCTTCGCACTCGGCGCCGCGCGCGCTGGTGGATATCCCGCGCAACCTCAGCGACCGCGAGTTGCAGTTGATCAAGCGCAGCGGCGGGGTGGTGCAGGTGGTCGGCTTCCCGGCCTACCTCAAGCCCTTGAGCCAAGGCACCTTGGACAAGCTCGCGGCCCTGCGCAAGCGCTTTGACCTGCAGCCGTTGACCGGCCTGGCCAACGCCCTGATGCCGGGTGACGCAATCATCGCCATCTGGCCCGAGAAGAAGTTCGGCGAGTATGCCAGTGCGCTGTACGCCATCCTCGACGAAGAGCCCCGCGCCACGGTCAAGGACATGGTCGATGCCATCGACTACACGGTGCGCAAGATCGGCATCGACCATGTCGGTATCGCGTCGGACTTCAATGACGGTGGCGGCGTCACCGGCTGGATGAACGTCGGCGAGTCGCGCAATGTCACCGCCGAGCTGATCCAGCGCGGGTATTCCGACGCCGACATCGCCAAGTTGTGGGGCGGCAACTTCCTGCGGGTCTGGGAAGCGGTGCAGCGCCTGGCCAAGCCTGCTGCCAACGCCAATACGGAGCGCGGCTGATGAACGATCGTCGCGGTTTTCTCAAGCAGGCCGGCCTGTTCGCCGCCGCCCTTCCGTTAAGTGGCAGCTTCACCCCGAGCGCGGTGGCTGCCGCCCCTGCTGCCCGGCCCAGCGCGGATAAATGGCAGGCCCTGCGCCAGCAGTTCGACCTCGACCCGTCCTACCTGCACTTCTGCAATTTTCTGCTTGCCTCGCATCCCCGTGTGGTCAGCGAGGCGATCGCAGGCTTTCGCGCGCGCCTGGATCAGAATCCGGGCGAGATGGTCGACTGGGACCGCGAAGAGCTTTGGGGCTATGAAAACCAAGTGCGCGCCTGGGCCGGTCGCTATTTCGGCGTGCAGCCGGGCCAAGTGGCCCTCACCGGCAGCACCACCGAAGGCTTGTCGATGATCTACGGTGGCCTGCAGGTGGCGCCAGGCAAGGAAATCCTGGTCAGTGCCCATGAGCACTACTCCACCAACACCCGCCTGGCCTATCGCGAACAGCTGATGGGCACCCAGGTGCGCCGAGTAGCATTGTTCAAGGACCCGCAGCAGGTTTCGGTGGACGAGATGCTCGGCAACATCCGCCAGGCTATCGGCCCGCAGACCCGCGTGCTGGGCATGACCTGGGTGCAGTCCGGTAGCGGGGTCAAACTGCCGATTCGCGAAGTCGGCGAATTGGTGAAAACCCTGAACCACAGCCGTGACGAGCAGGATCGCATCATCTATGTGGTCGACGGCGTGCATGGCTTCGGTATCGAGGATGTGAACTTCGCCGACTTCAACTGCGACTACTTCATCGCCGGCACCCACAAATGGCTGTTCGGTCCACGCGGCACCGGCGTGATCATCGCCCGCGAGGCCACGCCCCAGCCCTACCTGGTGCCCAGCCTGCCGACCTTCACCAAGGGCGAGAACTTCGGCACCTTGATGACCCCTGGTGGCTACCACGCCTTCGACCATCGGCTGGCCCTGGGCAAGGCGTTCGAACTGCACTTGCAACTGGGCAAGGCCGACGTGCAGGCCCGTGTGCACCAGCTCAACGACTACCTCAAGCAGCGTCTCGCCGAGCACGCCAAGGTGCACCTGGTGACGCCGCGCAGCAGCCAGCTCAGCGCCGGTTTCACGTTCTTCCGTGTCGAAGGCCGCGACTGCGACGCCGTCGCTCGCCACCTCATGGCCAACAAGGTCATCAGCGACGCCGTTGACCGTGACGTGGGCCCGGTGGTGCGCCTGGCCCCCAGCCTGCTCAATGACGAAAGCGAGATCGACCGGCTGATGGCCATTCTCACCCCGCAACTCGCCTGACATTTGCCTTTGAAGAGTACCGCCAATGCATAGTTTCCAACCCCTGGCCCTGGTGGCCGCCCTGCTCGCCAGCGGCAGCGCCCTGGCCACCGATGCGCACGCACCCGGCCAGACGTTCAAGGACTGCAAGGATTGCCCGCAGATGGTGGTACTGCCCGCAGGCAGCTTCACCATGGGCGTGCCAGACGATGAAGTGGGCCGCCAACCGGACGAAGGCCCGATGCACACCGTGACCTTCGCCAAGCCGTTCGCGGTCAGTCAGTTCCAGGTGCAGGCCAAGCAGCTGCAAGCCTGGCAGCGCGACGCCAAGATCACCCTGCCTGACGGCGACGACCGTCCCGGCCGGCGCTGCACCAACGGCAAGCCCAGCTACCCGCAAGGCCCCGAGCAACCGGCGGTGTGCATCGCCTACGACGAGGTGAAGGCCTACGTGGCCTGGCTGTCGAAAAAAACCGGCAAACACTATCGCATGCTCAGCGAAGCCGAGCGTGAATATGGCGCTCGCGCTGGTAGCAGCGGCCCGTTCCCGTTCCCCTTCGACGAAGGCAAGGACTACAGCATCGCCAAGCATGCCAACACCTACGGCGCCGCCGATGGCTACAACTACACCTCGCCTGCCGGCAGCTTCCCGGCCAACGCTTTTGGCCTGTATGACATGCACGGCAACGTCTACGAATGGGTCGCCGACTGTCGCCACGACGATTATGTCGGCGCCCCTGCCGATGGCAGCGCCTGGATGGAAACGAGCTGCGAGTACAACCACATTCGCGGCAACGACTACAGCGAGGCGCCGGTGTTCTCCCGCTCGGGCAATCGCAACTACCGCGAACCCTACGTGCGCGGCGACTGGCTAGGTTTCAGGGTCGCCCGCGAGCTCTAGCGCGGGCGTTTGACGCCCCCGGCCCAGGCGTTTTGCCTGGGCCGCCTAAATTTGCAGACCCCTCGTACGTCTTCCTCACAGGGCAATGGCCCCTATGGCGCCTGCCCCACAGCGCTGCCAAGCGCATCCACCAGGAACCCCACCATGAACCGATCGACCCCTGGCGCACTTCGCGAACTCCTCGGCTTGCTCAAGCCCTACCGGCTGATCGTCGCCATTGCCGTCGGGCTGGGCATCGTCGGCGGCTTGTGCATCACCTTGCTGCTGGCCAACATCAACAACCTGCTGCACGCGCCTGGGGCATTGAGCTGGGGAGTGGTGCTGGCGTTCGCGGGGATCTGCGTGGTTGCACTGGGCTCATCCATCGCATCGGACATCGGCACCAACTACGTTGGCCAGCATGTCATCGCCGGCCTGCGCCGTGACCTGGGCGAGAAAGTGCTCAGCGCTCCCATCGAGCAGATCGAGCGCTATCGCAGCCACCGTCTGATCCCGGTATTGACCCACGATGTCGATACCATCAGCGACTTCGCCTTCGCCTTCGCACCGCTGGCCATCTCGCTGTCGGTGACCCTGGGCTGCCTGGGTTACCTGGCGCAGCTGTCGTGGCCGATGTTTCTGATCGCCGCCCTGGCCGTACTGCTCGGCACCGCGGTGCAATACATCGCACGGGTCCGTGGCATACGCGGCTTCAACGCGGCGCGCGAAGCCGAGGACGAGCTACAGAAACATTATGATGGCGTTGCCAGCGGCGCCAAGGAACTGCGCATCAGCCGCCCGCGTCGCCAGCGCATGTTCAATGACCGCATCAGCCGCACGGCGAACTTCATCCGCGATACCCACGTACGCTCGATCAACATCTTCGTCATCGCCAAGAGCCTGGGCTCGATGCTGTTCTTCGTGGTCATCGGCCTGGTACTGGCCCTGCAACAGGCCCAGTTGGTCAGCGACCCCAAGGTCACCAGTGGTTTCGTGCTGGTGCTGCTCTACATGAAAGGGCCGCTGGAGCACCTGGTCTCCACCCTGCCGATCGTCAGTCGCGCGCAAATTGCCTTCCGCCGCATCGCCGAGCTATCGCAGCAGTTTTCCTCGCCTGAGCCGCACCTGCTGCTGGCCGCAGCCGAGGTGCCAGATCAGCAGATCCGCAGCCTGGAACTGCGTGACGTCGGTTTCGCTTTCCCGCCGGTGGCGGGCGCTGCGCCGTTCGCACTGGGCCCGATCAACCTGCGCATCGAACAGGGCGACATCCTGTTCATCGTCGGTGAGAACGGTTGCGGCAAGACCACCCTGATCAAGCTGCTGCTGGGCTTGTATGCGCCTCAGCACGGCCAGATCCTGCTCGATGGCCAGCCCGTCAGCGCTGCCAACCGCGACGACTACCGCCAGTTGTTCACCACCGTGTTCGCCGACTACTACCTGTTCGACGACCTGCTGCAGGATGCCCAGGCCCTGCCCGAGGACGCCGGCCAATACTTGCAACGGCTGGAGATCGCGCACAAGGTGCAGATCCGCGACGGCGCCTTCACCACCACCGATCTTTCGACCGGCCAGCGCAAGCGTCTGGCGCTGGTCAACGCCTGGCTGGAGAAGCGCCCGGTGCTGGTGTTCGATGAGTGGGCTGCTGACCAGGACCCAACGTTCCGGCGCATTTTCTATACCGAACTGCTGCCTGAGCTCAAGCGCCTGGGCAAGACCATCATCGTCATCAGCCACGACGATCGCTACTTCGATGTGGCCGATCATTTGCTGCGACTGCGCGACGGCAAGCGAGTGGAGGAGGAACTCGCCGCCCTGGCCCAGTGATCTTCCCGGTGTGGCGACCGGGCACGCTACGTAGCGCAAAAAAACTCATAACTAATCAATCTGCTGACACTGAGTATCCGCATGACCATGATCACGGTTTCGCCGCTCGCCCGGGCGGTTCGCAGTAAAACATCGCTGTTGCTCAACCCGTCACTGCTGGCCTGCGCGCTGGCAGTTTGCATGAACGCCCATGCCGAGCCTGTCGCCCTGGACATCCCGGCCCAGGGGCTGATCGGCGCGCTCAACGCATTGGCCCAGCAGGCTGACCTGCAATTGCTGTACAGCCCGGACACCTTGCGCAACACCAACGCACCGGCGATCCGCGGCAACATGGAACCGGAGCAGGCATTGCGTCTACTGCTGCGCGACAGCGGCCTGACCTACCAGCTCGACGGCCACACCGTGACGCTCAGTGGCGCCTCTGGCTCATCGGCAATGGAATTGGGGCCATTGAATATCGATGCCAGCACGCTGACGGCGACGAGTGAGGGGACCAACTCGTATGCCGCGCGTGCCGTGACCATCGGCAAGGGCGTGCACACGCTCAAGGAGACGCCGCAGTCGGTCACCGTCATGACCCGCAAGATGCTCGATGACCAGAACCTCAACACCCTCGAGCAGGTATTGGACAAGACGCCCGGTATCACCACCTACGACTCGCCCATGGGCGGCAAGTACTTCTATTCGCGCGGTTTCAATCTCGACGGCCAGTACCAGTACGACGGCGTGCCGCTGGATGTGGGCGGCAACTACGTGCAGGCCAACAGCTTTTCCAGCGACATGGCGTTCTATGATCGCGTGGAAGTCCTCAAAGGCGCGGCCGGTATGATGAAAGGCTCGGGTTCATCGGCCGGTGGCGTCAACTTCGTGCGCAAGCGTGGTCAGGACAAAGCCCATACCAGTGTCACCCTCTCCGCTGGCAGCTGGGACAATTACCGCAGCCAGGTGGACGTGGGCGGCCCGCTGAACGCGTCGGGCAGCGTCCGCGGCCGGGCCGTGGCGGCGCTGCAGGACAAACAGTATTTCTACGATAACTCCAAGCGCCAGGACCGTATTGCCTACGGCGCCATCGACTGGGACGTGACCCCCGACACCACGCTCGGCTTCGGCCTGGCTTACGAGGATGTCGATGCCACGCCCTGCTATCACGGCCTGCCCCGTTATGCCGACGGCAGCGACCTGAAGCTGTCGCGTTCGACCTGCCTGGGCGCCAGCTGGAACGACTTGCAAAGCGAGCGCATCACCGCCTTCGCCGACCTCAAGCACCGTTTCAACGATGACTGGTCGCTGAATTTCGCGTCGGTGTATACCCACAACAACCAGAACATCGAGTACGGCTATTCCGAGGGCTCGGTGCCGGTGGGGGCCAATGCCGGAGCCATGGGTCGTTACTCGGGCCGCTTCGACTACGACCAGGACGACTACGGCTTCGATAGTTACATCGATGGCAAGTTCGATGCGTTCGGGCTGGAGCACGAGCTGATCGTCGGGGTCAACGCCAGTCGGCAGAAGAACCATGATTACTTCGCCTTGCTGGCCTTGAGCGGCAGGCAGAACCCGTTCGACCCCTCGGACAACTTTCCGCACCCGTCCAAGGCCGATTATCAGACCGGCACCCTTCGCGGCGGGCCATTTCCGACCGATTCCACTACCAGCCAGTGGGGCACCTACGCCAACCTGCGCCTGAAACTGGCCGAGCCCCTCACCCTGGTGCTGGGCACCCGCGTCAGCTGGTACCGCAACAGTCGCGATTCCTACACCCAGCGCTGGGACAGCTGGGAGCATATCCGCAGCCAGGAAAACGGCGAAGTTACCCCGTTCGGCGCCTTGCTCTACGACCTCGACGAGCAGTGGACCGCGTACGCCAGCTATGCGCAGATCTTCCAGCCGCAAGGCAATCTGACTACCGCTGACGGTCAGTCGCTGCAGCCCAAGACGGGTGGCAGCTATGAACTGGGGATCAAGGGCGAGCTGTTCGACGGCAACCTCAACACCTCGTTCAACCTGTTCCGCACCATCGAAGACCACCGCGCTGAAACCGACTATGAAAATGTCTGCGCCGGTTCCAGCGACGGCTATTGCTACACCGACAGCGGGAAGGTCCGTGCCCAGGGTTTCGAGGCCGAAATCAGCGGCTCGCCGATCGACCGTCTGCAATTGCTTGCCGGTTACACGTATACCCAGACCAAGTACCTGAAAACCATCAACGACACCGACCCAACCGAGCTGACCTTCACCTCCAGCTTCATTCCGCGGCACATGCTCAAGGTCTGGGGTGACTACCAGCTCGACGGTGCGCTGGATCGCTGGACGATCGGTGCAGGGGTGTCCAGCCAGAGCGACAACTTCCGCCGTCAGGGCAACACCCGCATCGAGCAAGCGGGCTACACCCTGTGGAGCGGCCGTGTGCAATATTGCCTGGACGAACACTGGACCGTGGCGGTCAACGGCAACAACCTGTTCGACAAGAAGTACTACAGCACCATCGGGGCCACGGGTTGGGGTAATTACTATGGCGAGCCGCGCAACTTCATGCTGACCCTGAAGGGGGATTTCTGACGGGTGCTCGCTGCTAGCGTTCGCCTTGCAGGTTGCAGCGCCTGAACGGTCGAGCGCCGCCCGCGCGGCGCATCGCGAGCTGTGCTCGCTCCTACGGTTTTTTTCGGGCCCGTGTAGGAGCT
>NZ_JBKGGV010000026.1:0-27634 GCF_052041965.1 Pseudomonas sp. SMSB3 | reverse complement strand
ATAGCTCAGGGTGCGCTCGGCGAAGGTCAGTGCCGGTGCCTGCGGCAGGCGACTGGCTTGCTGTTCGAACAACTGGTGCACATACGGCGTGCCGGGGTATTCGCGCTGAGTGGCATTCCAGCCCGCGACGATGCGCTCATGAGAAGCGGCGTCGACCAGGCCAAAGCTGCCGAGCATGGCGTGTGGCGTATCGACGAAACCCTGCAACAGGTGCTGCAACTCGGTCGCGATCTGCTGCACGAAGGCCTGACCAAAGACCTGGCGCTGGTAGGCGAAAGTCAATTGCATGCAATCACGCGCCTCGGCAATCAAGGTCAGCGGATAGCCGCTGTATTCCTGATAATCCAGGCCCGACAAGCGCAACCCGGCACTGCTTTCGGACAGGCTCTGGGCCAGCGGATAGTTCTCGAACACCAGCAGGCTGTCGAACAATGCTTCACCGTGGCATCCGGCCGCGGCCTGGATGGCGTACAACGGCAGGTACTCGTACTCGCGCAGACGCAGATTGAGCGCCTGCATCTCGCGCACCCAGTCGGCGACCGATATCTGCCCGCGCGGCTCGGCAGCCACCGGTAGCGTATTGATGAACAGACCCAACTGCTGCTCGATACCCGGCAACTGCGCCGGGCGCCCCGACACCGTGGCACCGAAGCACGGCCGGCGCTGGCCGGTGCGGCGCTGCAACAGCAGCGCCCAGGCCGCTTGCAGCACGCTGTTGAGGGTGACCTGCTGGGTCTGCGCAAAGTGCTTCAGCGCCTGGCTCAACGCATCACCAAGCTCCAGCACCACGGCACCCTGCCCGCCCTGGTTGGCATCACGAGCGCCGCTCAGCAGGGTCGGGCCGTCCAGCTCGCGCAACTGCGCGGCCCAGAACGCGTCGGCGCTCGGGCGATCCTGCTGCTGCAACCAACCCAGATAGTCACTGCGAGTGCCTTGCACCGAGGCGCCAGGTTGCCCCGCGTAGGCCTGCATGACGGCCGCGAACAGCAACGAATTGCTCCAGCCGTCCATGAGAATGTGGTGGCTGCTGTAGATCAGGTGATGGCGCCGGGCACCCGTGCGAACCAGCACCAAGCGCAGCAGCGGTGCCTGCCCGAGGTCGAAGGCGCGTTCCTGCTCGGCCAGTGCAAGGGCCTGCAGGCGTGCAGCGATATCGGCCTCGCCTGCCCAGTCGAGGCGTTCGACGGGCAGTTGAACGTGGCGCAACACCACTTGGCGTGGCGCCTCCAGGCCCTGCTCCCAGACAAAACCGGCGCGCAGTGCCTCGTGCTGGTCCAGCGCCTGCTGCCAGGCCTGGAGGAAGCGATCCGGGTCCAGATCGTCGAGGTCCAGGCGCAGGCGGTTGATGTAGCTGCCGGCTTGGCCGTCGTACAGGCTATGGAACAACATGCCTTCCTGCATCGGCGACAGCGGATAGATGTCTTGCACCTCGCGCAGGTCCACCGGCAACGCCTCCAACTGCGCCTGAGTCAGGCCCGCCAGTGGGAAATCGGACACGGTGGCACCGCCTGCCTGGCTGTCCAGGCAGTGATCGACCAGCGCCGTCAACGCCTGGGCATAGTCGTCGGCAAGGCTGGCGATCACGGCGTGGTCGAACATCTCGTGGCTGAAGGTAAAGCCCAGCTCCAGCTCACCGCCCAGCACCTGGCCATTGACGCTCAGCCAGTTGCCCAGGGGCGTGTCGCCTGCCTGGGTGGCGCCAACGTGCTCTGGAGCAGGTGCGAACAACCGCTCTTCGCCAAAGCCCTGGTCGAACTGGCCGAGGTAGTTGAAGGTCACGCGTGGCTGAGGCAGTGCCTGCAGTGCCGCGCGTTGCTCAGCGCTGCCTAGGTAGCGCAGCGCCCCATGGCCGATACCGCGATGGGGCACCGCACGCAGCTGTTCCTTGATGGCCTTGAGCGATGTGGCCAGGTCTGCAGTGGGCGTCAGTGCCACCGGGAACAGGCTGGTGAACCAGCCCACGGTACGGCTCAGGTCAACCCCGTCGAACAGGTCTTCACGGCCGTGGCCTTCGAGCTGCACCAATGCACTGCCCTGCCCGGTCCACTGGCAGAGCACGCGTGCCAGGGCCGTCAGCAGCAGGTCGTTGACTTGCGTGTGGTAGGCCGCCGGGGCCTGTTGCAACAGGCGCTGGGTCAGCTCTGCGGACAACCGACAGCGCACGGTCTGGGCGTGGCGAACCTGCAGGCTGGCGTCACGCCGTGCGGCAGGCAAGTCGCCGTGGTGACCGGCAAGGCTGGTTTGCCAGTAGCCCAGCTCGGCCTCACGCGCAGGCGCGCTGGCCCAGCCTTGCAGGTGCTCGGCCCAGGTCTTGAGCGCAGTGCCCTGGTCCGCCCGTGGCGGTGTCTGGCCGGCGAGCAGAGCGACGCAGGCCTGCTCCAGATCGTCCAGCACGACCCGCCACGACACCCCGTCCACCACCAGGTGATGAATGACCAGCAGCAGGCGTTGTCCGCCTTCGGCCAGGTCGAACAGCACCGCGCGCAGCAGCGGCCCATGGGCCAGGTCGAGGCTGCACTGCGCTTGCTCGGCGCTGGCCAGCAGTTGCTCGTCAGTCGCTGCCGAGCGGTGCCAAAGCAGCCCGCTGGGCACAGCCGCAGTGTGCTCGGCGCGCCACTGGCCGTCCTGCTGGCTGAACGACACGCGCAGGGCAGCATGCTGACTGACTAGCAAAGCCAGCGCTTGCTCAAGCACAGCCGGACTCAAGGCCTGCCGCGGTTGCAGCATGACGGCTTGGTTGTAGTGCCCCGGCTGGGCCAAGCCTTGCTCGAAGAAACGCGCCTGCACCGGCAACAGCGGCAAGGCGCCCATGACCTGCGCCACGTTGGCGGGCTTGGCAGCAACGCTCGACACCTTGGCGACCTGGGCCAACTGCACGACGGTCTGCTTTTCGAACAACTGGCGTGGACTCAGTTTGATGCCCTGGCGCTTGGCACGGGCGATGATCTGCAGGCTGAGAATGGAGTCGCCACCGAGCTCGAAGAAGTTATCCTCGACGCCGATGTCTTCACGTTTGAGCACCGCTTGCCAAATGGCCAGCAGCTGCGCTTCAAGTGGCGTGCTGGCGGCGACATGGCGTTTGAGCTGCACCTGCGGCTGCGGCAACGCGCGGCGGTCGAGCTTGCCGTTGGCGGTCAGCGGCAAGCGTTCGAGCAGCATCAGGTGTGCCGGCACCAGGTAATCGGGCAGCAGTGCTTGCAGTTGCGTGCGCAGGGTTTCGACCGTGGTGTCTGGGTGGCTTGCCACGCACCAGCCGACCAGGTGCAACTGCGCCGGGTCCTCACCTTGCGGCACCGCCAACACCACCGCGTCATGCACCTGCGCCAGCGCGCGCAGCACACGGCCGACTTCACCGGGTTCGACCCGATAGCCGCGAATCTTCATTTGATCGTCGCCGCGTCCGAGAAAATGCAGCAGCCCGGCGTTGTCGCGGCGCAGGCGGTCGCCGCTGCGGTACAGGCGCGCCCCCGGCGCGCCGAACGGGTCCGGCACGAAGCGCTCGGCGGTCAGCCCTGGCTGGCCCAGATAGCCGTGCGCCAAGCCCTGGCCACCGATGTAGAGCTCACCGCCGACGCGCGCCGGCAGCGGGTTCAGCACATCGTCGAGTACGCGCACCACGGCACCCGGCAACGGCGCGCCCAGGGCGACGGCCGCCTCGTCGTGCTCGGTCAACTCATGGGTCAGCACCCCGACCGTGGTTTCGCTCGGGCCATAGTGATTGATGAAGCGGCAACCTGGCTTGAGCGCCCGCACCTTGTGGTACAGCGCGGGGGAACAGGCCTCGCCGCCGACGATCAAGGCATGTTCGGGCAGCACGTCGGCGGCATTGGCCGCTTGCAGCAAGCCGTTGAGATGGCTCGGTACGATCTTCAGCACGCCGATGCGCTGCTCGGCCATGTAGGCGGCGAATGCATCCGGGTCGAAACCTAGCGTTTCGGGCAGGACATGCAGGGTCCGGCCGGAACACAGGGCACCGAACAGCACCGTGTGGCCAAGGTCGGCAGCGACCGTGGAGACCAGTGCCATACTCGCCTCGGCAGGCGGTTGCAGGCGCTCGAGCAGACCCTCGACATAGCTGGCCAGGGCGCTATGGCTGACCACAACGCCCTTGGGCTGGCCGGTGGAACCCGAGGTGTGGATCACATAGGCCGGCGCGCCGGGCAGTTGCGCAAGCGCAGGCGGGCTGTCTGCCAGGGCCGCCCAGTGGCCCGGCACATAGGGCTGCACCAGGCACCCCGCCGTAGCCAAGGCCTGCTGACGGCTATCACCTTCGTCGCACAGCAACACCTTGGCACCTGCACGCTGCAGCATGCCGTGCAGGCGATCGTTTGGTGCCTTGGTGTCCAGGGGCATGTAAACGCCGCCGGCCTTGAGGATGGCGAGCAGCGCCACCAACCAGTCCAGCGAGCGCTCCATCAGCACCGCCACTGGCTCGCCCGTGTTCACCCCGAGCTGGCGCAGGTGTTGGGCCAGGCGGTTGGCTTGGCCGTCCAGTTCGGCGTGGCTCAGCTGCTGCCCTGCGCCGACCGCTGCCAGGGCTTCAGGCTGGCGGCGTACCTGTTCAGCCCAGCGTTGCAGCACTAGAGCGGGTTCGCGGCGGGGGCTGAGCGGTTCTGCGGCGGGGCGTTCGACCAGGGTGTGCAGCGGCGCATCCGGGGCGTCTACCAAGCTCTGCAGCAATGCTTGCAACTGGGCAATGAACCCTTCGATGGTGGCTTGCTGGTAGAGGTCGCTGGCGTAGGTCATCTCGCCCTGCACCAGGCTGCCATCATCGGTGATGTCCAGCGCCAGGTCGAAATGCGTGCCTTGCTTGTGCAGCGGGTACTCGCTGACGTTCAACCCGGGCAGTTGCAGGGTCGTGCGCTTCTGCACGCCGACATTCTGGTTGAACTTGGCCTGGAACAGCGGGTTGTGGCCGAGGGTGCGCTCGGGCGCGAGCACTTCGACCAGTTGCTCGAAGGGCAGCTCCTGGTTGGCCTGGGCGGCCAGGGTCGCCTCGCGCACCTGGGCCAACAGCGCGCTCAGCGACAGGCGCTCGTCGATCACGCAGCGCAGCACCTGGGTGTTGACGAAGAAGCCGATCAGGCCCTCCACCTCTTCACGGCCGCGGTTGGCATTGGGCACACCGATGCGGATATCGCGCTGGCCTGAATGGCGCGACAGAAACAACGCATAGCCGGCCAGCATCAACATGAACAGCGTCACCCCCTGGGCACGGGCCGTGTCGCGCAGGCGTTGCGACAGCTTTGCACCGAAGTCGAACTTCAAGGTCTGGCCCTGCAGGCTTTGCACGGCCGGGCGGGGGAAATCGGCGGCCACCTCGAGCAGCGGGTGCTCATCGCCCAATTGCTCGCGCCAATGCTGCAGCTGGCGCTCGCCCTCGCCGGCTTCCAGCCAGCGGCGCTGCCACACGGCGTAGTCGGCGTACTGCAGGGGCAATGCCGGCAGGCTCTGGGCACCGGCCTGATAGCACTGCACGAACTCGCGCACCATCACGTCCATCGACCAGCCATCGGAGACGATATGGTGCATGCACACCACCAATACGTGCTGGTCGGCGCCGAGCCGGAACAGGCTGGCGCGCAGCAGCGGGCCATTGAACAGGTCGAATGGGCGGGCGACGTCGGCGTCCACCTGGCGCGCCAATTCGGCCTCGTCGCCCTGGGTCAGGTCGATGCAGCGCAGGGCCAGGGGCGCAGCGGCCAGCACCCGCTGCTGGGGCTGCTCGCCATCGAGTTGAAACACCGTGCGCAGCGCCTCATGGCGCGCAATCAGCGCGTCGAACGCCGCCTGCAACCGTTGCAGGTCGAGCTCGCCGTGCAGGCGCAGGCCAGCGGCCATGTTGTAGGCCGCGCTGTGGGGATCGAGCTGCCAGAGAAACAGCAGGCGCTGCTGCGCGTAGGACAGCGGCAGAAGGTCGAGGCCGTGGCGGCTGACCGGGATCGGCAGCAGGCCGAAATCCTTACCGTCCTGGCGCATCTTGGCGAGAAACTGGCGGCGTTGTTCGAGCGGCAACCCGATGAATTTTTCGGCAATGCGCAGGGTGGTGTTGCGGGTCATGCTCAAACCTCCTCCAGGGAATTCAGATACGCTTCCATGTCCGCCCAGTCCTCGTCGGCGGTCGCGTCCAAGGCCTGCAGCTCTGCGGCCAGGGCGGCCAGGTGCGGACGCTCGAACAAACTGCGCATCGGCAGTGCGATGCCAAGCTCGGACTTGATGCGGGCGATGACCTGGGCGGCCAACAGCGAATGCCCGCCCAGTTCGAAGAAGCTGTCGTCCAGGCCCACTTGCGGTACCTGCAGCACCTGCATCCAGATCGCCGCCAGGCGCTGCTCCTGCTCGCTGACGGGCGCGCGGAAGCTGGCCTGCAACTGGCTCAGGTCAGGCGCCGGCAGGGCCTTGCGGTCGAGCTTGCCGCTGGGGGTCAGCGGCAGGCGGTCGAGTACCACCAAGTGTGCAGGGACCATGAAATCGGGCAGCACCGCGCGCAGTGCGTCGCGGATCGCCCGGGCTTGAGCGTCGGCGTCGGCAGCACCGGCATCGGTCACCACGTAGCCCACCAGTTGCCGACCAGCGGCCATGTCCACGGCCAGCACCGCCGCTTCGCGAACCCCGGCACAGTGCTGCAGGCGCATCTCGATCTCGCCCAGCTCGATACGAAAACCGCGCACTTTCACTTGCTGATCGACGCGGCCGATGTATTCGATGGCGCCGTCGTCGGCGAAGCGGGCGCGGTCGCCCGTGCGGTACAGGCGCGCGCCTGGCACCTGCGGATCGGGCAGGAAACGCTCGGCGCTCAATGCCGGCTGGCCATGGTAGCCACGGGCAAGGCCCGGGCCGCCGATGTACAGCTCGCCGATGACGCCCGGCGCGACCGGCTGCAAGTGACCGTCGAGGATGCACAGCCGGCGACCGGCCAGGCCCTGACCGATGGGGACGCCGCGCCAGGACACAGCCTGTGAGCTGAGCGCGGTGCAGTCGTGAATGCTCGACACCACCGTGGCTTCGGTCGGGCCATAGGTATTGAGCAGGCGCACGCCGGCAAGGCCGGCGCGACGCCATAGGTCCAGGCCATCGACGGCCATGGCCTCACCGCCGACGTGCACTTGCCGCAACCCCTTGAAGTTGCGCGGGGCGCCACGCGCGTAATCCTGCACCAGCATGTGCCAATACGCCGCCGGCAGGTCGGCGACGGTGATGCCATGCTGCTCCAGGGCGCCGTGGAAACTGGCGCTGTCCCACAGCTGGCCATCGCGCAGGATCACTCGCGCACCGACACACAGGGGTGGATAGAACTGCTCGACGAAGCCATCGAAGCTGCAGGTGGCGAACTGCAGTACGCGATCATTCGCGCTCAGCTGCGAATAGTCGCAGGCCAGTTCGCAGAACTCGGCCAGCGCGCCATGGCTGATGGCAACGCCCTTGGGCAGGCCAGTGGAGCCAGAGGTGTAGATGACATAGGCCAGGTTGCCGGGGACGAGCGCGGCCGCCAGCGGCGGCTCGGCCGGCCCATCGGCGGGCAGTTGCGCTCGATCCAGGCACAGCATCTCGACGCCGTCGGCGGCGGGCAATTGCTCGAGCAGCTCAGAATGGGTCAGCAGCACCCGCAGGCCGCTGCTGGCGAACACTTGGGCGATGCGCTCGCTGGGCGCCTGTGGGTCCAGCGGCACATAGGCGCCGCCCGCCTTGAGCACGGCCAGCAGGGCGACGCCCATGCTCAACGAACGCTCCAGTGCCACCCCGACCAGCACCTCGGGGCCGACCCCCAGCTGTTGCAGTTGGCGGGCCAGGGCGGTGCTGCGCCGCTCAAGCTCGGCGTAGCTGAGGCTGGCGCCCTGCCCTGCGCCGGCCAGCACCAGCGCCACCGCCTCGGGGGTGCGCGCCGCCTGGGCCGCAAAGCGCTGATGGACCAACGCCGGGGCGGCCAAGGCTGGGGCACGGAGGGCCCAGCCCTGCAACTGCTGGTGCTGCTGAGCATCGAGCATGGGCAGGTCGCCAAGGCGAGCCTGTGGGTCGGCGAGTACGCTGCGCAGCAGAGTGCACCAGTGGCCGGCCATGCGCGCCACGGTAGCTTCATCGAACAGGTCGCTGGCGTAGGTGAAAGCCGCTAGCAGGCGGTTGCCTTCTTCGCGGGTTTCCAGCATCAGGTCGCTGGCGGCGGCATGGCTGCGTGCGCCGGCCACGCTCTGCTCGGCAGTCAAGTGGGCCAGCTGCAGACCGCTTTGCAGGCGCATGCCGTGGATGTCGGTCACCAGCGGCTGATGGTTGTACATCACCTGGAACAGCGCGTTGTGGCTCTGGCTGCGGTTGGGCTGCAGCGCTTCGAGCAAGGCGTCGAACGGCAGTTCCTGGTGCGCTTGCGCGCCCAACGCGGTCTGGCGCAGCGCGTGCAGCAGCGCGGCGAAGGTTTGCTCGCCGGTCAGCTGGCTGCGCAGCACCTGGGTATTGACGAAGAAGCCGATCAGCCCTTCGACCTCGGCGCGGTTGCGGTTGGCGATCAAGCCGCCGACGCGGATGTCGCCCTGGCCGCTGTAGCGGTACAACAGAGTTTTGAACGCCGCCAGCAGCACCACGAACAAGGTCGTGCCATGGTGCTGGGCCAGGGCCTTGAGGCCGGCATGCAGCGCGGTGTCGATGGCAACTTCAAGACGCGCACCCGCATGGCTTGGTTGTGCTGGGCGCGGCCGGTCGGTGGGCAGCTCCAGCGGTTCGTGCTCCTCACCCAGCTGGGCGCGCCAGTAATCGAGCTGGCGGGCCTGCTCACCGGCCTCCATCCAGCTGCGCTGCCACAGCGCGTAGTCGCGGTAGTGCACCGCAAGCGGCGCCAACTGCGCCGCCCGGCCGGCACTGCGAGCATCCAGGCTGCGCATGAATTCTTCGATGAGAATGTTCATCGACCAACCGTCGGCGATGATGTGGTGCATGGTCAGCAACAGCACATGCTCATCGGCGGCCAGCTGCAACAACACTACCCGCAGCAACGGGCCTTGCTGCAGGTCGAAGGGCTGGCCGGCTTCGGCGGCAACGGCTTCGCGTGTGCGCTGCAGGCGCAGCCCAGGGTCGAGGGCGCGCAGATCGACATGGCGCACCTGCAACTGCGCCTCGTCCGCCACCTGCTGCAGGGCTTGCCCGTCCACGTGCGTGAAGGTGGTGCGCAGGCACTCGTGGCGTTGCACCAGGTCGGCAAAGGCCAGCTCCAGCGCAGCGTGATCCAGTTTGCCGAGCAGGCGTACCGCACCTGGCAGGTTGTAGGCAGCACTTTGAGGTTCCAGCTGCCACAGGAACCACATGCGCTGCTGGGCGTAGGACAGCTGGTCACGGCCGGCGATGCCGGTGCAGTCCGGGATCGGGTAGCTGCTGGCATCGACCTGTTCCGCGCGCAGGGCGGCGAAGAAGACACGGCGTTTTTCCAGCGGCAACTCAATGAAGCGGCGCGCCAGCTTGTAGGATTGATCGAGGGTGCTCATAGGTCGTCCGAACCGGTGATGGGAGCCGCCCTGGGCTCCGCGATACCTGTTGAACGAATGGTTCGCGCTTGCATTTAGGCGCGGTCGAGCAAAACGCGCGGTGGCTTTCGCGCCACTGCACCGGCACCCCCGAGGCGTGCCGGCGCATGACCCGTGGCACCGGGATTCAGCCGGCGCCGTGCCCTTCGGCCATGGCCACGATGACTTTGCGCTTGCCGCTGAAGGTGCTGCGCGCATGGGCGGCGAGCATGTTGTCGAGCATCAGTACATCGCCTTCCTGCCAGGGAAAGGCAACGGTACAGGCGTCGAGTACGCCGCGCACTTCATCGAGGATCGAATCCTCGATGCGCGAGCCATCGCCGTAGTAGACGTTACGGGGCAAATCTTCTTCGTCCACCACCTCCAGCAGGCTCTCGCGAACATCGGCGGGCAGGTTCGACACGTGGAACAGATGCGCCTGGTTGAACCAGACCTCTTCACCGGTGCGCGGATGACGGGCCACGGCCTGACAGACCTGACGGGTGCGCAACTCGCCGTCGTCTTTCCAGTCGCAGGTGATCCCGTGGCGCTGGCAGTAGGCCTGCACCACCGCAGGGTCGTCGGTGTTGAACACTTGCTCCCAGGGCACGTCCAGGCCGTTGCCAAAGTTGCGCACGTACATCAGGCCATGGCGGTTGAAGCGCTCATGGATACGCGGATCGATACGGCGGAATACCTCGCGGCTGTCGGCAATCGGCGTCTCGCCGCCGGTTTGTGCGGCGACCATGCTGTAGAACCAGATTTTCATTGGCCATTCGCGGGTGTAGGCCTGCTCATTGTGCAGCGGGATCTTCTGATGCGGCGGATATTCAGTGGAGGTGTACACCCCTTGAGTGACATTGCTGCGCGGTGTCGAGCCGAACTCGTAGTTCAACAGCGGATGGCCAAACCCGGCCGCGAAGCTGCGAAACGCCTCGGCTCCACCGACCTCGAAACCGCGGAACAGAATGCCGCCGACCTGCAGCAAGTGACGCTCGACCAGGGCGCGGATTGGCTCCAGCGCCTCGTTCAAGTCCAGCCCGGGGTGAGGCGCCTCGACCAGCAACGGCAGGCTGCGCTGGCCGGGCAGCAGGGGCCGGGCGAGCAGTTCCAGCACGGCGCTCATGACTTGTCCCCTTGGACAGCCACGCGGCGCACGGTGACCAGCGATTGGTTGGCAACAGGCAGCACCTGGCTGGCCTGCGAGCAGATGGCGGCATGCATCCTTCGACCCTCGTGAAGTGACAGCGGGCTTTGGCCCAGGCGTGCGCGGCGCACGTCGGCCTTGTGCTCAGGAGACGAGGGACGTAGAGAGGGATTTAGCGAAAATGGCGTCCCCGGCGGGAGTCGAACCCACATCAAGGCCTTAGGAGGGCCCCGTTCTATCCATTAAACTACAGGGACTACGACCTGCCAGTGGTGCGCTGATGCAAACTCAGCGGTGGCAGGACGGCGAGCATGTTAACCAGCGCACCGCCGTTTGTCATGCCTGAATAGGGCTTTTTCCAGCTACGGCTTTTCTTACGCTAGGGGGTGATGAGCTTTTCCTGGCGCAGCAAGGCGATGAAACGCGTCACGGTATCAGCCAGCTGGCCGGAATTGTCCAGCGGCCGCACCACCCCTGGCGGCGCTTGTGGCGTCTGCAGCTGGTCGTTGCGCGCCAGGCGCTGGTCGATCTGCTCCGACGTTTCTCGCCCCCTGGCCAGCAAGCGCTGGCGCAGTACCGTGGGGCTGACCTGCAAGGCCACGGCGAGCAGATCAGGGTAACGTTGCAGCGCCTGCGGCAGATAGGCTCGCGAGCCGTTGACCAGCACCGAATGCCCCTCGGCCAGCCAGGTATCCACCTGCACGGCAATCCCATAGTCCAGGCCGTTGGCGTGCCAGTGCATGGCGAACGCGCCCTGCTCGCGCAGTTGCCTGAAGCGTTCGGTGCTCACCCCTTCGGCCGCCTCACCTTTGGCTTCAGCGGAGCGGGTAATGACCCTGCGGGCGATTTGTACGCCCGCTGCGAACAGCTGCGGGCGGGCGGCATCGATCAACGAATCCTTGCCCGCGCCAGAAGGTCCCAGCAAAAAAATCAGGCGGCCTGTGTCTCCCTTTCGGCCGCTTGCGTCATGTTGCATAGCCACTATGCTCTAAGTGAGGAAACCTGGGCATTTTAGGGGTTTTCTTGGGCCTTTGCTGCGTTTTACAGGTTTTTGACGGCAAGCGGCTGACAGTATGGGGTCCGGATGAATGCGAAACTTTTCAAACCAGTGCTCATTTCTGATAATTGGTACTGGCAAAAAGCCTTTATCCGGATCACTATTTGTCACAGAATTGACGCCAAGGAAACGGCGACCTTGAGGCATGATGAGCACCCAAATTTATATGACGGTTGAACATTTTGTTGTCGCCACGGTCGTACTGACATCCCGTGCGGCCAATTTGTGATCCGCTCCCCCTGAACCAGTAAATCCGGTCAATCATATGCGCCCAATGAAACAGGCTATTTATTCGAGCCGCACCGCTGACAAGTTCGTCGTCCGCCTGCCTGACGGGATGCGTGAGCGCATTGCCGAGGTAGCGCGCAACCACCACCGCAGCATGAACTCCGAAATCATCGCGCGCCTGGAACAGAGCCTCATCCAGGAAGGCGCCTTGGGCGACGAGCTGAGCATGCGCCTGGACAGCCCCGAGCTGTCGCTGCACGAGCGCGAACTGCTGCAACGCTTCCGCCAGCTGTCCCACCGCCAGCAAAACGCCCTGGTGGCCCTCATCGCTCACGATGTGGAAATGGCTGCCGACGCCTCCTGAGGCACTTTCCCGGCAGACACAAAAAAGCCAGCATTCGCTGGCTTTTTTTCGCGTAAGGGTTGGTTAGCTCAGAGCAGGAACAGGGTGGCGAGGCCCAGGAAGATGAAAAACCCGCCGCTGTCGGTGACTGCCGTGATCATCACGCTCGAGCCCATCGCCGGGTCGCGTCCCAGGCGCGTCAACGTCATGGGGATCAGCACGCCCATCAGCGCCGCGAGCAGCAGATTGAGGGTCATCGCGGCAGTCATCACCACCCCCAGCGACCAACTGCCATACAACCAGAACGCCACCGCTCCGATCACGCCACCCCAGATCAGGCCATTGAGCAGCCCCACGGCCAACTCCTTGCGCATCAGGCGGCTGGTGTTGCCCGGCGACACCTGGTCCAGCGCCATGGCGCGCACGATCATGGTGATGGTCTGGTTACCGGAGTTGCCGCCAATGCCGGCAACGATCGGCATCAGTGCTGCCAGTGCCACCAGCTTCTCGATCGAGCCTTCGAACAGGCCAATGACCCGCGAAGCGACGAAGGCGGTGATCAGGTTGATCGCCAGCCACGCCCAACGGTTGCGCAGAGACCGCCAGACCGAGGCGAAGATGTCTTCTTCCTCGCGCAGACCGGCCATGTTGAGCACTTCGCTCTCGCTCTCCTCGCGGATCAGGTCGACCATTTCATCGATGGTCAGACGACCGATCAGGCGGTCGCTCTTGTCCACTACCGGTGCAGAGACCAGGTCATAACGCTCGAACGCCTGAGCCGCGTCGTAGGCATCCTCGTCAGGGTGGAACGATACCGGGTCGGTGGCCATGACCTCGGCAACCTTCTTCTCCGGGTCGTTCACCAGCAAGCGCTTGATCGGCAGCACGCCCTTGAGGATGCCGTCATAGTCGACGACGAAGAGTTTGTCAGTGTGGTTGGGCAGTTCCTTCAGGCGTCGCAGGTAACGCAATACCACTTCCAGGCTGACGTCTTCGCGGATGGTGACCATCTCGAAGTCCATCAGCGCGCCGACCTGCTCCTCGTCGTAGCTCAGCGCCGAGCGCACACGCTCGCGCTGCTGGGCGTCGAGGCTTTCCATGAGCTCGTGCACCACGTCACGGGGCAACTCGGCGGCCAGGTCGGCCAGCTCGTCGGCGTCCATTTCCTTGGCCGCGGCGAGGATCTCGTGATCGTCCATGTCGGCGATCAGCGACTGGCGCACCGAGTCGGACACTTCAAGAAGAATGTCGCCGTCGCGGTCCGAGCGCACCAGCTGCCAGACCGTCAGACGGTCTTCCAGGGGCAAGGCTTCAAGGATGTAGGCGATGTCGGCGGGGTGCAGGTCGTCGAGCTTGCGCTGCAGTTCGACCAGGTTCTGCCGGTGGACGAGGTTTTCCACCAGGTCGTTGTGCTGACCTTCCTGGCGATGGGTAAGGTCTTCGACCAGGCGCTGGCGCTGCAGCAGTTCGACCACCTGGGCCAGGCGATCCTGCAGGCTTTCTTGCGCTTTTTTTACTTCTACTTCAGTCATAGGCGAACTCCACTCCCAGCAGCGGAGCACGCCGGAAGAATCAATCAGTCAGATCTAGCTGTATGAATCGTGTTAAGGAGTAACTACTGGGTAAGTCCATGGTGGTTTTCCACAAGCCCCGGCGGGGCTGACGGGCGCAATCATACACTGCCTAAGCTGTCAGATCGCTTAAAATTTTTGGCCAGAACAAGCGCTTGCGAGATAAAGCTAGGACAACGCGCGAAGCCATGAGTGCGACGCCGATCGGGCCACAAAGAACACATTCGATAGGTAGTGAACGCTGCACTGGCCTGCTGGCAAGTCTAGTTGAGCGATACTGACAAAACCGTGAAGCGGAAAACAAAAAGCCCGCTCATGGGAGCGGGCTTCTTGATTGTATGGCGGACTCAGCAGGATTCGAACCTGCGACCGCTCGGTTCGTAGCCGAGTACTCTATCCAGCTGAGCTATGAGTCCGTGGTGGTAGTTTTAGACCAGATTACCACTGGTGGGGTGAAGCAGCTTTGCAAGCAGAGCCACTTCAAAAGTGGCGGACTCAGCAGGATTCGAACCTGCGACCGCTCGGTTCGTAGCCGAGTACTCTATCCAGCTGAGCTATGAGTCCGTGGTGGTAGTTTTAGACCAGGTTACCACTGGTGGGGTGAAGCGACTTTGCAAGCAGAGCCACTTCAAAAGTGGCGGACTCAGCAGGATTCGAACCTGCGACCGCTCGGTTCGTAGCCGAGTACTCTATCCAGCTGAGCTATGAGTCCGTCGTTGGTAATTTTAGACCAGGTTACCACTGGTGATTTGAAGCAGCTTTGTAAGCAAAGCCACTTCAAAAGTGGCGGACTCAGCAGGATTCGAACCTGCGACCGCTCGGTTCGTAGCCGAGTACTCTATCCAGCTGAGCTATGAGTCCGTGTCTTGCCGCGCATGATAGTTCGCTGAAACATTTTTGCAAGAACTTTTCGTTTAACTTCAACGACTTAGCAATCTTGCTGCTTACAGCGCCCTACGCAAATAATGGCGGTGAAGGGGGGATTCGAACCCCCGATACCCTTATGAGGTATACTCCCTTAGCAGGGGAGCGCCTTCGGCCACTCGGCCACCTCACCGCAACACGAGGCGAATATTAAACACCCTCTTCCTCGTTTGCAACCCTTTTTTTGAAAAAAACTTCAAAAGAATTAAAGGCTTGGCTCTTCGTCCTTCTCTTTCTTGATCCGCAGGTAGATTTCTTCACGGTGCACGGCCACTTCTTTGGGCGCGCTGACACCGATCCGTACCTGGTTGCCTTTGACGCCAAGCACCGTCACGGTGATCTCGCCGTCTCCAATGATCAGGCTCTCGGCGCACCGACGAGTCAGAATCAACATAGCTTTCTCCTTACGCAAAACAGTCAGGGATACAGTCTTCGAATGGCTTGGCTCGGCCGTGGACGACGGCACTGAGCCAGGGTGGCCATCGCACAGGCAGGACAAGGCCCGTGTGACGACCAGAAACGCGAAGGGCGCGGCAAGCCGCGCCCTTCAGGCTAGGCCTTACTCACCCTGTCGGGCGGGAGCGTCGAGCTCGAACGCGGTGTGCAGCGCGCGTACGGCCAGTTCCAGATACTTCTCTTCGATCACCACCGAAACCTTGATCTCGGAGGTGGAGATCATCTGGATATTGATGCTCTCCTTGGCCAAGGACTCGAACATGCGGCTGGCAACGCCTGCGTGCGAGCGCATACCGACGCCGACGATCGACACCTTGGCGATCTTGGTGTCACCGATGACCTCACGCGCGCCGATTTCCCGAGCGGTGTTTTCCAGCACGCTGTAGGCCTTCTCGTACTCGTTGCGGTGTACGGTGAAGGTGAAGTCGGTGGTGTTATCGTGGGATACATTCTGCACGATCATGTCCACTTCGATGTTCGAAGCGCTGATCGGGCCGAGGATCTTGAAGGCCACGCCGGGGGTATCCGGCACGCCACGGATGGTCAGCTTGGCCTCATCACGGTTGAAGGCGATACCGGAAATGATCGGCTGTTCCATGGATTCCTCTTCATCGATGGTAATGAGGGTACCCGGACCCTCCTTGAAGCTGTGCAGCACGCGCAGCGGAACGTTGTACTTGCCGGCGAACTCCACCGAGCGGATCTGCAGCACCTTGGAGCCGAGGCTGGCCATTTCCAGCATCTCTTCGAAGGTGATCTTCTCCAGACGCTGCGCCTGCGGCACGACGCGCGGATCGGTGGTGTAGACGCCGTCGACGTCGGTGTAGATCTGGCACTCGTCGGCCTTGAGCGCAGCCGCCAGGGCCACGCCAGTGGTGTCCGAGCCGCCACGGCCGAGGGTGGTGATGCTGCCGTGCTCGTCCACACCCTGGAAGCCGGCGACCACGACCACGCGACCGGCCTTGAGGTCGGCGCGGATCTTCTGGTCGTCGATCTGCAGGATGCGCGCCTTGTTGTGCGCGCTGTCGGTGAGGATGCGCACCTGGTTGCCGGTGTACGACACCGCTGGCACGCCACGCTTGATCAAGGCCATGGCCAACAGGGCAATGGTGACCTGTTCACCGGTGGAGACGATCACGTCCAGTTCCCGTGGAACCGGCTGATCGGTGATCTGCTTGGCCAGGTCGATCAGGCGATTGGTCTCACCGCTCATGGCCGACAGCACGACCACCAGGTCATCGCCAGCCTCACGGTGCTTCTTGACCTTTTCGGCAACCTGCTCGATCCGCTCGATGGAACCGACAGAGGTGCCGCCAAATTTCTGTACGATCAACGCCATTTCAATGGTGCCTCAGCCCTTACAGGGCCCCAAAAAAACCATCCAACATGAGGGGGCGCATGGCCCCCTCATCTCAAAGTCCCTGCTCTGCGAACGGGACGGCCAGGGCCAGGGCCTGATCCAGGGCGGCGGCGTCGACGCCACCGCCCTGAGCCATGTCCGGACGACCGCCGCCCTTGCCACCCACGATTGCGGCGGCTTGTTTCATCAGGTCACCAGCCTTGAGTTGGCTGGAGAGGTCCTTGGTCACGCCTGCCACCAGCACGACCTTGCCCTCATGCTCGCTGCCCAGCAGGATCACTGCGTGGCCGAGCTTGTTCTTCAGTTGATCGACCAGGGCCAGCAGCGCCTTGCCATCCTGCCCATCCAGGCGAGCGGCAAGCACCTTGGCCCCCTTGACCTCCACGGCCGCATTGGAGAGATCGTCCCCGGCGGCGCTGGCGGCCTTGGCCTGCAGCTGTTCAAGCTGCTTTTCCAGCTGACGGTTGCGCTCGAGCACAGCCGACAGCTTGTCGATCAGGTTGTCACGGTTGCCCTTGACCAGCTGCGCCGCTTCCTTGACTTGCTCTTCGGCAGCGTTCAGATAAGCCAGGGCAGCGGCGCCGGTGACCGCTTCGATACGGCGCACGCCAGAGGCCACGCCACCTTCACTGATGATCTTGAAAACACTGATGTCGCCGGTGCGCTTGGCATGGATGCCGCCGCACAGCTCGACGGAAAAATCACCGCCCATGGTCAGCACGCGCACGGTGTCGCCGTACTTCTCGCCGAACAGCGCCATGGCGCCCTTGGCCTTGGCGGTTTCGATGTCGGTCAGCTCGGTCTGCACCGGCGTATTGCGGCGCACCTCGCGGTTGACGATCTCTTCCAGGGCCTTGATCTGTGCAGGCGATACCGCCTCGAAATGGCTGAAGTCGAAACGCAGGCGCTGGCTGTCGACCAGCGAGCCCTTCTGCTGCACGTGCTCGCCCAGTACCTGGCGCAGCGCTTCGTGCAGCAGGTGGGTAGCCGAGTGGTTCAAGGCGGTGGCGTGCTGCACCTGGGCGTCGACCTTGGCCTCGACCGGCGCGCCGATCAGCAGTGCGCCGCTGGCGACCACGCCGTGGTGCAGGAAGGCACCGCCAGTCTTGGTGGTGTCGCGCACGTCGAAACGCGCAGCGCCAGCCTGCAGGAACCCGCTATCGCCGACCTGGCCACCGGATTCGGCATAGAACGGTGTGCGGTCAAGCACCACGACACCTTGCTCGCCTTCACCGAGCTGGTCGACCGACTGGCCGTCCTTGTACAGGGCGATGATCTTGCCCTGCCCTTCGGTGGCGTCGTAACCCAGGAATTCGGTAGCGCTGTCGACCTTGACCAGGCTGTTGTAGTCCATGCCGAAGGCGCTGGCCGAGCGGGCCCGCTCACGCTGGGCTTCCATCTCGCGCTCGAAGCCCGCCTCGTCGATGCTCAGCTCGCGTTCACGGGCGATGTCGGCGGTCAGGTCCATCGGGAAGCCGTAGGTGTCGTACAGCTTGAACACCACATCGCCCGGAACCACGTTGCCCTGCAACTGGGCCAGGTCCTGCTCGAGGATGCGCAGGCCCTGTTCGAGGGTCTTGGCGAACTGTTCTTCCTCGGCCTTGAGCACGCGCTCGATGTGCGCCTGCTGGTTTTTCAGCTCCGGGAAGGCCTCGCCCATCTCGGCGGCCAGGGCGGCAACGATCTGATAGAAGAAGCTGCCCTTGGCACCGAGCTTGTTGCCATGGCGGCAGGCGCGGCGAATGATGCGACGCAGCACGTAGCCGCGGCCTTCATTGGATGGCAGCACGCCGTCGGCGATCAGGAAGCCACAGGAACGAATGTGGTCGGCGACCACTTTCAGCGAGGCCTGGCCGTCGTTGCTGCAGCCGATGGCCTTGGCCGCGGCGCCCAGCAGGTTCTGGAACAGGTCGATCTCGTAGTTCGAGTGCACGTGCTGCATGACCGCACTGATGCGCTCCAGGCCCATGCCGGTATCCACCGACGGCGCTGGCAGCGGGTGCAACACGCCATCGGCGGTGCGGTTGAACTGCATGAAGACGTTGTTCCAGATCTCGATGTAACGGTCGCCGTCTTCTTCCGGCGAGCCGGGTGGGCCGCCCCAGATGTCGGCGCCGTGATCGTAGAAGATCTCGGTGCAAGGGCCGCACGGGCCGGTGTCGCCCATGGTCCAGAAGTTGTCGGAGGCGTACGGTGCGCCTTTGTTGTCGCCGATGCGCACCATGCGCTCGGCCGGCACACCGACTTCCTTGGTCCAGATGTCGTAGGCTTCGTCGTCGCTGGCGTAGACCGTGACCCAGAGCTTTTCCTTGGGCAGGTTCAGCCACTTGTCGGAGGTCAGGAAGGTCCAGGCGAAGGTGATCGCATCGCGCTTGAAGTAATCGCCGAAGCTGAAGTTGCCCAGCATCTCGAAGAAGGTATGGTGGCGCGCGGTGTAGCCGACGTTTTCCAGGTCGTTGTGCTTGCCGCCTGCGCGCACGCACTTCTGGCTGCTGACGGCGCGGGTATAAGCGCGCTTCTCGGCACCCAGGAAGCAGTCCTTGAACTGGTTCATGCCGGCGTTGGTGAACAGCAGGGTCGGGTCGTTGTTCGGGATCAGCGAACTGGAGGCGACTCGGGTATGGCCCTGCTCTTCGAAGAAGCGAAGGAAGGCTTCACGGATTTCTGCGCTTTTCATAGGTTCTTCCACGGAAACGGCGGCCCTGTTGGGCAAACACGTCGACGAAACGACGGCAAAGGGCCGCATTATATCGGTCCTGCAAACTCGGTGCAGTGTGTTTATGCGATAGAAAACGTCGAACGCACGGCTTTTGCGACGTGTGCAAGCGAAATTGACATGAGCCGATGCTAAATGCAGCGTTTCGCCACTGGCAAGCCAATTACCGCCCAAGGGAAGGGAAAAGGGAACAGGCGGTGAATTAAAAGGTTTTCATCGAAGCCGCGAATCGCCGTTGGCGCCCGGAGCCAGGCCGGGCGCCACGGCGTTCAGCCCAATTGCTGGCCTGAATCGGGAACCACCAGGATGCCAGCCCGCAGGCCGTTGCGAACCTTTGGATTGGGAAAAATGATGCGCGCACCCTCCTCCTCGACCACCCAGCGTATCTGCGCCAGGTCTTCGGCCAGCAGATAGCCCTTGCTCAACTCCGAGAAGTTCTCGATGTCGGCCGGCAAGTGCAGGTGGAAGCTGTCGCTGTGCTTGATGATTTCACGGGCGACGCTGAACAGCTGCAGGCCGTCCAGTGAGGCTTCGACTTCAGGCTCGCTGGCCTCGATGATCTGGATCAGCCGCGCTTCGAGCTTGTCCAGATTGACCTGCTCGTTCTGGCCAAACGGTCGCGCCTTGCCCAGCTCCAGGGTGAAGGCCTCGGCCTCGAGCTGTTCGTAGGTGAAGGCGCTGAAGGTGATCGACGACTTGCTTTGCAGCAGCACCGCCTCCATCCCGGCTGCCGCCAGGCGGGCCAGTTCGCGGCGCGAGTGCTTGCGCCCTTCCTTGAACGGGTACAGGGCGAACTGCTCGATCTTCGAGCCGCGGATGGCGGTGTGCAAGTCGTAATGCAGGCGGGTGCGCTCAGGCTTGCTGAAAAACACCCGGGCGAACTGCTCCAGTTCGGCCGCGCGCAGCGCTTCGAAGCCACTGGACAGCGCGTGACGGCCGTTGAACAGGCGGTTGATATCTTGCTCGACGAAACGCTCGCCACGCCGAATCGCCGCAGGGTTACCAAACAGGAACAGCACCCGAGCACGGGGTCTGATCGTGCCATCGGCCACGCCATGCAGCAGCCTTTCCAACAGCTCGATCGGCGCCGTTTCGTTGCCGTGGATGCCCGCCGACAACAACAGGTCGAGCCCACAGTCCTCGGTGTCGGGCGGGCGCACTTCCAGCGCGCCCTCCCCCAGCCAGCGCAGGCGCACGCCCTTGGTGGTCACTTGGGTCTTCTCGGCCGGCTCGTGGTCGGTCAGGGTCAGCTCGAGCAATTTGCCAAGGGCGAGCATAGGCGCTTCCTTAGTGGTGGTGGCCGCAATCAGGGCCGTGGACGTGGTCGTCGTCTTCGTCGACTTCGGCCGGTTCCATCTCCAGCTGCAGGCTGACCAGGTTGGTGGCCATCGGACGCAGCAGCAGGTTGGCGTACTCGGCATCGCCTTCTTCCACGTCGACACCGATCAGCAACTGGCCGCGACCATCCTGCTGAATCCATACTTCCTTGCCTTGCCACAGCACGGCGAAGCGTGTGCAGGAGGTTTCCAGCTGGGTGCCGTCGTGGTCTTCGAGGATCAGGCGCAGGGCGTCGGTCATTGCAAATACTCTCTTCAAGGTTGGCGTTGGAACGGGTACACCGAGCCCAACTGCAGAATCTGGGTCAATTCATCCAGCGCGGTACGGCATTCGAGCAACAGCTGTGGGTCGGCAAGGTCCGCCTCGACCAGGCGATCGCGGTAATGCTTGTCGACCCATTGCAGCAAGGTGGCGTACAACGGGGCGCTCATGATAACCCCTGGATTGACCGCCGCCAGCTCGGATTCCTGCAAGGCCACGCGCAAGCGCAGGCACGCCGGGCCGCCGCCGTTCTGCATGCTCTGCTTGAGGTCGAACACCTTGACCTCCTTGACCGGGCCGCCCTGGGCGATGAGTTGGCCGAGGTAGGCCCACACGCGCTCATTGTTACGGCACTCCTCCGGCACCACCAACAGCATCGAGCCATCGTCTCGGCTGAGCAGCTGGCTGTTGAACAGGTAGGAGCGTACCGCGTCCTCTACCGTCACGGCCGCGCGTGGCACAGCGATGGCCTGAAAATGACCGCCCTTGCTGGCCAGTTTAGCCTGCAGTTGGCCGAGCACCGCGTCGCTGTCGAGAAAGGCGTCCTGGTGATGGAACAACACTTCAGCATTGCCGACGGCGATCACATCGTTGTGAAACACGCCCTGGTCGATCACAGCGGGATTCTGTTGAGCGTAGACCACCGCGTCGTCGCTCAGGCCATGCAGCCGCGCAACGGCCTGGGACGCTTCCAGGGTCTGGCGCGCCGGGTACTTCTGCGGCGCAGGGTAGCGGCTGTCGAAGGCGCTGCGGCCATAGACGAAGAACTCCACGCCAGGCTCACCGTAATCGCGGCAAAAACGCGTGTGATTGGCCGCGCCTTCGTCGCCGAACTGCGCCACCGCCGGCAATGCCGGATGGTGGGCGAAGTGCCGCTCGTTGGCGAACATCGCCGCCAGCACGCGGCTGGTGGTGGGATGCTCGATACTGCGGTGAAACTTGCAGTTGAGGTTGGCGGCGGTGAAATGCACCCGGCCATCGGCAGTGTCGGCGCTGGGGCTGACAGTCGCGGCGTTGGCCACCCACATGCTCGAAGCCGAGCAACTGGCGACCAGCAGCGGCATGGCCTGGCTGGCCGCCTGCTGGATCACCTGGGCATCGCTGCCGGTGAAGCCCAGCTGGCGCAAAGCGGCGACATCCGGGCGTTCCTGGGGCGCCAGCACCCCTTGCTTGAAGCCCAGGTCGGCCAGCGCTTTCATTTTCGCCAGGCCCTGGCGCGCAGCTTCGCGCGGATTGGAACCTTGCTGGCTATTGCTCTGCGAAGCCACGTTGCCGTAGGACAAGCCGCCGTAATTGTGGGTCGGCCCCACCAGACCATCAAAATTCACTTCATAGGATTTCATCGGCAAGGCTCCGTGACCTGTTGTTATAGGGTGACGCCCGGCGTCAGGGTCGCCGGCAGGGCAAGGCTGGCGCTTTCCAGCGAAGCCACGGGGTAGGCACAGTAGTCGGCAGCGTAATAGGCGCTGGCGCGATGATTGCCACTGGCGCCGACACCACCGAACGGCGCGCTGCTGGCGGCGCCGGTCAGCTGCTTGTTCCAATTGACGATGCCGGCGCGGCTGCGCAGCCAGAACTCCTCGTAACGCGCCTGCGAGTCGGACAACAACCCTGCAGCCAAGCCGTACTGGGTAGCGTTGGCCTCCTCGACCGCCGCGTCGAAGTCGCGGTAGCGCAGCACTTGCAGCAGCGGACCGAACAGCTCTTCGTCCGCCCGCTCGGCCACCGCCGTGACGTCGAGGATGCCGGGGGTGAGCAGCGCGGCAGCGGCCTGGGGCTGGGTCATCGGCAACAGCGCCACGGCGCCCTTGCCCAGCAGGTCACGCTGGGCAGCCAGCAACGCCTGCGCCGCCTGCAGCGAAATGACCGAGCCCATGAACGGTGCCGGCTGCTGGTCGAAGGCGCCGACACTGATGCCTTTGCAGACCTCGACCAATCGCGCCAGCAGGGCGTCGCCCCAGGCGCCCTCGGGCACCAACAGGCGCCGTGCGCAGGTACACCGCTGGCCGGCCGAGATGAATGCCGACTGGATGATGGTGTACACCGCAGCGTCGAGGTCCTTGACCTGCTCCACCACCAAAGGGTTGTTGCCGCCCATCTCCAAGGCCAGGATCTTGTCGGGGCGGCCGGCGAACTGCTGGTGCAGCAGGTTGCCAGTACGGCTGGAACCGGTGAAGAACAACCCGTCGATGCCCGCATGGGCAGCCAGCGCCATGCCGGTCTCGCGCGCCCCTTGCAGCAGGTTCAGCACACCCGCCGGCAAGCCTGCGGCTACCCAGCAATTGACCGTCAGCTCGGCGACCTTGGGCGTCAGCTCGCTCGGCTTGAACACCACACAGTTGCCCGCCAACAGCGCCGGCACGATGTGACCATTGGGCAGGTGCCCAGGAAAGTTGTAAGGGCCGAACACCGCTACTACGCCATGTGGTTTGTGCCGCAGCACAGCCGTGGCGTCGGCCAGCGGGCCGCTCTTCTCGCCGGTACGCTCGCGATAGCTCTGTACGGAAATGGCCACCTTGTTGACCATGCTGGTCACCTCGGTGGCCGACTCCCACAAGGGCTTGCCGGTTTCTTCGCCAATGCAGTGCGCCAGCGCCTGGGCATGCTGCTTGAGCTGCTCGGCGAAGCGCTCGAGCAGATCGATGCGCGCTTGCAGGTTCAACTGCGCCCAGGCTGGAAACGCCTGGCGCGCGGCCTTGACCGCCGCATCGACCTGACCGGCATCGGCACCCTGGCCTTGCCAGATCACGGCCTGGGTCACCGGGTTGAGCGATTGCACGGTTTCGCCCTGGCCACTCAGCCAGTGACCGCCGATGTAATGGGTGGTCATTTACTGGCCCTCCCGGCTGGCCGACAGCGGCACGGCGCGAACATTGTCACCCGCACCCATGCGCAGGCGCTTGGCGGTCAGCGGATCGACCACCAAGGTGCCGGCGGCCAGGCGCGCAGGCGCTGCAGTGATACGGCAGTCGTCGCGCTTGCGGTTGTGAATGATGTAAGGCGTCGCATCTTCACCAGGCGTGCCGATGGCCAGGACCAGGTTCTGACTGTCGCGCACGGCACGAATCTTCGCCGTTTCACATTCCACTGCCGGGCCTGCATCGAAGATGTCGACATAGCCCTGGTAGCTGAAGCCTTCCTGCTTGAGCATCGCCAGTGCAGGTTCGGTGTCCTTGTGCACGCGGCCAATGACGCTGCGCGCAGCCTCGGAGAGGAAACAGGTGTAGAGCGGAAACTTGGGCATCAATTCGGCGATGAATGACTTGTTGCCGACCCCGGTCAGGTAGTCGGCCTGGCTGAACTCCATCTTGAAGAAGTGTCGGCCCAGGCTTTCCCAGAATGGCGAGCGCCCGTGCTCATCGGACATGCCGCGCATCTCGGCGATGATCTTGTTGCCGAACAGCTCCGGGAATTCGGCGATGAACAGCATCCGCGCGCAGGACAACAGGCGCCCGGTGCGCCCGGAGCGGTAGTCGCTGCGCAGGAACAGCGAGCACAGCTCGGAGTTGCCGGTCAGGTCGTTGGCCAGGAACAGTGTGGGAATCTCGCGGTAGATGTTCAGCTCCTGCGAGGCGCTGACGGTCAGGCCGACGCGGTAGTTGTACCAGGGCTCGCGCAGGCCGACGGCGCCGGCAATGGCACTGATGCCAACCACCAGGCCTTCGTCGTTCTCGAGCACGAACAGGTAGTCGGTGTCGCCACGCTCGGCTTCGCCGCGAAAGCTCTTCTCGGCCCAGCCGACCCGATGACCCAGGCGCTCCTCATTGGCTGGGAGCGTGGTCAGCCCGGTGGTGCCGGTGCTGCGAGCCAATTCGATCAGCGCGGGTAAATCGCTGCTGCGTACAGGACGAACGATCATGCTATCTCCTTGTGCGCCGGCCTGTGCCAACGCAGAACTCACTCTTGCGATCGCAGCGGCTCAGGCCGCGACCAGACGCACGCTGGCGCCCTCGCCCACACCCAGCGCTTCGGCCGCCTGGCGGCTCAGGCCAAGCGGCTTGCCTGGCACCCAATCCAGCTCGAGCAGCACCGCCCGGTAGTCCTGCAACTGGCTGTTGCACACCAGGTACGGGCGCCCGCCCTTGACCGGCGTGTCATCCAGCTTGACCGGCACCGTACGGCTTTGGGCGATCGAGCGAATCCCCGAGGTGCGCGCATGCAGGGTCGGGCCGCCGTCGAAGATGTCGATGTAGTGCTCGGTCTCGAACCCCTCTCGCATGAGGATATCGAAGGTGATCTGCGCCCGCGGGTGCACCTGGCCCATGGCTTCCTGGGCAGCGTCGGGCAGCAACGGCACATAGATCGGATAGTTGGGCATCAGCTCGGCGAGGAAGGTGCGGCTCTTGAGCCCGCACAGGCGCTCGGCATGGGCGTAGTTGAGGTCGAAGAAGTTGCGGCCGATGGCGTCCCAGAACGGCGACTCGCCCTGCTCGTCGCTGTAGCCGACGATCTCGGTGACCACCGAATCGGCGAAGCGCTCGGGGTGCGAGGCCATGAACAGCAAACGCCCGCGGGAATTGAGCTCGGCCCAACCGCTGTTGACCAGCTCTGGCAGCACATAGAAGCTGGTCAACAGGCTGTTGCCAGTCAGGTCATGGCACAACGACAAGACGTGGATCTTGTTGTGGATCTTCAGTTCGCGCGAGGCGTGCACGAAGGTCTCGTTGCGAAAGCTGTAGAACGGCTCGGAGTAGCCGGCAGAAGCGACGATCGCCGAGCAGCCGGCCAGTTTGCCGGTGTCGCTGTCTTCGAGCACGAAGAAATAGCTTTCCTCGCCGTTGAAGCTGACCTCGGCAGCGAATGAGGTTTCCGAGGCGGCGATCTTGTCGCCCAGGCGGGCCGCGTCGTCCGGCAGCGAGGTGACACCAACGGGGCTGTCGGCAGCCATGCGCTGCACTTCGTTCAGATCAGCCATTTGCGCAGGGCGCATCACCAGCATGGTGTCACTCCTTTGGAATACGCGCCGTTCGCGACGGCACGGAAAAACCACCGGCGCAGCAGCACCGGCATTGGATTCGGAATTCACCGGCCCAGGCGGGCCAGTGAATCAAACGCAAGCCGATCAGCCTTGCGTCAGCTGCGCCACGGCGCGTTCGAAGCGGTCCAGGCCTTCGTCGATATCGGCATCCTCGACCACCAGGCTCGGGGCGAAGCGCACCACGTCGGGGCCGGCCTGCAAAACCATCACGCCTTGCTTTTCGGCGGCATTGAGCACGTCCTTGGCCTTGCCCTGCCAGGCTTCGCTGAGCACGCAGCCGATCAGCAAACCGACGCCACGCACTTGGCTGAACAGGCCGTACTGCTGACCGATGGCTTGCAGGCGCGCCTTGAAGCGCTCGTGTTTGGCCTTGATGCCGGCCAGCGTCTGCGGCGTATTGATCACATCCAGCACTGCACAGGCCACCGCGCAGCCCAATGGGTTGCCGCCATAGGTGGTGCCGTGGGTGCCGACGGCCAGGTGCTTGGCCAGGGCTTCGGTGGTCAGCATGGCACCGATCGGGAAGCCGCCGCCCAGGCTCTTGGCGCTGGTCAGGATGTCCGGGGTGACGCCGTAGTGCTGGTAAGCGTACAGCGAGCCGGTACGGCCGACACCGGTTTGCACTTCGTCGAAGATCAGCAGGGCGTTGTGCGCGTCGCACAGCTGGCGCGCGCCTTCCAGGTAGGCCTTGTCGGCAGGCACGACACCGCTCTCACCCTGGATCGGCTCGATCACCACGGCGCAGGTCTTGTCGGAAATCTGCGCCTTGAGCGCTTCCAGGTCGTTGTACGGCACGTGGCTGATGCCGGTGATCTTGGGGCCAAAGCCATCGGAGTACTTGGGCTGGCCGCCAACGCTGACGGTGAACAGGGTACGGCCATGGAAGCTGTTCACGGTCGCGATGATCTCGTGCTTTTCAGGGCCGAAACGGTCATGAGCGACGCGGCGCGCCAGCTTGAAGGCGGCTTCGTTGGACTCGGCGCCGGAGTTGCAGAAGAACGCACGGTCGGCAAAGGTGGCCTCGACCAGCTTGTGGGCCAGGCGCAGGGCCGGCTCGTTGGTGAAGACGTTGGACACATGCCAGAGAGTGTTGGCCTGCTCGGTCAAGGCCTTGACCAGCGCAGGGTGGCAGTGGCCCAGGGCATTGACCGCAATGCCGCCGGCAAAGTCGATGAGCTCGCGACCGGACTGGTCCCACACGCGGGAGCCCTCGCCTCGCACCGGGATGAAAGCCGCCGGGGAATAGTTGGGGACCATCACCTGGTCGAAATCGGCACGTTGCACCGGGGCTTGCTCAACGGACATCTGAGTCTCCTGAAGCGAAACGCTGGCCTGGAACTGGCGAGCGATGGGGGGATTGTAAGGACTGATCCGCGCCTGTCCTTGCGGCCAAGCGACAACTTGTTACAGCGCAAAACCCTGTTTCAGCCAGGCTTTCGGCAATGCGACAAACACTGTCGCAATCGCGCAGTGTACGGGAGAGAGGGGGCTGGGTGAACGGGTGTGCACAGGCAATTCCAGGCGGAGCAACGGGTGCACGCCGTTGTTGCTGTGTTGTGGCGAAAATCGAGCGCCACCCGCGCGGCGCATCGCGAGCTAGCGCTCGCTCCTACGTTTGTTTCAGGCCAGTAAAGCCTGTGACAGGTGCGCGCGACCGCCTTGTTGGTCCGACGCGATTATCAGTCATGCGCCACAAGGTTCGCGCGCAAATCCCACAGGAATAACTGGCCCGAAACAAACGTAGGAGCGAGCGCTAGCTCGCGATGCGCC
>NZ_JBKGGV010000025.1:0-29393 GCF_052041965.1 Pseudomonas sp. SMSB3 | reverse complement strand
GGGGGAGGTGGGGGAGGGTGGGGTTGGGTGTCGCCGTGGGGGGAGGACAACCCCAGGCCTGCCTGCAAGGGTCAACCTGCCCTGGGCAGGTCAGCCAGCACCGCCTCGATCTCGGCCAGTACCGCCGGATCGTCCAGCGTCGAGGGCGGCACGTAGGCCTGCCCGTCGGCTATCTTGCGCAAGACGGCGCGCAGGATCTTGCCCGAGCGCGTCTTGGGCAATCGCTTGACCAAGCGCACCCGGTTGAAGCAAGCCAATGGGCCTATGGCTTCGCGCACGCGGCCGACCAGATCGACCAGCAACTGCGCCTCGGCAATCTGCTCGCCGTCCTTGAGCACCACCAGGGCCAGCGGCACCTGGCCCTTGATTTCATCGTGTACGCCGATTACTGCACATTCGGCCACCGCCGGGTGGCAAGCCACCAGGTCTTCCATTTCCCCGGTGGACAGACGGTGTCCGGAGACGTTGATCACGTCATCGGTGCGGCCCATGATGTAGACGAAACCCTCGTCATCCAGATAACCGCCATCACCGGTGTGGTAGTAGCCTGGGTAGGTCTGCAGGTAGGCCTGCAGATAACGGGGATGGTCGCCCCACAAGGTCTGGCTACAGCCCGGCGGCAGCGGCAAGGCGATGACGATCGCGCCCTGTTGGTTCGGGCCGAGCAGTTGCCCTTGCTCATCCACGACCCGCACGTGGTAGCCAGGCACGGCGCGGTTGCTCGACCCCGGCCGTGCTGCGCTACCGGCAAGGCCCACGCATGGGGCGGTGACCGGCCAGCCGGTTTCGGTCTGCCACCAATGGTCATGCACCGCCTTGCCGGTGACAGTTTGCAGCCACGCATGGGTGCTGGAGTCGAGCTTTTCCCCCGCCAGAAAGAGCTGGCGCAGTGAACTCAGGTCATGCGCACTCACCCCCGCGCCGTCCGGGTCTTCCTTGCGAATCGCGCGCATTGCGGTCGGCGCACAGAACAACGCGTTGACCCGGTACTGCTCGATCACCCGCCAATAGGCCGCAGCGTCCGGGGTACGAATCGGCTTGCCCTCGTAGAACACCGTGGTGCAGCCGCTCATCAGCGGGCCGTAGACGATCAGCGAATGGCCCACCACCCAGCCAACGTCAGAAATGCCCCACCACACGTCACCAGCCTGCATGCCGTAGACATGGCGCATGGCGTAGCACAGGGCAACTGCGTTGCCGCCGTTCTCGCGTACGATGCCCTTGGGTTTGCCGGTGGTGCCTGAGGTATACATGATGTACAGCGGATCAGCCGCACCCAGCGCCACTGGGGCTACCGCCTCGGCGGCGCTTAGCGCGGCCTGCCAGTCCAGGTCGCGACCTGCCTGCAACTGCGCCAGCTTCTGCGGCCGCTGCAGCACCAGCACCTTGCGCGGCTGGTGCCGGGCCAATTGCAAGGCACGATCGACCAGGGGCTTGTACTCGATCACGCGGTCGAACTCCAACCCGCACGAGGCGGTGAGCAACAACGTTGGCCGGGCGTCGTCGATGCGCAGCGCCAGCTCGTTGGCGGCAAAGCCGCCGAACACCACCGAATGCACGGCGCCGATACGCGCGCAGGCCAGCATCGCCATGGCTGCCTGCGGCACCATCGGCATGTAGATGATCACGCCATCGCCCTTGCCCACACCGAGTTGACGCAACAGCCCCGCCAGCCGTGCGACCTCCTCGCACAACTGGCTGTAGGTGAAGACCTGCTGCACCCCAGTGACGGGCGAATCATAGATCAGTGCCGGCTGCTCGCCGCGCCCCAGCTCGATCTGCCGGTCCAGTGCCAGGTAGCAGCTATTGAGGCTGCCGTCGGCGAACCAGCGATGGGTACCGTCGGCATTTTGTTCGAGAGTTTGCGTGGGCTTGCGGTACCAGGCCACGGCTTGGGCCTGTTCAGCCCAGAAAGCAGCAGGGTCGGTAATGGACTGGGCATAGCTGTGGTGGTAGGTCATGGCAGAAGAACCCGGTACTTGTTGTTATTGAAGGGCGAACAACGAGTATGGATCGCCACGCCAGGGCTGCCACGGGACTAAAGTCCTATCGGACCTGCAAATTTGCAGCGTGGACAAACTCGCCCCCTAACAGCGCGAAGTCTCTAGAATAGGCCACCCTTTCGCCACCGAGCAGCCCATGGACATCGAGCAGGCCCGCACCTTTCTGGAAATTGTCCGTTGCGGCAGCCTGGTCGCCGCCGCCGAGCGCCTGTTCGTCTCGCAGACGGCGATCACCGCGCGGGTGCAGCGCTTGGAGCAGCAATTGGGCTGCCAGTTGTTCGTGCGTAGCCGCAGCGGGGCCAGCCTGACGAGCGACGGCGAAGCGTTCGTCAGCTATGCCAACCAACTGGTGCAGACCTGGGAAGCCGCGCGCCGTGACCTGCCATTGCCCGAGGGCTGCCAGCAGGTACTGCACGTGGCCGCTGAAGTCAGCCTGGGCAACCCATTGCTGCTCGACTGGGTCAGCGCACTGCACCGCGAGTTGCCAAGCCACGCCATCCGCAGCGAAGTCAGCGACGGCGAATCATTGCTGCGCAAGGTGGAGATGGGCTTGCTCGACGCCGCCCTGGTGTATCAACCGGTGTATGGACCGGGCTTGCAGGTCGAACAACTGATGGAAGAGAAGCTGATCAGGGTGCGCCGTGTGGAGCAGCCAGAGCCCTACATCTACATCGATTGGGGCGATGCATTCCGCCGCCAGCACGACGCCGCCCTGCCCGACTGTGCACGTCCGGCATTGAGCTTCAACCTGGGGCCGCTGGCGCTGCAGTTCATTCTCGACCAGGGCGGTAGTGGCTACTTTCGCACGCGTGTGGTCCAGGCCTATCTGCAAAGCGGCGTCTTCGAGCGAGTACCGCAGGCGCCGGAATTCACTTACCCGACGTACCTGGTGTACCCGCGCAAGCGTGACAGTGAAACGCTGCAACACGCTTTCAGCGTGCTGCGCAGGCTGATCGCCGCTGATCGGAGCGACTGGTCACAGCGCTGGGACCCGCGCTTGTGAAGCGCCGCTGGTGGTACTGAGCAGCTGGCGCTTGAGCCCGGCGATCAGGTCGGTTTGGGTCACCACGCCTACCAGTCGCTCGCCGTCGAGTACCGGCAGGCAGTGCAGGCCTTGCTCGCACAGCAGTGGCAACAAACGCTCCAGCGGGTGCCCGCGGGTCACGCTGACCACTCGCCGGCTCATCACTTGGTGCATACGCACCGGCTTGCGGCCAAACAGCCCACGCCAACTGAACTGCCCACGCTGCATCGCCGGGCCTACCAGGTCGCTCAGGCTGACGATCCCTACCAACTGGCCCTTATCCAACACCGGCAGGGTCTTCAGGTGGTGGCTGGAGAGCATCTTCCAGGCTTGGTCGAGGGTGGTTTCGGGGGTTGCGAACTGCACATCGCGTGACATCACCGCCGCTGCGGTGATGCCGCCCAGGCTGCGCTGCAAGGCGTGCTGCTCGGTAGCCAGAATGATCCGCTCCAGCTCGTCGCGGCCGACGTCGACGAATTCGCCCAGCTCTTGCAGCGCTTGGTCCAGATCATCGCCGCGAATGCCAACCCGCTCGCTCGGCAACGGGTCGCGGGTGTGGTGCAGGTCCTTGCGCGCGCTCGCGCCATGGGGATAACGCACCCCGGTCAGACGGTTATAGACGACCGCCACGGCGATCAGGATCACAGCGTTGAGCAGTACCGGCTCCAGCAGGTGATCGCCCAGGGCGGTCAGTCCCGCGTCGGCCAGCACCGCACTGACCGCCACGCCGCCGCCCGGTGGATGCAGGCAACGCAGCAGGCACATCAGCAGCAGCGAGCCGCCCAGGGCGAGCGCAGCCACCCAAAGTTCAGGCCCAAGGCACTGGCGCAGCACAAGGCCAAGCACACCTGCCACGGCATAGCTGCCCACGACCGGCCAGGGCTGGGCCAACGGCCCGGAATGCACGGCGAACACCAGCACTGCCGAGGCGGCCAGCGGCCCCAACAGGTGTAACGCGATGCCAGGACCGTAGGCAAGGCTGGTCAGCCAGCCGGCGAGAAACAGGCCAAGCGACGCACCGATACCGGCGCGTAACCACTGTTTCGGTGGAATGTTCAACGGCGCAGGCAACAGCCGCTGCAGACGACTTTGGGAATGCATGGCAGACATTTGCTAATCGAGATCTGTAGTTTTTTTGCCGAAAAAAGCCCAGCCGAATCGCACTGGGCGTCGTACCCCATGGCGATACTTAGAGGGGCTCCGTCCTTGGAGAGATGGAAACCGCAGGGTTTCGCGAGAACGGAGTGTGCCGAGCGCAGCGGCTGAGGGCTAATTCAAAAAAATGCCGATCAAATGCAATTTTTTTGATGGAGGCGTCAGGATTTCCCCAATGGCCCAAGCCCAGTTACACAGCCCGCTGAACACGACGAGCCGGCAGCTCGAGACTGACCCGCAAGCCGCCCAAGGGGCTTTGCTGCAGTGCCAGTTGGCCGCCCCAGGCTTCGACGATATCGCGCACGATGCCCAGTCCCAGGCCATGACCGTCGACTTGCTCATCGAGCCGAGATCCTCGCTCCAGCACTTGCAAGCGCTGGGCCTCAGGAATTCCCGGGCCGTCGTCATCGACCCACAGTCGATACCCCTCCGCGCTCGTGGCGATACCCAGGCGAACCTCGCTGTCGGCCCATTTACAGGCGTTGTCCAGCAAGTTGCCAAGCAGCTCCAGCACGTCCTCACGGTCCCACGGCAGTAGCAGGCCAGGCGGCACGTCGCGTTGAAGCTGCAGGCCGTCGCCGTGGATCATGCCCAGTGTCGCCAGCAGCCCTGGCAACTCGGCGTCGCAGTCGAACTGCGCACCGGGCAAGGCATCGCCCGCCAGCCGTGCGCGGTTCAGCTCGCGGGCCAGGCGCTGCTGAATCTGCTCAAGTTGCTCGCGCAATTGCGCTTGCACTTCGGGGCGATCACGCAGGCGCTCGCTGGAGGCCAGGCTGAGCAATACCGCCAGCGGCGTTTTCAGCGCATGGCCGAGGTTGCCCAAGGCATTGCGCGAGCGGCGCAGGCTGTCTTCGGTGTGGGCGAGCAAGTGGTTGACTTGATCCACCAGCGGCGCCAATTCAATCGGCACGGCAGCGTCCAGCTGCGAGCGCTGGCCCTGTTGCAACTGGGCGATCTGCCGACGTGCGCGTTCCAGCGGGCGCAGCGAACGGGTGACGGTGATGCGTTGCAGCACCAGGATGATCAGCAAGGCCACCAGGCCCATGCCCAGGCCGATCTGCTGCAGGCGGCGAAAACCGTCGCGCACGGGCGAGTAATCCTGGGCGACGCTGATCGAGATGTCCTGGCCAAGGCGTCGGTAATCCGCGCGCAGGGCCAGCAGCTGTTGCCCTTCGGGGCCTAGCACATGGCTGTCGGAAAGGCCGGGGGCAGCAGGCTTGGGCATGTCCAGGTCCCACAATGAACGCGAGCGCCAGGTGCCGTGCTCGAAATCGATACGAAAGTAATAGCCGGAGAACGGTCGCTGGTAGGCTGCCGACACCCGGCGCTCATCCAGCTGCAGGCCGGACGGCCCCCGTACCAAGGCCACCAGCAGGTTTTCGCTTTCCTTGCGCAGGCCGTTTTCCAGATAACGCTGCAAACCGGCCTCGAACAACCACAAGGTCAGCTGCGCGAGGACCACGCCAACCACCACCAGCACGGCCACCAGACCCAGGCTCAGACGTGCCTGGATCGATTTCATCCGCCGCTCCCGGCATAGCGGTAACCCTGACCACGGCGCGTCTCGATCACGCTGCGGCCAAGCTTGCGGCGCAGGTGATTGACGTGCACTTCGAGCACGTTGGAATCGCGCTCGGTTTCACCGTCGTAAAGGTGCTCGGCCAAATGGCTTTTGGAAAGGATCTGCTGCGGGTGCAGCATGAAGTAGCGCAACAGGCGGAATTCGGCGGCCGTCAGCTGGATGTCGACGCCCTCGCGGCTCACGCACTGGCGGCGCTCGTCCAGGTGCAGGCCGGCAGCCTCCAGCTTTGGCTGATTGGCCAGCCCCCTGGCGCGGCGCAGCAATGCCTGAATGCGCAATTGCAGTTCTTCAGGATGAAACGGCTTGCTCAGGTAATCGTCAGCGCCGGCCTTGAGCCCCTCGATGCGTTCGGCCCATGACCCGCGCGCGGTAAGGATCAGTACCGGCGTCGCCAGGCCAGCGGCGCGCCACTGCGCCAGCACCTCCAGGCCCGGCACCCCCGGCAGGCCAAGGTCGAGAATGATCAGGTCGTACGGTTCGCTCTGGCCCTGGTACACCGCATCGCGGCCATCGGCCAGCCAGTCCACGGCATAACCCTGACGCTGCAAGGCGGTACTCACTTCGTCGGCCAGCGGCACATTGTCTTCGACAAGCAACAGGCGCATGTCAGTCGTCTTCCTCGTCTTTGAGCAGCGCCCCGGTGCTGGCGTCGAGCTTGACCTCGCGCACCACGCCATCTTTGGTCAGCAGCTCGACTTCATATTCGTAGCGCTCATCATCTTCTTCCAGCTCGGCCTCCAGCAAACGCGCCCCGGGGTGACGCCCCAGGGCGGTTTCAAGCAGTTGCTCGAGCGGCAGGATGACGCCCTTCTGGCGCAGCTTCAGGGCCTCGTCCTGGTCGAGGTCCCGGGCCACGGCCAGCGAGCAGACGGCCAGCAACGTCAGTGCCAGGTAGCGTGCAGGCCGCAGCAGGCTGATCATCAGTTGTCGCGCTCGTCCTTGAGGACTTCACCGGTCTTGGCATCCATGTCGACATCCCACTCGACGTTCTGCGCGTCACGCAGTTCGACCTTGTAGATGTAGCGGCCGTATTCGTTCTCCAGCTCCGAATCGGTGACAGTGGCGCCTGGGTGCTTGGCCACGGCGGCGGCCTTGAGCTCGTCGAGCGACTTGATGGTCTTGGCGTTGACCAGCTTGACCACTTCGTCAGGCTGCACATCCTTGGCGAAGGCAGCGTTGGCGCCCAGGGTCAGGGCAGCGGCAGTGAACAGGGCAGTCAGGGTTTTCATAGGTGTTCTCCGTAAGAGACGTTGGAAGTTGTCTACGGGGTTAAGACTATCCAGCGGTCCTTAATTCAACCTGAAAGCAACGGCCGGCATGATAACGTACGTCACCCGGCCTGTCGGCCACCCGCCTTCGAGATTTGCCATGAGCGCCATTCACATCAAGTTTCCCGCCCTGACCTTCAAGGCCGGACAGCGGGCGTTGCAGCACATTCGTGACAAAGGCCTGCTGGCAGCCGATGTCGGCGTGCTGCCAGGCGCTGCGGGCGGACCGAAGCCGCTGGGCATCCAGGGCCTGGACCTGGCGCTGTTTGGGCACTGGTTGCCGTCGGCGCCGCGCCAGCGCGCCTTGATCGGGGCCTCGATCGGCTCGTGGCGCTTCGCCAGTGCCTGCCTCGAGGACCCGGTGGCGGGTATCCGGCGGCTGGGCGAGTTGTATACCGAGCAGGACTTCGCCAAAGGCGTCACCCCAGCGCAGATCAGCCAAAGCTGCCAGCGCATGCTCGACGAGCTGTTGCAGGGGCGCGATCAGCAGATTCTCGACAACCCGCATTACCGCTTGAACATTCTGGTAGTCAAGAGCCATGGCCAGCTCGCCCACGACCACCGTGGCCGCCTGGGCGTGGGCCTGGGTTCGGTGATCGCCAGCAACCTGCTGGGGCGCTCGCGCCTGGCCCGGCACTTCGAGCGCATCATCCTGCACGATGCGCGCAGTGCGCCGCCGCTCGACACCCTGACCGACTTCCCTTCGCGCTGCCTGCCACTGGGCCTGGATAACCTGCGCCATGCATTGCTGGCGTCAGGCTCGATCCCGATGGTGATGCAAGGGGTGCGCGATATTCCTGGCGCAGGCTCTGGCACCTATCGCGATGGCGGCCTGCTCGACTATCACCTGGATTTGCCTTACCAAGGCAATGACCTGGTGCTGTATCCGCACTTCACCGACAAGGTCGTGCCGGGCTGGTTCGACAAGGCACTGCCCTGGCGCAAGGGCGATGCCACGCGCCTGCAGAATGTGCTGTTGATGACGCCATCGCCGCAGTACCTGGCTGCACTGCCCTACGGCAAGTTGCCCGACCGTAACGACTTCAAGCGCTTCATGGGTGATGCGGCAAGCCGCAAGCGCTATTGGTACAAGGCCATCGCCGAAAGTCAGCGTTTGGGCGACGAGCTGCTGGAGTTGATCGCCACCGGGCGCTTGCACCAACAGCTGCAAGCCTTGTAGCGGGCATGCTGGTAGACTGCGCGCATTAACGATTCACAAAGAGTTGAAAAGCGTGGAAATCTTCAAGGAATTTACCTTCGAATCGGCGCATCGCCTGCCTCATGTTCCTGACGGCCACAAATGCGGCCGTTTGCACGGTCACTCGTTCAAGGTGGGTCTGCACCTGACCGGCCCGCTCGACCCGCATACTGGCTGGATTCGCGATTTCTCGGAAATCAAGGCGGTGTTCAAGCCGATCTACGAGCGCCTGGACCACAACTACCTGAACGACATCCCCGGTCTGGAAAACCCAACCAGCGAGGTACTGGCCAAATGGATCTGGGATCAGGTCAAGCCATTGCTGCCTGAATTGTCGAAAGTGCGTATCCACGAAACCTGCACCAGCGGCTGCGAGTACACCGGCGACTGAAGCCCGGTGCAGCAGGCATTGCGCCGGCCTGCTGCACAGCGCGGCGGTTCAGGACTGGCTGGTGACATGGGGCTTGCTGATGATCTGCATGGCGACCATGCCCCCTTCGCCTTGATGGACATTGAGGAAGATCGCGCCATCGCGCTCATGCCGACGCAAGGGTTTGCCGCCGGGGACCAGTAGCCGCATGTTGTAGCGGCGCTGGCCTGAGGTCGGGCCCAGGCGCGGCATGCCATCGATCGTCCACAGCCGCGCTTCGGGCGCAAGCTCGGCGCCACGAACGTGCGACGCCTGCCAGATGCCCGCATACCCGGAGGCTTTCGACGCGCTGTAGTCCAGCGTCCATGCGCCGATGCTCCAGACCCGATCCACAGGGCGGATCTCGTAGTAGCGCGGCTTGTCGTCGGTCGGCGTACCGCGCGTGTACGCGCCGAACCAGAAAAGCTCCCAGAACTGCAGGGTCGGTGTGGTGTAGAGGTTGGGCTCGAGGTTTTTCACCCATCGACCTTGTGCTTCGCACTGCAGGTAGCGGTCGTGGCTGTCGCGTGCATGACGCCCACCGGTCTGCACCCAGACGGCGGCAAGCTGGTGTTTCACCTGCTCCCAGGCGTCCACGTTGATGCGCTGGCTACCTTGCCACCAGCAGCGGGCAAGAAAGGTGTCGTTCGGGCTGTAGATGAAGTTGCTCATGCTGACTCTCCACGTCAGATTCGAGAACCTCAACGCTAAGCGCCCCGCGCCGGCCTTATCAGCCGGAAGCCATCACTCGAGCGTCTGTTGAAGGAACGCCGGAGCGATATAGCGCTGGTAGTGGGCTTCGGAGAGCAGGAAGAACTCACGGTCGATGGCGTCGCGCAACTGCGGCAGCTCCCACTCGCGAAACTCCGGCAGCAAGGCCATGCCGTAGGCTTCTAGGTCGCGAATCATGCGGGCACCGCGCGCAATCAGCTGATACGCCCAGCAGTACTCGGACTGCTGCTCGACGAAACGGATCGAGCGCTGCTGCAATTGCTGACGCAGCAGGCCTTTGTCGAACACCTCGAGCTTGGCCATCATCACCTGCACCAACAGCTGCTCCAGGCGCAGCCAGACCGCACGTTTCTGCTGCTCGTCGTAGCCGTTCCAGTGGATCACTTCGTGGTGAAAGCGCTTGCAACCGCGGCACACGGTGTCGCCGTAGACGGTTGAGCAAAGGCCGACGCACGGCGTCTTGATGGACTGGTTGGACATTGGAAAACAACGGCTTGGCGGGGGAACACCGGGCCATGTTAGCCCTTTGTCTAACCAGGGTCACCCGTTAAAGTGATGCCCTGCGCCTTACCTTGGCGATTTTTTTGCCGTAGAATCATCCGGCCTTTTCAAAGGCAACAATGTCCGTTGGAAGCTGTTTTCAAAGCGTCACGAGCACAGTTCATCCGGTAGAACGGCGTTGGCCCGGGCCATGCAACCCTCGCATGCCCGCGCCAGCCCTCATCAGCTCCCGTTCTGCAGGCGTAAAACTTTGAAAGCAGCTTCTGTAAGGATTCTTTGCGACCCAGGCTGGGCGGCCCACAAAGCCGTCACTGCGCATGGGTGCATCGAATGCTGGATGAGCGTCCCGGACCCCCTTTAGGGACCACTGATGAGGGTAATAACTGTGCTTGAAGCCTACCGCAAACACATCGAAGAGCGTGCCGCCCTGGGTATCGTGCCCCAGCCGCTGAACGCCGAACAAACTGCAGGCCTGGTCGAGCTGCTGAAAAACCCGCCGGCCGGCGAAGAAGCCTTCCTCGTAGACCTGATCACCAACCGCGTACCGCCAGGGGTCGACGAGGCTGCCTACGTCAAGGCCGCTTTCCTCTCCGCCGTGGCCAAGGGCGAAGCCCAATCGCCGCTGATCGACCGCAAGCATGCCACCGAACTGCTCGGTACCATGCAGGGCGGCTACAACATCGAGACGCTGGTCGCGCTGCTGGATGACGCCGAATTGGGCGCCGTCGCGGCCGAGCAGCTCAAGCACACCCTGCTGATGTTCGACGCCTTCCACGATGTGGCCGAAAAAGCCAAGGCCGGCAACGCCCACGCCAAGGCCGTGCTGCAGTCCTGGGCCGCTGGCGAATGGTTCACCTCGCGCCCTGCCATCGCCGACAAGTACACCCTGACCGTGTTCAAGGTGCCTGGCGAAACCAACACCGACGACCTGTCCCCTGCCCCGGACGCCTGGTCGCGCCCTGACATCCCGCTGCACGCCCTGGCCATGCTGAAAATGGCCCGTGACGGCATCGAGCCGCAGCAACCAGGCTCGGTCGGCCCGCTGGCGCAGATCGAAGCCATGCGCGCCAAGGGCTACCCAGTGGCCTACGTTGGCGACGTGGTCGGTACCGGTTCTTCGCGTAAATCGGCCACCAACTCGGTGCTGTGGTTCTTTGGCGACGACATCCCGAACGTGCCGAACAAGCGTGCCGGTGGCTTCTGCTTCGGCACCAAGATCGCCCCGATCTTCTACAACACCATGGAAGACGCCGGCGCCCTGCCGATCGAATTCGACTGCACCGACCTGGCCATGGGCGACGTCATCGATGTCTATCCGTTCAAGGGCGAAGTCCGTCGTCACGGCAGCGATGAGCTGGTTACCACCTTCGCGCTGAAGACCGAAGTGCTGCTTGACGAAGTCCGTGCTGGCGGCCGTATTCCGCTGATCGTCGGCCGTGGCCTGACCGAAAAAGCCCGTGCCGAGCTGGGCCAGGGCCCATCGGAGCTGTTCAAGAAGCAAGAGCAGCCTGCCGACACCGGCAAGGGCTTCACCCTGGCGCAGAAGATGGTCGGCCGTGCCTGCGGCCTGCCTGAAGGTCAGGGCGTACGCCCAGGCGCCTACTGCGAGCCGAAGATGACAACCGTCGGCTCCCAGGACACCACCGGCCCGATGACCCGCGACGAGCTCAAAGACCTCGCCTGCCTGGGCTTCTCGGCTGACCTGGTCATGCAGTCGTTCTGCCACACCGCGGCGTATCCGAAGCCGATCGACGTCACTACCCACCACACCCTGCCAGACTTCATCCGCACCCGTGGCGGCGTGTCGCTGCGTCCAGGCGACGGCATCATCCACAGCTGGCTGAACCGCATGCTGATGCCCGACACCGTGGGTACCGGTGGCGACTCGCACACCCGCTTCCCGATCGGCATCTCGTTCCCGGCAGGTTCCGGCCTGGTCGCGTTCGCCGCTGCCACCGGCGTCATGCCGCTGGACATGCCGGAGTCGATCCTGGTCCGCTTCAAGGGCAAGCTGCAGCCTGGCATCACCCTGCGTGACCTGGTACACGCCATCCCTTACTACGCGATTCAGCAGGGCCTGCTGACCGTCGAGAAGAAGGGCAAGAAAAACGCCTTCTCCGGCCGCATCCTGGAGATCGAAGGCCTGGACGAGCTGACTGTCGAGCAAGCGTTCGAGCTGTCCGACGCGTCCGCCGAGCGTTCCGCTGCTGGCTGCACCATCAAGCTGCCGGAAAAGGCCATCGCCGAATACCTCAAGTCCAACATCACCCTGTTGCGCTGGATGATCGGCGAAGGCTACGGCGATGCCCGGACTCTGGAGCGTCGTGCCCAGGCCATGGAAGCCTGGCTGGCCAACCCTGAGCTGCTGTCGGCCGACGCCGATGCCGAATACGCTGAAATCATCGAAATCGACCTGGCCGACGTCAAGGAGCCTGTGCTCTGCGCCCCGAATGACCCGGACGATGCCCGCCTGCTGTCTTCGGTCCAGGGCGAGAAGATCGACGAAGTGTTCATTGGCTCGTGCATGACCAACATCGGTCACTTCCGCGCTGCCGGCAAGCTGCTGGAGAAGGTCAAGGGTGGCATTCCAACCCGTCTGTGGCTGGCCCCGCCGACCAAGATGGACGCCCACCAGCTGACCGAAGAAGGCTACTACGGTATCTACGGCAAGGCCGGTGCGCGCATGGAAATGCCAGGCTGCTCGCTGTGCATGGGTAACCAGGCGCGCGTGCAGACCGGTTCGACGGTGGTGTCGACCTCGACCCGTAACTTCCCGAACCGCCTGGGCGATGCGACCAACGTGTACCTGGCCTCGGCCGAACTGGCCGCAGTCGCCTCGATCATCGGCAAGCTGCCGACCGTCGAGGAGTACATGCAGTACGCCAAGGACATCGACAGCATGGCTGCCGACGTCTACCGCTACCTGAGCTTCGACCAGATCGCCGAGTTCCGCGAAGCGGCTGCCAACGCGCAGATCCCGGTGGTTCAGGCCTAAGGGCAGCGGCGAGCTTCGAGCTGCAAGCTGTAAGTAAAGGCCCCGGCGAATGCCGGGGCTTTTTTATGCGCGTTATCTAGAAGCTGTCTTGGGGGATGCGCACCCAGCCTTCCATCAATACGCGTGCGCTTCGGCTCATGATCGCCTTGATGACAGTCCACTGGCCGTCGACCTGGCGCGCTTCGGCGCCGACGCGCAGGGTGCCGGAGGGGTGACCGAAGCGCACGGCGCTGCGCTCGCCGCCGCCAGCGGCAAGATTGACCAGCGTGCCTGGGATAGCGGCGGCGGTGCCAATGGCTACAGCAGCGGTGCCCATCATCGCGTGGTGCAGCTTGCCCATCGACAGGGCACGGACCAACAAGTCGATGTCGCTAGCGCTCACCACCTTGCCGCTAGAGGCCGTGTAGTCGCTCGGCGGCGCCACGAACGCGACCTTGGGGGTATGCTGGCGCCCTGCTGCCTGATCGATGTGCTCGATCAGGCCCATGCGCACGGCGCCATGGGCGCGGATGGCCTCGAAGCGCTGCAATGCCAGGGCATCGCCGTTGATCGCCTCTTGCAACTCGGTACCGCTATAGCCGAGCGCGGCAGCGTCGATGAACACGGTTGGGATACCGGCATTGATCAGGGTCGCTTTGAACGTACCAACACCAGGCACCTGCAAATCGTCTACCAGGTTGCCGGTGGGGAACATCGCCCCGCCTGCGCCCTCTTCATCGGCCGCTGGGTCGAGGAACTCCAGTTGTACTTCTGCGGCTGGAAAGGTCACGCCATCGAGCTCGAAATCGCCGGTTTCCTGCACCTCACCCTCGACGATCGGCACATGGGCGACGATCGTCTTGCCGATGTTGGCCTGCCAGATACGCACCACCGCCACGCCGTTGCGCGGGATCCGCGCCGGGTCGAGCAGGCCGTTGGCGATGGCGAACGAGCCGACCGCCGCCGACAAGTTGCCACAGTTGCCGCTCCAGTCGACGAAGGGCTGGTCGATGGCAACCTGGCCGAACAGGTAGTCGACGTCATGATCGGCCCTGGTGCTTTTGCACAGGATTACCGTCTTGCTGGTGCTCGAGGTGGCGCCGCCCATGCCATCGATCTGTTTGCCATAGGGATCGGGGCTGCCGATGATGCGCAGCAGCAGCGCGTCGCGCGCAGGCCCTGGCGTCTGCGCAGGCTCCGGCAAGTCTTGCAGGCGCAGGAAAACGCCTTTGCTGGTGCCGCCACGCATGTAAGTGGCGGGAATCTTGATCTGCGGTGCATGTGCCATGGTGAGCTGTTCTCTTTGCAATGGGTAGGCGCAAAGGGCTGCCAGGCAGCCCTCTGCGCGCCGCTACACGGTTGATTCGAGGAAATCCTGGGCAAAGCGTTGCAACACCCCGCCCGCCTCGTAGATCGAGACTTCCTCGGCGGTGTCCAGCCGGCAGGTGACCGGCACCTGCAACTGCTCCCCGGTGCGCCGGGTGACCACCAGGGTCAAGGTCGCCCGCGGCTTGCGCTGACCAAGCACGTCGTAAGTCTCGCTGCCATCCAGGCCCAGGGTGTTGCGATCGGTGCCCGGCTGGAACTCCAACGGCAGCACACCCATGCCTACCAGGTTGGTGCGGTGGATGCGCTCGAAGCCTTCGGCAACGATCGCCTCGACGCCGGCCAGGCGCACGCCTTTGGCCGCCCAGTCACGCGAGGATCCCTGACCATAGTCGGCCCCGGCAACGATGATCAGCGGTTGCTTGCGCTGCATGTAGGTTTCAATGGCCTCCCACATGCGCGTCACCTGGCCTTCGGGCTCGATGCGCGTCAACGAGCCCTGCTTCACGCTGCCGTCGGCGTTGCGCACCATCTCGTTGTACAGCTTGGGGTTGGCGAAAGTGGCGCGCTGGGCGGTCAGGTGATCGCCACGGTGGGTGGCGTAGGAGTTGAAGTCTTCCTCGGGCAGGCCCATCTTCGCCAGGTATTGCCCGGCTGCGCTGTCGAGCAGAATGGCGTTCGAAGGCGACAAGTGATCGGTGGTGATGTTGTCGGGCAATACCGCCAACGGCCGCATGCCGCGCAAGGTTCGCTCACCGGCCAAGGCGCCCTCCCAGTAAGGTGGGCGGCGAATATAGGTGCTCATTGGCCGCCAATCGTACAGCGGCGCCACTTGCGGCCCGCGATCCTCTTCGATGGCGAACATCGGGATATAGACCTGGCGGAACTGCTCAGGCTTGACCGCCGCGCGCACGACTGCATCGATTTCCTCGTCGCTGGGCCAGATATCCTTGAGGCGGATCGGCTGGCCATCGACCACGGCCAGCACGTCTTTTTCAATGTCGAAGCGGATGGTGCCGGCGATCGCGTAGGCCACCACCAGTGGCGGCGAGGCGAGAAACGCCTGCTTGGCGTAAGGGTGGATGCGGCCGTCGAAGTTACGGTTTCCCGACAACACGGCGGTGGCGTACAGGTCGCGGTCGATGATCTCCTGTTGGATCTGCGGGTCGAGCGCACCCGACATGCCGTTGCAGGTGGTGCAGGCGAAAGCGACGATGCCAAAGCCCAACTGTTCGAGCTCGCGTTCAAGCCCTGCCTCCTGCAGGTACAGCTGCACCGCCTTGGAACCCGGCGCCAGCGACGACTTGACCCAGGGCTTGCGCACCAGGCCCAGGCGGTTGGCGTTGCGCGCCAGCAAGCCGGCGGCGATGACATTGCGTGGGTTGCTGGTGTTGGTGCAACTGGTGATCGCCGCGATGATCACGGCGCCATCGGGCATCTGCCCCGGCACATCCTGCCAGGCACCGGCGATGCCCTTGGCCGCCAGGTCGCGGGTGGCGACACGGGCATGCGGGTTGGACGGGCCGGCCATGTTACGCACCACGCTCGACAGGTCGAAGCTCAGGGTGCGCTCGTATTCGGCCTGGGCCAGACTGTCGGCCCACAGGCCGGCGACCTTGGCGTAGGTTTCGACCAACTGCACCTGCTGATCATCGCGACCGGTCAGCCTGAGGTAATCGATGGTCTGTTGGTCGATGGCGAACATCGCGGCGGTGGCGCCGTATTCCGGGGCCATGTTGGAGATCGTGGCGCGGTCGCCCAGGGTCAATGCGCTGGCTCCTTCACCGTGAAACTCCAGGTACGCACCGACCACCTTCTGCTGACGCAGAAACTCGGTCAGGGCCAACACCAGGTCCGTGGCCGTGATGCTGGGCGCCAGCCGGCCGGTCAGGGTCACGCCAACGATTTCCGGCAAGCGCATCCATGAGGCGCGACCTAGCATGACGTTTTCTGCTTCAAGGCCGCCGACACCAATGGCGATTACCCCCAAGGCATCGACATGGGGCGTGTGGCTGTCGGTGCCGACACAGGTGTCGGGGTACGCCAGGCCATGATCGCCATGGATGACCGGCGACATCTTCTCCAGGTTGATCTGGTGCATGATGCCGTTGCCTGGCTGGATCACGTCGACGTTCTTGAAGGCTTTCTTGGTCCAGTTGATGAAGTGGAAACGGTCCTCGTTGCGGCGGTCTTCGATGCTGCGATTCTTCTCGAAGGCTTGCGGGTCATAACCGCCGCATTCCACCGCCAGCGAATGATCGACGATCAGCTGCACTGGCACCACTGGGTTGACCTGGGCCGGATCGCCGCCCTTGTCGGCAATGGCATCACGCAGACCGGCCAGGTCGACCAGGGCGGTCTGCCCGAGAATGTCGTGGCACACCACGCGTGCCGGAAACCACGGGAAGTCCAGGTCGCGCTTGCGCTCGATCAGTTGGCCCAGCGAGGCATCGAGCGTGGCCGGATCGCAGCGTCGTACCAAGTTCTCGGCCAGGACTCGGGAGGTATAGGGCAAACGGTCGTAGGCGCCGGGCTTGATCGCATCGACCGCCGCACGGGCATCGAAATAGTCCAGGGCAGTACCTGGCAGGGGCTTGCGGTATGCAGTGTTCATAGGCTTCAGGCTCGGTCACGGTATTCGGTATGCAGGTCTGGCCCCCAGGGCTGCTGCGCAGCCCCGGGAGCCTATGCCTTAGCGCTGCTCGATTGGCACGAACTGGCGCTGCTCGACGCCCACATACTCGGCGCTTGGGCGGATGATGCGGTTGTTGGCGCGCTGCTCGAAGACATGCGCGGCCCAGCCAGTCAGGCGCGAGCAGACGAAGATCGGCGTGAACAGCTTGGTCGGGATGCCCATGAAGTGGTACGCCGAGGCGTGATAGAAGTCGGCGTTGGGGAACAGGCGCTTCTGCTCCCACATGGTCCGGTCAATGGCCTCGGACACCGGATACAGCACGGTGTCGCCAGCCTCATCGGCCAGCTGCCTGGCCCAACCCTTGATCACCTCGTTGCGGGGATCGGACTCTTTGTAGATCGCGTGGCCGAAGCCCATGATCTTGTCCTTGCGTTCGAGCATGCGCAGCAGTTCATTGGTGGCCTGCTGTGGGCTCTGGAAGCGCTCTATCAGCTCCATGGCCGCCTCGTTGGCACCGCCGTGCAACGGCCCGCGCAACGTGCCAATGGCGGCCGTGACACAGGAATACAGGTCCGACAAGGTCGAGGCGCAGACCCGCGCAGTGAAGGTCGAGGCATTGAATTCATGCTCTGCATAGAGGATCAGCGACACGTTCATTACCTTGACGTGCAACTCGCTCGGCTGCTTGCCGTGCAGCAGATAGAGGAAGTGGCCACCCAGGGTTGGCTCGTCACTGCTGCAATCGATGCGCACCCCGTGGTGACTGAAGCGATACCAGTAGCACATCACTGCCGGGAACAGCGCCAGCAGGCGGTCGGTTCTGTCGCACTGGGCCTCGAAGGTCAGCTCCGGCTCCAGGGTACCGAGCACCGAACAACCGGTGCGCATCACGTCCATCGGATGCGCATCGCGCGGGATGCGCTCGAGCACCTCCTTGAGCGCCTGCGGCAATTCGCGCAGGCTCTTGAGCTTGTGCTTGTAGTCGGCAAGCTCGGCCTGGCTGGGCAGTTCGCCGTACAGCAGCAGGTAGGCGACCTCTTCGAATTCGGCACCAGCGGCCAAGTCACGAACATCGTAGCCACGGTAGGTCAGGCCGGCGCCGGCCTGGCCGACGGTGGACAGTGCAGTCTGGCCGGCCACCTGGCCGCGCAGGCCTGCACCACTGAGAACTTTTGCTTCGGCCATGGTGTTTCTCCTTTCTTGAACTTGTTATGGAAAATCGGGCTTATCGGCATTTGCTGCCTGGCTTGCTCGCGGATTGGTGGCGCGCAAGCCAGAACCGGTTCAGGCTTTTTTCTGGGCGAACAACGCATCCAGGCTCTGCTCGAAGGCGTGGTAGCCGATGGCGTCGTACAGCTCCATGCGCGTCTGCATGGTGTCGATCACATTCTTTTGCGTGCCATCCCGGCGCAAGGCGCTGTACACATTGTCTGCGGCCTTGTTCATGGCGCGAAACGCCGACAGCGGGTAGAGCACCAGCGACACATCGACCGACGCCAGCTCCTCGGTGGTAAACAGCGGCGTGGCGCCGAACTCGGTGATGTTGGCCAGAATCGGCGCCTGCACCCGCTCGGCGAAGGTCTTGTACATGGCAAGCTCGGTAATCGCTTCGGGGAAAATCATGTCGGCCCCGGCTTCGACGCACGCTGCAGCGCGATCCAGAGCAGCGTTCAAGCCCTCCACCGCCAGCGCATCGGTGCGCGCCATGATCACGAAGCTGTCATCGCTGCGGGCATCGACCGCTGCCTTGATGCGGTCGACCATCTCCTGCTGCGAGACGATTTCCTTGTTTGGCCGATGACCGCAGCGCTTGGCCCCGACCTGATCCTCGATATGGATGGCCGCCGCGCCGAACTTGCTCATCGAGCGCACGGTACGGGCCACGTTGAAAGCCGAGGCGCCGAAGCCGGTGTCGACATCAACCAGCAACGGCAGGTCGCAGACATCGGTGATGCGCCGCACATCGGTGAGCACATCGTCCAGGTTGCTGATGCCCAAGTCCGGCAGCCCCAGCGAGCCTGCTGCCACACCGCCGCCGGAGAGGTAGATGGCCTTGAAGCCGGCACGCTTGGCCAACAGGGCATGGTTGGCGTTGATCGCGCCCACCACTTGCAGCGGATGTTCGGCGGCAACGGCGTCACGAAAACGCTGTCCAGGGGTGCTGTGCTGAGTCATTGATCACCTCGAAGGTCATTGTTGTTGGCGTCCTGGTAGTGACGCTCGATGTTGCGCTTGGATGCGCCGATATGACGGCGCATCAGCAGCTCGGCCAGCTCGCCGTCACGGCTTTCGATGGCATCGAGGATGCGGTGGTGTTCGCTGAAGGCCTGGCGGGGCCGGTTGGGCGTGGCGGAAAACTGGATTCGGTACATGCGCACCAGCTGATACAGCTCGCCGCAGAGCATCTTCACCAGGGTCTGGTTGCCACTGCCGTGGATGATCCGGTAGTGAAAATCGTAGTCGCCTTCTTGTTGGTAGTAACCCAGCCCGGCCTGGAACGCGGCGTCGCGCTCATGGGTCTGCAGTACCGCCCGCAACTCGTCGATGTCGGCCTGGCTCATGCGCGCGGCGGCCAGGCGGCAGGCCATGCCTTCAAGCGATTCGCGAATCTCATACAATTCGATCAGCTCGGCGTGGCTCAGTGACACCACCCGCGCGCCGACATGTGGCACCCGGACCAACAGGCGCTGACCTTCCAGGCGGTGGATCGCCTCGCGCAGCGGTCCGCGGCTGATGCCGTAGGTACGCGCAAGCTCTGGCTCGGAAATCTTGCTGCCCGGCGCGATGTCGCCTTTGACGATAGCCGCCTGGATGCGCCGGAAGACATGCTCGGACAAGGTTTCCGTATCGTCTGACGCGGCGGGTCTGGGGGTGGTGAGGTCCAGCATATTGTCGACACCTTGAGGCACACTTTTACTGAAACTAGCGAATCAGAGGTTTGCAGTCAAAGGTAAAATCGACATTGTCGACAATCGTCTAATCGCGAACTAAGCCCGCCCCGCCGTTGTCTGAACGCGGCGCGCTGGCGTCAAGACGTCGGCGTGATAGAATGCCGCGCTTCCAACGGAGCAGGGAGCGCGTTTCTGTCGCCGATTCATGTTGTCGACAGATGAACGAGCAAGCGTGCGCAGTCGTTGCCAGTCACCTTTGCCCCACAATCTGCCCAGCTCACCGCGCCAGGACTATGAGACTTACACCCGTCATTCTGCTGTTATGCCTGACCCTGCTACCGGCCCTTGGCCAGGCAGCGGGCAAGACCGTGTACGGTCTGAACGAATACGCCCGGCTGGGCGATCTTGACTTGGAGGTCGCTGCCAAGCTCGACACCGGGGCCAAGACCGCCTCGCTCAGCGCCCGCGATATCAAGCGCTTCAAACGCAACGGCGAAAGCTGGGTACGCTTCTACCTGGCCATCGATGCCGCCCATTCGCACCCGATCGAGCGCCCGTTGGCACGCGTCAGCAAGATCAAGCGCCGCGCTGGCGATTACGATGCACAGTCCGGCAAGGCCTACACCGCGCGCCCAGTCATCGAGCTGGCTATCTGCATGGGCCAGGCCCGGCGCACCATCGAGGTCAACCTCACTGACCGCAGCGCCTTCCAGTTTCCGCTGTTGATCGGCTCCGAGGCGCTCAAGCACTTCGACGCGCTGGTCGACCCAAGCCTCAAATACGCGGCCGGCAAACCTGCCTGTGCCACCGACGCTCCCAAAGCAGAGTAATCCCGATGCGCTCTCTTACCCTCCATTTGAAAGTCCTGATCACCGTGCTGGTGCTGCTCGGCGTGGCGGTCACGGCTTATCAGATCCTCGTGCTGGGCATTCCGGTCACCGAAGACGAAACCGACGACCTGTGGAACATCGACGCCAAGGTCGAGTTCGTCGCCAGCACCAAGGATCCGGTGAAGATCCAGATGTTCGTGCCGCCGCTCAATCGCGACTACGTGAGCCTCAACGAGAGCTTCATCTCCAACAACTACGGGGTCAGCGTCAACCGCGCCGACGGTAACCGCAAGGTAACCTGGTCGGCACGTCGCGCCAGCGGCAACCAGACCCTCTACTACCGTTTGGTGCTGACCAAGCGCTACAGCAAGGAAAAGGCCACGGTCAAAGGCCCGACCTTCCGCGACAGCCTGGCCATCGAAGGCCCAGAGAAAATCGCCGCCGAGGCGCTGATGGCGCCGATACGCCAGCATTCGGCGGATGTCGAGACCTTCGTCAGCGAAACCATCAAGCGGGTCAACAACCTCAACGACGACAACGTCAAGCTGTTGCTGGGCGGCGACACTTCGCCGATGAAGAAGGCTCAGGTGATCGACCTGTTGCTGTCGATCGCCCACGTGCCGATGGAAAAAGTCCATACCATCCGCCTGGTCGCCGATACCCCGCAAACCCCAGAATTGTGGCTGCGCAGCTTCAACGGCAGCGACTGGCTGTACTTCAACCCCGACACCGGCGAGCAGGGCCTGCCGAACGATCGCCTGCTGTGGTGGACTGGTGACGACAACCTGATCACCGTCGATGGCGGCAAGAAGGCCAATGTCACCTTCAGCATGAACAACAGCGAGATGAACGCCATCCGCCTGGCCAAGCTGACCGACGAGAACACCGACGCCGATTTCCTCGAGTATTCGCTCTACGGCCTGCCCCTGCAGACCCAGCAGACCTTCATGATCATGGTGATGATCCCGATCGGCGTGCTGGTCATTCTGGTGCTGCGCAACCTGATCGGTATCCAGACCCTGGGCACCTTCACCCCGGTGCTGATCGCGCTGGCCTTCCGCGAAACGCAGTTGGGCTTTGGTATCGTGCTGTTCACGGTGATCACCGCCCTGGGTCTGTCATTGCGCTCCTACCTCGAGCACCTGAAGCTGCAAATGCTGCCGCGCCTGTCGGTGGTGCTGACCTTCGTCGTGGTGCTGATCGCCGCCATCAGCCTGTTCAGCCACAAGCTGGGCCTTGAGCGCGGGCTGTCGGTGGCGCTGTTCCCGATGGTGATCCTGACCATGACCATCGAACGCCTGTCGATTACCTGGGAAGAGCGCGGCGGTGGCCATGCCATGAAGGTCGCGATCGGTACCTTGTTCGCCGCCTCGCTGGCGCACCTGTTGATGATGGTGCCGGAGCTGGTGTACTTCGTCTTCACCTTCCCGGCCGTGCTGTTGATCCTGGTGGGCTTCATGCTGGCGATGGGTCGCTACCGCGGCTATCGCCTGACCGAGCTCGTACGCTTCAAGGCATTCCTGAAGAAGGCTGACGCCTGATGTTTGGCCTGATCAAGACCTGGAAAGCCCTGGAGGCCCGGGGCATCATGGGCATCAACCGGCGCAACGCGGACTATGTGCTCAAGTACAACAAGCGCAGCCTGTACCCGATCGTCGACGACAAGATCATCACCAAGGAGCGCGCCCTGGCGGCCGGTATCCATGTGCCGGAAATGTACGGCATCATCGAGACCGAGAAGCAGATCGACAAGCTGCACGAGATCATCGGCGGGCGCAGCGACTTCGTCATCAAGCCGGCCCAGGGTGCCGGCGGTGACGGCATCCTGGTGATCGCCGACCGCTTCGAGGACCGTTACCGCACGGTATCGGGCAAGATCATGAGCCACGAGGAAATCGAGCACCAGGTCTCGAGCATCCTCACCGGCTTGTACTCGCTGGGCGGCCACCGCGACCGCGCGCTGATCGAATACCGGGTGACCCCCGACCAGATCTTCAAGAGCATCAGCTATGAGGGGGTGCCTGACATCCGCATCATCGTGCTGATGGGCTATCCGGTCATGGCCATGCTGCGCCTGCCGACCCGCCAGTCCGGCGGCAAGGCCAACCTGCACCAGGGCGCCATCGGTGTCGGCGTCGACCTGGCCACAGGGGTGACCTTGCGCGGCACCTGGTTGAACAACATCATCAGCAAGCACCCGGACACCACCAATGCGGTGGACGGCGTGCAGCTGCCAAACTGGGACGGCTTCATGAAGCTGGCCGCCGGTTGCTATGAGTTGTGCGGGCTGGGCTACATCGGCGTGGACATGGTGCTGGATCAGGACAAAGGCCCGTTGATTCTCGAACTCAACGCCCGCCCCGGCCTGAACATCCAGATCGCCAACGACACCGGCCTGACCCAGCGCACTCACGCCGTCGAGGCGCACATCGAGGCGCTGGCCAAAGACGGCATCAGCGAAGATGCCGAGCAGCGGGTGCGCGTTGCGCAGAGCCTGTTCGGCCACGTGCATCCACACTGACCACTGGCGGCCGCTTCACCGGGGTGGCATGCACCCGGTGAAGCGGCCCGGTGAAACAGGCCGCTTAATGTCGTCCTGACGCTAGGCGCCATCCATGCACGGGTCTACAATCGGCCTCTTCGCTTTTACATCGCCGTCCCTACTGATGCCGACCTGCACGCTTCACCCCCTGCCCTACCAGCCTGACCCCGCCGTCTATTTCGCCCGCCTGCGCCAGGCGCCAGGGGCGATCCTGCTCGACAGTGCTCGCCCTGACGCGACGCGTGGCCGCTTCGATCTATTGAGCGCCTGGCCCTTGCAGCACCTGCAAGTCGCGTCAGAGGAAGACGGCCGCGCTTACCTGCAGCGACTGCGCGCAAGCCTGCTGCAGCTGGGTGATGCGCAGTTACCTGCCGGTGTCGAGCTGCCCTTCGCGGGCGGCCTGATCGGCTACTTGAGCTATGATTTCGGCCGACGCCTTGAGCAGCTGCCGCATCAGGCGAACGACGACCTGGGCTTGCCCGATGCGCAGCTTGGCCTGTATGCCTGGGCGCTGATCACCGACCACCAGCTGTGCACCAGTCAATTGGTGTTCCATCCCGCCCTGGCGCTAACCGAACGTACTCGCCTGACGACGCTGTTCGACGCTGCCGACACCTCGAGCTGCGGGGATTTCCACCTGCTGGCGCCGATGCGGGGCGACCTGCAGGCCGAGCAATACAAGGTGGCTTTCGATCAGGTGCAGCGCTACATTCAGGCCGGCGACTGTTATCAGATCAACCTCACTCAGCGCTTTCGAGCACCATGCCAGGGCGATCCTTGGCGGGCCTACCAGGCCTTGCGCCAAGCCTGCCCTACGCCGTTTTCCGCGTACCAGCAGCTGGCCGATGGCAGCGCGCTGCTGAGCTTTTCGCCAGAGCGCTTCATCCGCGTCAATGAGGGCCAGGTGGAGACTCGCCCGATCAAGGGCACCCGGCCGCGCGCGGACGACCCTGCCCAGGATGCGCGCAATGCCGAGGAGCTGCTGCACAGTAGCAAGGATCGCTCGGAAAACCTGATGATCGTCGACCTGCTGCGCAACGACCTCGGACGCACCTGCGCCATCGGCTCGGTGAAGGTGCCGGAGCTGTTCAGCCTGGAGAGTTACCCCAACGTGCACCACCTGGTCAGCAGCATCACCGGGCAACTGGCCGCGGACAAAGACGCGCTGGACCTGATCGGCGACAGTTTCCCCGGCGGCTCGATCACCGGCGCCCCGAAGATCCGCGCCATGCAGATCATCGACGAGCTGGAGCCAACGCGGCGCGCCCTGTACTGCGGCTCGCTGCTGTACGTGGACGTACGCGGCGAGATGGACAGCTCGATCGCCATTCGCAGCCTGCTGGTCAGGGACGGTCAGGTCAACTGCTGGGGCGGCGGTGCGGTGGTGGCTGACTCCAACTGGCAGGCCGAATACGAAGAATCGATCGCCAAGGTCCGCGTCCTGTTGCAGACCCTGCAAAGCCTTTGAGCCTGCCGGCCAGGCGTCTACCTGGCCATTTTTTGTTACCATCCCCTCATTACGAGCGCACAGCGCCATAGCCAAGATGGAAACCGCCTGATGAGCCTACCTTTCGACGTCGCCGCACTGGCCGCGACCTACGCCAGCAAGTCCCCGCAGGACATCCTCAAACTTGCGTTCGATCACTTCGGTGACGACCTGTGGATTTCCTTCAGTGGTGCCGAGGACGTGGTGCTGGTCGACATGGCCTGGAAGCTGAACAAGCAGGTCAAGGTGTTCAGCCTGGACACCGGCCGTTTGCACCCTGAGACCTACCGTTTCATCGATCAGGTACGCGAACACTACAACCTGCCGATCGAGATCCTCAGCCCGGACCGCGCCAAGCTCGACCCGTTCGTCAAGGAAAAGGGGCTGTTCAGTTTCTACCGCGACGGCCATGGCGAGTGCTGCGGCATCCGCAAGATCGAGCCGCTGCGCCGCAAGCTGGCCACGGTCAGCGCCTGGGCCACCGGCCAGCGCCGCGACCAGAGCCCTGGCACGCGCAGCCAGGTGGCAGCACTGGAAATCGACAGCGCGTTCTCGACCCCTGAGCGCACCTTGTACAAGTTCAACCCTCTGGCGCAGATGACCAGCGAAGAAGTCTGGGGTTACATCCGCATGTTGGAGCTGCCGTACAACAGCCTGCATGAACGCGGCTTCATCAGCATCGGCTGCGAGCCCTGCACCCGCCCGGTGCTGCCGAACCAGCACGAGCGCGAAGGTCGCTGGTGGTGGGAAGAGTCGACCCAGAAAGAATGCGGCCTGCACGCCGGCAACCTGATCGGCAAGGCTTGAAGCTGCAAGCTGCGAGTTCACGCCTCAAGAAAAAAGCGGCCTGCGAATGGGCCGCTTTTGCTTGTAGCTTGAACCCTGTAACTGTAGCTGCCTAGTGCACAGGCAGTTCGACGCCTTCGAAGAGCTCTTCGAGCTCTTGCTTGTTGTGGCACTGGATGGCCTTGGCCATGACTTCGCGGGTCAGGTGTGGGGCGAATTTTTCGATGAAATCGCACATGAAGCCACGCAGGAATGTGCCGCGGCGAAAGCCAATCTTGGTGATGCTGGCCTCGAACAGCTCGCTGGCATCCAGCGCCACCAGGTCGCTGTCGAGCTTGGTATCGACCGCCATCTTGGCCACGATACCCACGCCCAGCCCCAGGCGTACGTAGGTTTTGATCACGTCGGCATCGGCTGCGGTGAACACCACCTTCGGCGTCAGGCCACGGTGGTTGAATGCCTCGTCCAGCTTGGAGCGGCCGGTGAAGCCAAACACGTAGGTGACGATCGGGTACTCGGCAACCGCTTCGAGGGTAAGCTTCGGCAGCTTGGTCAGCGGATGGCCCTGGGGCACCACCACACACCGATTCCACTTGTAGCACGGCATCATGATCAGGTCACCGAACAGCTCCAGCGCCTCGGTGGCGATGGCGAAGTCAACGGTGCCGTCAGCGGCCATTTCGGCGATCTGCATCGGTGAGCCCTGGTGCATGTGCAGGGACACTTCCGGATACTGCTTGATGAAATTGCTGATCACCGGGGGCAGTGCGTAACGGGCCTGGGTGTGGGTCGTGGCGATCGACAAGGTGCCTTTTTTCTCGTTGGAGAATTCCTGGGCAATCTGCTTGATGCTCTCGACCTTGCGCAGGATCTCCCCGGCCGTATTGATGATGCGCTCGCCAGCAGGCGTGACGCGAGTCAGGTGCTTGCCGCTGCGCGCGAATACCTCGACTCCCAGCTCGTCCTCGAGCAAGCGGATCTGCTTGCTGATCCCCGGCTGCGAGGTGTACAGGCTCTGCGCCGTCGCGGAGACGTTGAGGTCGTGGTGCGCCACTTCCCAGATGTAGCGCAGTTGTTGAAGCTTCATAGGTTTCCCTCGAATCAGCGGTAGGTCAGCGGCAGCAGGCAGCGACGGGATATAACTATATTAGTGGTTGTGGAAATAAAACTAGAACTATTTTGTTACATGCCCTTGGGAAATTTCCTACCGCCGACTTCACACTTTCCTCCTACCGAGGTGCTGGGAAAGCGGCACCATGTACACCGGAACCGGTGACAGTTGCAGCAGCCGCACCGCTGTTCGGCCAATGGGCACGTCGACACCCGCCCCGGCGCTGTGACTGCCGAAGATCAGCAGGTCGACGCTCAGCCGCTGGGCCTGGTCGAGGATGACCTGGGCCGGATCGCCCTGACGCACGCGCATCGCCTTGATCAGGGCGAGGTCAGCAGCTTCGCCCAACTCGTCACGAAAGTTCTCCAGCACCCGCTGCTCGATATTGGCCATGACGGTATTGACCCCCTCGCTGTGCAGGGTGTCCAGGGTTTGCTCATCCAGGTAACTTTGCAGCAATGACTCGGCGAACTGCCCCATCGGTTCCACGGCATGGATGACATAGAGCTCGGCGCCGAAACCGCGCGCCAAGGCCAAGGCGTGCTGCAGGACAAACGGGGCGTACACGCCCAGGTCGGTGGCGTACAGCATGGAGCGGATCATTCGACCTCCTCGACTACCGTTGCGGCAGAGCAAGCTTGAGCTTAGCAGCGCGCCGGACCCGCGTTCAGCCGTCCAGCGTACTGCTGCTGCGGCCTGAACAGACTCAGGCGCTACGCCGGGCGCGCTCGATGAAGCGCAGCGCCTGGTACAGCATGCGTACCTGCGCCAGCTCGCAACCTGCGGCCTGAGCCCTGGCAAGCGGCTCGGCGTAGATCGCCTGCAACTCCAGTGGCCGCTGCTGAACGTGATCGTGGTACATGCTTGGCCAGTAGTCGGGCATCTGCTCGGTGACACGCAGCAGGTGGTCGGCGTAGCCATCAGGCAGTGGATGACCGCAGGCAGCGGCGCCTTGCGCGACTTCGGCCATCAGGGTCCGGATCAGCTGGCGGCTGTCGGCGTCACTCATCAGCGCGCTGGTGCTGGCGCCGAGCAGCACCGAGAGGCCGTTGTAGGGCACGTTCCACACCAGCTTCTGCCAGCGCGCCTGGCCCAGGTCGGCCATGGCCTGGGAATCGACACCCGCAGCGCGGAACAACGCGGCACCGGCTTCGACGAGCGCCGCGCCGCCATCGGCCGCTGGCCCGCTGTGATAACCCAGGTTGACCGCACCCAGGGCCTGGTGGCGAATGACCCCCGGCGCCTGCCGGTCGACGCAGATAAAGCACAGACCGCCCAGCAGGTGCAGGTTCGCGGGCAAGTCCGCGCGCAGTTGCTCCTCCATGCCCAGGCCGTTCTGCAGCAAGACCACCTTGGCATCACGGGCAGCCGCCTGGACGATCAACGGCGCGAGCTCGGTATTGCTGGTGGCCTTGGCCCCGATCAACAGCCAATCGCAAGGTGGCATGTCTGCCGCATTGGCATAAGCCTGGACATTCAGCTGCACGCTCCCGTGCACCGCGCTGTCGATCGTCAGGCCGTGCTGGCGCACCACGTCATACTCGCTGCGCAGCAAGAAGTGCACATCGAACCCGGCGCGCGCCAGCATCACGCCGTAGAAGCCGCCAATCGCGCCGCTGCCAATGATGCCGATGCGTTGCTTACGAAGGGTCATGCTGCTCTCCATCTGGGTTAGGCTGCCTTTTTTACACCTTTTACCGTGGCTTTGCGCAAGGTGACTGTCAGTAAAGACGCCAGCGCCAGGGAAAAACCCTGGAACGCGTAGCCCAGGCCATTGTCGCGCACCCTTTAACGCGCTAAGGTTCGGCTCCCCGCTGCGAACATTCTTGCTGCTGGGCCGCACGGGGATTGCTGGCGGCCGGCACCGTGACCTGACGAGTAACACGATGGCTGATTTACCGATCGACGACCTAAACGTTGCCTCCAACGAGACCTTGATCACCCCCGATCAGCTCAAGAAGGAAATACCCCTCAGCGCCAAGGCCCTGCAGACTGTCACTGCCGGCCGGGAAGTGGTGCGCAACATCCTCGACGGCAAGGACCACCGCCTGTTCGTGGTGATCGGCCCCTGCTCCATCCACGACATCAAGGCTGCCCACGAATATGCCGAGCGCCTCAAGGTGCTGGCCGCCGAGGTGTCCGACACGCTGTACCTCGTCATGCGCGTGTACTTCGAGAAGCCCCGCACCACAGTGGGCTGGAAGGGGCTGATCAACGACCCGTACCTGGATGACTCGTTCAAGATCCAGGACGGCTTGCACATTGGCCGTCAGCTGTTGCTGGACCTGGCCGAGATGGGCTTGCCCACCGCAACCGAAGCGCTCGATCCGATCTCGCCGCAGTACCTGCAAGACCTGATCAGCTGGTCGGCCATCGGTGCGCGCACCACCGAATCGCAAACCCACCGGGAAATGGCCTCCGGCCTGTCTTCGGCAGTCGGCTTCAAGAACGGCACCGACGGCGGCCTGACCGTCGCCATCAATGCCTTGCAATCGGTGTCCAAGCCGCATCGATTCCTGGGCATCAACCAGGAAGGCGGGGTATCCATCGTCACCACCAAGGGCAATGCCTACGGCCATGTGGTGCTGCGCGGTGGCAACGGCAAACCGAACTATGACTCGGTCAGCGTCGCGCTGTGCGAGCAGGACCTGGCCAAGGCCAAGATCAAGCCCAACATCATGGTCGACTGCAGCCACGCCAACTCCAACAAGGACCCTGCCCTGCAACCGCTGGTGATGGAGAACGTCGCCAACCAGATCCTCGAAGGCAATCAGTCGATCATCGGCCTGATGGTCGAGAGCCACTTGAACTGGGGCTGTCAGTCGATTCCGAAGAACCTCGACGACCTGCAGTACGGCGTGTCGGTCACTGACGCCTGCATCGACTGGTCGGCTACGGAGAAGGCGCTGCGCAGCATGCACGCCAAGCTCAAGGATGTGT
>NZ_JBKGGV010000024.1:0-30276 GCF_052041965.1 Pseudomonas sp. SMSB3 | reverse complement strand
TCGCTGGAGCCTGAGAGCGAAGCAGCTGCCGTACAGGGGCAGGTGAAATAATCGAGCGCGGCGGTGCGGCGAATCGCGAGCTGCGCTCGCTCCTACGGTTTGTTTTTTAGCCAATGACGCTTGGCAGGCGCGCGCAGTTCCCAGGAATGATTGGCCCAAAACAAACGTAGGAGCGAGCGCAGCTCGCGATGCGCCGCGCGGGCGGCGCTCGCTGGTACGGTTGTTTCAGGAGCATCCGCCGCTGGAGACTGAGGGTGAAGCAGCTGCCGTACAGGGGCAGGTGCAATAATCGAGCGCCGCGCGGGCGGCGCTCGCTCTGCGCATCACCATGCCACCCAAGACGTGCACCCCACAGCCCTCCCCTAACCGTCTGTCGGGCCAGTGGCACTTGGCCTCCCCCGGAAAGCCAAACGACTGACAGCTTATCCACCCAGGAGATTGCCATGACCCGCATTAACGCACTGATGCTCGCCCTCGCCCTGGGGGTTGCCTCGACCGCCAGCTATGCTGCCACCGCCACCAATACCGATACCCATCCGAAAACCGACCAACACGGCGGTAAGACCGCCGGTGAAGGCAGCAGCGTGAATACCCCAGGCGGCACCAAGGATAACGACAGCGCCGACACCGGCAGCAATACCGACGCGGCCGATGGCGCAGCGGGTGGCTCCAACAGCACGGGCGAAGCGACCGGCTCGGGCGCAGGGCACACCGGCGGTACCGCTGAAGACCAAGATAGCCGCTGAGCTACTTACAACCCTCTGCACAATCCAGCCCCTCTGTGGAACGGCCCTGTCGGGTCGCTTCCACAGAGCGCTGCCTATCACCCAGCACTCGACCAATACCGCTGATCATCCACCACCTGCGCATGCCGCTCGAACAAGGCCGGCAATTGCTCCTTGAGGTAGTCGATCCAGGTTCTGACCTTAGCGTCCAGGTAATGCCGCGACGGATAGATCGCATACAATGCGCTCTGCCGTAGTCGGTACGGCGCCAACACTCGGCGCAGCCTGCCTTGTTCGATCGCCTGGCTAGCGGTATAGAACGGCAACAAGCCAATCCCCATGCCCAGTTCGCTGGCCACCAGCATGGCGTCAGCCACATTGGTCTGGAAGCTGTCACGCGGCGCAATCACGCAGTCGTCCTGCCCTTGTTGAAACACCCATTCACCCTCATGCATCGGGTACGCCATACGCAGGCAGCGATGCTCGAGCAGATCTTGTGGCTGGCGAGGTATGCCGTGCGCTTCCAGATAGATGGGCGCTGCGCAGGGGATGCTGAAGATGGTGCCCAATGGCACGGCGATCAGTTGGGAGTCTGGCAAAGCCTCGTCCACGGTAATCACTACATCGTGCCCCTCGGCCAGCGGGTCTGGATTGCGCTGAGACAGGGTCAGCTCGATCACCACCTCTGGACACAGCGCATTGTAGCCAGCCACCAGCGGCATCAGCAGCATGCCCAGCCCATGCGGGCAGTGCAGGCGCAGGCGCCCGCGTGGGTTGAGGTGGGCGCCGCGCGCTTCGTCCATGGCCTCATCGGTCAACGCCAGAATCTGCCGCGCGCGTTCCAGGAACCGCTCGCCGGCCTCGCTCATGCGCAGGCGCCGAGTGGTGCGGTGCAGCAGACGGGTCTGCAAGCGGTTTTCCAGCTCGGCGACAATCCGCGACACCTGCGCAGCAGAGATATCCAAGGCATTGGCAGCGGCGGCGAAACTGCCGCACTCCACCACCCTGGTAAACGTACGCATGGCGTGCAGCATGTCCATCGAGCAGGCTCCTTGAGCGACTATTCTTACATTCGATGTAGGAATCTATCACGCTAGGTGCCCTACGGCCTGTGAATTAAGCCAATACCTCGTTGATCCACTCAACCTGGCAGGCAAAGGCGCGCTGCTTCTCGGGGTCGACGGCATCGCGAGCACGGGCGAAGTTGGCCAGGCTCTGCTGCTTCTGGCGCAACATGCGTTGCCATTTGCCGATGAAGGCCGGGCTTTTTTCACGCATCAGCACAGGGCCGAAATACAGCTCCTGTGCGCTGTAGCTCACGCTAGAGTCCGGCTCGGCAACGATGATCTCGTAGTCGAAACGGTTTTCCCGCAGCAATTCCTCATGAACGATGCGGTAGCCGTTGTTCATCAGCCAGGTACGCAGCTCGCGCTCGTCGCCATTGGGCTGCATGATCAGGCGCTGCTGGCCGTCGAGGCGGTCCTTGCCGCGTTCGAGGATCTCGCACAGGGTCTTGCCACCCATGCCGCACAGGCTGATGGCGGTGATGCCGTCGCTGGCCTCGAGCGCATCGAGGCCGTCGGCCTTGCGCACGGTGACCCGATGCTCCACGCCATTGCGGCGCACGTTGCGCTGCGCTGAGGCAAACGGTGTATCGGCGACCTCACCGGCCACTGCTGCGGCGACGACACCGCGCAGCGCCAGCGCTACCGGCAGGTAGCCGTGGTCCGAGCCGATGTCGGCCAGGCGTGCCCCTTGCGGCACCTGCGCGGCCACCCGCTCCAGGCGCTGCGATAATGTGTATTGGTTCAACTCCAGCCCCTTGCTCGACAATCGGCGGCGATTCTGACGGTCACCGCGTGGCATTACAATGCGCACGCGCTCGCTGGGCCTGCGACTCGACCCTGTGGCCCTGCTCGCGTAGGCTTGCCACTTTCTTCCGTAGCAAGGCAAAGCCCATGGCAAGCATCATCTATACCCCCGATACCGACGCCGAGGCGATTTCCTCGGACGTCGCCGAATTCAACGGCGTCCTGGTCACTACCCAGATCCCGACCGATGCTGATGGCAACCTGGTGCTGGGCAGCATCCAGGCGCAGAGCGAGCTGACCCTGCAGGCGCTGAAAACCGCACTGGAAAAGGCCGGCAGCGGCATGGACAAGGTCATGCACCTGACCATCTACCTGACCGACATGGCCGACCGCGCCGCCTTCAACGAGGTCTACCAGCGCTTCTTCAGCAAGCCCTGGCCGGTACGCGCGGCGGTCGGCGTCGCGGCGCTGGCTTACCCGGACATGCGTGTCGAAGTCACCGCCATGGCCGCCAAGGGCTAAACTGCGAATGCCTGGCACAGCCGGCCCGCGTCGCGGCGCCGGCCTTTTTCATCCTCGAGCAGGAAGCTGCATGTCTTACCCCCCTTTTCGCCGCAAAGCGCTGATCGCCTTGCTGCCCAGCCTGGGCTTGTGCCCGCACGCACTGGCTGAACCCGCCGCCACCTTCAACCTGCTGGAGCCGGTGGTGGTGACCGGCACCTATGCGCCGAACCCAAGCTTCGACCTGCCCTACTCCATCGACACCGTCGAGCGCAGCCAGATTGGCGATGGGCAACTGGGCGTCAACCTGTCGGAAGCCTTGAACCGTGTTCCGGGCCTGGTGGTGCAAAACCGCCAGAACTACGCCCAGGACCTGCAAATCTCCTCGCGCGGCTATGGTGCGCGTTCGGCCTTCGGTATCCGCGGCATCAAGCTGATCAGCGATGGCATCCCGGCCAGCACGCCGGATGGCCAGGGCCAGGCGGCTTCGCTGAACCTCGATGTGGCCGATCGCATCGAGGTCCTGCGCGGCCCCGCCTCGGCCATCTATGGCAGCAATGCCGGCGGGGTCATCCAGATGTTTTCCCGCGATGGCGCCGGGCCGCCCAAGGTCGGTGCCGAAACCACGTTCGGCAGCGACGGCTTCAACAAGAACCATGTCTACAGCGAGGGCGGCAGCGAGCAAGCCGGCTTCCTGGTCGATGCCTCGCGCATGGACACCGACGGCTACCGTGACCACAGCGCGGCGCGGCGCGACCAGACCTTCGCCAAGGTGCACGTCGAGCCCGACGCCGACAGCCGCCTGGCGTTGATCTTCAGCACCCTGGAGCAAAACGGCACGCAGGACCCGCTCGGCCAGACCTGGGCCGGCTACAAGGACGATCCCCGCTCGGTAGCCGCGCGCGCCGAGGAGTACAACACGCGCAAGAGCATCCACCATCAGCAGGTGGGCATGAACTATGAACGCTTCTTTGGCGATGCGACCTTGCAGTTCAACCTGTATGCCGGCAAACGCAGCGTCATTCAGTACCTGTCGATTCCACGCGGCACGCCTGCGAACAATCGCGGCGGCGGCGTGGTCGACTTCGACCGCGAATTCCACGGCGGCACCCTGCGCTGGATCCAGCCGATCACCGCCGCACCCGGCAACCTGACCCTGACCTTCGGCGCCGACTACGATCGCAGCCGTGACGACCGCCGTGGCTTCCAGAACTTCAGCGGCGACACCCTGGGGGTCAAGGGCGAGCTACGCCGCGACGAGAAAGACACCGCCACCAGCCTCGACCCCTATGTCCAGGCACATTGGGAGCTGGAGCGCTGGACCGTGGACGCAGGGCTGCGCCACAGCAGCATGCAGCTGCAGGTCGACGATCACTTCCTGGCCAACGGCGATGCCAGTGGTTCGAAGAAGTACCAGCGCACCACACCGACCCTGTCGGTGATGTATGCCTTCACTCCCGACCTGCACGGCTACATCAGCGCGGGCAAGGCGTTCGAGACCCCTACCCAGGCGGAGATGGCCTACGCCCCGGGCGCATTGGAGGGCTTCAATTTCAACCTGGAGCCGGCCACCAGCACGCAATACGAGCTGGGCGTGAAGTGGCGCCCGGATCAGCGCACGCGCATCAACGCGGCGCTGTTCGAGATCCGCACCAAGGACGAGATCGTCGTGGCTGCCTCCACCGATGGCCGCACCAGCTACCGCAACGCCGGCAAGACCCTGCGCCGAGGCTTCGAGCTGAGCGTGCAGCGCGAGCTCGCTGCGCAGTGGCAGGCGAACCTGGCCTATACCCTGCTCGATGCCACCTACGACGAGGCCTTCAGCCAAGGCTCCAGCACCATCGACAAAGGCAACCAGTTACCGGGCGTACCGCGCAGCAGCCTGTTCGGCGAGCTGGTATGGAAACCGCGGGATGGCATCAGCATGGGCATCGAAGGGCAATACCGCAGCAAGGTATACGTCGAGGACAGCAACGACCAGCACGCCGCCCCCAGCTATGCGGTGTTCAACTGGCGCACCCGCTTCGAACAGCACCTGGGGCCGTGGACCTTCCACCAGTTGGTGCGCCTGGACAACCTGCTGGACCGCCAGTACGTAGGCTCGGTAATCGTCGGCGACGGCAATGGCCGCTACTACGAGGCGGCGCCAGGTAGGTCGTGGTATGCGGGTGCTGGCTTGGCCTATCAGTTCTGAGTACGACCCGGCATCTAGCCCCGCTGGCACCTCTGGGCACCCAAAGGTGCCAGCCGGGCATTTCGCCGTTACAATGCCGCCCTAACCCGTGACAGCCCGAATCTATAACGACATGTCCCTTCCAAAGAATCACCTGGAACTGCTCAGCCCTGCCCGTGACGTGGCCATCGCCCGCGAAGCGATCCTGCACGGTGCCGACGCCATCTACATCGGCGGCCCGAGTTTCGGGGCGCGGCACAATGCCTGCAACGAGGTCGGCGAGATCGCCGAGCTGGTCGAGTTCGCCCGTCGCTACCACGCGCGGGTGTTCACCACCATCAACACCATCCTGCACGATAACGAGCTGGAGCCCGCCCGCAAGCTGATCCACCAGCTTTACGATGCTGGCGTCGATGCGCTGATCGTCCAGGACCTGGGGGTGATGGAGCTGGATATCCCACCCATCGAGCTGCACGCCAGCACCCAGACCGACATTCGTACCCTGGAGCGGGCCAAGTTCCTCGACCAGGCCGGGTTTTCCCAGCTGGTACTGGCCCGTGAGTTGAACCTGCAGGAAATCCGCCGCATCGCCGAACACACCGACGCGGCCATCGAGTTCTTCATCCATGGCGCGTTGTGCGTGGCCTTCTCCGGCCAGTGCAACATCTCCCATGCCCAGACCGGGCGCAGCGCCAACCGGGGTGACTGTTCCCAGGCCTGCCGCCTGCCCTACACCCTCAAGGACGATCAGGGCCGGGTAGTTGCCTTCGAGAAACACCTGCTGTCGATGAAAGACAACAACCAGACCGCCAACCTGGCCGACCTGGTCGATGCCGGCGTGCGCTCGTTCAAGATCGAGGGTCGCTACAAGGACATGGGCTATGTGAAGAACATCACCGCCCACTACCGCAAGGAGCTCGACGCCATCCTCGAAGGTCGTCCAGAGCTGGCGCGTGCCTCCAGCGGGCGTACCGCGCACTTCTTCCTGCCGGACCCGGACAAGACCTTCCACCGCGGCAGCACCGATTACTTCGTCACCGACCGCAAGGTCGATATCGGCGCTTTCGACTCGCCGACCTTCACCGGCCTTGCCGTGGGCGTGGTCGAGAAAGTCGGTAAACGCGATCTGCAGGTGGTCACCGAAGTGCCGCTGTCCAATGGCGATGGCCTCAATGTGCTGGTCAAGCGTGAAGTGGTGGGTTTCCGTGCCAACATCGCCGAGCCGCGCGGCGAGTTCGAAGAAGACGGCCAGAAACGCTATCGGTACCGGGTCGAGCCTAACGAGATGCCCGACGGCCTGCACAAGCTGCGGCCCAATCATCCGCTGTCGCGCAACCTCGATCACAACTGGCAACAGGCGCTGCAGCGCACCTCGGCCGAACGCCGGGTCGGCGTGCACTGGCACGCGGCGCTGCGCGAACAACGCCTGATGCTCAGCGTGACCAGTGAAGAAGGCGTCAGCGTGCAAGTAGCCCTGGACGGCCCGTTCGGCGTCGCCAACAAGCCGCAGCAAGCCCTGGAGCAATTGCACGACCTGCTCGGCCAGCTGGGCACCACGCTGTACCACGCCGAGCGCATCGAGCTGGATGCCCCGCAGGCGTTCTTCATCCCCAACTCGCAGCTCAAGGCCCTGCGCCGCGAGGCCGTCGAAGCGCTGACCGCTGCGCGCATCAAGGCGCATCCACGTGGTAGCCGCAAGGCCGAAACCACGCCGCCGCCGGTCTACCCGGAATCGCACCTGTCGTTCCTGGCCAACGTGTACAACCAGAAGGCTCGGGATTTCTACCACCGCCACGGAGTGCAACTGATCGACGCCGCGTACGAGGCGCACGAGGAGCACGGCGAGGTGCCGGTGATGATCACCAAGCATTGCCTGCGTTTCTCGTTCAACCTCTGCCCCAAGCAGGCCAAGGGCGTGACCGGTGTGCGCACCAAGGTAGCGCCCATGCAGCTGATTCAGGGCGACGAAGTGCTGACCCTGAAATTCGACTGCAAACCGTGCGAGATGCACATCATTGGCAAGATGAAGAGCCACATCATCGACCTGCCGACGCCTGGCAGTGCGGTGGCCCAGGTGGTCGGGCACATCAGTCCCGAAGACCTGCTCAAGACCATCCCCCGTGCGCCAAACTGACGGTTGATCGTCGCCAAACGAAAGGGCCGCATTGCGGCCCTTTTTCTGTTCAGAGAACGCCCAAGCCGCGCGCCGTGCGGTCCACCGCGCGCCGGGTCTTCTCTACCAGTTCGTCCAGCTCGGCATGATTGGCCACCAGCGCCGGCGCCATGATCATCCGGCCTAGCGTCGAGCGAATGATCACGCCCTCCTCGAAACCGTAAGTGCGACACTGCCAGGCCAGGTCGTTCTCGTTGGCATAGCGCTTGCGGCTGGCCTTGTCCTCGGTGAACTGCAGCGCCGCGACCAGCCCCGCGCCCTGTAGCTGGCCGATCAGTGGGTGGTTGCTGAACACCTCGCGCAGGATGCTCTGCAGGTAGGGACCTGTGTCGTCCTTGACCTGGCGCACGATGCCTTCGTCGCGCAAGGCCTTGAGGTTGGCGATGGCCACCGCCGCCGCTACTGGGTGCCCGGAGTAGGTCAGGCCGTGGGCGAATACACCGCCGCGCTCGACCAGGGCCTCGGCAATGCGCTTGCTCAGCACCAGACCGCCCATGGGCACGTAACCGGAGGTCAGGCCCTTGGCGATCGACAGGGTGTCGGGCTCGAAGCCAAAGTACTCATGGGCGAACCATTCGCCGGTGCGACCGAAGCCGCCAATCACCTCGTCGGCGCACAGCAGCACGTCGTACTGGCGGCAAATGCGCTGGATTTCCGGCCAGTAGCTTTCCGGCGGGAAGATCATGCCCCCCGCGCCCTGGAACGGCTCGGCGATGAACCCGGCGACGTTTTCGGCGCCCAGTTCGAGGATCTTGTCCTCCAGCTGCAAAGCGCAGCGCCGGCCGAATTCGGCCGGGGACAGTTCACCGCCGGCGGCGTACCAATAAGGTTCATCGATGTGCGCCACATCCGGGATCAGCCCGCCCATTTCGTGCATGAATTTCATCCCGCCCAGGGCAGTCGCGGCCAGGGTCGAGCCGTGATAGCCGTTCCAGCGGCCAATCATGATCTTCTTGCTTGGTTGCCCCACCACCTGCCAGTACCGGCGCACGGTCCGGATCAGCACCTCGTTGGCCTCGGAACCCGAGTTGGTGTAGATCGCGTGGCTATAGTGCCCGGGCAACAGGCTGAACAGCAGCTCGGAGAGCTCGATCACTGCCGGGTGGGTGGTGTGGAAGAACATGTTGTAGTACGCCAGTCGCTCCATCTGCGCGGCGGCGGCTGCGGTGAGGTCCTTGCGGCCATAGCCGAGCTGGGTGCACCAAAGGCCCGACATGCCGTCCAGGTAGCGCTTGCCGTCGCTGTCCCACAGGTGCAGGCGCTCACCGCCGACGATCACCCGTGGGCCTTCGGCGTTCAGGGCCTTCTGGTCGAGAAAGGCGTGAATATGGTGCGCGGCATCGCTGGCCTGGTAGTCGCGTGTGTCACGTTGGGCTTGAAGCTGGGCGTGGAGCGGTGCGTTCATTGTCGTTCTCCAGGTAAAACGCGGCGTGCAGGAGGCCCCTGCCAGGCCGCTGACAGTTGAAACGGGGCGGAGTGAGCGGCGCGTTCAGCGCCTTCGCAAGTAGCTTTCCAGTGGGTCTTTGCTCAGGCCTTCCTGCGCTTGGGCCACGGAGTCGATGAACAGCGAGAACAGCTCGGACTGCTTGGCGATATCGAGCTTGGTGTAGAGGTTCTTGCGGTGGGTCTTGACCGTGTCCTCGCTGATACCCAGGCGCTCGGCCAGCGAGCGAGTGGAATGGCCGCGCAGCAGGAACTGGGCAATGCGGCATTCGCGGTCAGTCAGCAATGAAGAGCCAAAGTTGTTGAGCGCCGCATGAATCTGCCGGCCCAGGGCGCTTTCGAAGCGTCCGCCCAGGGCCTCGCCGTCCAGGTGCCCCCACTGGCGTCGCACACTGGCAACCACCCAGGGTGCCACGCACTTGAGGTCGTTGACGTGCTGGCGGTCCAGGCGCTGGGTACTGGCCAGGGCCACGGCAATGGTCAGCTGCGGGTTGAGCGGGACGATGAAATTGAGTTCGTCTTCCAGGTGAGCATGCTGGTAGAACGCCAGGTAATACTCGCTGCGCTTGAAATGGTCAGGGGCGACATCGCTCAGGCGATAGCAGCCGGGGGCGATGTCGTCCATGCAGGCGCGATAGAACGGGCACAGCAGGTAGTAGCCTTCGAGGTATTTGTGGATGTTGCCTTCGGGAAGCCAAGGGCCTTCGTCATCCTTTTCGAACAGGGCCGAGGGCAAGCCTTTGCGCGGGTAGAGAAAGACCGTGATGGCTTGGCAAGGGGCGATGAGCTTGAGCGCGGCGAACAGCGCCTCGACGAAAGCCGCAGTGCCCTGGGCATCGACCACCCGCGCCAGGTGCGTGTACCAGTCAGGCGATCGTAGCCGGTCTTTGCTCATCGTCGTCATCCCATGCGAGGGCTCTCATGGCAACGATTCTTGCACGCGGCAACGACGCCAGCCATCACCCTTCAGGGTGAGCGCTGCCCTGCTCAGCTATTTGCGCAGCTGCACCCGGCCGTTGGATTCGGCACAGGCAAACACCTTGCGGATCAGCAGGTTGACGCCTGATTCGGCCAGTGACGCCTGAGCCAGGTGCTGCTCGACGCGCAGCAGGTGAAACTGCAGACGCTCAAGCACCTGCGCCTCGCCATACAACGCCAGCAAGGTCGACTTGCCTTGGTCCTGGTCGACGTCCTTGCCGCAGGAGGGGTCGGCATCGCGCAGGTCATCGTAGAGCTGAAACGCTTGCCCCAGCTCTTCGGCCAGCGAGCCCAGCGGCCCGTGCACGCCAGGGCCGGCGTTGGCCAGCCGCGCGGCCATGCTCAGCAAGGCGCTGAACAGCGCGCCGGTCTTGAGCTGGTTGGTCTCGGCAATTTGCTCGGCGGTACGTGGTCGCCCGCCTTCACGCAGGTCCTGCAATTGCCCTTTGACCAGCCCCTCGCTGCCGATGGCCGCCGACAGCGTGCAGACCAGGTCCGTGCGCACCTGCGCCGGCACTCCCTCGAGGCCCGCCACCACGCCAAAGGCGCGGGTCAGCAGGGCGATGGCCGCCAGCACCGCCACGTCTTCACCGAAGGCCAGGTGCAACGTGGCGCGGCCACGGCGCAGGGTGGCGTCGTCCATGCACGGCAAGTCATCGAGCACCAGTGAGGCCGCATGCACCATCTCCACCGCGCAGCCCAACTCAAGGGCCGCCTGTGGGCAGCCACCCAGGCCCTGGGCGGTAAGCACCAGCAGCAAGGGACGCAGGCGCTTGCCTGGGGCCAAGGTACAGTCGCGCATGGCCGCAGCCACCAGGTCACGCTCGTGCCCTGCCACTGGCAGCAGCGCTGCCAGGCGCGCTTCGATGGCGCCATGCAACAGGGCTAGGGCGTCAAGCGGGTCGGCATCGACGGTGTTTGGCACGTGGGCGGAAATCGTCATCCTTGCCTCTTCGGTTGGCGCGGCCAGCAGGCCGCAGGTGAAAGGAACGACTGACGAGCGCCGTTGCCTGATGCTTTATCGTTTTTCAGCTTAGCTATACGAAACGGCCTGCGTTGTACAACTTGTGTATTTCACAGACCGCTCACGCCCCTCGATGATTCCCTGGCTACGGAGCCGGCATGAAGAAAAGCACGCTCAGTCAACGCAAGGACGACCACCTGGACATCGTGCTGGCAGCTGGCAAGCCCTCTCATAGCGTAGACCCTGGTTGGTCGTCGCTGCGCTTCGAACACTGCGCCTTGCCGGAGCTGGACCTGAACCAGGTCGACCTGGGCACGTCATTGTTCGGCATCAGCCTGCGCGCACCCTTGCTGATCAGCTCGATGACCGGCGGCGCCGAACGGGCTCGTTTCATCAACCAGCACCTGGCCGAAGCCGCCCAGGCCCTGGGCATCGCCATGGGCGTGGGCTCGCAGCGGGTCAGCCTGCGCGGCGGCCACGACCAGGGCCTGACCGGCGAATTGCGGCGCCTGGCCCCGGATGTACCGCTGCTGGGCAACCTTGGTGCGGCGCAGCTGCGCGAGGCAGACGGCCTGGACCTGGCCTGCCGCGCGGTCGACAGCTTGCAGGCCGACGCCCTGATCATTCACCTCAATCCGTTGCAGGAAGCGGTGCAACCCGAAGGCGACCGGGATTGGCGGGGCATCCTCGAACGCATCGAGGCCCTGGCCACGCGACTGCCGGTGCCGCTGCTGGTCAAGGAGGTCGGCGCGGGCATTTCGCCGAGCGTGGCCCGTGCGTTGTGCGATGCTGGAGTGACCATGATCGACATCGCCGGGGCCGGCGGCACCAGTTGGGCGGCGGTCGAGGCCGAGCGTGCGGAAAGCGCTGCCGACCGAGCGGTGGCCATGGCCTTCAGCGATTGGGGCATCCCCACCGCCCACTGCCTGCTGGCGGTACGCCGAGCAGTGCCTGAGGTAGGCCTGATTGCCTCTGGTGGCGTGCGCAACGGCATCGATGCGGCCAAGGCGATTCGCCTGGGGGCTGACGTGGTGGGCCAGGCCGCAGGCGTGCTGAATGCAGCGATCACCAGCACCGAAGCGGCCATGGAGCACTTCGAGGTCATCGTGCGGCAATTGCGCATCGCCTGTTTCTGCACCGGCTCCAGCAACCTCGCGCAGCTGCGCCGGGCGCGCCTGCTGCCGACCAGCCTGACGCCGCCATGAGCCACTTCGCGCTGATCGCGCCGCCCTACCCCAGCCACTTCGCGGCATTCCAGGCGCTGGCCGGCCAGTTGCTCGCGCGCGGCCATCAAGTCAGCTTCCTGCACCAGGCCCAGGCGCGGCGCTGGGTCAGTGACCGGCGTGTCGGCTTCTACCCGGTCGGTGACGGTTTGCTGCCGGTCGACAACCTCGACCAGGCCCTGCGTCTGGCGGCCAACCCGTCCGGCCCCTTGCGCCTGCACCGGCTGATCCGGCAACTCGCGGCCACCACGCAGATGCTCTGCGAGACCCTGCCGCCGGCGTTGCGCATGCATCAGGTCGATGCGGTGCTGTGCGACCAGATGGAACCGGCTGGCGCGTTGGCGGCCGAGATCTGCGCACTACCCTGGGTGTCGGTGGCCTGCGCCCTGCCGATCAACCGCGAGGCCGGCCTGCCGTTACCGGTCATGCCGTTCGCCCATGGTCTGCACCCGCGCTGGTACGACGGCAGCGCTCAGGTGCACGACTGGCTGATGAAGCCGGTGCAGCAGGTGCTCGAACGTACCTGCAGCCAACATGGCCTGGCGCCACGTCGCGCGGCCCATGAATGCTTGTCGCCACTGGCCGAGCTGAGCCAGACCCTGCACGCGTTGGATTTTCCGCGCCAGGGGCTGCCCGCGCATTTTCATGCGGTAGGCCCATTGCGCGGCAACGCGGTGCAGGCGCCGCCGAGCTGGGCAGCAACAAGCGGCAAGCCGCTGGTATTCGCCAGCCTCGGCACCCTGCAGGGGCACCGTTTCGATATTTTCACGCGGATCGCCAAAGCGTGCCGCTTGCTCGACGTGGACCTCCTGCTGGCCCATTGCGGCGGCCTCGACCAGGCGCAACAGCAGCGCTTGCGCGACCTGGGCGCCACCTATGTGACCGATTTCGCCCCGCAGCAATGGGCAGTGCAGCAGGCCGATGTGGTGGTCTGCCACGGCGGGCTGAACACCGTGCTCGATGCGGTGGCCAGCCACACCGCGCTGCTGGTCATGCCGATTGCCTTCGACCAGCACGGCGTCGCCGCGCGGGTACGGCATCATGGCCTGGGCCTGACCCTGTCCAGGCGCGCCAGCGTTGCCAGCATCGGCGCCGCGCTGCGCGACCTGCTGGGGCAGCGGCGACACGGCAACGTTGCGCTGGAACACGAACTCAAGCATTGCGGCGGCGCGGCAAAAGCCGCCGATATCATCGAGGCGGCCGTCAGCGGCGGGCGCCCAGTCCTGCGGGAGGCAGACGCTTGCAGTATGACCTGATCCTGATCGGTGCCGGCCTTGCCAACGGCTTGCTCGCCTGGCGCCTGCAGCAATTGCGCCCCGAGCTCAGCGTGCTGTGCCTGGAGCAAGAGGCTCAAGCCGGTGGTAACCATACCTGGTCATTCCATGAAAGCGACCTCGATGCCACCCAGCAGCGCTGGCTGGCACCCTTGGTGGTCAAGCGCTGGCCGGCTTATCACGTGCATTTTCCCGCGTTCTCGCGGCGCCTGCACGGCGGCTACGCCAGCATCACCAGCGAGCGTTTCGCCGAGGTGCTCGGTCAGGCGCTGGGCGCGGCGCTACGCACCGGCTGCAGCGTCGTCGAGGTCGGGCGTCAGCGCGTCACCCTGGCCAGTGGCGAGCAACTGCAGGCGCGCATCGTCATCGATGGGCGCGGTGGCCAGGCCAGCCCCCACCGGGTGCTCGGTCAGCAGGCATTTCTCGGTCAGCTGCTACGCTTGCACGCGCCCCACGGCCTGCAGGAACCGATCGTGATGGATGCTCGCGTGCCCCAGGGTGAAGGCTACCGCTTCGTCTACCTGCTGCCGTTCAGCGACGACACCGTGCTGGTCGAAGACACCCATTATGTCGACCAACACGCGCCCAGCGCCGAGTGCATGCGCGAACACATCGCGCTGTACCTGCAACAGCGCGGCTGGCACGTTGCGCAATGCCTGCGCGAGGAACAGGGCGTGCTGCCCATCACCCTGGCGGAGGACTTCGACGCTTGGTGGGCAACGCTCGACGGGCCGCTGGTGTCAGGGCTACGGGCCGGTCTGTTTCACTGCACCACCGGCTACTCATTGCCCGATGCCGTGCGCCTGGCCGACTGGCTGGTGGCGCAGCCGCTGGACGACCCCGCCCAATTGCGCCAGGCGCTCGGCCGTTATTTGCGCGGCCGCTGGCAGCAACAACGCTTCTACCGGCTGCTCAACCGCATGCTGTTTCTGGCCGGCCGGCCCAATCAGCGCTGGCAGGTGATGCAACGCTTCCAGCAACTGCCAGCGCCGCTGATCGCCCGCTTCTATGCCGGCCACAGCCACTGGCGCGACCGTTTGCGCATTCTCAGCGGCAAGCCCCCTGTGCCGGTCGGCCAGGCCGTGCACGCCGCGCTGCGTTATTCCCCAAGCGATTTCAAGGAGCGTGCATGAACAACGCAAAAACCGCCGTGGTGGTCGGCGCCGGCCTCGGCGGCCTGGCCTTGGCGATCCGCCTGCAGGCGTCGGGCATCCGCACCACGCTGCTGGAGCGCCGCGACCAGCCTGGCGGGCGCGCCTACGTCTATCGCGACCAAGGTTTCACTTTCGATGCAGGCCCCACCGTGATCACCGATCCGTCGGCCATCGAGGCGCTGTTCACCCAGGCCGGGCGGCCTATGGGCGACTATCTCGAATTGCTGCCGGTCAGCCCGTTCTACCGGCTGTGCTGGGAAGACGGCCGCGCGTTCGACTACGGCAATGACCAGCAGGACCTGGAGCGCCAGATCGCCACCTTCGCCCCCGCTGATGTCGAGGGCTACCGGCGATTTCTCGCCTACTCGCGCGCGGTACTGGATGAAGGCTACATCAAGCTTGGCGCGGTGCCGTTCCTGTCGTTTCGCGACATGCTGCATGCCGGCCCGCAGTTGGCGCGATTGCAAGCCTGGCGCAGTGTCTACGACATGGCCGCCAAGTACATCAGCGACGACCAGTTGCGTCAGGCATTCTCGTTCCATGCCTTGCTGGTCGGCGGCAACCCGTTCGCCACCTCGTCGATCTATACCCTGATCCACGCCCTCGAGCGCCAATGGGGCGTGTGGTTCCCCAAAGGCGGCACCGGCGCGCTGGTCAATGGCATGGCCAAACTGTTCACCGACCTTGGCGGCACGCTGGAGGTGAACGCCGAGGTCGCAGCCTTCGAAACCGCAGGCAGCCGCCTGACCGGCGTGCGCACCCGTGACGGGCGCGTGTTCGCAGCCGATGCGGTGGCCTCCAACGCCGACGTGGTGCACACCTACAGCGATCTGCTGGGCCAGCACCCCCGCGGCCGGCAAGAGGGCGAACGGCTCAAGGGCAAGCGCTTCAGCAACTCGCTGTTCGTCATCCACTTTGGCCTCAAGCGCCCGCAACCGCAGTTACAGCACCATACCGTGTGCTTTGGCCCGCGCTACCGTGAGCTGGTGCAGGAAATCTTCGACGGCCCGAAACTGCCGGACGATTTCTCCCTGTACCTGCACAGCCCCTGCGCCACCGACCCAAGCCTGGCGCCGCCGGGCTGTTCGAGCCACTACGTGTTGGCCCCGGTGCCGCACTTGGGCAATGCGCCGCTGGACTGGGGCGTTGAAGGGCCACGCTACCGCGACAAGATCCTCGATTACCTGGAGCGTCACTACATGCCTGGCCTGCGCGAAGACTTGGTGACCTGCCGCATTTTCAGCCCGCGGGATTTCCGCGAGCAGCTCAACGCCCACCTGGGCTCGGCGTTCTCGCTCGAACCGCGCCTGACGCAAAGTGCGTGGTTCCGCCCGCACAACCGCGACGCACAGCTGGCCAACCTCTATCTGGTAGGCGCCGGCACCCATCCCGGTGCTGGCGTGCCGGGCGTGATCGCCTCAGCCAAGGCTACCGCAGGGCTGATGCTCGAGGACCTGCAAGGATGACCGCGCCCGATCAACAGGCGCTGCTGGCGCACGCCGAGCACAGCATTGCCGTAGGCTCCAAAAGTTTCGCTGCGGCAGCGCGGCTATTCGATGGGCAAACCCGGCGCAGCGCGGTGCTGTTGTACGCCTGGTGCCGGCACTGCGATGACGTCATCGACGGCCAGCAGGCCGGCCACGATGCCGTGGTGCTCGCGCCGGATCAGGCACGCGCGCGCCTGGTGGCGCTGCAGCAACAGACCGAAGCAGCCTGTGCTGGCGAACCGGCGCGCGATCCGGCCTTCGCGGCGCTGCGCGAAGTGGTGCGGCGCCATGCGATCCCGCGCAGCGAGCCGTTCGATCTGCTCGAGGGGTTTGCCCAGGATGTTGCCGGCCATCGTTATCACCAACTGGATGACGTCATGGTGTACTGCTACCACGTCGCAGGCGTCGTCGGCTTGATGATGGCGCGGGTGATGGGCGTGCGTGACCCTGGCGTACTCGACCGGGCATGCGATCTGGGCCTGGCCATGCAACTCACCAACATCGCCCGCGACATCGTTGAAGACGCGCGCGTCGGGCGCTGCTACCTGCCCGAGGTATGGCTTGACGAGCTCGGCGTACCGGGCGATGCGTTGGCCGACCCTCGGCATCGGCGTGCGGTGGCGATCATGGGCCAGCGCCTGGTGGCGGCAGCCGAACCGTACTACGCCAGCGCCCAGGCTGGGCTGTCCGCCCTGCCCTGGCGCAGCGCCTGGGCGGTGGCTACCGCAGCGGTGGTGTACCGGCGCATCGGGCTGAAGCTGCAACAGGCCGGCAGCCACGCCTGGGATGGCCGCTTGTCGACCAGCAAGGTCGAAAAGCTGGGGGCCATCGTCAGCGGTCTGTGGCGCTCACTGACGCGCCATCTGCACCAGCATCCGCCGCGCGCTGCGCAGTTGTGGCGGCGCCCGCTTGCGCGCGCAGCTGCTGACGCAGCTTCGCCACCGGTTGCGCATACAGAAACCCGAACGAGACACAGCCCTCCCGCCCTTTGACGGCGTGGTGCATCAAGTGCGCCTGGTACAGGCGCTTGAGGTAGCCGCGCCGAGGCACCAACTTGAACGGCCAGCGCCGGTGCACCAGCCCGTCATGGGCGATGAAGTACAGCGCGCCGTAGGCAGTCATGCCGGCGCCTATCCATTGCAGCGGGTAAACACCGGCATTGCCCAGGGCGATCAACACGATCGCCAACACGGCGAACACCACGGCGAACAGATCGTTTTTCTCGAACCAACCACGGCGTGGCTCATGGTGCGAACGATGCCAGCCCCAGCCGAAGCCGTGCATGATGTAGCGGTGGGCCAGATAGGCCACGCCTTCCATGGCCGCGAGGGTGACCAGGAAGGTGATAAGACTGGTGATCACTGCAGCGCTCCCTGTTCAGCCATTGCTGCAATGGAGTATGCCGCAAAGCAACAGTTCATTGGCAACGCTTGTGGCATGATCAGCGCTCGTTTTCCGCTGGCCTGTGCCCATGTTGATCGACGAAGAACTAACCCTGAAGAAGCTCGAAACGTTTCTGGCTTTCATGCGCAACGGCAATCTGGGCCGTACCGCCGCGCAGCTGGCCACCAGCCCGGTGAGCGTGCACCGGGCGATCCATTCATTGGAAAGCGCCCTGCGCTGCCCGTTGTTCAAGCACGAGGGGCGTCAGTTGATCCCACTGGAGAGCGCCTACGTACTGGAGAAGAAAGCCCGCCAACTGATCCAGGACGCCGAACAGATGGTGCGCCAGACCCGCGAGGCCGCCGGTTTCTATGCCGAACGCTTTCGCCTGGGGGCGCTGTACTCGCTGACCGTGAAGACCGTGCCCAAGTTGGTGATGGGCCTGAAGCTGCGGCGCAGTGAGCTGAACATCGACCTGACCCTGGGCTCGAACGTCGACTTGCTGCAACGCCTGAAAAACCATGAGCTCGAAGCCATGCTGGTGTCGTTGGACGAAAGCGTGGCGGATCCGGCGTGCGCACAGTTGGCGTTGTTTTCCGACGATATCTTTCTGGCCGTACCCACCGATTCGCCATTTGCCGAGCAGTCTCCGGTCGATCTGGCCGAGCTGGCGGATGCGACCTTCATTACCCTGACCCAGGGCTTCGCCACTCACCGAGACAGCGCGCGGGTGTTCGAGCAGGCAGGGTTTGCGCCGAAGGTGGCGATGCAGGTGAACGATATCTTCACCCTGCTGAGCATGGTCAGTTCAGGCGTGGGCTTCGCCCTGCTACCAGGGCGCATTGCCGCGGTGTACGAAAACCGCATCAAGCTGATCGCGCTGCAGCCGCGCTACCGGGTGCAGCAACACATCGGCGTGGTGTTTCTCAAGGCTCGCGAGCGGGAGCCGAACCTGCTGGCGCTGTTGGCCGAATGCCGGATGTACAGCGCTGCGCTGGATTGACCGGGTTGCAGGCTTCAACGGCGAAGCTAGCATCCTGGGGCGCTGCGCACCCCTCCCGCGACACCAGGTTCGAGCGTGTAAGCCGGTGGCGGCTGCTCAGGCCACCACCGCACGCATGACGAAGAACAACAGCGATGGCCCCAGCAAGCAACCCAGCGCGGTGTAGAACGCTGCGGTCAGGCAGCCATAGGGCACCAGCTTCGGATCGGTCGCTGCCAGGCCTCCGGCGACGCCACTGGAAGTGCCCATCAGGCCACCGAAGATTACCGCCGTGCGCGGGTTGTTCAAGCCGATCAGCGGCGCAACGAACGGCGTCATGATCATTACCAGAATGGCCTTGACCAAGCCCGCCGCGATTGACAGTGCCATGACCTCGGAGCTGGCGCCAATCGCCGCACCGGTCACCGGGCCGACGATATAAGTCACAGCGCCCGTGCCGATGGTGGTCAGGCTGACGGCATCGGTATAACCGAATGCCATGGCCACCCCGACGCCGGCGACGAACGACACGCCAATTCCGAAGAACAACGCCACTACACCTGACACTCCAGCGCGTTTGAGCTCGTCGATATTCACACCAAACGCCGTGGCGACGATGGCAAAGTCGCGCAGCATGGCGCCACCGAGCAAACCGATGCCCGACAACAGCGGGATGTCCACCAAACCCTTCTGCCCGCCGGTGACGGCGCCGCCGTAGTAACTCAACACCAAGCCCAGGAAGATCGCAATGGCCGAGCCGTGCAGGCGGCCGTGGGTCAGCTTGGCCGACAGCCAGTAGGACAACCACATGGTCACACCGATCACGGCGAACCCGCTCACCAGCCCGTAGCCAGTGATCACTTTCATCATCGATTCATACATGGCGATCACCGCTGCGGCGTGGTCAGGGGTTTGTCGGCGGCAGGCTCAGGCTTCTTTTGCCCAAGCCGGTCGAGCAGCGGTACCGCGGCAAAGCTTGCGACCACCGCCAGCGTACCGGCGAGAATGGCCATCGGCCCGCCGGAAAGCGCGCCGAACACATTCTGCTGGGCCGCCATGGCCACCACGATGGGAATGTAGATCGCGCTCCAGAACTCGACGCCTTGTTCTGATTTGGCCGTGATCAGGCCGCGCTTGTTGAGGTAGCTGCCGATGAAGATGAGCAGCAGCATGGCGATACCCACACCACCGACATTGGCTGGAACGCCCAGCAGTTTGCCCAGCAGCTCACCGATGAACAGGCCGATGAGGGTACACAGGGCCAGAAAGGCCACGCCGTAGATAATCATGGTTGTTGTCCTCGCGTTGGGTCGAAGTTGCTTGTTGTTGTCCTTCGAAAAACACGGCTCAGCTCAGTCTCCGGCCACCTCCTGGCGCAATAGCGCATCGACGCTATCCCAGCGCGTGGACTCCAATGCCACCGCCCTGCCCTGGTCGAACACGGGGCGCGCCAGGCCAGTGAGCACGCTGCCCGGTGGCACTTCCAGCTGCAGGCGCACGCCACGTTCATAGGCGTTGCGCAACGTAGCACGCCAATCGACTCGCCGCGCCATGTTGCCGGCGAGATCGTCGCGCAGGCGTTGCGGGTCATGGATGGCGCGCGCCGTGGTGCCGCTCAGGTAGGTAATTTGCGGCCGGCGCATTTCGACATCGGCAAAGGCCGCCGCCAGTCGCCCGGCCGGGCCATCGAGCAGGGCGCAGTGCGACGGCACGCTCACCGCAAGGCGCCGGCCCGCGCCCTGGCCGCGCAGGCGAAGACGCTGGACGATTTCGGCCATGGCGTCATCGCTGCCCGCGATGACGATCTGATTGTCGCTGTTGAGGTTGGCCACATAGACCTGACCGCCGGCCTCGGCGAGCAGCGCCTCAAGGCTGCCCAAGTCCACGCCGCTAAGCGCAGTCATGCCGTAGCCCTGGGGATAGGCCTGCTGCATCAGCTCGCCGCGCAATGCGACCAGGCGCACTGCATCGGCGAAGTGCAGTGAGCCGGCGCTGACGGCTGCCGGGTAGGCGCCGATGGACAGACCGGCGACGTAGTCTGGGGCCGGGCTACGCCGGCGCAGCCAGCGCGCCCAGGCGACCCCAGCCAGCAACAGGCACAGTTGCACCGCGCGGGTCGATTGCAAGGCTTGCGCGCTGTCGAGTGTCTGCACAGCTTCACCCAAGGTGTCGCTGGCTTCTTCGAGCACCTCTGCGCTGCCTTCTGGCAGGCATTGCAGCATGCCAGCCTGCTGGGCGCCTTGGCCCGGAAACACCATCAGGCTACTCACGCTGCCTGCTCCAGCGCCTGCCAAGGATCGGCCACCAGGCACGCGCCCCGTGCGGACTTGAGCAGCACCCGCGGCGCCGTGCCCGCCCAGTCGCGCAGGGCGACTGCGCCGTTGGGGGTTTCCAGCTGCGCGTCGATCCGGCAGCACGTTTGCTCGAGACTTGCCAGCAGCCCACGCGCCGCAGCGCGCTCCAGCGCCTGCGGCATGCGCAGGACGAGGTCCAGGTCGCTGCCGGCATGCAATACTTCGCAGCCTGTGGCCAGTTGATAACCCGCCCCGCCAGTTGGCCCCCAGGCCAGCAGGCGCGCATCGAGCAGGTGGGTGATCGCTGCCAGCGCCTGCAATGCCGGCCAGTCGCTGGGCCCGTGCCAACGCAGGTCCTCAGGGCTGAGGCGCCGCGTGATGGCCGCCAGTGGCATCAACACGCCCAGGCGCTGTTCGCGGCCGTGGCCGCGCAGTCCTACCGCCACCCAGCCCTCCGCGCACGAGGCGCGGCGCACTACCACCGGCGCGCCGGCAGCCAGCACCTGCCGCGCCCAATCCGGCGCATCGCCTGGCAGGTCGCGTGGCGCTAAGCCCCAGAGCAGGTCGTGCGGCTGCGGCAGGCTCATCTCAAGCCTCCTGCCATTGGCTGCGCAGGCGCGCGCGCACGTCGCGTGAGGCGCTGCGATGCTCGCCGCCCAGGCGTGAGCGCAGGTCGCGACAATCGCCGATATCCCGTAAGGCAGCAGCCAGGCAGTCGCGCACCTGCGCCACGTCGGCATCACTCGGCGCATCGGCGTCGGTCACCCGTTGACGCCGCCACAGCAGGCCCAGCGAGGCGTAACTGGCCAGGTCATAGGCCATCGGCGGCACCTCGGCGGCCAAAGCCTCCAGCTGCTCGACGCTGCGCAGGGTGATACGCGCGGCCGCCGCCTTGCCCATGGCATGCACCAGCACCCCGCTGTCGTCCAGGGCGATCAAGCGTTGAGCCTGATAGCCGTGGGCAAGAAACGCACCTGACATCGCCTTGCCGACAAGCAAGCCAATCACTGCATGCCCGGCCAGGCGCGCCTGGGCATAGGCCTGCACGGCGCCGGCCAGCGCCTGGTGAATGCCCAACGCCTCCTCGCGGCGGCCATAGGCCTGGCTGGGTACGTCAATGACCGCGACGATGGCGCGCTTCTCGCCGTCGCGGTCCTGCGCGACGGCTTCGCCCACCGCCTTGGCCAGGCCCCAGCCTTCGAGCAACCCGACTTCGCCGGCGCGAGCGCGTGGGAAGGGGTTGTGCGGGTCAGGCACCACGGCGATGAAACGTGTCGGGCGGTTGTCCAGCTCGCCGTCGACCACCTGCAGCGAGGCCGGGTAGCCTGGCAACAGTCGAGCGCCAGCCAAGGCGGCCAGCCAGGTAGAGGCACGGTTCATGGGGCATCTCCTTGGTACAGGGTACGCACGGCAGCGGCGTCCAGCTGCGGCACATCGGCGCCCAGGCCGGCCAGGCGCTCGAGCTGGACGGTATAACGGCTGGCACGCTCCGCTGAAGGCGCGTCCAACAGCACCAGCAAGTGCTGACGGATAACCTCGATGTCATCGGCGGCGTAAGCGTCGGCCAAGCCACTGGCGTGGCGCTGCTCGCCACCGGTAAGACTCCAGATCAGCGGCCGGTCCTTGGCGTCGTATTCGCCGATGCCGGCTTCCTGTTCGATGACCTGCGGGCCATTGAGGCCCAGTCGTGCCTCGCGGGTCACCAGCAGATGACTGCACAGCCCAGCGGCAATCGACATACCGCCGAAGCAGCCTACCGACCCGGCGATCAGCCCGATCACCGGCTGATACTGGCGCAGCTCGACGATTGCAGCCTGAATCTCAGCGATGGCGGCAAGCCCGAGGTTGGCCTCCTGCAGGCGCACCCCGCCCGTCTCGAGCAGCAGCACGGCGCAGGTCGGGATACCGTTGCGGTTGTCTTCGATGGCCAGTTCCAGCGCGCCGGCAATCTTGGCGCCACCAACCTCGCCCATGCTGCCGCCCTGAAAACCGCCTTCGATGGCGGCGACCACGGCGCTGCGCCCGTCCAGCGTGCCTTTGCCAATGACCACGCCATCGTCGGCCTGGGGCACGATGCCCTGGCGCGCCAGCCACGGCGACATGAGCCGGTCGAACGGGCCGAGCAGCTCGCGGAAACTGCCGGCGTCGAGCAAGGCGCGCGCACGCTGGCGGGCGCCCAATTCGACGAAGCTGCGGCTTTGCAGCAAGCGCCTGGTGTCAGTCATGGCCGATCTCCTCCAAGCCTTGTTCCAGGCGCAGGCGCACCACCCCCGGGGTGGCGCCGAAGTCGTGGATATCGATGTTCAGCGCCGCCACTGCGCGGCCCTCGAACAAGCGCTGAAACAGCTGGGCCCAGCGCGCACTGCTGCCGTTGACCGACGTGACCACCTGAATCTGCAGATGGCCGGCGGTGCCCGGCTCGATCAGCACCTCCAGATCGCCCGAGCTGACGCAGCCGACCAAGGTACGACCACGGCCAGGTTCGGCGGCAGGGAATTGAAAGTTCAGGGTTTCCATGTCACAGGCTCCCGGCTTTGTCGAGGAACAGGCAAGCCGCCAGTAGATCGGCGGCGCCGCCCGGTGAGACGTTCAGTTGCAGCAGCAGCATGTCCAACCGGCGCAGTTGGCGCCGCCCGCCGAGCGTGGCACTGCCGCCTTCGGCCAGCACCGCCCTGGCGCCGGCCTGCAGGCTTTGCAGCGCCCGCGGCCCGGCGCGCCAGAGCACGCAGGTATCACTGAGCCCAGCCATGATCGCCAACAACGCATCCAGGCGCGCCTGGCGCTCGCTGGCGCCCTGCTCGCGGCTGCGCTGCAGTTGCGTCAGGCCATGCTCGCGCACGGCCGGGAAACCCAGCTGGGCCTGCTCGCGCGCGCCGCTGGCGCCGTAGCGGTCACGCACCTGCGCGCCGTGACTCGCCAGACATGGCGCGGCCGGGTCATCGATCAGTGCCAAACGCCCGGCGCGTGCGGTAACCGTGGAAGGGTCTGCCTGCGGGTCGAGCGCCTGGGTGGCCAGCAACAGTCCAAGCGCCCAGATTGCGCCACGGTGGGTGTTGACCCCGCCGGTGGTGGCCAGCATGGTGGCCTCCGCCTCACGGCCCAGTTGCCCAAGCTCGGCGCGCAGCGGCTGGCCGATCACGCCATGGCGCTGGGCCGCCTGCGCCATCTGGCGAAAGCTCGGCCACAAGGCCAAGGCCGAAGCGTGCATCAGCGCCAGGCTCATGTCGCCATGGGCGCCACTGCTGCGGCGGTCGACCAGACCGGGCTTGGGCGACAGGTTGGCCTCGTCGATCAGCGCGGCGACGGCCAGGTCGGCCAGGTACTCAGGTAGTGAGGTCGGGGACAGCAGATGGGCATTCATCACCAGCTCCTGAAGCGTGCAGGCGGGTTGTACAGGCCACCGGACCAGTCGACCAGGTCAGCGATGCTGCGCGCAGCCAGCAATTCGCGACTGGCGTCGGTGCGGCGAATGCCGAGGTCTTCCGGGAGTGCCACCAGCCCTTGCTGGCGCAGGCGTTGGGTGTCCCTCGGGTCATGGCGCAGACCGATGGCCGTGACGCCAGCAACCGCCGCGATCATCTGCTGGCGTTCTTCCAGGCTGCGGGCCTTGTACAAGTAGGCGATGCCCTCTTCGGTGAGCAGGTGGGTGACGTCGTCGCCGTAGATCATTACCGGGGCCAAGGGCATGCCGGTCTTTTTCGCCACCTCCACCGCATCGAGGGTGTCGACGAAGGTTGGCTTGCCGCCTTCCTGGAAGGTTTCGACCATCTGCACCACCAGCTTGCGGCCACGTTCGAGCAGCGTGTCAGGGACCGTCATGTCCAGCCAGGCCGGCGTCGCATGGCGGCGCCCACGTGGGTCGTGGCCCATGTTCGGCGCTCCGCCGAAGCCGGCCAGACGACCACGGGTCACGGTCGAGGAATGGCCGTCACCGTCAACCTGCAAGGTGGCGCCGATGAACAAGTCCACCGCGTATTGCCCGGCCAATTGGCACATCATGCGGTTCGAGCGCAGCGAACCGTCGCGGCCGGTGAAGAACACGTCGGGCCGCTGGGCGATGTAGTCCTCCATGCCCAACTCGGTGCCGAAGCAGTGCACGCTCTGCACCCATCCGGTTTCGATGGCGGGGATCAACGTCGGGTGCGGGTTGAGGGTCCAGTTGCGGCAAATCTTGCCTTTGAGGCCCAGCGACTCGCCGTAGGTGGGCAGGATCAACTCGATGGCGGCGGTGTTGAAGCCAATGCCATGGTTCAACGACTGCACCTGGTGTTTTTCATAGATGCCGCGAATCGCCATCATCGCCATCAGCACATGCACCGGCTTGATATGGCGCGGATCGCGGGTGAACAGCGGTTCGATGTAGAACGGCTTGTCCGCCACCACCACAAAATCCACCCAGGACGCGGGAATATCCACTCGCGGCAGGTCATCCACGCGCTCGACCAACTGGTTCACCTGGGCGATCACCAGGCCGTCGCTGAAGGCCGCGGGCTCGACCAGCGCCGGGGTGTCTTCGGTGCTGGGGCCGGTGTACAGGTTGCCCTCGCGATCGGCCATGAAGCCTGCCACCAGGGTGACATTGGGAATCAGATCGACCAGCAGCCGTGAGTACAGCTCGATATAGGTGTGGATCGCACCGACCTCGAGCAGGCCGTCTTCGAGCAATTGGCCGATGCGCAGGCTCTGCGGGCCGGCGAACGAAAAATCGAGTTTGCGCGCGATGCCGCGCTCGAACAGGTCCAGGTGCTCGGCACGGCTGACACTGGGCATGATCATGTGCAGGTCGTGCAGCCTTGCGGGATCGGCCTTGGCCAGGGCGCGGGAGAGAAAATCGGCCTGCTTCTGGTTATTACCCTCGAGCACCACGCGGTCGCCAGGCGCAATGAGCAATTCCAGCGCTTCGACGATACGTTCCGTGGGCAGCACCACACCCTCGGCCAGATGCCGAACACGCTCCAGGCGGCGCTGCTTTTCGGCGCGGCGCCTGGACCACTGCGGCGGTGGATGCTTGGTTATGGTCATTGTTGACTCCACGGGTTCGCTGTCGTGCTGGCACAGTAGGCCGAGCGCTTCGGGCGGATCAATCAAGCTCATGGATTGATCGTTACGCTCAGGTTAACGAACGGCCGCGCTGGAGCCGTGATACTCGAGCCTGGTTGCCAGCGGCCAAGCAAAAACGCACGATGCCGCTGCACATATGTCGATTGTGCACGGCAAATTCGCATGCCAGGATCTCGCTATCCTTCCGTGCACGCCCGACTTCATGTGGAAAATCAATAACAAAGCAAGGAGATCGCGATGACCGCGCACGCTTACACCTCGGCAACGGATCATGTATTGGCCGAGGTTCGCAACCACATTGGCCACCTCACCCTCAATCGCCCAAGCGGCCTCAACGCGCTGACCTTGGACATGGTCCGCAGCCTGCGCCAGCATTTCGACCAGTGGGCCAATGACCCGGCGGTGCAGGCGGTGGTACTGCGTGGTGAAGGACCTAAAGGTTTCTGCGCCGGCGGCGATATTCGCTCGCTGCACGACAGCTACCAGGCAGGCGACAGCCTGCACGAGCAATTCTTCGTCGAAGAATACGCCCTGGACCTGGTCATTCACCGCTACCGCAAGCCGGTGCTGGTGCTGATGGACGGCTTTACCCTCGGCGGCGGCATGGGCCTGGCCCAGGGCTGCGATCTGCGCGTGGTCACCGAGCGCAGCCGCCTGGGCATGCCCGAGGTCGGCATCGGCTACTTCCCGGATGTTGGCGGCAGTTACTTCCTCTCGCGCATACCGGGTGAACTGGGCACCTACCTGGGCGTCAGCGGCGCACAGATCCAGGCGGCGGACGCCCTGTATTGCGGCCTGGCCGACTGGTACGTGCCCAGCGACAGGCTCGCTGCGCTGGATCAGGGGCTTGAGCAACTGCGCTTCGGCCATCAGCCGCTCAAGGACCTGCAGAACCTGCTGGCCAAGCTGGGCAGCCAGACGCTGGAAGGCGCGCCGCTGGAAAAACTGCGCCCGGTCATCGATCACTTCTTCTCCCAACCCGACCTGCCGACCATCGTCGAGCAACTGCGCAGCGTCAGCATCGGCGACAGCCACCCTTGGGCGCTGGCCACTGCCGATCAGCTGCAAACCCGCTCGCCGTTGGCCATGGCGGTTACCTTGGAGCTACTGCGCCGCGCTCGCCAGTGCACGCTGGATGAGTGCTTCGCCATGGAGCTGCACCTGGACCGCCAATGGTTCCAGTACGGCGACATCATCGAGGGCGTGCGTGCGTTGATCATCGACAAGGACAAGCAGCCGCGCTGGAACCCGCCGACGCTGGAGGCCCTCAGCCACCAGCGGGTCGAGCAATTCTTCGAAGGCCTGTGAGGCCAGGAGTACGCACATGCAAGACCTGGAATTAAGCGAAGAGCAGATCATGATCCGCGACATGGCCCGCGACTTCGCCCGCGGCGAGATCGCCCCGCACGCCCAGGCCTGGGAAAAGGCCGGCTGGATCGACGATGGCGTGGTCGCCAAGATGGGTGAGTTGGGGTTGCTCGGCATGGTCGTGCCAGAGGACTTTGGCGGTAGCTACACCGATTACGTGGCCTACGCCCTGGCCGTCGAGGAAATCTCTGCCGCGTGCGGGGCGACCGGGGCCATGATGAGCATCCACAACTCGGTGGGCTGCGGGCCGCTGCTGGCCTACGGCGACGCGGCGCAGCAGCAGGCCTGGCTGCCACGCCTGGCCAGCGGCGCGGTGATCGGCTGCTTCTGCCTGACCGAACCGCAGGCAGGCTCCGAAGCCCATAACCTGCGCACCCGCGCCGAATTGATCGATGGCCACTGGGTGCTCAACGGCGCCAAGCAGTTCGTCAGCAACGCCCGTCGCGCGGGGCTGGCCATCGTCTTTGCGGTGAGCGACCCGGAGCTGGGCAAGAAGGGCCTGTCGGCGTTCCTGGTACCCACCGACAACCCGGGCTTCAAGGTCGACCGTAGCGAGCACAAGATGGGCATCCGCGCCTCCGACACCTGCGCGGTGACCTTCGACGATTGCCGCATCCCCGCTGCCAACCTGCTGGGCGAGCGCGGCAAGGGCCTGGCCATTGCCCTGTCCAATCTCGAGGGCGGGCGCATCGGTATCGCCGCCCAGGCCTTGGGCATTGCCCGCGCAGCCTTCGAGGCAGCGCTGGTCTACTCACGCGAGCGCTTGCAGTTCGGCAAACCGATCAATGAGCATCAGAGCATCGCCAACCTGCTCGCGGACATGCAAGTGCAGGTCAACGCTGCGCGCTTGCTGATTCTGCATGCCGCGCGCCTGCGCAGCGCTGGCAAGCCATGCCTGTCAGAAGCCTCCCAGGCCAAGCTGTTCGCCTCGGAGATGGCCGAGCGCGTCTGCTCGATGGCGATCCAGGTGCATGGCGGCTATGGCTATCTGGAGGATTACCCCGTCGAGCGCTATTACCGCGATGCGCGCATCACCCAGATCTACGAAGGGTCGAGCGAGATCCAGCGCATGCTCATCGCACGGGAGCTCAAGCATTACCCACTTTGAGTAGGCCCACCGGGCCTGGGCAGACACAGCTTGCAACCAACCTGTCTGCCCGCTCGGTAACTTTTCCCAGCAGCAAGGCATGCGCATCTGGTACAAAGCCGCCATGCCTACCCTCCTCCTCACCCACATTCGGCGCCGCTGGCTCAGCTGGCTGTGCGCAGCCCTGATGGTCATCGGCCTGCCCAGCGGCTGCGCGGTCCTGCAACACAAGGAACGTGAGCTGGTGTTTCGCATCGAACCGGGCCAGGCCAGCTGGTTCCGCGGTTTGCCCAACGGTGTGCAAGAGCTGGACCTGCGCCCGCGCACCTTCGCCGACAATCAAAGCCTGCACGCCTGGTGGTGGCCTGCCAACCGCGCCGATGCGCCGGCAATCCTGTACCTGCACGGAGTGCGCTGGAACCTGACCGGGCAACTGTTTCGCATCGAGCAGCTGCACGCGATGGGCTATTCGGTGTTCGCCGTGGACTACCGAGGCTTCGGGCAGAGCCGCGGCGACCTGCCTTCGGAAGCCACGGTCTACGAAGATGCGCGCATCGCTTGGGAACGCTTTGCGCAACTGCAACCCGATGCCGGCAAGCGCCTGATCTTCGGGCATTCGCTCGGCGGCGCGGTCGCCGTGGAGCTTGCCAGCGAACTTGCCCGGCAGGCGCGCAAGGACGGCCAGCCTGCTCCGGCGCGCGGGCTGATCGTGGAATCGACTTTCACCTCATTGGGCGATGCGGCTGCCGCGGTCGCCGGCACCAGCTTGCCGGTCCGCTGGTTGATGTCGCAGAAGTTCGATTCGCTCGGCAAGATCAACGCGGTGGGTTTGCCACTGTTGGTGGTGCACGGTCTGAACGACCGCTACGTGCCATCGCGTTTCAGCCAGCAGTTGTTCGACGCCGCACAAGAGCCAAAAACCCTTCTGCTGGTACCCGGCGCCTCGCACAACAACAGCATGAGCCTGGCCGGCCAGCGCTATCGCCGGGCGATCCAGGCGCTGCTCTGAGGTCACTGCACCGGCAGGAAGTTCATCAGCAACAGGCTCTGTGCGTAGTTCAAGCCAATGCGCCGGTAGCGCTCGTCCAGCAGCTCGGCCAGCAAGTCCAGGCGCGCGACGATCTTGCCGAACTCCACGGCGAAACTCAGATTGCTGGCATCCTCGGAAATCTCGTTGGAAAACAGCAGCAGCACGCCATTGGCGTCCTGGCGCTGGCTCAGCATCCAGGTGGCTTTCTCGATGTTGCGCGCCGCGTTGTTGACGAACAACGGGTCGATGGTATCGGTCATGTAGAATTCGGTGCGGCCACCGTGGGCGGTGATCAGCATGCTGCCGATGGCATAGATGAACGCGCCGACACGGTCACCGCGAAACTCCGAACTCAAGGCGTAGCTAAGGGCCGCCAAGTCACGGCGGTTGCCCAGTTGCGGCAAGGGCTGGCGTTGTTCGATGGCGTTACGGATCTGCCGTTCAACGGTGGTGGCGTCGAGAAAGCCTGAGAGCTTCACCTGGTTGGGGTTACGCAGGTATAGCTTGTTCATCAGCAGGTACAGGCTTTGCAGATTGTCGCGCATGGCCAGCGTGGCCAGGCGGTCGACACTGGTCTGGAACAACTCGCTGGGCTTGCCATCGCCGAACTGATTGACGATGTCACGGCCCTGCTGCTGGCTGCAGCCGGCCAGGGTGGTGAGCGTGATCAGCAGCAGGCGGGGAAGGATTCGGCAGTAACGTGCAGCCATCGGCACCGGGTCGTCATTCGGCGGCTGCGCCGGGAATCGGTGCGGCCTGGCCAAGCATAGAACCCGAAAATGCGAAAAAGTGCGGTGTTTGATGGCGGCCTCGAGATGTTTGTGCCTACGCGATCGAGCGCCGCTCGCGCGACGCATCGCGAGCTGCGCTCGCTCCTACGGGTGTCTCGGGCGGGCACAGGCGTTACTGGCCACGTAGGAGCGAGCACAGCTCGCGATGCGCCGCGCGAGCGGCGCTTGATCGCACAGGCCCCGGTCATCGATACCTACATGGCAGCGCGGCTCGCCATTCGGCGGCTGTGCCGCGAATCGGTGCGGCCTGGCCTCGCAAGAACCCGAAACCGCGGAACAGCGCGGCGGTTTGATGCTTCCCTTGGGATAGTTGCTGCCTGTGCGATCGAGCGCCGCCCGTGCGGCGCATCGCGAGCTTCGCTCGCTCCTACGTG
>NZ_JBKGGV010000023.1:0-30593 GCF_052041965.1 Pseudomonas sp. SMSB3 | reverse complement strand
GCGCTGCTGGCGCTCCATGTAACGCTCGACATAAGAGCACGACGGAATCACCGTATAGCCCATTTGCTCGGCGTATTCCAAGGCCTTCTCGGTCAGCGCCGCGGCGATGCCACGACCGCGCAGTGCGTTGGGCACGAACGTGCGGTAGATATCCAGCGTCTGCTTGCCCAGGTCCATATAGGTCAGGTAAGCACGATGACCGTCCACATTGGTCTCGAACTGATGACCGGCCTGGTCATGGTGGATGGTCAGCGCTTCACTCATCACTACTCCTCGCAGGCCTTTCTGGCAGACCTTGGCCTTAACCGACGTGGTTGATCCGGCGGAGGAACCTCAACGCCACCTCTTGCCCCTTGGACCCCAGGCCCACTGCAATCGTTCGACCGCGCGGGGCCACCCTGAAATAGTAGGCGGCGCAAGCGGGAATACTCAAGGTAGCAACTGTTAAAAAGTAGCAGAGTGCCGTGTCGCGGCGGGCTCTGATAACAGGACAACAGCGCCGGATGTTGTAGCAGATAAGACGATCAGAGACAGTTCGAGTCACTTTTAGTTCACACAAAAAGTTGCCGAACAACAAACGCTTGGCAGCGATGCGCGATTTTTTTGCACTTCACCGTCAGGCATGTTGTCAGGCCTGCCTCGAGGAACATTTTTTTTCAGTTCTTGCGCTCAGTCAGTTTACTTACTACAAGTAATGGGTACTATGTACGCCGGCCAGTTTCTCTTTTCCGAGAGATGGCTCTTTAATTGAAAGTCCTTGAAGGGGAACACGATGAACAACGTTCTGAAATTCTCTGCTCTGGCTCTGGCCGCAGTTCTGGCTACCGGTTGCAGCAGCGTATCCAAAGAAACCGAAGCTCGTCTGACTGCGACCGAAGACGCAGCAGCTCGCGCTCAAGCTCGTGCTGACGAAGCCTACCGTAAGGCTGACGACGCCCTGGCCGCTGCTCAGAAGGCTCAGCAGACCGCTGACGAAGCCAACGAGCGCGCTCTGCGCATGCTGGACAAAGCCAGCCGCAAGTAATAATCCTCACGGATTGTTATACAGCCGACCCCACCTGTGGGGTCGGCTTTTTTATTGCCTGAACAGGCCCCAGGCATGAAAAAACCCGCTGCAGGCCAGGGCCTGGAGCGGGCTCGTAGAGCGGCGCAGTAGCCTTACTGCAACTCGGGCGGGATACTCGACATCATCGGTGCTGGCGCCTCGCTACTGTTTGGCACGGCTATTTCCACGGGCATGCCATCCTCAGCTGCGACCACGTCGCGGACCATGTCCCAGTTCATGCGCAGGTTATTGGCCAAGTCCTCGCGCTTGAGCAACGCATTGATCACCGCAGTGTGCTTGTCGACCACCGATGGGTTGCCGTTATCATCCAGTGGCGTATGCGCTTCAAGATACACCTTGCCACCACTGACACCAAACTTGTAAGGCTCGTTGATGATCCGCACCGGTGTACCGACCGGGACCATCTTGGACAACTCCAGCACATTGTTGTTGAGCATACGGAAGCAGCCGTGGCTGGTGCGCATGCCAATGCCGAACTTCTTGTTCGAGCCGTGAATCAGGTAGCCTGGCACGCCGAGGGTGAACTTGAACGGCCCGAGCGGATTATCCGGCCCTGCCGGTACGACCGCAGGCAGAATGTCGCCGTCCGCGGCATGTTCGGCGCGAATCGATGCCGGAGGCGTCCAGGTGGGGTTCGGCGTCTTGGCGATGATCTTGGTGTTGGCCACAGGCGACCCCCAACCCTCGCGGCCAATCCCCAGCGGGAAGGTGTGCACCACGTTTTGATCTTTGGGGTAGTAGTACAGGCGGTATTCGGCCAGGTTGATGACGACACCTTCGCGCGGACCTGGCGGCAGGATGTAGCGGGTCGGCAGGATGATCTCGGTGCCGGCACCTGGCAGCCACGGATCGACACCAGGGTTGGCCGCGATCATCTCGAGGTAGCCCAGGTCATTGGCGGTGCCGATATCAGCGAAGGTGTCTTCGTACTTGGCCTTTATCACTTGCACCTGCCCGACAACGTCTTCACCGGGTGGCGGCAGGGGCAATTCCAGCGCGGCAGCAGGGCCTGCTACCAGCAGGGCGGCCAGGGTCAGGCGACGGGTGACGGCGGGAATGCGCGGCAACATCCGGGAAATCCTTCGAAAGCGGGTCAAGAGGCCCGATTGTACACCCGCCTCGGAGCAAGCGGGAGGCATCGGGGCCCCACATGGGTTTCAGATGATCAATGGCCGGCGGAGTTCCACCGCGCAGGCCCGTCTCACAGCTCAGGCCAGATCGGCCGCATGCCACGGCGCTGGGCATCGAGGATCGCCCGGCATAGATCACACAGCCGACCATCGCGATAGATGCCGCGCGGCACCCCGGACCAGCGCGGCTGGGCCGGCAGCAAGCCGCCGCACAGGGTGCGGTCGACCGGCACGCCGAGTTCAAGCTGACGGGCCACCAGGTGGACGCGAATTTCCTGGCAGGCGAACAGGTCGAGCTGCTCGTCAGGCTCGATCAGTTGGTAGGCATACAAGGACCAGGCAGGGCGCGGCATTGGGGGCTCTCGAAACGGGGGGCGCAACATTAGCCGAAAGCCGCCCCCGTTTAAAGCGTCACAGCAAGGGTTTTATCGCCGGCCAGGCATTTTCCAGCAAGCGCTGTTGCGCGCCTTGTGCCGGGTGAATGCCATCGGCTTGCATCATCTGCGGTACGCCGCCGACCCCTTCGAGAAAGAACGGCACCAAGGGCACCTGTTTCTGCTCGGCCAGGTGCTGGTAGACGTCGGCAAAGGCGCTGGTGTAGCGCACGCCATAGTTGGGCGGCAAACGCATACCCAGCAGCAGCACCTTGGCCCCTGCCTGACGCGCGCTGTCGATCATCGAGGCAAGATTTTGTTGCAATTGCGCGGGCGGCTGCCCTCGCAGGCCATCGTTGCCGCCCAGCTCAACCACCACCAAGCTTGGCTTGTGCGCAGCAAGCAGCGCCGGCAGCCGCGCTTGCCCGCCTGCACTGGTGTCGCCACTGATCGAAGCATTGACCACCTGGGTGTCGAAACCTTCCTGGCGCAACTGGGTCTGCAACAAAGAGACCCAACCCTGACGGGTATCCAGGCCAAAACCTGCGCTGATACTATCGCCGACAACCAGCAACGTCCCCGCCGCCGCACTCTGGGCCAGGCAAAACAGGGCCAGACCGGCACTCAACCACCCTACTCGCATCGGATTCTCCATGGGCCCCAGCATTCTCGTTGCGCAGCACCTTAGCAAAGTGGTCAGCAGTGCGGAAGGTGAGCTGACCATCCTGCACGCCCTCTCGCTGGACCTGGCCCGCGGTGACAGCCTGGCTATCGTCGGCGCTTCGGGCTCGGGTAAATCCACCCTCCTCGGCTTGCTCGCCGGGCTCGACCGGCCGAGCGCCGGCAAGGTCATCCTCGCCGGCCATGACCTCGGCCCGCTGGATGAAGACCAACGAGCCAGGGTGCGCGCCGAGCACGTCGGTTTCGTTTTCCAGTCGTTTCAGTTGCTCGACAGCCTCAATGCCCTGGAAAACGTGATGCTGCCGCTGGAGCTCGATGGCCGCGACGATGCGCGCCAGCAGGCTCAGACCCTGCTCGAGCGGGTCGGCCTGGGCCAGCGCCTGAGCCACACGCCGCGCCAGCTCTCAGGTGGCGAACAACAGCGGGTGGCGATCGCCCGTGCGTTCGCCGCGCACCCGGCCGTGCTGTTTGCCGACGAGCCGACCGGCAACCTCGACAGTCATACCGGCGAGCGGATCAGCGACCTGTTGTTTCAGTTGAACCAGGAACGCGGCACCACCCTGGTGCTGGTCACCCATGACGAGCGTCTGGCCCGTCGCTGTCGGCGCCAGATCCGTCTGGATGCAGGCCGCTTGGTCGGGCCGGTGGAGGCTTGATGAAGCACATGCCGCTGTCACGCCTGTGCAGCCTGGCGCTGCGCCAGTTGCTGCGCGACCTCCGCGCCAGTGAAGTGCGAGTGCTGTTCTTTGCCGTGCTGGTGGCGGTGGCCGCGAGCACTGCCATCGGCCACTTCGGCGCACGTCTCAATGGTGCGATGCAACTGCGCGCCAGCGAGTTCCTGGGCGCCGACCTGGTGCTGCAAGGAAGTGCGCCAGCCCGCGCCGAGCAGATCGATGCAGGCCAGGCAGCAGGCCTGCGCCATGCCCAGGTGGTCGAATTTACCAGTGTCGTCGGGGGTGATGACGGCATCGAGCTGTCGAGCATCAAGGCAGCCGACGGCGCTTATCCGTTGCGCGGCCAAGTGCGCAGTGCTCCGGCGCCGTTTGCCGAGGAAACCAGCGGCGGTGGCCCGGCCCCTGGTGAAGCCTGGGTCGAGCCGCGCCTGCTGGTGGCCTTGGGGCTCAAGATCGGCGACAGCATCGACGTCGGCATGAAGACCCTGCGCATGACTCGCGTACTGACGTACGAACCCGACCGCGCCAACAACTTCTACAGCCTGACCCCGCGGGTGTTGATGAACCTGGCCGACTTGCCGGCCACCGGGGTGATTCAACCGGGTAGCCGAGTGACCTACCGCGACCTGTGGCGCGGCGACAACCAAGCCTTGGCGCAGTATCGCCAGGCCATGGCAGAACAGTTGGCCGCCAACCAGCGCCTGCGCGACACCCGCGACGGTAATCAGCAGATCGGCGGAGCCTTGGGCAAGGCCGAACGCTATTTGAACATGGCCAGCCTGGTAGCGGTCCTGCTGGCCGGCGTCGCCGTGGCGTTGTCAGCCAGCCGCTACGCCGCCCGGCGCCTGGATGCGAGTGCCCTGTTGCGCTGCCTGGGGCTGTCCCGGCGCCAGGCCCTGGGCCTGTATTGCCTGCAATTGGCGATGCTGGGGTTCGTCGCCGCGCTGACTGGCGCGCTGCTGGGCTGGCTGGCGCAGCTTGGGTTGTTTCACCTGCTGCAGGGCTTGCTGCCCAATGAGGTTCCGCCAGGCGGGGTAATCCCTGCACTGGCCGGCATTGCCACAGGCCTGGTGGCCTTGGCCGGCTTCGCCCTGCCGCCGCTGGCCGCCCTGGGCCAGGTACCGCCGCTGCGAGTGCTGCGCCGCGACCTGTTGCCCGTCCCCACCAGCAGCTGGTTGGTGTACGGGGCCGCCCTGCTCGCCCTGGGCCTGATCATGTGGCGCCTGAGCCTGGATCTGCTGCTGACCTTCGCCCTGCTCGGCGGCGGTCTGCTCGCCGCGCTGCTGCTAGGCGGCTTGCTGCTGCTGGGTTTGCACAGTTTGCGCAAAGCACTGGCCGGCGCGCCGCTGGCCTGGCGCCTGGGCCTGGGCCAACTGCTTCGCCACCCGCTGGCGGCGGCCGGTCAGGCGCTGGCATTCGGCCTGATCCTGCTGGCCATGGCCCTGGTTGCGCTGCTGCGCGCCGAGCTGCTCGACACCTGGCAGGCGCAACTTCCCAAGGATGCGCCCAACTATTTTGCGCTCAACATCCTGCCTGACGATCGTCAGCCGTTCGCCCAGCGTCTGCAGCAGGTCAACGCCAGCTCGGCGCCGCTGTATCCGGTCACGCCCGGTCGGCTGACGCAGATCAACGAGCAACCTGTGCAGCAGGTCGTCAGCAAGGATTCTGCCGGCGAACGCGCCGTGCAGCGCGACCTCAGCCTGACCTGGGCAGCCGAGCTGCCTGACGGCAATCAGCTCACCGCCGGCAACTGGTGGCAGGTGCTGCCGACGGGCGATGAAGTGCCAGGGGTGTCGGTCGAAGCACAGTTGGCCGATAGCCTGAACGTGCAAATGGGCGATCTGCTGACCTTCGACATCGGTGGCGAGCAACGCCAGGCCCGCGTCAGCAGCCTGCGCAGCGTGCATTGGGACAGCTTCCAACCCAATTTCTACATGATCTTCCAACCGGGCACCCTGCAGGGCTTGCCGACGACCTACCTGACCAGCTTCTACCTCGCCCCCGGGCATGACCTCGACGTGGTCGCCCTGTCCAGGGCGTTCCCTGCCGTGACCATCCTGCAGGTCGATGCCCTGCTCGACCAGCTGCGCAGCATCCTTGCCCAGGTCACGCTGGCCGTGGAGTATGTGTTGCTGTTCGTGCTGGCAGCTGGGCTGGCAGTGTTGTTCGCCGGGCTGCAGGCAACACTGGACGAGCGGATACGCCAGGGCGCCCTGCTGCGCGCATTGGGCGCAGCCAGGCCGCTGCTGGTCAAGGCGCGGCGCATTGAGTTCGGTCTGCTCGGCGCCGCCAGCGGTGCCCTGGCGGCGCTGGGCTGCGAGCTGATCACCCTGGTGCTGTACCGCTACGCCTTCGATCTGGCCTGGAGCCCCCACCCTTGGCTGCTGGTGCTCCCGGTACTGGGCGCGCTGTTGGTGGGCGGGGCCGGCATTGCAGGGACGCGCCGAGCGTTGAACGCCAGCCCGTTGGCAGTATTGCGAGAAAGCTGAAGCGCGAGGTGGGGCGGCCTGTCAGGCAAGCGCTCCGGCTTCGGACGCCGCCTTGAAGCCCAGGCTGCGCATGAGGTCATGCGCGACCTCGAAAAACATCGACTTCAAGCTTTCGGCGTACTCTTCGGTCAATCGGCTGGCTGGGCCGGAAATCACCAAGGCGCCCATCAGCTCTCGCTGCGCACCGTATATGGGCAGCGCCATCGATGCGGCATGGGGATCGGTAGCGCCTTTGGAATAAAACGGTTTCTGCAAGGCTACGCCCACATCGAATGGCGCGCGCAGCGCCTGGGCGCCTGCGGCTTCATCCATCGGCCGCATATCACCCGGCTGCATGTTCATGCGCAATCTGTGGGACGAATTCACCCGATACTGGCACATCCGATAAGCGCCATGGCGCACATAGAACGATGCGGTTTCGCCAGACTGTTCCGCCAGATGGTGCAGGCGTGGCATGACGTGCCTTTCGAGGTCCAGCGCTTCCTGATAGACCGCGTTCAGACGCATCACCTCGCTCGCCAGCTGGTACCGGCCATCGGCCATGCGCGTGATGAAACCGTGGTCTTCCAACGAGACCATCAAGCGCATGATCGTGCTCTTGATCAGGCCTGTGCGCTCGACCAGTTCGACGAGGCTCAGGGCCGTGTCGCCGATCTGAAACGCCGTCAGAACGGTCAAGACCCGGTCCGCCGATGCCACACCATTCACCGCTGGACGCGGCCGCGCTTTCACCATTTGCAAAACCCTCACAGTCTCGGAGCCCTCAGGTGCTGCTGGGCAGATGTGCGCATTATCCGTTAACGCTCGGCAGACGCCAACGCATCGTGGCCACACCGTCCGCCCGCACCTGTGCAGCAAGCCATTCATAGCCGCAGGTGCAATGGAGCCAGGAACGAACAGCGTGAGTGCTCAGACACGCCTGCGAAGGTAGTAATGAATACCCAGCGCCAATGCCAGGGCCGCGCCGGCAACGCCCAACGTCGCCGGCGCACCGCACTGGGCAGCGAGCACTCCAGCAGCCATGCCGCCCAAGGCTTCGAAGCCGAAACGCATGGCAATGTAGAAGGCGATGACCCGCCCGCGAAGATCGCTGGGCGCAGCGCTTTGCAACTGCATGTTGGTACTGACATTGCTCAAGGTGATGCCAAAACCCACGCCTGCCAATGCCACCAGCGCCAGCGGCAGCGACCCTGCCGCGCACAAGCCGAGCAGCGCCACCGCACAGAGCATGGCGCCAACATCGGTAAACAGTCGCAGGCGTGGCAGCGCCCCACCCACCGCCAGCACCAAGGTCGCGATGAACGCGCCGGCCCCTGCTGCGCCCCAAAGCCAACCGAGCACGCGCGCATCGCCAGCGAATACGCCTTTGGCCATGATCGGCAGCAGCGCGGCATAGCAGGATGCCAGTAGGTTGACCATGACCACATTGACCAGCAATTGGCGGACATTGCGCGTCTGCCACATATAGGCCAGGCCCTGGCGAAAGACCTGCGCCGTGGAGCCCGTGGCCCTGGGTTGCGCACTGCCGCGCACCTTGAGCAGGCCAACCAGCAACGCCATGAAGGCCAGCGCCGTCAGGGCGAAGCAGGCCGCTTCCCCCGCCCATGCGATCAGCCCGCCAGCCAGCGGCGGGCCGACGAAGCGTGCGGCATTGATCAACATGGCGTTGAGCACCAGCGCATTGGGCAAGTCGGCCGGATCTTCCACGAAACTGGCGATCAGCGCCTGTCGCAGTGGTGTTTCCAAGGCATTGAGCAAACCCAGCAGCAGCGCCATGGCAGCGATGAATGCACCGTCGATCCACTGCAACCAGGTCACAGCAGACAACACCAGCGACTGCGCAATCAGCAGCGCTTGAACGATGATCAGCAGACGACGCTTGTCGTGACGATCGATCCACGCGCCGGCGAGCGGCCCGACCAGCAATTGCGGGGCCAGGGTCAGAAAAGTGATCAGACCCAACAGCACGGCTGATCCGGTCAGGTGATAGGCCAGCCAGGCCAGGGCAACCTGCTGCACCCATTTGCCCAAGGTGGAGATACCCTGCCCTGCGAAATACACCTGGAAGTTGCGGTGCGCCAGGGCCCGCACGGCGGCTGGCCAGGCTTTACGATGTGATGATGAAGCGGTCAAGACGACAGTCCCCGTCAGGCCTGCAACCCACACCGCCTGCAAGCGCAGCGCACCCCCATCGCAAGGCGCACTGTGCAAACCGGATCAGCCTGGAAGCAGGCAGCCTTTTTTCTTCAAGGACTCCAGGACCCAGGAGCGGTCGTTGGTGCCTTGGGCGATTTTTTCCAACTGTGCAGCTTCAGCAGCGTGTTTGGCCGTGGCGGCGTCATACACCTGTGCGACATGCACATAAGGCACGCACAACAAGCCATCTTCATCACCGATCACCAGATCGCCCGGTTCGATCACCATACCATCGATGGCAATCGGCACATTGATTTCCCCAGGGCCATCCTTGTACGGGCCACGGTGCGAGATGCCGGCAGCGAACAGCGGGAAGTCGCCTGCGCCGATAGTTGCCGCATCGCGGATCGCGCCGTTGATGACAATACCGGCCACGCCACGCTTGACGGCGTAAGCCACCATCATTTCACCGATCAGCGCATTGCTCAGATCGCCACCGGCGTCGACCACGATCACGTCCCCCGGCTGCGCGATATCGATTGCGTAATGCAGCATCAGGTTGTCACCCGGGCGCGCCTTCACGGTCAGCGCCGGCCCGCACAGCATGCCTTGGCGGTGCATCGGCCTTAATCGAGCCCCCCCTGCGGTCAGTCGATGCATCGAATCGCTGACATTGGCTACCGGGACCTCGCGGTAGCGTGCAACCCACTCATCGCCAACTTTGCGTGCGCGTTCAAGGACTTGGAAGCCAATGCTCATGGGACGTACCTCTATTGGAATTATTCGATATCTTCGACTACTGCCGAATCTATTTTCAGAATGTCATTTCATTTTTACTAGATCAAGAGAATTTTGAGGCCTGATCATGGCTTTATCTGGTTGCGAAATTTATTTTCTTGCAACGTCGTTTCATTATGGTAGGGTTCAGAACATGGCCGCTTCTGCGGATCACTGCCCCGTCGTCCTGATAAAAACAAGGTATTCACGATGTCGCGAACCATTCTTCTGACCGGCCCAGAGCTTGCCAGCGAGGCCATGCACCTCGCAGCCGAGCGCGGTGTCCGCATCATTCCCACTACGCCTTACCTGCCAGCTGAAGAGCTCGAAGCCATCATTCGTGCCGAACAGCCCGATGCCATCGTGGTCCGCCAAGGTCAGTTGACCCGGCCCATGATCGAGGCGTCATCCAAGCTCAAGGTCATTGCCAAACATGGCGTGGGCTACAACACCATCGATATTCAGGCCGCAGCCGATCAAGGCATCCCGGTTTCGATCGCCGTGGGCGCCAATGCGCAGTCGGTGGCGGAACTGGCGTTCGCCCTGATGTTCAGCGTTGCTCGGCAAACCGCCCTGCTCGATGCACGCATGCGCGATGGGCATTGGGACAAGGCCGAGGCGAATGGCATCGAGTTGTCCGGCAAGACCTTGGGCTTGATCGGCCTCGGCTCGATTGGCGGAATACTGCTGGACCTGGTGGCGCCGCTGCGCATGAAGGTCAAGGTCTATGACCCCTACCTCAAGCAGCTGCCGCAACGCGCCAACGTCGAGCGCGAGGAAGATTTCAATCAGTTGTTGGCGCAAAGCGATATCATCAGCCTGCACTGCCCGCTCACCGAGACCAATCACAACTTGCTGGGCGCCGACCAGTTCGCACGCATGCGTCCCGGCGCCATCGTGATCAATACCGCCCGCGGCGAGCTGATCGATACGGCGGCGCTGGTCACCGCACTGAGCGAACGGCGTATCGCCGGGGCCGGCCTCGATACCTTCAATCCCGAGCCGCCGCCTGCCGACAGCCCGCTGTGGGGCCTGCCCAATCTGGTCGCTACACCCCACGTGGGCGCCAATACCAGCGAAGCGCGCGACCGCGTGGCCCTGGTGGCGCTGCAGCAAATCTTCGATGTCTGGGCTGGCACTGCACTGGATCCGCGTTGCGTGGTCAATCGCCACCTGTTCGCCAGCTGATCGGCAGCGCCGTGTGCCTCGTCGCCAGTCGGGGCACGTTCACCACGCGTCACTCCAGAAAAAAAACAAGTGGAGAGCACCATGACTTCAGCAACCTCCCAGCCCGATGAGCTCGAACGCAGCACCATGCGCCGCGTCGCCTGGCGCCTGCTGCCATTTCTGATCATCTGCTACCTGATCGCGATCATCGACCGCGGCAATATCGGCATGGCGTCCTTGCAAATGAACGAGGACCTGCAACTGACAGCCAAGGTCTTTGGCTTCGCCAGCAGCCTGTTCTTCTTCGCCTACTTCCTGGTCGAAGTGCCCAGCAATCTGGCGATGCAGCGCTATGGCGCGCGGATCTGGATCGCCCGGATCATGATCACCTGGGGCCTGATATCCGCTGGCACGGCGTTCGTCCAGGGCGCCAACTCGCTGTATGTGATGCGCTTTCTGCTTGGCGCGGCCGAGGCTGGCTTCTTCCCCGGCGTGTTGCTGTATCTTACCTACTGGCTGCCATCGGCCTATCGAGCGCGCATGGTCGCCCTGTTCATGGTGGCGATCCCGGCCGCCAATTTCATCGGATCGCCGCTGTCGGGCCTGCTCTTGAGCCTGGATGGCTGGCTGGGCATGCGCGGTTGGCACTGGCTGTTCATCCTCGAAGGTATTCCCGCCGTACTGTTGGGCATCGCCTGCCTGTTCGTGCTCACCGACCGTCCCGAACAGGCCAAGTGGCTGAGTGACGAGCAGCGCGGCTGGCTGATTCGACGGCTGGCCGACGAGGCGTCGAAGAAGACCGCCATCGGCCATATCTCGCTGTGGAAGCTGTTGCGGCACAAGGACATCTGGGTGTTGGCGCTGATCTACTCAGGCGCCTCCGCGGCGGGCAGCACCATGAGCGTATGGGCACCTCAGTTACTCAAGACCTTCGGCCTGGACGCCATGCAGATCGGCCTGGTCAATGCGATTCCGTACGGCATCGCTTCGGTGCTGATGATCGTCTGGGGCCGCAGCTCCGACCGAACCGGTGAGCGGCGCTGGCACACTGCAATGACCATGCTGCTGATCGCTGCCGGGCTATTGATGACGCTGTTCACCTCCTCCCTGCCTGCCACGGTGGTCATGTTGACCATGGTGCTGGTAGGCGCCTACTCGATGAAAGGCCCGTTCTGGGCGCTGGTGTCCGGCTGGCTGTCGTCCTCGACCGCCGCTGCCGGGCTGGCGGCGGTGGGTGCCATGGCCAACCTGATTGGTGGCGGCATCATGGTCAATGCCTACGGTGCAATCCATGACGCTACCGGCAGCTACGCACTGGCGCTGATGCCGCTGGCGGCGCTGTGCACCGTGGCCGGCATCGCGGTGTTGGTGATCGGGCGCAAGCGCCAGCTTGAGCGCGCATCAGTCGCCGAGGTTGCCAGCGCCAAGTAGGCACCCTCCACGGCCCACCTGCTGACGATCGATGCTCACGCGCCTGCAGCAGGCACGTGGGCATCGCCGTTTCAACACCACAGAAAAACCCGCTCACAGATGCTAGAGTCGCGCTTCAGGTATTTCAGGTAGTGACCGGCACTCCCTCGATGACAGGCGAACATGAGCAAAACCAACCTAATCACTGAAGCAGGCTACCAATCCTTGAAAGACGAGCTGGACTGGCTGTGGCGCCAGGAACGCCCGGAGATCACCAAGAAGGTGACCTGGGCCGCGTCGCTGGGCGATCGCAGCGAGAATGCCGACTACCAGTACAACAAGAAACGCCTGCGCGAGATCGACCGGCGTGTGCGCTACCTGCGCAAGCGCATCGAGGATCTGCGTGTCGTGCCCTACGCGCCCAGCCAGGAAGGCAAGGTGTTCTTCGGCGCCTGGGTGACCATCGCCAACGAAGACGATGAGCGCAAGACCTTCCGCGTGGTCGGCGGTGATGAAATCTACGAGCGCAAGGACTTCATCTCCATCGATTCGCCCATGGCACGAGCCTGCATCGGCAAATGCGTCGGGGATGAGATCGTGGTGCGCACACCCACCGGCGACGCCTGCTGGGAAGTGATCCACATCGAATACCAGAAGCCGGGGGCGGCGCCGCACAGTTGAACGCCGATGCACCGACGCTGTTCAGCGCCTGGTGATCAAGCCTTGGCGGGCAATGCGGGTCAGATGAGCGATGATGTGCGCAGCCTCTTCGCGCGCCGGCGCCTGAATCACCGCCAAGTCGAACCGGTCACTGGCGAACTGCTCCAGACGCCATGGGCTGTGGGCGAACTGAATGAGAAAGGCGCGAGCCTGGCCCTTGCGGCGCGACAGGCCTTCGAGGTGGCGCAACAAGGTTGGCTGATGGTGGCCAGCTAGCAGAATGCGTGGGGTACGCGCGGCCTGATGGGCAGGCAGAGGGCTCAGACAAACACTGGTACGTGGGCAACTCATGGAGATCTCTCCGCCTCGCAAATCCCGCTGGGCAGCGGTGGGAGGCGTCACCGAACCAGCGCTTTAGCGGTATTTCGGACGACCCACACCAGGGCGATCCCGCGCCCCGCAAGTAGCTGTTTAAATCGGCGCAAGCGGTATGCTAGAGCCACAACGCGCAAGCTGCAAGCCCCCAGGGCAAATGCATTGCACTCACCTCAGCGTCTGGCTACCCGCTCAAGCGCTGCGCGTTCGCGATTGAAGGCCAGAAAGTACTTGTTGACGCTGTTGACGAAATTCACCGGCCCCATGCCCACCTGCTCCATGGCAACCCGTTCGGTCTGGAAAAACCACTGATTGCCATTGAGGCCGCGCTTGCGCGCTTCGGCGCGCATTGCTTGCACCCGCTCCGGACCGAGATTGTAGGCGGCCAGGACGAAGGCCATGCGTTCGCGCTCGTTGATCTTCGGGCTGGCGAAGAACTTGCGGCGGATCAACGCCAGATAACGCGCACTGGCCTGGACGTTGCCGTCGACCGAAGCGGTATCGCTGACGCCCACGCGCTGCGCTGCCGCCGGGGTGATCTGCATCAGCCCATGCGCCCCGCCACGCCCCCGTGCGGCAGGGTTCAGGGTCGACTCCTTGAACGCCAGCGCCGCCAGGTTGAGCCAGTCGATCTGCTGTGCCTGACCGTGTTTCTGCAGCACCGCGCGCACGGCCTGCAGGCGTTGCCGGTCCTTGCTGGCCAAAGGGTTGTGCACCCGGTACTGGCGCCGGTAGATACGCTCGAAGGCCGCATCCTGGTTTTCCGGGGCACGGTAGCCTTGCAAGAACCGATCGACCGTGGCCAGCAGCAAGGGCGCATCGCGCCGCACATACCAGCGCATGGCCTGCGGGGCGCCCAGTTGCAGGCGCGTGTCCAGGCGCAGGCGCGGCATCACCCGCGCCCAGCGCTGGGCGATCGGCCGCTCGACGATGGTCGATGCATAGATCCCGGCCTGCACCATCTCCAGCACATCCTCCACCGCCAGGGTCGAATCGACCCACTCGATCTTGATCGGCGCCCGCTTGCGCAGGGCGAGCTGCTGGTTGGCTTGCTCGATCAGCGCACCCGCCGCGCTGGCGCTGGTCAAGGCCACGGTGCGCCCCGACAGCTGTTCGATACGGGTGAAACTGCGCCCGCCCTTGCGCCCGACCAGCACCAGGGGCACCTGATCGAGCACCGGCGCGCTGCGGTTGACCGCGCCGACCACCGCCGGGTCAAGCAGCTCACCCGGAGCCGCGAGGTCGCCCTCGCCACGCTGCAAGGCCCCCAGCAGCTGTTCCTTGGCCCGGGGAATGATCTGCAAGCGGATCTGCTGGCCTTCGCCAGCGCGGGCATTGAGGTAATGCTCGAGCGCCCGCAGCCGGTAGTATTCGACCCCCACCGGCTCACCCTTGATTTCACCTGAGCTGTTGCGACTCTGATTGACCAGCACGCGCAGCACCTTGCTGCTGCGGATCTGCCCAAGGTCGCGCAGCGTGCTGGTCGCCACCGTGTGCTGAGGCCCAGGCACACGCGCGTAGGCCAGGTCGGCCTGCGCCAAGCCGAGTACCGCCAGCAGGCTCAGCAGGCAGCGCAGCATGCGCGGGAACATCCCTGATCGAAAGGCGACAGCCATAAACGTGCGTGCACATGTGGGAAATGAACGCAAAAGACCATCGCAAGCCCCTGAAGTTTTGGGTTTTTTCCGAAAATCCCAGCTTTTGATATGCTGACCGACCTTGCAGCACGAGTGAGCACCATGCAATTGATCGATATCGGCGTCAACCTGACCAACCGCAGTTTCCATGACCAGCAGGCAGCCGTCGTCGAGCGCGCCATCGAAGCCGGCGTGGTGCAGATGGTTCTGACCGGCACCAGTCTGGACGTAAGCGAGCAGGCACTGGAGCTGTGCCAGCAGCTCGACCCGCAAGGGAGGCACCTGTTTGCCACCGCCGGTGTGCATCCGCACGATGCTCAGAGCTGGGACAGCAGCAGCGAACAGCGCCTGCGCCAGATGTTGGGAGAATCGAGGGTACGCGCAGTGGGTGAGTGCGGGCTGGACTTCAACCGCGACTTCTCCCCTCGCCCACTGCAAGAAAAGGCCCTGCATGCGCAGCTGGCGCTGGCCGCCGAACTGAAGCTGCCGGTGTTCCTGCATGAGCGCGATGCCAGTGCACGGCTTTTGGCCATTCTCAAGGACTACCGCGATCACCTGCCGGCTGCCGTGGTGCACTGTTTTACCGGTGAGCGCGATGCCTTGTTTGCCTACCTCGACATGGACCTGCACATTGGTATCACAGGCTGGATCTGCGATGAGCGCCGTGGCACCCACCTGCATGCGTTGGTGGGCAGTATCGCCCAAGGCCGGCTGATGCTCGAAAGCGATGCGCCTTACCTGCTGCCGCGTAGCTTGCGGCCAAAACCCAAGCACGGGCGTAACGAACCGGCTTTTCTTACCGAGGTGCTGCGCGAAGTCGCCCGACATCGCAACGAAACCCCGGAACAGTGCGCTCAGCACACCACGGCCACGGCCAGAGCGTTTTTCCAGCTGCCTTGATCCAGGTCAGCATCCATCTGCAGGTGCGCGCGCACAATGATGGCAACTTGCCAATATTGTTTTCGCTCAACTCACGGATGACCGACACATGGGTGCCTGGCTCAGCAACATTTCACTGAAATACAAGTTCTGGGCCGTCAATGCGGTGGCCTTCGTCATCACACTGTTGTTCGTGGTCTATGCCCTGTACCTCGAACAAGGGGCGCGCGCCGATGCGGCCCAGCAGCAGGCGCAGGCGCAGGCAGAACTGCTGGGCGCCTGGCCTGCCACCCAGCCGCTGCCGCGCCTGACCAACTTGCTGGTGTGGCCAGCCGGGCAGACCCCGCGCTACGCCGATCAAGACCTGCAGCCGCTGGCCGAGGCCGAGGGCTGGGTAAGCCTGCCGTCCGCCTGGATCCTGGGGAGCCAGCCACTGCGCGGTGCGCAGGTACTGCGCCATGGCAACCAGCGCGTCGCGGTGCTGGCCACCAGCCCAAGCCTGCGTCAGGTGTTTCTCGACCGCTTCGTCAACTACGCGCTGTGCGTGCTGATCCTGATGCTGGCGATGCTCGCGGCCTCGCAGCTGCTGATCCGCTTTCTACTCAGCCAGCTCAACACCCTCAAGGATGTCATGCTGCACGTGGAGAAGACCGGCGACTTATCTGCTCGCGTGCCGTTGGCGTGCGGCGATGAGGTCGGCCAGATGGCCGGCGCGTTCAATGCCATGCAAAGCACCTATCACCGTGTGGTCAGCACCGTGGCGTCGACCGCCGCACAACTCGACAGCGGCGCTGCGCGCCTGGCCAGCAGCATGAGCGACGTGCGCCATGGCATGCTCGGCCAGCAGAGCGAAACCGATCAAGCTGCCACAGCGATCAACCAGATGTCGGCCACCGTGCACCACATCGCCCAGCACGCCAGCGAGACTCGCGACCTCTCGCAAACCGCCGACACCCTCGCCGGCAGCGGCCAGCAGGTGGTGAGTCGGGTGCAGGACTCGATCGCCGGGCTGTCCAGCGGCGTGCAGCAGACTGCCGAAATGATTCGGCAGCTGGCCGATGACAGCCAGAAGATCAATGGCGTCGTCGCCGTGATCCACAGCATCGCCGAGCAGACCAACCTGCTGGCCCTCAATGCCGCGATCGAAGCCGCCCGCGCCGGCGACCTGGGACGCGGCTTCGCCGTGGTCGCAGATGAAGTCCGCAACCTGGCCAAGCGGGTGCAGACCTCCACCGACGAAATCACCCACATGGTCGCCGACCTGCAAGCCGGCACGCGCGATGCAGTGGAATTCATGCAGGAAAGCTCGTACAAGGCCGACGACTGCGTCAAGCAGGCCCGTGAAGCGGGCGCGGCGCTGGCTGAAATCACCGGCGCGGTCGCGCAGATGCGCCAAAGCAATACCCAGATCGCGGTGGCTGCGCAGCAGCAAAGCCAGGTGGCTGAAGAGATGAACCGCGCGGTGGTGTGCATTCGTGATGTCACCGAGCAGACCGTTCAGCAGACCGTCGGCTCGGCAACCACCAGCACTGAACTGGCAACCCTGGCCGGGGAGCTGAACAAGGCCATCGGCCAGCTCAAGCTATAGTCGCCATAGCCAGCTTCGATTGGCTGCGCTGGTGCAGGCACACTAAGCTTTGGGCATGACTGCGAGGATCTGTTCATGAGCAAACGACTGCCTAACCTGCACGCCTGGCAATGGCGTGGCTATCACAACAACCACCGGCATCCGGCCAACCTGGTGCTGCACCTGATCGCGGTACCGCTGTTCATCCTTGGCGCCTTGCTCGTGCTCTCGGGGCTGTTTGGCCTGGACTTGGTACAGCTGGCCGTGGGCGTGATCGCATTGATCGCAGGGCTCGGCCTGCAACGCCACGGGCATCGCCTGGAGGCCGAGCAGCCCGAGCCGTTCGCCAATCGTCAGGATGCCGTGCAACGCCTGCTCACCGAACAGTTCATCACCTTCCCCCGCTTCGTGCTCAGTGGCGCCTGGTGGAAGGCGTGGCGGGCCCGGCACAAGCACAAGCGCTGAGATCAGGCGAAGACCGTCACGGTTTGGCGGCTCAACGCCAACAGTTCGCCCTTGGCGCTCCACAACTTCGCAGCCGCATGCCCGTAGCCGTCTCGGGCATGTTCCGTTTCAACCTGGTAGTAACACCAGTCCAGGGTCGACAGCTGGGCAATCGGCTGGACGAACTCGATCGTCCACGTCAGCGTGCTACCAGCGGCAGGCTGCTTGAGCAACGGCAGCAGGCTTGGCGGCCAGGCATCGACCAAGGCCAGCAAATGTGCCTCGGTCAGCGGCGCCTCGGCGACATCGCGCAAACGTACCCAGCCACCCATGCAGCGCGAAGGGTTGCCGCTGAACGGCAGGCCGCCCACCGTCCAACGCAGCGCCACGTGGCGCATGAACTCGGGCGTGACACCTTGAATATGGGGCAGCTCCGTCGCTGCCTGCTCCACGGGCGTCATCTGCGGCGCCTGCATGGCCGGCACATCGATGACAGAAGCCCGCCCGGCGCCGAAGCTGCCCTGTACCAGCGTCACCACTTGGTCACCTTGGATCGCTTTGCCAAGCAGCGTACTGACTGCCTTGCCTTCGCGCAGTACCTCCACCTCCAGACCCATGGCCACTTCGGCGGCCGCCGGTGCGACAAAGGTGATGGCCAATGAACGGGTCGGGCGATCGTCACTGAGCTGGGTGCGCATGCGTTCATGCACCAGCGCCGCCATCAGGCCGCCAAAGACTGCACGGCCCTGTGCCCAGCTTGAGGGCACGCTGAAGGCACTGGGGTCAGTGTGGACGGCGTCGAGCAGTTGCAAGAAATTCATCGGCCACCTCGTGGTATTGGCGAAGGATTGGCCAATACTAGCCAGCTCTCCTTCGCCGATCAGCCCGCATATCGGTCATTTGCCGGGCTTACGCCGCTCGAGCGCGCGGTGCAGGGCCTTGAGGGTGATGTCGGACTTCGCTTCAGCCTCGTGCAACTCCTGCTCCCATCGGGCCTTGCACGGTGCCAGATCGAGCTGCTCGCCGGCCCGTAGCAACCACTGCAGGCGGTCATGCCAGTCGCCCAGGTCGCCTTGGGCTTTCTTCAACAAACGCTGGAGTTTGTTGCCTGCATGATCAAGCTGGGGGTAGGCCTCATCACCATAGCGCGCCCGTTTGATCAGCAAGCGCAGCCGATGGCGATCGTGGGTGGGGTCGCGCAGAGCCTTGCCCAGCTTGCGCCATTGCTTGAGCAGGCGCTGGTCGACGCGCTTGTCCAGCGCCTTGACCAGCCCTTCGCGGTCAGCCGCGCGCAGAAACAACGGGAAGGCATCGAGGATCGACAGGACTCGGGTCAGTTGGGCACTGCTGGCGACGCTGGCGAAAGTCTTGCCACGTCCGGCCAGGCGCCGCTCACCGGCTTGACGCTGCCCGCGGCGAAGCAGTTCGCCGGCCAATACTTCACGATCACGCAATGGCGTGGTCAAGGTGCCCAGGGCCTTAGCCGCCTGCTCCAGCTGCTCCACCCCTGGCAACCCTCGCAGTGGGCGCAGCAAACTGCGCAAGCGCCGCAAGCTGGTGCGCAAGTCATGCAGCGCTTCGCTGTCGGTATCGGCGGCCAGCCGTTCACGGCAGGCCAACAGGCGCACTTGCAAGGTCAATACTTGGGCGACGACGTGATCAAGCATGGCGGACATGTATCACTCCTCGATCAGCGCCCGGCGCGCGACTCACGAATGTAGAAGCGCGCTTTTTCGGCTTTGTTGGAGCAATTTTCGTAGCCTTCGAACTGCTGCTGGGTCTTGGCGCCGGTCAGCAGCGAAAGCGCCTTGGAATAACTCACGGCCCCGGCAAAGCCCTCGGCCTTGGCCAGGTCGAGCTCCTTCCAGGCGGCATCGAGCTGCGTCGCACAGCTTTCACGGTAGGCGGTCTTGCCGGCACAACCGGCCAGCGCCAGGGCCATCAGCGGAAGGCAGATCCAGGCTTTCATCAGTGTCACCTCAGGGAGTGGAAGCGGTTGGCTGTTCGACGTCGGGTGGCAGCAAAAGTGCCGCTTCGCTTCGGGTTGCCTAGAGTGTTATTGAAGCACAGCAATGCTGCGTGCATTGTAGGGCCATCGTTGCATAAGCCGGGGAATGTTGATGAGCAAACGCGTGGCATTGGTACTGGGATCGGGTGGCGCTCGCGGGTACGCCCACATCGGCGTGATCGAGGAAATCGAACGGCGCGGTTATGAGATCGCCTGCATCGCCGGGTGCTCCATGGGTGCAGTGATTGGCGGTATCTATGCAGCAGGCAAGCTTCAGCAGTACCGGCACTGGATCGAAAGCCTGGATTATCTGGACGTCCTGCGCCTGGTCGACGTCAGCTTTCGCCTGGGCGCGATTCGCGGTGACAAGGTCTTCGGGCAAATCCGCAAGATTGTCGGCGAGATCAATATCGAGCAACTGCGCATCCCCTACACGGCGGTCGCTGCCGACCTCACCAACCAGCAGGAGATCTGGTTCCAGGAAGGCTGCCTGCATCAGGCGATGCGCGCCTCGGCAGCGATTCCCAGCTTGTTCACCCCGGTCATGCAGGGCAACCGCATGCTGGTCGACGGCGGCATTCTCAACCCATTGCCGATCGTGCCAGTGGTGTCCAGCCACTGCGACCTGATCATTGCCGTCAACCTCAACGCCACCAACCAGCAGCAATACCAGTTGCCAGTAATCGAGCGACCGGCTGCCTTCAAGACGCGCTTCGATGCCCTGCTCGACTCGCTGGGCTCGCACCTGCCGTTTCGCCGCAAGCCAGCTGAACGATTGGTCCGCATCGAACAAGAGATCGTTGCCGAAAGTTTGGCACCGAGCAATCCGTGGCTCGCCGACAACCCAGACCCAGCCCAGCAGCCCGCTGCAGCGCCAGAAACCCAAGGCGCGCCGAAGTCGGCGACCGGTTCTTTCATCATCGACAACGTTGGCCCCGCATCGCTGCTCGACCTGATCAACCAGAGCTTTGAAGTGATGCAGACCTCCCTTGCCCAGTACAAGATCGCCGGCTACCCACCCGATGTACTGATCAACGTACCCAAGCGGGTGTGCCGGTTCTTCGAGTTCTACAAGGCGCCAGAGCTGATCGCGCTCGGCCGCGAGATTGCCCGCGACACGTTGGACCATTACGAGGGTGAAAAGCGTTGAGGCTGCAGGTCAACGGATTTCGGAAATGAAACAGGCCGCATAGAGCGGCCTGTTTGCGGGGGCATGCAGCACTCAGTAGCGAGTGATGTCTGCAGCCCCTTCCAGTTGCTTGCGGTACGCAGCGAAGTCCTGCTGGCCAATGCGCGAAGCGAGGTAGCGGCGAATCTGCTGCTTCTCTTCGTCGCTGGCGGCAGCCCCATCGTTGACGCCCTTGAGCTGCAGCACGACCAGGCTGCCATCGGCCAGAACCACGCTGCCGTATTCCGGCTTGTCCTTGCCTTGCGGCTTGGCCAGGCGGAACAGCGCTTGCAGCTCAGCCGGGTCGATGCCGTCCTGGCCACGGGCGACGGCCTCGTACGATTTCCACTGCTGGCCGTCGTGTGCACCAGCCGCAGCGATCGAGCCATCACGCAGACCGGCAATCAACTTGTCTGCCTTGGCCTTGAGTTCGGCCGTTGCCTTGTCCTTGGCCAGCTGGTCGTGGATATTGCCGGCAACGGCTTCCAGCGGCAGCTGAGTCGGCTTGCGGTGCTCCTTGATGCGCAGCACCACGGTGGTCTCAGGGTCCAGCTCGATGGCGGTGCTGTTGGCCCCCTCATCCAGCACTTCTTCGGAGAACGCAGCCTGCACCACCCCGCGGTTGGCGGTGATGCCCTCGCCGCCTTCACGGCCAAACGGCGCCGAAGTCTGCACCTTGAGGTTCAGGTCCTGAGCGGGCTGGCCGAGGTCGGAAGCCTCATAAGCGGCATCCTGCAACTGCTTGCTGGCATCGACGTAACGCTGCTCGACCAGTGGCGTCTTGAGGTCGCGCAGCAGCTTGTCTTTGAGGCTTGCGAAGCTCGGAACCTCCGGCGCCTGCTTGCCCAGCAGCTTGATCACGTGGTAGCCGAATTGTGTACGCACCGGGGCCGACACTTGACCATCGGCGAGTTTGTACAGCGCCTCTTCGAAGTCTGGATCGTACACACCCGGGCCTGCGAAACCGAGATCGCCGCCATTGCTGGCAGAGCCTGGGTCCTGGGAGAATTCCTTGGCCAGCTTGGCGAAGTCTTCACCCTTGGCCAGGCGTTGCTCGATCTCTTCTGCACGGGCCTTGGCCTGGGCATCGGTGACCTTGTCGTTGACCTCGATCAGGATGTGCGCCGCGCGGCGTTGCTCGGCCAGGTTGGCGATCTCTTTTTCGTACTGCGCCTTGAGCTCCTCGTCGGTGACCTTGACCTGGTCGAAGAACGCCGATTTCTTCAGCTCGACATAGTCGATGACCACCTGATCCGGCGTCATGAACTCCTTGGCGTGCTGCTCATAATGGGCCTTGACTTCGTCCTCGCTGACCGTCACCGCAGCCGGGTTGGCCTTGAAGGTCAAAGCCGCGAAGTCACGCGTCTGGTTTTCCAGGCGCGCGAAGGCATCGACCTGCTGGTCGGTGACAAAGCTGCTGCCGGCGATGCCGGTACGCAACTGGCCGATCAGCATTTCCTCGGCGAGCATCTCGCGGAACTGCATGCGCCCGTAGCCCATTTGGCGAATGACCTGGTCGAAACGGTCGGCACTGAATTTGCCGTCGACCTGAAACTCGGGCGTCTGCAAGATCACCTGATCCAACGCTGCCTCGGAGAAGGCGAACTTGGCGTCTTCAGCACCCTGCAAGAGCAGTTTGCGATCGATCAAGCCCTTGAGCGCAGCATCGCGCAGCAGCTTGTCATCGAGCAGCGCAGGATCGAAATCCTTGCCCAGCTGTTGCATCAGCTGGCGGCGCTGCATGTCGGTGGCCTGGCTCAGCTCGTTCTGACTGATGGTCTGGCCGTTCACCTTGGCAGCATCCTGGCTATGGGTGGCGGCCTGGAAAATCGCTTCGAAACCGGTCAATGCCATCAACACGACGATGAGGCCGATGATGGTCTTGGCAATCCAACCCTGTGAATTGTCCCTGATATTTTGCAGCATGCGTCCCCCAGAAACGGCTGTTCCACTGCGTCGACAACCGCGGAGCGTGGGTTAAATCCTGATAAAAGAAAGGCGCATCCGAGGATGCGCCTTTTCTTAGCAAACGTGTCAGGCGGGAACGTTTGCGCCCCGCCATCAGCGTGCTCGAACCAGGGTCGGGCCTGGTTCGGCTGAAAGCGACGACTTAGTTGACGGCGTCTTTCAGGCCTTTGCCTGCCTTGAAGCCCGGAACCTTGGCAGCAGCGATCTTGATCGCCTTGCCGGTCTGTGGGTTGCGACCGGTGCGCTCGGCACGATCCTTGACAGTGAAAGTACCGAAGCCAACCAGAACGACATCGTCACCTTGTTTCAGGGCGCCGGTCACGGACTCGATCACAGCGTCCAGCGCCTTGCCGGCGGCCGCTTTGGAAATATCTGCCGATACAGCGATAGCGTCAATCAGTTCCGACTTGTTCACTCGAAGTCCCCTTATGTCTCAATTGAGTATGTTTCTAAGTATGTAATGAAGGCGTATGAAACCTGCGCTGGGTGACAGCTTGACAATAGCGTGCCGCTTTATAGCAAGGCCCCGAAAAAACTGTCAAGAAATGCCACCCAAGCAAAAACTACTAATGCGTGCTGATTCTTTCCTTGGCATCGCCGTCGCGCTTGTCTTCTTTCGCGACAATCTCCGGAGCCACATCTGGCAAGGGCTCCGGGGCGTATTGCAGCGCAATTTGCAGGACTTCGTCAATCCATTTGACCGGTTTGATCTGCAGATCCTGTTTGATGTTTTCCGGAATTTCCTTCAGATCGCGAACATTCTCTTCCGGAATGATCACGGTCTTGATGCCACCCCGGTGCGCCGCCAGCAGCTTTTCTTTCAAACCGCCAATGGCCAGAACCTGGCCACGCAGGGTGATCTCACCGGTCATGGCGACGTCCGCACGTACCGGAATCTGCGTCAGTGCCGACACCAGGGCGGTGCACATGCCGATACCGGCACTTGGACCATCCTTGGGCGTGGCACCCTCGGGCATGTGGATGTGCACGTCGTGTTTTTCGTGGAAATCAGCGGCGATACCCAAGCTGCGGGCACGGCTGCGAACCACGGTCTGCGCGGCGGTGATCGACTCGACCATGACATCGCCGAGCGAGCCGGTCTTGATCAGTTGCCCCTTGCCAGGGATCACCACCGACTCGATGGTCAGCAACTCGCCACCCACCTGGGTCCAGGCCAGCCCCGTGACCTGACCGATCTGGTCCTGCTGCTCAGCCAGGCCGTAGCGGAACTTGCGCACCCCGAGCAGGTGCTCGAGCTGATCGCCGGTAACCTTGACCTTGACCTGTTTTTGCCCGGTGTGCTCCTTGACCACCTTGCGGCAGACCTTGGCGATCTGGCGCTCGAGGCCGCGCACACCGGCTTCGCGGGTGTAGTACCGGATGATGTCGCGAATCGCCGAGACGTCGATCTCGAGCTCTTCTTTCTTCAAGCCGTTGGCCTTGACCTGCTTGGGCGTCAGGTACTTGACCGCGATATTGATCTTCTCGTCTTCGGTATAGCCCGGCAGGCGGATGATTTCCATCCGGTCGAGTAGCGCCGGCGGGATGTTCATCGAGTTCGAGGTGCACAGGAACATCACGTCCGAGAGGTCATAGTCGACTTCAAGGTAGTGGTCGTTGAAATTGTGGTTCTGCTCAGGGTCAAGAACTTCGAGCAGCGCCGAAGCCGGATCGCCACGCATGTCGCTGCCCATCTTGTCGATCTCATCGAGCAGGAACAGCGGGTTGCGCACGCCAACCTTGGTCATTTTCTGGATTAGGCGGCCTGGCATCGAGCCGATGTAGGTGCGCCGATGACCACGGATTTCGGCCTCGTCGCGCACACCGCCAAGGGCCATGCGCACGAACTTGCGGTTGGTGGCAGCGGCAATCGACTCGGCCAGCGAAGTCTTACCGACGCCAGGCGGGCCGACCAGACACAGCACCGGGCCGCGAATCTTCTTGACCCGCTTCTGCACCGCGAGGTACTCGAGGATGCGCTCCTTGACCTCTTCCAGGCCATAGTGGTCAGCGTCGAGGATCTCTTCGGCCTTGGTCAGGTCCAGGCGCACTTTGCTCTGGGCTTTCCACGGCACCTGCACCAGCCAGTCCAGGTACGAGCGCACCACGGTAGCCTCGGCGGACATCGGCGACATCTGCTTGAGCTTGTTCAGCTCGGCCTGGGCCTTGGCCAAGGCGTCTTTGGGCAGACCAGCAGCTTCAATGCGCTTTTTCAGTTCTTCCGCTTCGTTGTGGCCTTCGTCGCCGTCACCGAGTTCTTTCTGAATGGCTTTCATCTGCTCATTCAGGTAGTACTCGCGCTGGCTGCGCTCCATCTGTTTCTTGACGCGACCGCGAATGCGTTTTTCAACCTGCAGCAAGTCGATCTCCGCGTCCAGCAACGCCAGCACGTGCTCGACACGGGTCGGCAGGTCGACGATCTCGAGGATCTCCTGCTTCTGCTCGATCTTCAGCGCCATGTGTGCAGCCATGGTGTCGACCAGGCGGCCCGGTTCTTCGATGCTGTTGAGCGAGGACAGGACTTCGGCCGGGACTTTCTTGCCCAGTTGCACATACTGCTCGAACTGCGACAGCAGGGTGCGCACGAAGACCTCCGACTCGCGCTCGGCGGCGTCGGTTTCGTCGATCAGGGAGACTTCGGCACGGATATGCCCATCGACCTCGTTGAAGCGCTCCACAGCGCCCCGCTGCTCGCCCTCGACCAGCACCTTGACGGTGCCGTCGGGCAGTTTCAGCAGTTGCAGCACGGTGGCCACGGTGCCGACCCGATACAGCGCGTCTTCGCCTGGATCGTCATCGGCTGGATTCTTCTGGGCCAGCAGCAGGATCTGCTTTTCGCCCGTCATCGCGGCCTCGAGGGCTTCGATAGACTTCTCACGCCCCACGAACAGTGGGATAACCATGTGCGGATAAACGACGACATCGCGCAATGGCAAAAGAGGCAAGTCGAGGGTGGTCTTCATGATTTCGCCTCTACAACGGCCCTATGGCCGGAAACCGGTGGAAATGATGCTTGGACCTAATGTGGGGGCACGCCTGGGAAATTACAAGCGCTTGTACAGGAAAAGCAGAAAGGGGCCCGTAGGCCCCTTCCAGCGTGCTGCCACTACCCGGCAGGTACCTGAAGATCAGGCGTCGGGTGCAGCCTTGGCTTGCGGTTCGCTGTTTTCGTAGATCATCAGCGGCTGGGACGTACCCTCGATGACGCTCTCGTCGATCACCACCTTGCTGACCTCCTTCTGCGAAGGAATCTCGTACATGGTGTCGAGCAGCACACCTTCGAGGATCGAGCGCAGGCCACGGGCGCCGGTCTTGCGCTCCAGTGCCTTGCGCGCGACAGCCTTGAGGGCGTCGGTGCGGAACTCAAGGTCCACGCTTTCCATCTCGAACAGCTTGGCGTATTGCTTGGTCAAGGCATTCTTCGGCTCGGTGAGAATCTGCATCAGCGCAGCCTCATCCAGCTCGTCGAGTGTCGCCAAGACCGGCAAACGGCCGACGAACTCCGGAATCAGGCCAAACTTGACCAAATCGTCCGGCTCGACTTCGCGCAGCGATTCGCCAACCTTCTTGCCTTCTTCCTTGCTGCGTACTTCGGCGCCAAAACCGATGCCACCTTTGGTGGAGCGGTTCTGGATGACCTTTTCCAGGCCGGAGAAAGCGCCACCGCAGATGAACAGGATATTGCGGGTGTCGACCTGCAGGAATTCCTGTTGCGGGTGCTTGCGACCGCCCTGGGGCGGAACCGAAGCGACGGTGCCTTCGATCAGCTTGAGCAGCGCCTGCTGCACGCCCTCGCCCGAAACGTCACGGGTGATGGACGGGTTGTCCGACTTGCGCGAGATCTTGTCGATCTCATCGATGTAGACAATGCCCATCTGGGCTTTCTCCACGTCGTAGTCGCACTTCTGCAGCAGCTTCTGAATGATGTTCTCGACGTCCTCACCCACGTAACCGGCTTCGGTCAGGGTGGTGGCGTCGGCGATGGTGAACGGTACGTTCAACAGGCGTGCAAGGGTTTCGGCGAGCAGGGTCTTGCCCGAGCCGGTAGGCCCGATGAGCAGGATGTTGCTCTTGCCGAGTTCGACTTCGTCGCCCTTCTTGTCACGCTGATTGAGGCGCTTGTAGTGGTTGTACACCGCTACCGACAGCACCTTCTTCGCGCGCTCCTGACCGATGACGTACTGGTCCAGGATGCCGCTGATTTCTTTCGGCGAAGGCAATTTGTGCGCGCTGCTCTCGGCCTGGGCTTCCTGCACCTCCTCACGGATGATGTCGTTGCACAGGTCGACGCACTCGTCGCAGATAAATACCGAGGGCCCGGCAATCAGTTTGCGCACTTCGTGCTGGCTTTTGCCGCAGAAGGAGCAATAAAGCAATTTGCCGCTGTCCTCGCCGTTACGGGTGTCAGTCATTCGATCGATCCAATCCGGTAGGCTTGCAACACAAGATGAAGGCAATTGCGGGCTTTTTCAAGTCCACAGGTAGGCGCTCAGCGCGCCTACCTGCTCTGGCACCTGGGTTCAGGAGGCCAGTTGCCGCTTGTCGTATACCGAGTCGACCAGGCCGTACTCGGCCGCGCGCGAGGCGCTCATGAAATTGTCACGCTCGGTATCACGCTTGATGGTCTCGAGATCCTGGCCAGTGTGGTAAGCCAGCAGCTCGTTCAGGCGCGCCTTGATGCTGAGGATTTCCTGGGCGTGAATCTCGATATCGGTCGCCTGCCCCTGGAAACCGCCCAGTGGCTGGTGAATCATCACCCGCGAGTTGGGCAGGCAGTGACGCTTGCCCTTGGCACCTGCGGCCAGCAGGAAGGCGCCCATGCTGCAGGCCTGGCCGATGCAGATGGTCGAGACGTCCGGCTTGATGAACTGCATGGTGTCGTAGATCGACATGCCAGCGGTCACCGAACCGCCCGGGGAGTTGATGTACAGATGGATATCCTTGTCCGGGTTTTCCGCCTCAAGGAACAGCATCTGCGCCACCACCAGGTTGGCCATGTAGTCTTCTACGGGGCCAACCAGGAAGATCACTCGCTCCTTCAACAGGCGCGAGTAGATGTCATAGGCGCGTTCGCCACGGGCGGACTGCTCGATAACCATCGGGACCAAGCCGCCTGCGGCCTGGATGTCAGAGCTCTGCTGAATATAAGAATTGCGGGACATGTCCTGCGCTCACTCCCAAATAGTCATGGCTTGAATACGCACAAGCCAGCGCGAAGGCTGGCTTGTGGGGTTTCCTACGAAAGAAGCCCGTTACTCAGCAGCGGCAGGCGCCTCAGCTGGTTTGACGGCATCTTCGTACGAGACCGACTTGTCGGTCACAGTCGCTTTCTGCAGGACAGTATCTACAACTTGTTCTTCCAGCACAACCGAACGGACTTCGTTCAGTTGCTGGTCGTTCTTGTAGTACCAGGAGATGACCTGCTCAGGCTCTTGGTAAGCCGAAGCCATTTCTTCGATCATTTCGCGGACCTTGCCTTCGTCCGGCTTCAGGTCGTGCTGCTTGACCACTTCGGCGACGATCAGACCCAGAACCACGCGACGCTTGGCTTGCTCTTCGAACAGCTCGGCTGGCAGTTGCTCTGGCTTGATGTTGCCACCGAACTGCTGAACAGCCTGCACGCGCAGACGGTTGACTTCGTTTTCCAGCAGGGCCTTCGGCACTTCGATCGGGTTGGCGGCCAGCAGACCGTCCATGACCTGGTTCTTGACCTTGGTCTTGATCGCCTGGCGCAGTTCGCGCTCCATGTTCTTGCGAACTTCGGTGCGGAAGCCTTCCAGGGTCGATTCCTTGATACCGAACTGGGCGAAGAACTCTTCGTTCAGCTCAGGCAGCACAGGCGCCGAAACGCTGTTGACGGTGATGGTGAACTCGGCGGCCTTGCCGGCCAGGTCGAGGTTCTGGTAGTCCTCAGGGAAGGTCACGTTGACCACGCGCTCTTCGCCAGCCTTGGCGCCGACCAGGCCGTCTTCGAAGCCTGGGATCATGCGGCCGGAGCCCAGTACCAGCTGGGTGCCCTTGGCCGAACCACCGGCGAACTCTTCACCGTCGACCTTGCCGACGAAGTCGATGTTGACCTGGTCATCGTTCTGCGCAGCGCGCTCGACCGCTTCGAAACGGGTGTTCTGCTTGCGCAGCACTTCAAGCATCTTGTCCAGGTCGGCGTCGGCCACTTCGGCGCTCAGGCGCTCGACGTTGATCGAGTCGAAGCCGGCAACGGTGAACTCTGGGAACACTTCGAAGATGGCGACGAATTCCAGGTCCTTGCCTTTTTCGAAGGACTTGGGCTCAACAGCTGGAGCGCCAGCAGGGTTCAGCTTCTGCTCGACGATGGCTTCGTAGAAGGATGCCTGGACCAGATCACCGAAGGCTTCTTGACGGGCGTCAGCTTCGAAACGCTGACGAATGACGCTCATCGGCACTTTGCCTGGACGGAAGCCCGCGACCTTGGCGCGCTTGGCAGTCTGTTGCAGACGCTTGTTGACTTCGTTCTCGACGCGCTCGGCCGGAACGGCGATGGTCATGCGGCGCTCGAGAGCGGAAGTGTTTTCAACAGAAACTTGCATGGATATTCCTCGTTGCACAGACGTTAGCCGGCGATAGCCCGACTCCAGAATCAAGGGCGAACATTCTAGTGAGTCACGCTGCAGAAGTCACCCCATCCGGGGCGACGGCAAGCACGCCGGTCGATTAACTAGAAGGCCGGCACACAGGTGCGCCTGGCCACTTTATATAAAAGGCTGCGCACCACCCCAAAGGGGTGGCAGACAACCGATATACCTTGTCAAACAACTGCCAAAAGCAAGACCACACCTTACTGGGCGTCAATCTCGTTGAATTGGCAATATTCCTCCCACTCCATCCCCAGCGCCTCGGCCACTTCGCGATGGGTCTCGAGGCGCATGGCCTGCAATTGCTCGGGGTTGTCGGCGATCAGTTGCAATGCCAGTTCCCAGGGCTCGATACCCTGCTCCTGAGCTGCGTCTTCGAACGCCCACTCGATTTGCTGGGCCTGTTCGCGCGCATCCAGCTCGCGGATTTCCTCGAGCAACTGCGGGTTGCCTTCGGCGAAGCGCTGCAGCGCCAGGGCCTGGCGGGATTCTTTTGCAATCATTGGCTGCTTCCTCTGCCAGTCAAATGGGCCGGTGTTTCAACCAACTGAAATCTAACAGCTTTTATTGGGGTGCCACCAGGGGATTGCAAGGGGGAGATTGAGTTATGGCTGCAAGGTTCTTGGCTTGAGGGTTGTGGCGCCTGCGAGATCGAGCGCCGCCCGCGCGGCGCATCGCGAGCTACGCTCGCTCCTACGTTTGTTTCGGGCCAGTAACGCCTGTGGCAGGCGCACGCGACTGCCTTGTTGATACGACGTGATATCGCGCCATGCACCAAGGCGTCCGCACGCAAATCCCACAGGAAACATTGGCCCGAAACAAACGTAGGAGCGAGCGTAGCTCGCGATGCGCCGCGCGGGCGGCGCGATGTCACAGGCGCCGAAACCCTCAAGCCATACAGCCCAGTTTGTTTCGGGCCAGTAACGCCTGTGGCAGGCGCACGCGACTGCCTTGCCGGCACGGCGTGATATCGCGCCATGCACCAAGGCGTCCGCACGCAAATCCCACAGGAAACATTGGCCCGAAACAAACGTAGGAGCGAGCAAAGCTCGCGATGCGCCGCGCGGGCAGCGCGATATTACAGGCGCCAAAACCCTCAAGCCATACAGCCCAGTTTGTTTCGGGCCATTAACGCTTGTGGCAGGCGCGCGCGACTGCCTTGCTGGTACGACGTGATATCGCGCCATGCACCAAGGCGTCCGCACGCAAATCCCCCAGGAAACATTGGCCCGAAACAAACGTAGGAGCGAGCGCAGCTCGCGATGCGCCGCGCGGGCGGCGCGATATCACAGGCGCCAAAACCCTCAAGCCATACAGCCCAGTTTGTTTCGCGCCAGTAACGCCTGTGCCAAGCGCGCGCGACTGCCTTGCT
>NZ_JBKGGV010000022.1:0-31790 GCF_052041965.1 Pseudomonas sp. SMSB3 | reverse complement strand
AAAACGCCAGACGGCCATAGGGCAGTCATCATATCTCTTGGGAAAAAAAGATCGCGGAGACAGGCACACGCCCGCCGCCCGCATCCACGGGAGGTGTTCTGGGACCAGCAGAGGGTGACCGGGGAAGCGGGGGCGACCTTGCGCCGCCCCGCGATCAAAGCTAACGAAGCTGAATCAGCGGATCAGGCGGCCTGCTGGCGCTTGATCTGGGCTTTGCGCACCTGGGCGCGGCAGGCATCGCCGAAGGCCTGGAAGATCTTGATCGAGTCTGGGTTGCTCGCCGCCTGCCACTCCGGGTGCCACTGCACCGCGAACAGGAAAGGCGAAAGGCTCGGTGCGTGAATCGCCTCGACCAAGCCGTCTTCGGCACGGGCGATGGCTTCGATTCCCTGACCGAGATTGCGCAGGCCCTGGCCGTGCAACGAGTTCACACGAATCTGATCGGTGCCCAACGTTTCATGCAACCAGCTGCCAGGTTCGATGGTCACGCTGTGGACCTGGGCGTATTGCACCTCGACCGGATCTTCCGGGTTTTCCCGGTGATCGTTGAAGCCAGGTTCGGCGTAGACCTTCTGGTAAATGTCGCCGCCCAGGGCCACGTTGATTTCCTGCATGCCGCGGCAGACCCCGAAAATCGGCAGGCCACGCTTGAGCGCTGCCTTGACCAGCGGGATATCGAACAGGTCGCGGTTCTTGTCCTGACCCTTGCCCGGCGTTTGGTTTTCCTGGCCGTACAGGGCAGGGTCGATGTTGCTGCCGGCACCGGTCAGGTACACACCGTCGGCCATGTCCAGATAGGTCTGCAGATCCTCGATGCCACAGCAAGTAGGCACCAGGACCGGGACGCAATCGGCGAAGTCGACCAGCGGGGTGATGTATTTGTGGGTCATGACCTGATAATCATGGCCTTTGCGCTCTTGGCTACCCATGGTCATCAGGACGACGGGTTTGCGCAGGGAAGGTTGCTTGTTGCCAATGTTGCTGTTGGACATATGTCACCTTATGACAGGGCTCTGCCTGTCGTTGTTGTGCAGGTGCACGGCGTTGGCCTGCAAGTGCTACCTGAAGTCCCGAGCACTGCCGGCTCGTCACTGGGCGATTCCGGTCGGGGCTTGGTGCTAGCTTGCCAGAGCCGTTCGATATGTCAAACAAGGGAAATGGCCCTTGGGCGCCGTATTTCGGGGGCTGAAGCGATGCGAGCCTCAGCCGGCAAGGGTTTGCCGCGGGTTGAGGTCAATAATATTTAACGACGCAGTCGGCTCATTGCAGCGCTGCAATGTTCGGCATCGGGTGGATGATCTTGCTGGTCGAGACACGTATTTTCTGTCATTTAAAAGGCTGTCGTTGCACAGCATCCCTGTCGCTTGCACAATTCCAACTCAGGAGCATCAGATGTCCGCTTCCACGGCCAGCCCGCTGACCCGCATACCCTTGCACGACCTTCGCCAATTGCTGCAGCAGATATTCGAGCGCCATGGCTGCAGCGAGACGGTTGCCGCCGTGCTGGCTGACAATTGCGCCTCGGCCCAGCGCGACGGCGCGCACAGCCACGGCATATTCCGCATGCCGGGCTATGTATCGACGCTCGACAGCGGCTGGGTCGATGGTCGCGCCACGCCTCACGTCACCGATGTCGCCGCAGGCTTCGTACAGGTCGATGCCGCCGGTGGCTTCGCCCAACCAGCCCTGGCTGCAGCACGCGCGCTGCTGCTGGACAAGGCGCGCAACGCCGGCATCGCCGTGCTGGCGATTCGCAACTCGCATCACTTCGCCGCGCTGTGGCCAGATGTCGAGCCTTTTGCCGAAGAGGGCCTGGTAGCGCTGAGCGTGGTCAATAGCATGACCTGCGTGGTGCCGCATGGCGCCCGCAAGCCGCTGTTCGGCACCAACCCAATTGCTTTCGCCGCCCCGTGCGCCGGCCAGCAGCCCATTGTCTTCGACATGGCCACCAGCGCCATGGCCCATGGCGATGTACAAATCGCCGCACGCGCCGGCCAGGCATTGCCAAGCGGCATAGGTGTGGATGCCCTGGGTCAGCCGACCTGCGACCCCAAGGCGATTCTCGACGGCGGCGCGCTATTGCCGTTCGGCGGGCACAAGGGCTCGGCGCTGTCGATGATGGTCGAGTTACTGGCCGCCGCACTGACCGGGGGGCATTTTTCCTGGGAGTTCGACTGGTCCCGGCACCCTGGCGCGAAAACGCCCTGGACCGGGCAGTTGATCATCGTCATCGACCCCAGCAAGGCACAAGGCAGTCACTTCGCCCAGCGCAGCGCCGGACTCGTTGCGCAGATGCAGGCCGCCGGGTTATCGCGCCTGCCTGGCGAGCGGCGCTATCGCGAGCGTGCCATCGCCGCACAGCAGGGGGTGGCGCTGACCCAGCAGGAACTCGACGCCTTGCAAGCCCTGCGCAATTGAGTGACGAGGCGGTCCGGCAGTGGGCGCAGCGCGCGGCTGTGCAAGGTTGCATAGACAACCTTGCACGCAGGTGATGTTCCTGGGCCTCGACTCCGGGTATTCTCGGGGCAGTCATTCCGAACTGTCCTGATCCAAGGAGCTGCACGCTGTGTTCAAACATGTCGATGCCTACGCCGGCGACCCGATTCTCTCGTTGATGGAAACCTTCAAGGCCGACCCGCGCGCCGACAAGGTCAACCTGAGTATCGGCCTGTACTACGATGAGGCCGGTGTGGTGCCGCAGCTCAAGGCAGTGGATGCGGTGGAAAAGCGCCTCGCCGGCCAAGCCCACGAGGCCTCGCTGTACCTGCCGATGGAAGGCTTGGCCAGCTACCGTGAAGCCATTCAGGCGCTGTTGTTCGGTGCCGATCACCCTGCGGTCACCGGCGAGCGGGTCGCCACCGTGCAGACCGTCGGCGGTTCCGGTGCCCTCAAGGTGGGGGCCGACTTCCTCAAGCGGTACTTCCCGCAGTCGCAGGTCTGGGTCAGCAACCCAACCTGGGACAACCATCGCGCCATCTTCGAAGGCGCGGGCTTCCAGGTGAACACTTACCCGTATTTCGACCAGGCCACCCGCGGCGTCGACTTCGACGGCATGCTCGCTGCGCTGCAGCACTTGCCCGCCAACAGCATCGTGCTGCTGCACCCGTGCTGCCATAACCCCACCGGCGTCGACCTGGAACAGGGCCAGTGGCAGCAGGTGGTCGAGGTGGTCAAGGCGCGCCAGCTGATCCCGTTCCTCGACATCGCCTACCAAGGCTTTGGCCAGGGTCTGGTCGAGGACGCCTTCGCCATTCGTGAAATGGCCCGCGCCGGTGTGCCGTGCCTGGTGAGCAACTCGTTCTCCAAGATATTCTCGCTGTATGGCGAGCGTGTCGGCGGCTTGTCGGTGGTCTGTGACGACGAAGCCACCACCTTGAGCGTGCTCGGCCAGCTCAAGGCCACGGTGCGCCGCAACTATTCTAGCCCGCCCAACTTTGGCGCCCAGTTGGTGGCAGGCGTGCTTGCCGACGCCGATCTGAATGCCCAATGGGCGGCCGAGGTGGAAGTGATGCGCACGCGCATCCTTGCCATGCGCCAGGCCCTGGTCGATGCCCTGGCGGTGCTGCTGCCCGACCAGGACTTCCAGTTCTTCCTGCGTCAGCGCGGCATGTTCAGCTACACCGGTTTCAGCGTGCAGCAGGTGCGTCGCCTGCGCGATGAGTTCGGCGTGTACCTGATCGACAGCGGTCGGGTGTGCATGTCGGGGCTGCGTCCGGCCAACCTGCAACGGGTTGCCGAAGCCTTCGCGGCGGTGCAGCAGTAAGCGTGTACCGGGCCGCGTCGCGGCCCTTCTCTGCAAGTCAGCGGCCACGGGCCGTGGCGCTGACTTTTCGGTCAATAATGTTCCGGGCCTTCCCCACGCTATTGCGCTTGTAAAGACAAGTGCAACCGCCCCTCGGAAAAAGGCTTCGCAAGTGCAACCTTTCGGTGCACAATCGCGCCCCTCTTTATCCGGTTGAGTTGGGCGATCGCAGCGTTTCGCCATTCTCAGCCTGTTGCAGTCTTGCGAGTGGAGCGTCACCCGGAATGAATGAGCAGGCCCCAAGCGTTGAGCAACGCTATGCAGAATCGACCCCCGCCACCCTTGGCAACTGGTCGCGTCACGACACCACCTGGATGCTGGGCCTGTTTGGCACAGCCATCGGTGCAGGCACGCTGTTCCTGCCCATCAACGCCGGCCTCGGCGGCTTCTGGCCGTTGCTGATCCTCGCTGCGCTGGCGTTTCCCATGACCTATTTTTCGCACCGTGGCTTGACCCGCTTCGTGTTGTCCGGGCGCAGCGGCGGCGACATCACCGAGGTGGTCGAGGAGCATTTCGGCATCAAGGCCGGTGCACTGATCACCGTACTTTACTTCTTCGCGATCTTCCCGATCCTGCTGATCTACAGCGTGGCGCTGACCAACACCGTCAGCAGCTTCATCGAGCATCAGTTGCACATGACGCCACCGCCGCGGGTGCTGTTGTCGTTCGTGCTGATCCTCGGCCTGCTGGCCATCGTGCGCTGCGGCGAGCAGGCCACGGTCAAGGTGATGAGCCTGCTGGTCTACCCGTTCATCGTGGCCTTGGGGCTGCTGGGTCTGTACCTGATTCCGCATTGGACCGGTGGGATTCTTGACAGCGCTGCACAGGTGCCGTCCGGCTCGGCTTTCCTGCACACGCTGTGGCTGGCGATTCCGGTGATGGTGTTCTCGTTCAACCATTCGCCGATCATCTCGGCCTTCGCCGTCGACCAGAAACGCCGTTATGGCGAGCACGCCGACGCGCGCAGCGGGCAGATCCTGCGCCGCGCGCACTTGCTGATGGTGGTGATGGTGCTGTTCTTCGTGTTCAGCTGCGTGCTGACCCTCGACAGCGCTCAGTTGGCCGAAGCCAAGGCGCAGAACCTGTCGATCCTGTCGTACCTGGCCAACCACTTCAGCAACCCGGCCATCGCCTTCGCCGCACCATTGATCGCCTTCGTCGCCATCGCCAAGTCCTTCCTGGGCCACTACATCGGTGCCAGCGAGGGCCTCAAGGGCATCATCGCCAAGACCGGCGCGCGCCCGGCAGCCAAAACCCTCGACCGCGTGGTCGCGGCCCTGATGCTGGTGGTGTGCTGGATCGTCGCCACCCTCAACCCAAGCATCCTTCGCATGATCGAGTCGCTGGGCGGGCCGATCCTGGCCGTGCTGCTGTTCCTGATGCCGATGTACGCCATTCGCCGCGTGCCGTCGATGCGCCAATACAGCGGTGCGCTGTCGAACATCTTCGTGGTGGTGATCGGCCTGGTCGCCCTGACTTCGGTGGTGTACGGCCTGATCGGCTGATTCGCCGCCGCCCGCGCTGCAGAGCAGCCCGGAGCGCCTTTGGCGTTCCGGGCTTTTTATTGTTCACAGAAAATGCCCCGTGATCGAACAATTTGCGCGCCTGCCCATAGGCACCCGCGCGCCTTCATGCTTAACTCAGTGTCCTTTTCAAACCCCGCATAAGGATTTCGTCATGGCTCAAGTGACTCTCAAAGGCAATCCGGTTCAGGTCAACGGCCAACTGCCGCAGGTCGGCGCCCAGGCGCCGGCATTTTCCCTGGTCGGTGAAGGCCTGGCGGACAAGTCGCTGCAGGATTACGCCGGCAAGCGCAAGGTGCTGAACATCTTCCCAAGCGTCGATACCCCGACCTGCGCCACCTCGGTACGCAAGTTCAACGCCCAGGCCAACGAGCTGAACAACACCGTGGTGCTGTGCATCTCCGCCGACCTGCCGTTCGCCCAGGCGCGTTTCTGCGGCGCCGAGGGTCTGGAGAACGTGAAGAACCTGTCGACCCTGCGCGGCCGCGAGTTCCTCGAGCAGTACGGTGTGGCCATCGCCGACGGCCCGCTGGCCGGCCTGGCTGCCCGTGCCGTGGTGGTGCTGGACGAGCAAGACAAAGTGCTGCACAGCGAGCTGGTCGGCGAGATCGCTGAAGAGCCGAACTACGAAGCAGCCCTGGCTGTGCTGAAGTAACGGGACGCCTGGGGCAGGGCAGGTGCCGGAACTCGCCGGCCCACCCTTGCTCCAAGCAACACCGTGTAACGGCCCGGAACGCTTTCCGGGCCGTTTTCATTTAAAGTTCAAGCTTTTGGCAACGTAAGGCAAAGGTAAACCTCTGGTAAAGGACCTTTGCTAAAACACTGCCAGTGCTTATCGTTCACCCTCCCAAGCCGCCATTTTCTGAACAAGGTTCGTTCAACCCATGCAAGTGTCCAACTCCCGATCCCCTCGTCGCTGGCTCGTCGGCCTGCTGATCCTGCTGCTGGTGGCCTTGCTGGCCTGGTGGTTGTGGCCGGCGGCAGCACCTGAGCATAAGGACGCCAGCGCCGGGCGCGCTGGCAAGGGCATGGGCAGGCCCGGTTTCGGCGGTTCGACCGACCCGGTGCCGGTGCGCGTGGAGCCGGTGCGCGTAGGTGACTTCCCACTGTATTACAAAGCCCTGGGCACGGTCACCGCGACCAACACCGTGAACGTGCGCAGCCGCGTTGCGGGCGAGCTGGTGAAAATCCACTTCAAGGAAGGTCAGCAGGTCAAGGCCGGCGAGCTATTGGCCGAAATCGATCCGCGCCAGTACCGCATCGCCTTGCAGCAGGCCGAAGGTACGCTGGCGCAGAACCAGGCGCAGTTGAAGAACGCCCAGGTCGATGTCGCGCGTTACCAAGGCCTGTACGAACAGGACAGCATCGCCAAACAGACCCTAGACACCGCCCAGGCGCAAGTTGCGCAGTTCGCCGGTCTGGTCAAGACCAATCAGGCCCAGGTCAACGATGCGCGTCTGAACCTTGAGTTCACCCAGATCCGCGCGCCCATCAGTGGTCGAGTGGGCCTGCGTCAGCTCGACCTGGGTAACCTGGTCGCTGCCAACGACACCACCGCCTTGGTGGTGATCACCCAGACCGAGCCGATCAACGTCGCCTTCACCTTGCCGGAAACCGAGCTGGGCACGGTGCTCGAGCGCTACCGCAGCGGTGCCAGCCTGCCGGTCGAGGCCTGGGATCGCACCGACAGCAAATTGCAGGCGACCGGTGTGCTGGGCAGCATCGACAACCAGATCGACACCACCACCGGCACCCTGAAGTTCAAGGGGCTCTTCCAGAACAAGGATCTGGCCCTGTTCCCCAATCAGTTCGTCAATGTGCGTCTGCTGGCCGATACCCTCAAGCAAGTGGTCATGGCCCCGGCGGCGGCGGTGCAGTTCGGTAACGAAGGCTCGTTCGCCTATGTGGTCAACGGCGAGAACACGGTCAACATTCGCACGCTCAAGGTCGGCCCAAGCGATGGCCAGAACAGCGTGATCCTCGACGGCCTGAAGGCCGGTGACCGTCTGGTGCTCGAAGGCACCGACCGTCTGCGCGAGGGCACCAAGGTCGAGGTGGTCGAGGACAGTTCGCAGGTGCCGGCCACCCCTGGGCAGCAGTTGCAGGGGCAGGGCGCCAAGGGCTCGGCTCAGAGTGACCCGGCAGCTTCGGGTACAGCGCCAGCCAAGGCGGGCGCATGAACCTGTCACGCCTGTTCATCCTGCGGCCGGTCGCGACCACGCTGACCATGCTGGCCATCGTGCTGGCCGGCCTGATCGCCTACAAGCTGCTGCCGGTGTCGGCCTTGCCCCAGGTCGACTACCCGACCATCCGGGTCATGACCCTGTACCCCGGCGCCAGCCCGCAGGTCATGACCAGCGCGGTCACCGCGCCGCTGGAGCGCCAGTTCGGCCAGATGCCCGGCCTGGAGCAGATGGCCTCGACCAGTTCAGGGGGGGCCTCGGTGCTGACCCTGCGCTTCAGCCTGGACATGAACATGGACGTCGCCGAGCAGCAGGTGCAGGCCGCGATCAACGCCGCCAGCAACCTGCTGCCCAGCGACTTGCCGGCCCCGCCGGTGTACAACAAGGTGAACCCCGCCGACACGCCGGTCTTGACCCTGGCCATTTCCAGCAAGACCATGCCGTTGCCCAAGCTCAACGACCTGGTCGACACCCGTGTCGCGCAGAAGCTCGCGCAGATCAGCGGGGTGGGCATGGTCAGCATCGCCGGGGGTCAGCGCCAGGCGGTGCGGATCAAGGTCAACGTCGACGCCCTGGCGGCCAACGGCCTGAACCTTGATGATGTACGCACGTTGATCGGGGCGTCCAACGTCAACCAGCCCAAGGGCAATTTCGACGGCCCGACCCGAGTGTCGATGCTCGATGCCAACGATCAGCTGCGCTCGCCCGAGGAATACGCCAACCTGATCCTGGCCTACAACAACGGCGCGCCCCTGCGCCTGCGCGACGTTGCCGAGATCGTCGACGGCGCCGAAAACGAGCGCCTGGCGGCCTGGGCCAACCAGAACCAGGCGGTGCTGCTCAATATTCAGCGCCAGCCGGGTGCCAACGTCATCGAGGTCGTCGACCGCATCAAGCAACTGCTGCCGTCGATCACCGAAAACCTGCCAGCGGGCCTGGATGTGTCGGTGCTTACCGACCGCACGCAAACCATCCGCGCAGCGGTCAAGGACGTGCAGCATGAGCTGCTGATCGCCATCGTGCTCGTAGTGATGGTGACGTTCGTGTTCCTGCGTCGCTTCAGCGCCACCCTGATTCCATCGATCGCCGTGCCGTTGTCGCTGATCGGCACCTTCGGCGTCATGTACCTGGCCGGTTTTTCGATCAACAACCTGACCCTGATGGCACTCACCATTGCCACTGGGTTCGTGGTGGACGATGCCATCGTCATGCTCGAGAACATCTCGCGGCATATCGAGGAAGGTGAAACACCCTTGCAAGCTGCGCTCAAGGGCGCGCGGCAGATCGGCTTCACCTTGATTTCCCTGACCTTCTCGTTGATCGCGGTGTTGATTCCGCTGCTGTTCATGGCCGACGTGGTAGGGCGTCTGTTTCGCGAGTTCGCCATTACCCTGGCGGTGGCGATCCTGATTTCGCTGGTGGTGTCGCTGACGCTGACACCCATGATGTGCGCACGATTGCTCAAGCGCGAACCCAAGCCTGAAGAGCAGGGCCGTTTCTACCGCGCGAGCGGCGCCTGGATCGACTGGCTCATCGAACACTATGGGCGCGGTTTGCAGTGGGTGCTCAGGCACCAACCGCTGACCCTGCTGGTGGCGGTGGCCAGCCTCGCCTTGACGGTGCTGCTGTACCTGGCGGTGCCAAAGGGCTTCTTCCCGGTGCAGGACACCGGGGTCATCCAAGGCATCTCCGAGGCGCCGCAATCGACCTCGTTCGCCGCCATGAGCGAGCGTCAGCAGGCGCTGAGCGCGATCATCCTGCAAGACCCGGCGGTCCAGAGCCTGTCGTCCTATATTGGGGTCGATGGCGATAACGCCACCCTCAACAGCGGTCGTCTGCTGATCAACCTCAAGCCCCACGGCGAGCGCGACCTGACTGCAAGTGAAGTCATCGAGCGCCTGCAACCGCAACTCGACAAGCTGGTGGGCATTCGCCTGTTCATGCAGCCGGTGCAGGACTTGAGCATCGAGGACCGAGTCAGCCGGACTCAATATCAGTTCAGCCTATCGTCGCCTGATGCCGACCTGTTGGCGCAATGGAGCGGCAAGCTGGTCGAGGCTTTGCGACAACGCCCGCAGTTGCAGGACGTCGCCAGCGACCTGCAGGACAAAGGCCTGCAGGTGTACCTGGTGATCGACCGGGACATGGCCAGCCGCTTGGGCATCAGCGTGGCGCAGATCACCAACGCCTTGTACGACGCCTTTGGTCAGCGGCAGATCTCCACCATCTATACCCAGGCCAGTCAGTACCGTGTGGTGCTGCAGGCCCAGGATGCGGCGCTGATCGGCCCGTCGGCGCTGGAGTCGATACATGTCAAGGCGACCGACGGTGGCCAGGTACGCCTGTCGGCATTGGCGCACATCGAGCAGCGCCAGGCGCAGCTGGCCATCTCCCATATCGGCCAGTTCCCGGCAGTGACCCTGTCGTTCAACCTGGGGAACGGGGCTTCGCTGGGCGAGGCGGTGGAGGTGATCGGCCAGGTGCAGCAGGACATCGGCATGCCGCTGGGTATCCAGACTCGCTTCCAGGGCGCTGCGGCAGCGTTTCAGGCGTCGCTGTCGAGCACCTTGCTGCTGATTCTGGCGGCGGTGGTCACCATGTATATCGTGCTGGGGGTGCTGTACGAGAGCTACATCCACCCGATCACCATTCTCTCGACCCTGCCATCGGCTGCGGTGGGTGCGTTGTTGGCGTTGATTCTCAGCGGCAACGACCTGGGCATGATCGCGATCATCGGCATCATCCTCTTGATCGGCATCGTCAAGAAGAACGCCATCATGATGATCGACTTCGCCCTGGAAGCGGAGCGGCACCAGGGCATGGCGCCGCACGAGGCGATCTACCAGGCGGCGCTGCTGCGCTTCCGGCCGATCCTGATGACCACCTTGGCGGCACTGTTCGGCGCGGTGCCGCTCATGCTGGCCACCGGCTCAGGCGCCGAGTTGCGCCAGCCGCTGGGCCTGGTGATGGTCGGCGGTTTGCTGGTCAGTCAGGTGTTGACCTTGTTCACCACGCCGGTGATCTACTTGTATTTCGACCGCCTGGCGCGCCGTTGGCGGCCAGCCACTGATGCGCAGCAGGCCGAGGCATGAATTTGTCCGCGCCGTTCATTCGCCGGCCAGTGGCGACCATGCTGCTGAGCCTGGCGATCATGCTCCTCGGCGGCGTCAGTTTCGGCCTTTTGCCGGTCTCGCCACTGCCGCAGATGGACTTTCCGGTGATCGTGGTGCAGGCCAACCTCTCCGGCGCCAGCCCCGAGGTCATGGCCGCGACCGTGGCCACGCCGCTTGAGCGCAAGCTTGGCAGTATTGCCGGCGTAACCACCCTGACCAGTAGCTCCAACCAGGGCTCGACGCGAGTGATCATCGGCTTCGAGATGGGCCGCGACATCGATGGCGCGGCGCGCGAGGTGCAGGCGGCGATCAACGCAACGCGCAACCTGCTGCCAAGCGGCATGCGCAGCATGCCCACCTACAAGAAGATCAACCCTTCGCAAGCGCCGATCATGGTGTTGTCGCTGACCTCCAGCGTGCTGCAGAAGGGCCAGCTGTACGACCTGGCCGACACCATCCTCTCGCAAAGCCTGGCCCAGGTCAGCGGGGTAGGGGAAGTGCAGATCGGCGGCAGCTCGCTGCCGGCCGTGCGCATTGCCGTCGAGCCGCAACTGCTCAACCAGTACAACCTGTCGCTGGACGAAGTACGCAGCGCCGTGGCCGATGCCAACCAGCGCCGGCCGATGGGCTTCGTCGAAGATGCCGAGCGCAATTGGCAGGTGCGCGCCAACGACCAGCTGGAAAAAGCCAAGGATTACCAGCCGATCGTCATCCGCCAGTCCAATGGCACGATCTTGCGCCTGTCCGATGTGGCCACGATCACTGACGGCGTCGAGAACCGCTACAACAGCGGTTTCTTCAACGACCAGGGCGCTGTCCTGTTGGTGGTCAACCGGCAAACCGGTGCCAACATCATCGAGACGGTCGACCAGATCAAGGCGCAGCTGCCGGCGCTGCAATCGCTGCTGCCGGCAAGCGTGCAACTGAACGTGGCCATGGACCGCTCGCCGGTGATCAAGGCCACCCTCAAGGAAGCCGAGCACACCCTGCTGATCGCCGTGGTGCTGGTGATACTGGTGGTCTACCTGTTTCTGGGCAGCCTGCGGGCGTCGTTGATTCCAAGCCTCGCAGTGCCGGTCTCGTTGGTCGGCACGTTCGCGGTGATGTACCTGTGCGGTTTTTCCCTGAACAACCTGTCGCTGATGGCGCTGATCCTTGCCACCGGGCTGGTGGTGGACGACGCCATCGTGGTGCTTGAGAACATCTCCCGGCATATCGAGGACGGCCAGCCGCCCATGCGCGCCGCGTTCCTGGGGTCCAAGGAAGTCGGCTTCACCTTGCTGTCGATGAATGTCTCGCTGGTGGCGGTGTTCGTCTCGATCCTGTTCATGGGCGGCATCGTGCGCAACCTGTTCCAGGAGTTCTCGATCACCCTGGCAGCGTCGATCATCGTGTCGCTGGTGGTATCGCTGACGTTGACGCCAATGCTCTGTGCGCGTTGGCTCAAACCCCACCGCAGCCAGCAAACCCGCTTGCAACGCTGGAGCGACAAGGTGCACAAGCGCATGGTCGATGCCTATGACCGCAGCCTGGGATGGGCCTTGCGTCACCGGCGCCTGACGCTGATCAGTCTGCTGGCCACCATCGGCCTGAACATTGCGCTGTACGTCGTGGTGCCCAAGACCCTCATCCCGCAGCAGGATACCGGCCAGTTGCAGGGCTTCATTCGCGGCGACGATGGCTTGTCGTTCAGCGTCATGCAGCCAAAGATGGAAATCTATCGCCGGGCGCTGCTGGCCGATCCAGCAGTGGAAAGCGTGGCCGGTTTCATCGGCGGCAACAGCGGCACCAACAACGCCTTCGTGCTGGTGCGCCTCAAGCCCATCGCCGAACGCCGTGAAGACGCACAGAAAGTCATCGAACGTCTGCGCAAAGAGATGCCCAAGGTGCCCGGCGGGCGCCTGTTCCTGATGGCCGACCAGGACTTGCAGCTCGGTGGCGGGGGGCGTGACCAGACCTCATCGCAGTATCTGTACACCCTGCAGAGCGGCGACCTGGCGGCGCTGCGTCAGTGGTTCCCGAAGGTGGTCGCGGCCCTGCGTGCACTGCCGGAGCTGACCGCGATCGACGCCCGCGACGGCTCCGGCACGCAGCAGGTGACGCTGGTGGTCGACCGGGACCAGGCCAAGCGCCTGGGCATCGACATGGACATGGTCACGGCGGTGCTCAATAACGCCTACAGCCAGCGCCAGATCTCGACCATCTACGACAGCCTCAACCAGTACCAGGTAGTGCTGGAGATCAACCCCAAATATGCCTGGGACCCCAGCACGCTGGAGCAGGTGCAGGTGATCACCAGCGACGGTGCACGGGTACCGTTGTCGACCATTGCCCGCTACGAAAACAGCCTGGCGAACGACCGCGTCAGCCATGAAGGCCAGTTTGCTTCGGAAGACATCGCCTTCGACGTTGCCGCAGGCTATAGCCCCGATCAGGCCATGGCGGCAGTCGAACGCGCCGTGGCCCGGCTCGGCCTGCCCGAAGGCGTGATCGCCAAGCTTGGCGGCACCGCCAGTGCCTTCACCGAAACCCAGAAAGGCCAGCCGTTCATGATTCTCGGCGCACTGCTGTTGGTGTACCTGGTGTTGGGGATTCTGTACGAGAGCTACATCCACCCGCTGACGATTCTGTCGACCTTGCCTTCGGCAGGCGTTGGCGCATTGCTGGCGTTGTACGCGACCGGTGGCGAGTTCAGCCTGATCTCCTTGCTGGGCTTGTTCCTGCTGATTGGGGTGGTAAAGAAAAACGCCATCCTGATGATAGACCTGGCGTTGCAACTGGAGCGCCACCAAGGCTTGAGCCCAGAAGAATCGATCCGCCGTGCCTGCCTGCTCAGGCTGCGGCCGATTCTGATGACCACCCTGGCGGCCATCCTCGGCGCCCTGCCGTTGATGCTGAGCCGCGCCGAAGGTGCGGAAATGCGCCAGCCCTTGGGCCTGACCATCATCGGCGGGCTGGTCGTTAGCCAGTTGTTGACCCTTTATACGACGCCTGTGGTGTACCTGTACCTGGACCGCCTGCGTCATCGCTTCAACCATTGGCGCGGTGTCCGCACCGACGCCTCGCTGGATACGCCGCTATGAACTTCGCCCAGACTCCACTTCACCGTGCCTTGCAACTGCTGACTCGGGGCCGCGGCTCACGCCTGGCCGGGGCCGGCCTCTGCCTGGCGATGCTCAGTGCTTGTACCCTGAGCCCGGATTATCAACGCCCGACGCTGAGCACCCCGGCGCAGTACAAACAGGCCGACGGCTGGACTCAAGCCAAACCGTCCGATGCCATCGCCCGCGGTGCCTGGTGGGAAATTTACGGTGACAGCGGGCTGAACGCCCTGGTCGAAGAGCTCAATCGCAGCAACCAGACGGTTGCCCAGTCAGAAGCGCAGTACCGGCAGGCACAGGCCTTGATCCGCAGCAGCCGCGCTTCGCTGTTCCCCACGCTGGACCTGACCACCACCAAGAATCGCTCGGCGCAAGGGACGGGCAGCTCCAGCTCCAGCCTGTCCAACAACAGCAGCGGTATCCGTGACACCTACAACGCGCAGTTGGGTGTGAGTTGGGAGATCGACCTGTGGGGCAAGCTGCGCGAAACGCTCAATGCCAACCAAGCCAGCGCCGAAGCAAGCTTTGCCGACCTGGCGTCGATTCGCTTGAGCCAGCAGTCGGAACTGGTGCAGAACTACCTGCAGCTGCGCGTGATCGATGAACAGAAGCGCCTGCTCGAGGCAACCGTCGCCACTTACGAGCGGTCGCTGCGCATGACCGAGAACCAGTACCGTGCCGGGGTATCCGGACCGGACGCCGTGGCCCAGGCGCGGACCCAGCTCAAGTCCACCCAGGCCGATCTGATCGACCTGATCTGGCAACGGGCGCAGTTCGAGAATGCCATTGCCGTGCTGCTCGGCAGGGCGCCGGCCGATTTTTCCCTGGCCGACAGCAAGACCATCCCGGCGCTGCCGCAGATCCCGGTGACGCTACCGTCGCAGCTGCTGGAGCGGCGTCCGGATATCGCTGCGGCCGAGCGCAACGTGATGGCGGCCAACGCCAACATTGGCGTCGCCCGCGCCGCGTATTTTCCCGACCTGAGCCTGAGCATGAGCGGTGGTTACTCCAGCAGCAGCTTCAACAACTGGATCGAGTTGCCCAACCGCTACTGGTCGGTGGGGCCGCAACTGGCCCTGACCTTGTTCGATGCCGGTAAGCGCAGCGCCGAAGTCGACCGGGTCCAGGCGGTATACGATCAAACCGTGGCGCAATACCGGCAAACGGTACTCGACGGTTTCCGCGAAGTTGAAAACTACCTGGTGCAGCTGAAGGTGTATGCCGATGAAGCCGGGGTGCGTCAGGAGGCCCTCGATGCTGCGCGCGAATCATTGCGGCTGACCGAGAATCAGTACCGTGCCGGCCTGATCGGCTACCTTGACGTCGTCAATGTGCAAACCACGGCGCTGAGTAACGAGCGCAGTGTGCTGAATCTGCTGCAAGGCCGCCTGGTGGCCAGCGTGCAATTGATCGCCGCGTTGGGTGGCGGCTGGGACGCCGATCAGGCATTTGCCGAGCAACAGTGATGCGCTGGGCTGAAATCTGACCTGTTTGACAGGAACCTGTGGCGGCAACACGTGCCACAGGTGAGTCAAGCGACAGGTGGCAGAATGCCGCTATCTGGGTGGGGAGGCCTCTATTTCGCGGGTTTCCAGCGTAGAACGCGCTCATTGGATCCATTCCCATTCGCATAAACCCCGTGCGTTTCGCCAAAGCTTGAGTACAATCGTCAGTTTTTCGGGCCCCCTTGACCCGACCCTGGTAATCCGAATGCTGACCGGTAGTTATTCCTCTGCGCTGGTACTGATCTCACTCTGCGTAGCCATTCTGGCTTCCTACACAGCCCTCGACATGACAGGGCGCATCGCCACCGCCAAAGGCCGGGCAGTGCCGCTGTGGATGGTCGGCGGCGCACTGGCCATGGGCATCGGCATCTGGTCGATGCATTTCATCGGCATGCTCGCTTTCAGCCTGCCGGTCGATCTGGGCTATGACATCGGCCTGACTGCCTTTTCCCTGCTGATCGCCGTGCTGTCTTCAGGCTTCGCCCTGTGGCTGGTCAATCAGCCGCAGCTGCCCGCCTGGCAATTGGCGCTCGGCGCGCTGATCATGGGCACCGGCATCGCCTGCATGCACTACACCGGCATGGCGGCGCTGCGCATGCTGCCTGGAATCGACTACGACCCGGCGTTGTTCTCAGCATCCCTGGCGATAGCCGTCGGCGCATCGGCAGCCGCCCTGTGGATTGCCTTCCGCTTGCGTCTGCACACGCCCTACGTGCGGCAGATTCGCGGCCTTGCGGCCATGCTCATGGGCTTTGCCATCGTCGGTATGCACTACACCGGCATGGCTGCAGCGAATTTTCCGCAAGGCAGTTACTGCGGCGCCCTGGCCAATGGGCTGCAGGGCAATGGTCTGGTCTACCTGGTACTGATCACCACCCTGGCGGTGCTGGCGGTGGCGTTGCTCACCTCGGTGCTCGATGCGCGCATGGAGTCACGCACCGCAGCGCTGGCCCACTCCCTGACCCTGGCCAACCAGGAACTCACCCAGCTGGCGCTGCACGATACCTTGACCGGGTTGCCCAATCGCACGCTGCTGGCCGACCGGATCGACCAGGCGATTGGCAAAGTGGCGGAGCAGGGCGGCTGCTTTGCCTTGATGTTCATTGATTTGGATGGCTTCAAACCGGTCAATGACGCGTTTGGCCATCACGTCGGTGACCTGCTCCTGAAGGCTGTCGCGAGCCGCTTGCGCGGTCATCTGCACAGTCAGGATACCCTCGCCCGCATCGGCGGCGACGAATTTGTCCTGCTGGTCGAGCTGCGCGAGCCCGAAGACGCCATGGACGTAGCGGTCAAGCAAGTGAACCTGGTATCCCGGGCCTTTTGCGTAGCCGAGCATGAGCTGCAGTTGACCGCCAGCCTCGGGATCGTGCTGTACCCAGGCAACGGCCACGATCAGCTGGAGTTGCTGCGCAATGCCGACGCCGCCATGTATCACGCCAAGAGCGTCGGCAAGAACGGCTACAGCTTCTTCGATGCCTCGATGAACAGCAACGCCCGCCAGCAGCTGCAACTGTTGCAGGACCTGCGTGTGGCCCTCGAGCAGCGCCAGTTTAGGCTGCATTACCAACCTAAGTTCGACGCCCAGGCGTGCGTCGCGATCGGCGCCGAGGCGTTGTTGCGCTGGGAGCATCCGGTACACGGCCTCATACCGCCGGACCGTTTCATTGGGCTGGCAGAAAAAACCGGTCTGATCATCGCGGTCGGGGAATGGGTGCTGGATGAAGCCTGCCGGCAGATGCGGCTGTGGCTCGATGAGGGGTATGCGGGCTGGCGCATTGCAGTGAACCTATCGGCCATTCAGTTCTGCCATGCCGGCCTGGTGGACAGCGTCGCCCGTGCCTTGCAGGCCAACGGTCTGCCAGCCAACCGCCTGACGCTGGAAATCACCGAAAGCACGGCCATGCACGATGCCGACGTCAGCCTGAATGTACTGCAGCGCCTCGCGGACATGGGCGTGGACTTGTCCATCGATGACTTCGGCACGGGCTATTCCAGCTTGATGTACCTCAAGCGACTGCCGGCCAATGAGCTGAAGATCGACCGCGGTTTCGTGCGTGACCTTGAGCAGGACAGCGACGATGCGGCAATCATTACCGCGATCGTCGCACTGGGGCAGGCGCTAGGGCTGCGGATCGTGGCGGAGGGGGTCGAGACAGAAGGGCAGCAGGCGTTTCTAACCCATCTGGGCTGCGATGCCCTGCAGGGCTATTTGCTTGGCCAGCCCGTGCCGCCGGATCAGTTCATGGCCAACTTGCAAGCCTGGCATCTGCAGCGCGCCCTGGCTGTCTAGCCGACTTCGCGCAGCGGCAACACAGGGGCGAACGTATCCAGTTCGACCTCGACCGCTTCGATGATGCGTTCGACGTCCGCTGCGGCCATGATGGCCGTGCACGGGATGCCGGCAATGGCCAGCAAGGTCTCGCCCGTGGCACGATCGAACAACCGGACGACCATGCTGCGCGGGGCATCCATACAGGCTTCGAAGCCCAGTGGATGAAAGTGCCAGCGCATTACCTGGCAAGCATTGGGAAACGTCATCTTGTTCATGCCTGCCTCCTTGTCCGCATCGGGACCTGTTCGGCGAATGGGCGCTGGCGGGGCGGTCGGGAAGGTAACGATAGCACCTGACATAGACCACAATGCTGGTGAAATAAGGCAATTGTTCGAGCCCATGAAACCGTTCACATTGCTCGGCGATGGCGCTTGCAGCCGGATAGGCGTGCGCAAACGCTTGCCTGCCACATTCCAAAGGCACATCGCGTTCATTCGGCGAAGTTGCGCTGACCCAGCACGCTGTAGCTTTCTGACGGGCGGTAGGCACTGCCGGTCTTGGTCGACCTAGCCGAGCAAGCCGGCCGCAATATTGATGGTGAAGCCTAGAATGGCCGTATTGAAGACGAATCCAACCAAGGATTGCGCCAGCACCACCCTGCGCATGGCCCGACCCCCCACCCCGACATCGGAGGTCTGCACTGCGACACCGATGGTGAAAGAAAAATAGTGGAAATCCCAGTAATCCGGGTTGCGCTCGTCGTCAGCGAAACGCAGCGTTGGTTGTGAGCCATCGTGGGTGTAGAAGAGGCGTGCGTAATGCAGGCTGAATATGCAGCCAATGAGCAGCCATGAACCCGCTACTGTGAGCCCGGTGTAGAGGTAGTGCAAAGCTTGGGCGCTGCCATGCAAGCCGCGGCTCGACGCCAACTGCAAGGTGACCGCCGCCAGGCTGGCAATCGCGGCCAGGCAGACCGCGAACAGGACCAGACGGGCATTTTCGTCCTCCACCTGGGCGACCTGCCGCACTTTGTCCGCACTGGCGCTGCAGGTCAGCCACAACACCAGCAGCAGGTACAGCCAAACACCGCAGTTCCAGCCCGCGAGCATGCGTTGGATCGGGTCGTCGGCCGGTAGCAGCCAGGCACCGACGACGCCGACCAGCGCGGCGATGCTCAGGCGGGGATGAGTGCGGGTCAAGCGATGAAGCGCCATAGGGTCTCGCAGCTGTTGGTCAGGGCCAATCCCTTTACAGCACAGACTGCCGACGGCAGTCCCGGTTCGATCACGCGCTGCGCTTTACGGTACCATGGCGGTCAGTTGCCCCCCGATTCGCTGCAGGATTCCTGTTTTGTCCGATCTACCGCTTAACCCATTGCTGCAATACCTTGCCCGCCTGGCACCTTCCAGCCAGCAGACCATGCGCTACATTCTGCAAGATGCAGCCGACCGGCTTGGCTTCATCGACTGCAATCTGTCCGAGGTGCCCTGGCACCGCCTGGAGCCGGGCCATGTGATCGGTCTGGTGGCAGCACTGCGTACCGACGGCTATGCGCCCAACAGCTCCTCGTTGTACGTCAATGCGGTGCGCGGGGTGATGAATGAAGCGTGGCGCCAGGGCCTGATCGATCATGAGCACTTGCTGCGCATGCGTGAGGTCAAGCCAGCTTCCGGCAGCCGCCTGCCGCCGGGCCGCAACTTGCGACGCAGCCTGATCCGAGAGTTGATCGACGTCTGCGAGGCCGATCCGCGGCCTCAAGGGATTCGCGATGCGGCGATCATTGCCTTGCTGTACGGCACCGGCATGCGCAAGTCAGAGTCGGTGGACATAGACCTTGAGCAAGTCGATTTTGAAGCGCGTAGCCTGCAGGTGACAGGCAAAGGCAATCGCCAACTGATCAAATATGCCCCGGCGTGGGCATTCGACAAACTCAATGCGTGGCTGCAAGTTCGCCGTGATGCATTGCCTGCAGGCGCGGCGGATGACTCATTTCTGTTCAACCGGATCCGCCGAGGCAATCACATCACCCGTGCCAGGATAACCAAGCATGCGATCTACTACATCGCACGACAGCGCGGTGCGCAGGTGGGCGTTAAGATCATGCCGCACGATTTTCGCCGCGCGTTCATCACTCGGGTAATTGAGGAGCATGATCTGTCGATTGCTCAGAAATTGGCACACCATGCCAACATCCAGACCACGGCCAGTTACGACCGGCGCGACGACAATGAACGACGCCGCGCGGTCGATCGCTTCGATTACTGAGCGCAAGCGTCAGCGCTGTGCGCCGCCACCTTCGCCGCCGGCGCCTTCCGAGCCCGTGCCGTCCATGCCAGGCAGGTCGCGATTGTCCTTGGTTGTGGTCGGAGGACTGTCGGGGTCGTTGCCCTGCAGGCGTGGATCGGTATCCCTCGGCATGGGCTTCTCAATCGGGTTGAGGGTACTGTCCACACCCGGCTGTGGCGCCGGGTTGTGCGGATCATCGGGATAGGTTGGGCCAGTGCCCACCGCCAGGGCCAGCGGCGAGGTCAGCAGGGCAGCCAACAGCAGGGTTGATCGGGTCATGGCAGGCTCCTTTGCATCGATTGGGGTCACGTGTTGGAGCCTGTGCGTCAACCTCAGGTGCCATGGACCCGATCAGCGGTCAAACCACCGTCGACAGCAGCATGATGAAGATGATGCCGACCACCGAAAGAATGGTTTCCATCATGCTCCAGGTCTTGAAGGTCTCTGCCACGGTCATGTTGAAGTACTGCTTGACCAGCCAGAAGCCTGCATCGTTGACGTGCGACAGGATCAGCGAGCCGGCGCCGGTGGCCAGCACCAGCAGTTCACGGTTGACCCCAGGCACCAGGTCGATCACGGGCGCGACGATACCGGCACCGGTAATGGTGGCCACGGTCGCAGAGCCCGTGGCGATACGAATCACCGCCGCCACCAACCACGCAAGCAGGATCGGCGAGATTTCGGCCTGGACCGCCATCTGGCCGATGACATTGCCCACGCCGGTGTCCACCAGCATTTGCTTGAAGCCACCACCGGCACCGACGATCAGCACGATGGCCGCAGTCGGTGCCAGGCTCTGGTCGAGCATCTTCATGATCTGCTGGCGGCTGAACCCGCGTGCCGAGCCGAAGGTATAGAAGGCCAGCAGCAAGGCGGCCAGCAGCGCAGTGATCGGGTGGCCGATCAGGTCCATCCATTGGCGGAAGATGTGCTCGGCCGGCAATACCACGTCGGCGAACGTCTTGAGCAGCATCAGGGCCACCGGCAGCAATACCGTGACCAGGGTGATGGTGAAACTGGGCAGGTTGCTCTGGTCCGACTCCTTGGCGATCTGATCCATCAGCTCCTGCGACGGGTTGCCAGGGATGTAGCGGGCGATGAAATTGCCGAACAGGGGGCCGGCGATCACTGCCGTCGGCAGCGCTACCAGCAGGCCGTAAAAGATGGTCTTGCCGATGTCAGCGTGGAAGATGCCAATCGCCAGCAGCGGCCCTGGATGCGGTGGCACCAACCCGTGAACCACCGACAAGCCGGCCAGCAGCGGGATACCGATCTTGATCAGCGATACGCCCGAGCGGCGGGCGACGATGAACACCAGCGGAATCAACAGCACGAAGCCGATTTCGAAGAACAGGGGAATGCCCACGAGGAACGCGGCGAACATCATCGCCCAGTGCACATTCTTTTTGCCAAAGGCGCGAATCAGCGTCTGCGCGATCTGGTCGGCCCCGCCAGAGTCGGCCATCAGCTTGCCCAGCATGGTACCCAAGGCAAGCACGATGCCGACAAAACCAAGCACCCCGCCGAAGCCGTCCTGGAACGACTTCATGACCTTGGCCACCGGCATGCCTGAGGTCAGGCCGAGAAAACCTGCGGCCAGGGTCAGGGCGACGAAGGGGTGCACCTTGAAATGCGTGATCAGCACAATCAGCCCGACGATGGTGACCAGCGCATCGAGCAGCAGGAAGGTATCTGTAGCCAGTCCGAACATGATAGTAAGGCCTCGATCTTATCGTTGTTTTTTGGCGTAACGTTGGGTTGAACTTTTGCCGCCGCGAGGCGTCGAGACAGCGCTGTCTCTGGTGAGCCGGAAAAACCGCCGGTTCAGGCAGTCTGCGCCAGGCTCCGCTCACCGTGCGGCTTTAGCCAGGCATCTACCGCCTCGGCCAGCACGGCAATGGGTTGGGTGGCATCCAGCGGCACGGTCAAAGGTTCACCGTGGGGCGCCTCGAGGGCGGCGAACTGGCTGTCGATCAGGCTCGCTGGCATGAAGTGTCCAGGGCGAGCGAGCACACGCTTCTCAGCTTCTTCCGGGGTCAGTTCGAGAAACACGAAAACCAGCCCAGGGACAGCTGCGCGCAGGGTATCGCGGTACCTGCGCTTGAGCGCCGAACAGGTCAGGATCGGCCGCTCGCCAGCTTTCATGACCGCTTGCAGCTCCTCGCCCAGGCGCACCAGCCAACCGGCGCGGTCGTCATCGTCGAGCGGGATGCCCGCGCTCATCTTGCGGATGTTTTCGGCAGGGTGAAAGGCGTCGCCCTCGATCAGGCGACCACCGCTTCGCAAGGCGATGGCGGCGCCGACGCAGCTTTTGCCGCATCCGGCCACGCCCATCACCACGATGGCAGACAGGGAAGAATTCATCAGTACCTCCTGCGGGGTGAGACAGCGCTGTCTTGAAGCGAACGCACAGCCGTCTCCCCGGTGTTATTGATCTTGTCCTAACGCAGTATGGACGCTCGGCAGCGTGCTGCAGGCGCAGCACTGAAGATTAGGTTTGCCTGCGTCCTGAGACAGCGCTACCTTAGTGGCCGTTCCTTCATCCTGCAAGCGGTAAAAAATTACACACTCCATGGCGCGCATAGGCTCACGTACCACCGGTCGTCCCACCCTGGCAGAAGTCGCCAGGTTGTCTGGGGTTTCCCCCATTACCGCCTCACGCGCGTTGCGCGGTGTCAGCACGGTTGCACCCGCGCTGGTCGAGAAAGTCATGGCCGCTGCCGCGAGCCTGGGCTACGTCGCCAATCCGGCGGCCCGCGCCCTGGCATCGGCGCGCAGCCAATCGGTGGTGGTGTTGATCCCGTCGCTGTCCAACCAGCTGTTCATCGATACGCTCGAGGCCATTCACGATGTGATGCGCCCGCGCGGCCTGGAGGTGCTGATCGGCAACTACCATTACGACATCGATGAAGAAGAGAACCTGATCCGCAATTACCTGGCCTATCAGCCCTGCGGCATGCTGCTCACAGGTTTTGATCGCAGCGACGCTTCGCGGCAGATGCTCGCCGCCAGCGCCGTGCCCTGCGTGCACATGATGGAGCTGGGCGGCGAGCCCGGCACGTTGTCGGTCGGTTTTTCCCAGCAGCAGGCAGGGCGTGCTGCCGCCAGGCACCTGATCGAGCGAGGCCGGCGCCGTTTGGCATTCATTGCCGCGCAGCTCGACCCACGCGTGATGCAACGCGCCGAGGGCTTTCGGCAGGCACTGCGCGAGGCCGGCCTGCAAGCCAGCGAGCTGGAGGTTCTTGCCCCGCAACCGTCTTCCATCGCATTGGGCAGCGAGCTGTTCAGCCAACTGATGGCGCAGGCACCCGACGTCGACGGCATATTTTTCTGCAACGACGACCTGGCTCAAGGCGCGGTTTTGCAAGCGCTGCGCCAGGGCATCGAGGTGCCGCGCGAAGTCGCCATGGTCGGTTTCAACGACCTGCCGGCCTCCGCCCACATGGTGCCGCGCCTGACCTCCATTCGCACGCCGCGGGCCGCCGTCGGGCGTAGCGCGGCGCAGGCGTTACTGGCCTTGCTCGACGGTAAACGGGTCAGCGATGAGCAGCAGGATCTGGGCTTTGAGCTGATGGTGCGCGAAAGCTCTTGAAGCTTGTGGGTTGGCGCGAGCCAGGCACGTTTGCGGGGTGATGAAAGGCGGCTTGCAGGGCGACAAGGGCGATCTATGCTCATGAAAAATCCGCCCAGCAAGGACGCGCCATGTTCGATTTTCATCGCAAGTCTGACCTCCTTGAAATCCAGCGCAGCCACAGGGCCTTGGCCCAGGTCCAGGCCAAGCTTGCAGCGATCAGCCGCTGCATGGCGATGATCGAGTTCGCGCCTGACGGCACCATCCTCGATGCCAACGCGCAGTTCTGCCAGGCGATGGGTTACAGCGCGGACGAATTGCGCGGCAAGCACCACCGGCTGTTTTGTGAGCCTGCCTATGCCAGCAGTGCCGAGTACCAGCAGCTCTGGCGCGAGCTGGCCCAGGGCAGGGCGCTCAGCGGCACCTTCGAGCGGATCGACAAGGCGGGGCGCGAGGTGTGGCTGGAGGCGAGCTACATGCCGGTGCTCGACGAGCAGCAGCAGGTCAGCAGCGTCATCAAGGTGGCGGCCGACATTAGTCAGCGGATCAAGCAAGATCACGAGAGCGAAAGCCTGCTCAACGCCATCGGCCGGTCGATGGCGGTGGTGGAGTTCACCCCACAGGGGCGCGTTAGCACAGCCAATCGAAATTTCCTCGACACCATGGGCTACCAGCTCGAGGAAGTGCAAGGTCGCCATCATGGCCTGTTCTGTCACCCTCATGAGCGCGAGTCGGCCGGTTATCGTGAATTCTGGGCCTCGCTCAATCGCGGGGAGTACCACTCGCACCGGTTCGAGCGGGTCAACAAGCACGGCCAGACCGTTTACCTGGAGGCTTCATACAACCCCATCTTCGACAGCAAAGGGCGGCTGTACAAGGTGGTCAAGTTCGCCACCGACATCACCGCCCAGGTCAGCACCCAGCAAAGTGCCGCAGACGCGGCCCATGCCAGCTCGGTGCAAACCGACGCCTGCGCGCGCAAGGGTACCGAGGTGGTACAGCAGACGGTCGCGGTCATCGAGCAGATATCCCAGGAATTGAGCGATGCCGCGCGCAGCATCGATGCGGTGAGCAGGCAGTCGGATGTGATCGGGCAGATTGTCCTGACCATCCGCGGCATCGCCGATCAAACCAACCTGCTGGCGCTGAACGCCGCTATCGAGGCAGCCCGTGCCGGTGAGCATGGCCGTGGCTTTGCCGTGGTCGCCGACGAGGTGCGCAGCCTGGCCGCACGGACCAGCAAGGCCACGCTGGAGATCGTCGATGTGGTACGGCAGAACCACGACCTCTCGTTGACGGCCGTGGCGAGCATGCAGTCAAGCCTGTCGCGCACTGGGCGCGGGGTTGCCCTGGCCAATGAAGCGGGCACGGTGATCATGGAGATTCAGCAAGGCTCACGGCATGTGGTCGATGCAATCAGCCAGATCAGTTCGACATTGCAATTGCACTGAGGGTGTCGTCGAGCTCGACCAGCAGGGCCTGCAGGCTAGCCTCCAGCTGCTGGCGCAGACCGGCGGTGGGCAGGCCGTTGCGATGAGCGTCCTCGATGGCTTCGCAGCGTTTGACTACGCCGTGTACGCGCAGCATCTTGGCGCCGCCCTTGATCCGGTGAGCCAGGGCACGCAAGGCTTCCCCCGCGCTGCTGGCATCGAGCGCTTGCAGCGCGGCCAGATCCTCGCGGGCGCTCTTGGCCAGTTGCTCGACCAGGCGCTGGGTCAGCTGCACGTCGTCCTGGGTCAGGTGGCGGAGTTGCTGCAGGTCGAAGCCGCTACTGGTGGCGTGTTCCAGCTGGGCGGCAGGTGGCACCTGCGGCAGGTGCGCCTTGAGCGTGCGCAGCCCGATTGGCTTGAACAGGCAGTCGTCCATGCCGCTGTCGATGCAGCGCTGACGCTCCTCGGCCTGGGCATTGGCGGTCACACCGATGATGCTGCAGGCAGGGCGGCCGAGTTCGCGCTCCAGCTGGCGGACCTGACGGCTGAGCGCGTGGCCATCCATCACCGGCATGCTGCAGTCGGTCAGAATCAGGTCGAACGCCTGGTCCTGCCAAAGCGTCAGCGCCGCCTCGCCGTTTTCCGCCAGAGTCACGCGGTGGCCAAGGCTGTTGAGCTGTTTTTCCAGCAGCAGCAGGTTGGCCGGGTAGTCGTCGACCACCAAGATGTTCAGCGGACCGCCGCTGGACTCATCGGCGGTAGTTGGGAGCAGGGCTGGCGCCGGCGCCTCGGTCATCGGTAGTTGCAGTTGGACCCGTACCCGCGTGCCGACGCCTTCCACGCTTTGCAGCTCGAGCGTGCCGCCCATCAGCTCGGCCAGGGTCCGGCTGATGACCAGGCCCAGCCCCGCGCCTTGGCTGGCCCGTGGCCCCGCAGCCTGGCTGAAGGTGGTGAACAACCTGGCCTGATCGGCAGGCGTGATGCCGATGCCTGTATCGACCACCCCCAGTTGCACTAGACGCTGCTGGTCAGCCACGCCTGGGCTGATCGCCAGCTGCGCGCGGACTTGGCCTTGGTCGGTGAACTTGATGGCATTGCTGAGCAGGTTGGACAGAATCTGCTTGAGCCGCAGAGGGTCCGCCAGCACCCATACCGGCTCAGAGGGCAGATCGGCTTGCAGGCGTAGCCCTTTGGCCCGCGCATTGCCGTCGAACACCCGGACGATGCTGCGCACCAGCTCTACCAGGTCGGTGGGGACCGGCTGCAGGGTCATCCGGCCGGATTCGATGCGCGATATGTCCAGTATGTCGCCAATCAGCGCCAGCAGGCCCACCGCCGAGTCGTGGGCGGTCTGCAGCGTCTGGGCGTCGCAGCGGCCGTTGCGGTTGTCTTCCAGCGCCATCTCCAGCAGGCCGATCACTGCGTTCATCGGCGTGCGAATTTCATGGCTCATGGTCGCCAGGAATGTGCTCTTGCTCTGGCTAGCCTGCTCGGCGTCGTCCTTGGCGTGGCGCAGTTGCTCGAGCAAACCGCGGCTGAGCGTGAGCTGCGCCTGCAATGCGCGCTGGGCCTCGGTACGCTGGTTGATCAGCTTGCGCAGGTAGCTGTTCCAGAACACCACCCCGGCCAGCAGCAGTGCCGACAGTACCAGCACCTGCAAGGTCAGCGTGCGGTAGTTGCGCCAGGGGCTGTCACTGACCAAGGTGCTGGTGCGCCAGCGGTTGACCAACTGGTCCAGCTCCTCCGGCGGAATGCTCAGCAGGGCCTTGTCCAGGATCGACTGCAATTGCGGCAAGTTGGGCGCCACGGCGAATGCGGCTACCGCCGGGTCGTCGTCCAGAACGCTGGCGATCCGCAACTGATGCTTGAATACCTGGTTGATGTAGTACGAGGCGTTGATGTGGCTGCTGTAGGCCACGTCGGCCTCACCGTTGGCCACCGCTTCCATCATGCCCAGGGGATTGTTCTTTTTCACCAGTACTGCGGCGGGGAAGCGACGCTGCACGTTAGCCAGCAGATGCGAGCCATCGAGCAATGCGATGCGCTGCGGCCATACCGACTGATAACGGCTCACCAGTACCCGCGGGCTGACCAGGTAGGGGCGGGTGTAACGTAATCGATTGGCGCGTTCAGGGCTGTAACCCAGGGCGCCGATCATGTCGGCCTTGCCCTGGGCGACCTGCTCGAGCATGGTGCGCACGGTGCCACGCTCGATGAACGTGAACTGCAGTCCGGTGCGCAGGGCTATCTGCTTGAGCAGGTCGATGGTGATGCCGCTGATCTGCTGTTGCGCGTCATTGAAGGTCAGGGGCGCCAGCGCGGTATCGACCAGCACGCTCACTACCGGGTGGCCTGCGATCCATTGCCGTTCCTCATCGGTCAGAGCGGTCAATTCGCGCTCCAGCAGCAGGCTGGTATTGCCACTGCTCCAGCGGCGCAGGATGGTCAGGCGTTCACTCTCGGTGATCCTGGCCATGGCGGCATCGACCAGACGGCGTAGCTGCAGGTTGCTGCCGGCGAAGGCGAAGGCAAACGCGCCTGGCGCGCCATGGGCGAAATGGTCGATCTTGACCATGCCTTGGTAGCCTTTGCCGATCATGTAGTCGGTGCTGATCGCATCGCCCAGATAGGCATCGGCCTGGCCCAGTTCAACCGCGGCCAGCCCGGCCACGGTCGAGCGATAGAGGCTCAGTTGGGCCTTGGGGTAGAGCGCCCGCACGGCTTCCCCTGGCAGGTAGTGATCGACGGTGGCCAGACGCAGGCCGGTCAACTCACGGTCCTTGAGGGTGTAATCCTGGCGGGTGACGATCACCGGTAGATCATCCGCGTAAGGCTGACTCAGGGTCAGCTTGGCATCAGCCGCTTCGAAGGCATTCGAGCTGCCCAGCAGGTCGATCTTGCCAGCATGCAGGGCGGCAATCGCCTCATGCCGGCTGGCGAATCGCCGGACCTTGATCGGTATTCCCAATTGCTCGGCGATCAGCCCGGCGTAGTCGGCGCTGAGGCCCTCATAGTCGGCCAGGCTCACGTTGATTTCGAAGGGCGGATAATCCGGCCATGAGCTGCCCAACAGCAAGGTGCCGCGCTGACGCAGCCACTGGCGGTCGGCGTCGTCGAGTTGCAGCGGTTGCCCGGCACTGATCGCGCGGGCCAGCAGATGGCGTGGCTCGCCCTCGGCCTGTGCCGGCAACGGCAGGCCGAGCAGACCCAGCAGCAGGGTCACGATTCGCAGTGCGCGAGCCATCGGCATGCTCAGTTGACGTGGTTGCGTTTGGCCAGGTCGACCATTTCTACCAACGACTCGGTCTTGAGTTTCTCCATGATGCGGCCACGGTAGGTACTGATGGTCTTGGCACTGAGGTTCATGCAGGCGCCGATGTTCTTGTTGTTCTCGCCTCGGGTCAGGCGGCGCAACACCTCCATCTCACGGTTTGACAGGCTGCTCAGGCGCTCGGGCTCGCTTTCCAGCGTGTTGCTGTTGACCGACATCTGCGGAAAGGTGGAGTAGCCCTTGATCAGGGCCTTGAGTGCGAAGACGACGGCTTCGAGGTCTTCGCCCTTGGTGACAAACGCGCCAATGCCGGCATCCAGGCAACGGCGCACGTACAGGTCGGTGGCTTGCCCGGTCAACACCATGATCTTCGGCGCCGGTTCCTGCTGTTGCAGGCGCTTGATCACTTCCATGCCGTCCAGACCGGGCAGCCCGATATCCAGGACCACGACATCGGGCCGCAACTCGCGAACTTTTTGCGCGACTTCGCTGCCGTTGTCGACTTCACCGACGATGCGAAAGCGCTCCCGTTCAAGCAATATGCGCAAGGAAAACCGGACAATGGCATGGTCATCCACGATCAGCACGGTTGTCATTTAACTAACTCCTGTCGGAATGTGGTCGATTTCCTGAGGCGATCAGGACTGTGTCTGCGAGCTTTTTCTGCTGGGCGGCACGATACGACCATTCCCGATCCAGGGTAATGGCGAGTATAGATGTGTTGAGCAAGCGAGCCGGTATTGTGGAAATTTCCTACAAAAAACGGCTCAAAGGCACTGCTGCAATGGGCAGTGCCTGTGCTGCGCAGGGTCAGGCGCAGGGGGGATGAGGCTTGGTGACGCGCAGCGTCGAGCCGGGGTTGTTGCGCAATGCCTGGCCGACCCGCGCAGGCCGCGCGAGCAACTGGCCGGCGCAATTGGGGCAGCGCCCGTGCAGGCGCTGTGCGGCGCAGTCGTGGCAAAAGGTACATTCGAACGAGCAGATCATGGCGTTCGGGCTGTCGCCGGGCAGGTCGACATCACAACATTCGCAGTTTGGCCGCAGCTGCAACATGGTAATCCCCTCGGATGTCATGGATCTCGCAGTCTGCGCCGAGCTGTGTCTGGCTGGCAATGCACTAGGGTGCAGGGCGATACAGGTGCGCATGGCCTGCGCGGTAAAGCGCAGAATCTGCGAAGGGCGCATCCCCCAGCACATGCCCGACCAGAATCAGCGCGGTGCGCTTGAAGCCCTTGACGGCGACCTGCTCGACTATGTCGGCCAAGGTTGCGCGCACCCAGTCCTGGTCCGGCCATGTCGCCCGGTGCACCACCGCCACCGGGCACTGCGGGCCGTAATGCGGCAGCAGTTGCTCGACGATTTGTGCCAGGTGCTTGACCCCCAGATGGATGGCGAGGGTGCTGCCGTGACGGGCCAGCTCGGCCAGTTGCTCGCCGGCGGGCATGGGCGAGCTGTCGCCGTAGCGGGTGAGGATGACTGTCTGCGACACTTGCGGCAGGGTCAGCTCGCAGCCGAGCAGCGCTGCGCTGGCGGCCGTGGCCGTGACCCCGGGGATGATCTGGTAATCGATCCCAAGCTCGCGCAGCTGGCGAATCTGCTCGCCGATGGCCCCGTACAGGCTTGGATCGCCACTGTGCACGCGGGCTACGTCCTGCCCGTTGGCATGGGCGGTACGCATCGCTTCGATGATCTGTTCAAGGTGTAGCTCGGCGCTGTTGATCACGGTATGCGCCTGATGGCCCTCGAGCACCGCAGCGGGTACCAGCGAGCCTGCGTAGATGATCACGGGGCATTGGCGGATCAGGCGTTGGCCCTTGACCGTGATCAACTCGGGGTCGCCGGGGCCGGCGCCGATGAAATAGACCGTCATGGGTAAATCCTTGCAAGGTGAAATGAACTAGGCAGGGCAGGCCAGCGCCAGCGTCGCGGGCCCGAGGACCTGGCGGGTGACGATGAGCTGCGCCGCTGGGTGATCGCTGCAGGCCAGGGCCAACGCCGCGCTTTCGGCCACACCCCAGCAGCCGGTGTGGGCATACGCCAGGGTCGAGCGGTGGCTCAATTGCGGCTCGAACCGTCGCAGTTGGTCGGCGCTGAAGCCTAGCAAAGGCAGGGCGAAATGGGCAGCGAGCTGCTGCAGACCGGGTTCGGCGGCCTTGCCGGTGATGCTGGCAAAGCCGTGCAGCGCCGCGATGTTCCACCCGTACTGGCTCAGCACCTGGTGTAGCAATGTCTGCAACGCGAGCATGGAACAGCCACGGCGGCAGCCGAAACCGGCATATAACGCCGGCATCGGCGTGACGGCGGCCATCAGCTGTGGCGGGGTCGACGATACAGCCAGGCGCTGAGCAGGCCCAGTGCGAGCCAGAACGCGGCGTTGGTCAGCCAGGAGGCGATCTTGAATTGGGTTTCGAGGGCTTCGGGTGCCAAGCTCTGGTGCACTTCAGGCTGGGGCGCGCCGATCAGGTGTGGCATCACCAGCAAGACGGCGCCCACGGCCTTGAGCCACTTGGGTGCGGCGAACACCAGCAGCGCCAGACCCAGCGCCGTAGCGGCTGCGGTGCCGATCCACCAGCTTTGGCGTTGGCCGAGATCGGCAGCAGCGGTGCCCGGCAATTCCGGTGGCAAGCCCAGCGTCGGTGCGAGGCAGAACACGGCGAAGCCTGCCAACCCCCAGAGTGCACCGGTGCCGGTGCGGCTGGGTTCGCGCAAACTGTAGAGGGCGGCGAGGATCAAGGCGAAACCGACTGCCACCACCAGATTGGCACCTGTGGTGGAGAGCACGCGCTGCCAGCCGTCTTGCGGCGACCAGGCATCATGGCTATGGCCGTGGCCCTCTTCGGCGCTGTCGCCGTGGCTGTGGTGTTCAGCGACGGGTGCCGCGCTTTCATAGGTCTCGGCCTGCAGGATCAGCGGTGCGACCCAGAGGCTTTGCAGCAGGGTCAACAGCAGGGCGGCGAGCAGGCCGCTGAACCCTGCGGTGCGGGCGATGCGTTTGAGCATAACGACCTCAGTGGCAGGGGAAGGCGGCGCTGTGGCGGGTGTCGTGCGCGGCGTTGTGCACGGCTTCGATGTGAGAGAAGCCGGCAAAATAGACCAGGCACAGCCCCAGCAGGCTGGCGCCGATGGCGATGACCAGGCGCTGGCTGAGCGTGATGGGCGTGCTGATGCTGGTTTTGGCGCTGGTGGTGGGCATGACGCGGTCCTCTGCTTCGCTGTTGGGGGCAACGGGCGATGCTCAGGCGCGGCGGGGCGCGGGCGTGGTGTGCCCGAGGCCTGCAACAGCGCCCGCCCACCGCGGGTTGTTCATGGACGCCAGGCCGGTCTCCGGGCTTGCGAGGAGGAGCGGGGCTCCCTGGCAAGCGTCACCTTCCCATGCCGTACGGCTGGCACAGTGGTTTGGACGCTTCGCTCGCTTACCGTTGCGGGGGCAGCATCGGCATTGTCTGGCCCCTGTGGGACCAAGACGCACCGATTTCCCGTTTCACCCCCGGGTGGGGGCACCTGACGCAATGCGTAAGGAGAGCACGAGGCGATGATGCCGTCAATTACACATGCAAGTACCACCGCTCGCGCTTGCGCTTGCTCTTGCTCTTGGCTTTTGCTCTTGGCTTTTGCTTTTGCTCTTGCTTCTAAGCGCGCAATAGTCCAGACAACGCAAATCGCGACTTCAGGAGGCCGAGCGTAGGCGTCTGGAGGGCCCAGGGTGCGTAGCACCCCCGACGGCGTAGCC
>NZ_JBKGGV010000021.1:0-37070 GCF_052041965.1 Pseudomonas sp. SMSB3 | reverse complement strand
TAGGAGCGAGCGCAGCTCGCGATCCGCCGCGCGGGCGGCGCTCGATCTCAGCCCGGCATCCAACCGCTGTACCAATGCTGCACATGCGTTTCACGCAGCACGCGGGGCTCGCAGGAAACGCGCCAGGTGGCGGTTTTTGCTTGGCGTGGGCTTTAGGGCGCCTGTGAGATCGAGCGCCGCCTGCGCGGCGCATCGCGAGCTGCGCTCGCTCCTACGGTCTTCTCGGGGCAGTGACGTCTGTGACAGGCGCGCTGTCGCGCCATGCGTAGGAGCGAGCGCAGCTCGCGATGCGCCGCGCAGGCGGCGCTCGATCTCAACCCGGCATCCAACCGCTGTACCAATGCTGAACATGTTCTTCACGCAGCACATAGTCGCGCAGCACCTCCTGCTTGAGACGATCGCCCAGGCGGTAGCTTTCGTCAGCGTCGGCCAAGTGCATGCGGATCGCTTCCAGCCATTCGACCGTGCTGTTGGTCTTGATCCGCGTGCACGGCAGGTAGCCTTCGTAGGCGCGGGTATCGGTCACGATCACCGGGTAGCCGCAGGCACCGTATTCGAGCAGGCGCAGGTTGCTCTTGCAGTCGTTGAAGATGTGATATTCCAGCGGCGCCAAAGCCAGGTCCAGGTTCAAGCTGGCCAACTTGGCCGGGTACAGCTCCAGCGGCACCGGTGGATGGAACTCGCTGATATAAGGACGCAGCGCCGGCGGGCACATGCCGAAGAACACCCACTCGACCTCGTGCGCCAAGGTCTTGACCACCTCGGCGATGACCTCCAGGTCACCGGTATGACTGGTGCCGCCACCCCAACCCACGCGCGGCTTGCGCGAGGTACGACGCTGACTGCGCAGCTGGGTCCATAGCGGCTCGGCCAGCATGTTGGGCATGACCCGAATATCGCTGTGCGTATCATGCAGCGCATCAGCCAGAGCCTGGGTCGACACCACCAGGCGGTCGCAGCGCTCGATGCCGCGGCGCAGCGAGCGTTGCAGGTCCTTGGGCGTGTGCTTCAAGTGGCCATTCTTTTTCGGCACATCGATCACGTAATCGTCCAGCTCGTAGATGCAGAAACCCTTGGAGAAGGTCTTCAGGCGCTCGATTTCCTTGACGAAGCCTTCGGTGTAACGCCCTTGCAGAACCGCCACGTCCGGCGAGCAGCGCTCCAGCTCGACGTTGGTGGGGATTTCGAAGTACTGCTGCTGGGTGACCCAACCGGCCTTCTCCAGCTCTTCGACCGGCTGGATGACGCGGTAGTGACCGACCGCAGTCTTGTTCATCGGCAGCGCCAGCACATGCGGCAACGGCCGGCTGATGAACGGCGTCCAGGCGGCTTTGAGGCCAGGGTCGAGGCAGAAGCTCGAGCCGTTCAGCGACAGGTTGATGTTATAGGCCGGATCCCGCGCGACCACCGGCATCCAGGTGCGCAGGAAGGCTTCGTGCTGTTCGGCCAGGCATACTTGGCGTTTGGCTTCCTGCTCAGGATCCAGCGCAGGTGCGGCGACCGGGTCGATCACCACCCGGGCGTCGGCGGCCCACACCACCAGGTAGCCGGCCTGGCCCAGACGCAGGCCCAGGTCGACGTCGCTGAACGCCAGGCTGTAGACGCTATCGTTCAGCCCGCCAAGCTCCAGGAACAGCTGCTTGCGCAGCAACAGACAATCGGCACCGACCACCGAATAGTTCTGCGAAACTTGCAAACGCTGCATGTAGCCGCCGGCTTCCATCGGCTCGCCGACAAAGGGCGAGCCGACCGCACCGCGCAGCCCCAGCACCCCACCGGCATGCACCACCAGCCCCTCGGCGTTGCACAGTTTGGCACCCACCGCGCCGACTTCGTGGCGCTGGCCATGGCTGAGCATGGCGTCCAGCCAGTCCGGCTCGGTGACCACGGCGAAGGGGCTGAGCATGAGCAAGTAGTCACCGCGCGCGTGTTGCGCAGCGTGATTCTGCACAGCGGCAAAACTGCTGTCTTCGCTGAGCCTGAGCACGCGCAACGTGTCGCCGCCCAGTTGCTCGAGGGCAGCCAGCCAGGCATGGGTGGCCGCTTGCTGACTGGCGTTGTCGACGATCAGCACTTCGTAATGGGCGTAGGCAGTCTGTTGCAGCACGCTTTCCAGGCAGCGCTCGAGCGCCGCCTGCTGGTCCTTGGCGCTCAGCACCAAGGTAACCAGGGGTTGTGCGGCGTGCAGGTAGCGCACGTGATTGATCGCCCCGCCGCTGTTCTGCAAGCGGTAGTCCACCCCCAGGCGCTGCAGATGAGCAGCCAGCACCTTGGGGTTTTCCGCAATCACCGCAGGCGAGGATAACCACGCGGCATAGCCGAAGCTGCTTTGCCCCAGCACTTCTGGAATGTGCTCGACGGTCTGCGGGCCGCGCTGTTCGACCAGTCGCCAGAGCAGATCATGGGGCGCCAGCTCGCGGTAGCCGGCAGCGAAGCCGTCCAGCGCCTGCACCGCCTCACAGGCGAACGCCAGCATGCGCCCGGTGTAGGGATAACCGCGCAGCAAATCAAGGTTGAAGTCCGGCTTGAACACCGGCTCCACCGATTCGCCCTCGCGCAGGCCGCCCTCGTCGCCGTAGCAACAGGCAATCTGCGGGCGCGAGACGATGCGCTCGGCCAGCAGCATCAGGCTGAAGGCATTGAGCCGGTCGCCCGCGCGCAGCAGGTAGACCCAATCGGCCGGGTCGCGCTCGGCGATCAAGGTGTTCAGTTGGCTGGCCCAGTCTTGCTGCAACGGCTGGCTGTGCACGCCGTGCGGCAGCGCTGCCGGCACGCGCGAGCTGGACAACACCAAGGTCGAGTGGGCGCCGTAGGCTTGTGCGGCAATGCTGTCCAGGGTCATTTGCAGGGCCTGGGCATCGCCGTGGCTATCGAGCACCACCGGCACGATGCGCGGGCGCTGTGGCCAGTGTTCGCTCAGGCGCATCAGCCGCGCCAGCACCAGCGGGTCCTGGCGGCACGCCAGCCACTTGCCGTACAGCTCGGCAAAGCTGTCGCTGTCGCTGCCGACATGTGAATCATGAATCGCCTGCAGGCAGCGCAAGGTATGGATGAGGAACAGGTTTTCCCACTGACGCTGTTGGTCGCGGGCATCGCCGTAGATGAACTGCACGCGCACCCAACCGGAAAACGGCTCGCGCTCGGCGACACGAGCGGCGAACATCTCGCGCAGGTGCTGTGCCTCGGTCACGGCTGCAGCTTGCACCTGCGCCTGACGGCGCAGTTGCGCGGGGTGCACGCGCTCCATGCAGTGCACGCCAGCCGTCACGCCCAGGTGGCCACGGCGCAGCAGGCAGACGAACAGCACCAAGTCCAGCAGCGCGACGAAGCCTGGCGCCAGGGCCGGCAGCAGTTCGCGCAGATCCTCGGCGCGCAGCAGCACGCTGCTCAGGCCACCGATGAAATTGAGCTGGCGGGTTTCGAAGAAATCCAGCAGGTCGTCGCCGTTGAACAGCGTGACGCCAAAGGTCACCGGGCTGCTTTCAAGGCGCTGCGGCAGGATGTGATCTTCAGCATCGATAAGCTGCCGGCGGGCCGCGACCAGGCTAAGGTCCTCACGCGCCTGGAACAGCTGCACCTGGCTCGACACGCAGTCGGCCAGCAGTCGGTCATCATCGCACAGGTACTTGATGTATTCGCCCTGGCTATACGCCAGGCCCTGTTGCAGGTTGCCAGCAAAGCCCAGCGGCTGCGGGTTGCGCAGGTACGTCAGCGGGTGGCGCGAAAGCTCGCGCAGCTCCTCGACCACAGCCTCGATCTGTGACCCGGCGCTGTCGTCGCAGACGATCACCTCGAGGTTGTCGTAGTCCTGCGCCAACGCACCCAGCAGCGCGGCACGGAAGAATTGCGGGTTGCAGGCGGGAATGACAAGGCTGACTAAAGGGGCGTGGCTCACGAGGAAATCTCTCGACAGGTGACTGCCCGCAGAGAATTCAGAACAGTCGCTGGTACATTGGAACAAGGCGCCGGCGCCTGCCCGGCAAGGGGCAGCCGCCGGCTACAGGCGCACTCAGAGGACGTTGAACAGGCTCAGCTGGCTGATCCGCGCGAATGCCTGTTGCGAGGCTTCCAGCGTGGCTTTTTGATGAGTCAGGCGAATCATCACCTCGGCCGGGTCCGAGTCGCGGATCGACGACTGGGTCGTGGTGTTGGCGATGCTCAGGCTCTCGTTGGTGTTCTGCTGGATTTCCAGCGCCTTGCCCCGTGCACCGATGTCGGTGACGGCGCGGCTCAGGGTGTCCTGCCCGCTCTGGATGTTGGCGATGGCCGAGTCCAGGTCGGCGCGCAGCTGCTGGTAGGCGGCGTTGTCACCGTCGATCGGCTGGCTCAAGGCGGTGCGCAGCTTGGCCACGCTGTCGAGCACGTTCTGCGTCTGGTGGTTGTCGACGTTGACCATGAACTGGTCGCCCGACTGCTGTGGCGGCGTGCTGGAGAAGGTGAACTGCACACCACCGGCAGAGGCGACGTTACCGGCCATGGTACCGCTGGCCACCGGCCGGCTGTCGGCGTTCAACGGCTGCGCGTACAGCTCGAAGTCGGTGGCGCTGGTGAACTTGATGACCGCGGCACCCCCTGGGAACATCGCCTGGTACTTGGCCGGATCGGTGATGGCGATCGACGACACCTGGGCGCTGGAGGGGTTGCCTGGGCTGCGAGTGGCGGTGATGGTGTCGGGCTTGCTCTGCAGGGTGAACGAATGCCCGGCAACCACGGCGTCGGCGTTGTCGCCGTCCTTGAGGTTGATGTTCAGGCGCAGGTCCACACCGCGGAAGGTGACCATCGAGCCGCCGGCGGTATTGGGGTCGAAGTTGCCGCCCTGGGTCGCTTCGGCAGTCACATCGTTGCCTTGGCTGTCGGTGATGCTGAATTTGGTGCTGCTGAGCATCGTCACGGTGTAAGGCTGGCCGCTTCGGAAGCGGTCATTGTAGTTGACGCTGCCCGATACCTGGCCATTGGACAGTTTGACCCGGCCGTCGTCCACCGCAGGCGCGGTCATGCGGGTTTCCGTACGGCTGGTGTTCAGGGCCTGCTCGAAGACGCTGTAGCCACTGCTGTTGCCGGCCATCTTGAGCATGTCGCCGACCTGCAGTTGCTGTTCGGTCTGGTCGCCATGGTAGCTGTAGGTGCCATCGGCGTTACGCACGAACGGCGCGGTATCGGTCTTGGAGCCGGCGAACAGGTACTGGCCATTTTCGTCACGGCTGTTCATCAGGCTCAGCAACTGGTCTTCCAACTGGCCCAGCTCGGCCGCCTTGGCCTTGCGCTCGGTGTCGGTGTAGCCGGCGTTACCAGATTCGAGTGCCAGCTCGTTGACCCGCGAGAGGATGGTGTTGATCGAGTTGAGGGTGGTCTCGGTCTGGTTCAGCGAATTGGTGATGTTGGTGGCATTGGTCTTGTACTGCGCCAGCATGTCGGCCTGATTGCCCAGCTGCAGCAGACGCGCTGCGCCCACCGGATCATCAGCGGCGGTGTTGACGCGTACGAACGAGCTCGCCTCGTCATTGGTCTTGAGCAGGTTGGAGTAGTTGCGCTGGTAGTTAGCCGTGCTGGACGCATAGAACTGGGCCGTGGAAATACGCATGGTCGAACTCCTTAAAGCGCGGCGATCAGGGTGCTGAAGATTTCCTGCGCCGTTTTGATGATCTGCGACGAGGCGGTGTAGTACTGCTGGTACTTGACGATGTTGGTGGCTTCTTCATCGAGCGACACACCCGACACCGAATCTCGGGCGTTGCTCGCCTGGGTCAGGATCACGCCGGTGGCCTGGGTGTCCATCTGGCCCTGCTTGGCCTTGGCACCGACATCCTCGACCAGCTTGCCGTAGGCATCGGTGATGCTGATGCCCTTGGTCGAACCGATGTCCATGGTCTGCTTGGTCTGCAGCTCCTGCAGGGACAGCGCATTACGGTTGTCCGAAGACCCGGCACCGGTCAGTGCCACGCTGAAGCTGTCGCCCTGCTTGGGCGAGCCGGCCACGTCCATCTCGAAGCTGAACGATTTCTGGTTGCCACTGGCGTCGGTGATCGGGTTGCCGGCCGAGTCGATCATCGGCACGTTGAGCTTGAGGGTATTGTTCTCCCCCGGAACGAACGTGCCGGTACCGATGCTGTTGCCCTTGGCATCGAAGGCTTCGTAAGTCTGCGGCGTGGTGGTCTCGCTGCCGAATACCAGGCGTACCGGGGTCGAATACTTGATGCCGGTCTGCAATTCCAGGCGCTGGGCCGGGTCGGCGATGTCCAGCACCGAGGTCAGCACCGGCTGCTTGATCACCCCGGTACCGGTGTTGCCGCTGCCGGAGGTTGCGGTCAACGGCGCGGCCAGGGCCAGGCGCTTGGCGTCGGTGAGCACCACGTCGATTTCCGCGGAGGCGTTGCGCGTCGGGGTGATCTTGAAGCTGTCGCCTACCGCGGCGGTGCCGGCGCGCAGGTCGATGCTGAAGCCGTCGATCACCGGCGCCGGATCGTCATTGGTGCTGAAGGTGCCCATGTCGGTGCCGTCAGGCAGCTTCTTGACCTGGTACTTGTCGGCGCCGGGGCCGACGAAGGTTACCTGGTAGTCGCTGGTACTGAGCTTGCCGGTGTCGCGGATGACCACGTTCAGCGCCGCGCTGCCGGCGTTGCCGACCTTGGGCGTGCTGCGCGCCGACATGGCCTTGTCGCTGTTGATGTCGCCGAACAGCGCGGCACCGAATTCGCCATTCTTGTCGATGCCCTGGCCCAACTGCGAGTTGAGCTGCTGCGACACCACCAGGGCAATCCGGCCCAGCTCGTTCATGGCCGGGGCCAGGGTTTCGCTGCGATAGCGCAGCAGCCCGCCCATCTCGCCACCGCTGATGCTGTTGGTGACGTCCATGGTGGTGCTGCCACGCTGCAGCTTGACCGCGAACTGGGTCGGGTCGCTGGCGCTCGGCTCGGCACTCATCTTGTTGGTGGTCTTGCCCAGCACCAGCGATTGGCCGTTTTTCAGGTACACATCGATGCTGCCATTGCGCTCGACGGTCTGCACGCCAACCAGCTCGTTGAGCTGGCGCACCGCTTCATCACGCTGGTCGAGCAGCTCGTTGGGCTGGCCGCTGGTGGCCGAGGCCTTGCTGATCTGCTCGTTGTACTGAGCGATGCTGGACGTCAGCTCGTTGATCCGCGAGGTCATCGTGCCGAGGTTGCCGTTGATGTTGTTGTTCTGCTGTTTGAACTGCGCCGACAGGCTGTTGAAGCGGCCAGACAGGGCCTGGGCGTTGCTCAACAGCAGCTGGCGCGAGGCATCCTCGGTCGGCTTGTTGGCGGCGCTTTGCAGCGACGAGAAGAAGTTGCTCAGCGCCCCGGTGATGCCGGTGTTGCTGTCCGAGAGCATGTTGTTCAGCGGCGTGACCTGGCCCAGGTAGGCGGTACTGTCGCTGTTGAGCGAGGTGGCGGTCTGCAACTGCGCGTCAAGAAAGGCGTTGTACACCCGGCGCACGTCGCCCAGGGTGGTGCCGGTGCCGATGAACACCTGGCCTTCCTGCAGCGAGCCCTTGGCGCGCTGGATATTCTGCTGACGCGAATAACCGGCCACTTCGCTGTTGGCGATGTTATTGCCGGTGGTGTGCAGGCCGGCCTGGGAGGTGGTCAGTCCCGACAGGCCAATGTTGATCAGACTCGCCATGGTTGCATGCCCTTAAAGTTGCGTCGTGGTGCCGAGCATTGCGTAGCTCTCGTACGACTTCATCTGTCTTGCGATCTGCGAGATCTTGCTGGCGTAGTTAGGGTCGGTGGCGTACCCGGCCTTTTGCAGCTCTCGCACGAATTGTTCTGGGTTATCGGCCGACTTCACCGCATCTTGATAGCGCGAATTGTTCTGCAGCAGGCTGACCAGGTCGTGGAAGCTGTCCTGGTACGAATCGTAGGAACGGAACGCCGCCGTCTCCTTGACGAATTGCCCATCGCGAAACTCGCTGGTGATCGCCCGCGCCGAATCACCCTGCCAGTTGCCACTGGCCTTGATGCCGAACAGGTTGTGGCTGCTGCTGCCATCGCTGTTGCGCATCACTGACTTGCCCCAACCGGTTTCCAGGGCAGCCTGGGCCACCAGGTAACGCGGATCGATACCAATGCGCTTGGCGGCCTGCTCGGCCATCGGCAGCATGGTGGCGACGAATTCGTCGCTGCCGGCGAAGGCTTTCTGTGGCGCCAGCGGCGGCTGCGCCACGGCGCGGCCGGTGATGCGCAGGCCGTTATCCGGCACCGCGATGGCGCGCGCCACCGACTGTCCTTCGCGGGCAGGCACCGCAGCGCTATTGGCGCTGGCGGCCGGCGTGCTGGCCGACGGTACGATCCCGGCCAACAGACGGTCGGTGAGCTTGCCGGGCAGCGCCAGGCGCCGGGCGTTGAGCGCCGCGACGTCGTTGCGGGTGGCGCTGGCCTGGGCATGCACAGGTTCGGCGACCTTGTTGCCCCACAGCGCTGGCGCACTGCCTTCGATGCGCGGGAACGGGCTGGTATTGGGCGGCGTGCTCTTGTTCTTCGACAGTTGGCGCACCAGCACATCCTGCAAGCCGATACCGCCGCCGTCGCGGGACATGCTCACGGCCAGCTGCTGGTCGTACATGTCGCGGTACTGCTTGACCGAATCGCTGTTCATCGGATTGTCTTCGGCCATCACGTCGCTGGCCTTGCGCGAGGCCTTGAGCATCTCGCTGACGAACAGCGACTCGAACTCGCGGGCCACCTTGCGCACGTTGGCTTCGCTGTCGCGATCGCCGTGCTTGAGCGCGCTCAGGCGGTTGAGGTCGGTGTAGGCGCCGCTGTCGGCAGCGCCGGAAACCAGGCTTTTCGGATTCATCGGCCGCGTCCTCAGATTACGATCAGGTCGGCTTGCAGGGCGCCGGCCTGCTTCAGGGCTTCGAGGATCGCCATCAGGTCGCTGGGCGCTGCGCCGACCTGATTCACCGCACGCACGATCTCATCCAGGGTGGTGCCGGGGCCGAACTTGAACATCGGCTTGGCTTCCTGCTCGGCATTCACGCGCGAGCGTGGCACCACTGCGGTCTGGCCGTTGGAGAACGGCCCTGGCTGGCTGACGATCGGGTCTTCGGTGATGGTCACGGTCAGGCTGCCGTGGGTCACCGCCGCCGGCGATACCTTGACGTTCTGGCCAATGACGATGGTGCCGGTGCGCGAGTTGATGATGACCTTGGCCACGGCCTGGCCGGGGTCGATTTCCAGGTTTTCCAGGATCGACAGGTAATCGACCCGCTGGCTGGGGTCCATGGGCGCGCTGACGCGCACCGAACCGCCATCGACGGCCTGGGCCACGCCTGGGCCGAGCAGTTCGTTGACCTTGTCGACGATGCGCTTGGCCGTGGTGAAGTCCGGCCGGTTGAGGTTCAAGGTCAGGCTGTCGCCCTGGTTGAAGCCGCTCGGCACCGCGCGCTCGACCGAGGCGCCGCCTGGGATGCGCCCGGCCGACGGTACGTTGACGGTGATCTTCGAGCCATCGCGGCCTTCGGCATCGAAACCGCCGACCACCAGGTTGCCCTGGGCGATGGCGTAGACGTTGCCGTCGATGCCCTTGAGCGGGGTCATCAGCAGGCTGCCGCCGCGCAGGCTCTTGGAGTTACCGATCGACGATACGGTGATGTCGACCACCTGCCCCGGTTTGGCGAAGGCCGGCAGGTCGGCATGCACCGACACCGCAGCGACGTTCTTCAGCTGCACGTTGCCTGACCCTGGCGGCACCTTGATGCCGAACTGCGAGAGCATGTTGTTGAAGGTCTGCAGGGTGAACGGGGTCTGCGTGGTCTGGTCCCCGGTGCCGTTGAGGCCCACGACCAGGCCGTAGCCGATCAACTGGTTGGTACGCACGCCGGATATGCTGGCGATATCCTTGAGGCGCTCGGCATGAGCACCGAACGCGCAGGACAGCAGCAGGGTCGCGGCAATCAGCTGCCTAAGGTTGAACATGTTCATGCGTACTCAGAAGGGCCACAGCGGGCTCATGAAGAAGCGGTCCAACCAGCCTGGCTGGCTGGCATCGGCGAACGAACCGGTGCCCGAATAGGTGATCCGCGCATCGGCCACGCGGGTCGACGGCACGGTATTGTCGGTAGCGATGTCGTCGGCGCGGATCAGGCCGGCGATACGCACCAGTTCTTCACCGGTATTGAGGGTCATCCACTTCTCGCCGCGCACGGCGATGATGCCGTTGGGCAGCACTTCGGCCACGGTCACGGTGATCGAGCCGGTCAGGGTGTTGCCCTGGGTGGCCTTGCTGTCGCCCTTGGTGGTGCGGTCGCCGCTGTAGCCAGCCTCAAGCGACAGATCGCCTCCGCCGAACGGGTTGTTGGTGTTCGGCGTGGCCCCGAACAGCGAGGTCAGGCCCAGGTTGGCCTTGCTGTTCTTCTGGATCTGGGACCCGGCGTTCTTGCTCGCCGAGGTGCGCTCGTTGAGGGTGATGGTGATGATATCGCCCACACGGAACGCCTTGCGGTCGGTGTACAGGCTCTGCTCGAAACCGGCCTGGTAGATCGAACCGTTGTTGGCTGCAGCCGGCAGCGGGGTGCGCGGCAGGACCGGCGCATAGTACGGGTCGTTGGGCTTGGGCGTCGGTGCGACGCAACCAGCCAGCACAACCGCCCCCCCCAGGGCGCACACAGACAACAGACGTTTCATGACACTTACCTCACGGTGTAGCGGGAGTCGGACCTGCACGATGGCTAGCGACGGCCGGGATTAAAGCTGCTGGGTGACGAACGACAGCATCTTGTCGGCGGCGGAAATGACCTTGGAGTTCATCTCGTAGGCACGTTGGGTGGTGATCATGTTCACCAGCTCTTCAACGGTGCTGACGTTGGAGTTTTCCAGGGTCTGCTGCAAGGTGGTGCCGAAACCGTTCAGGCCCGGGGTGCCCACCTGCGGCGCGCCGCTGGCGGCGGTTTCCAGGAACAGGTTGTCTCCGATCGCCTGCAGGCCGGCCGGGTTGATGAAGTCGGCGGTCTGAATGTTGCCGATGACCTGCGCAGCCGGGTTGCCGGCGGTGGTGATCGACACCGTGCCGTCCTGGCCGACGGTGAAGGTCTGGGCGTCGTTGGGCACCACCACCGCAGGCTCCAGGGCGAAGCCCTGGGCAGTGACGATCTGGCCGTCGGAGTTCAGGTGGAAGGTGCCGTCGCGGGTGTACGACACGGTGCCGTCGGGCTGCAGCACCTGGAAGAAGCCACGGCCGTTGACCGCCATGTCCAGGGGGTTCTCGGTGGTCTGCAGGCTGCCGGTCTGGAAGTTCTTCTGGGTGCCGACGATGCGCACACCGGTACCGACCTGCAGGCCCGAGGGCAGCTCGCTGTCCTGGGTCGACTGGGCACCAGGTTGCCGCTTGATCTGATACAGCAGGTCGGCGAACTCGGCACGATCACGCTTGAAGCCGGTGGTCGAGACGTTGGCCAGGTTGTTGGAAATGACGGTCAGGTTGGTGTCCTGGGCGGACAGGCCGGTTTTAGCGACCCAAAGAGCCGGAAGCATCAGTATTCTCCTCGTGCGCCTGTTTTACGGCACCCGTTCAATGTTGGTTAGCCGATTTGCAAAACACGCGCCATGGCTTCATCGCCTTCCTTGGCCGCGTTCATCATTTTCACGTGCAGCTCGAACTGGCGAGACAGCGCCAGGACCGAGGTCATTTCCTCTACGGCGTTGACGTTGCTGCCCTCGAGAAAGCCCGAAACCACGCGGACATTGACGTCAGCGTCAGCCGGCTGGCCGCTCTGGGTGTGAATCAGCCCGTCCAGGCCCTTGTCCAGGCCCTTGATGTCCGGATTGACCAGCTTGATGCGGTCGACCTCGGCCATGACCCGCGGGCCTTCGCCCATGGAACGGATGCTGATGGTGCCGTCGGCGCCGACTTCGACTTTCTGCTCAGGCGGAATGGCGATCGGGCCACCGTTGCCGATCACCGGCATGCCGTTGCCGGCGCGCAGCACGCCGAGGGCGTCGATGTTCAGGCTGCCAGTACGCACGTAGGCCTCGCTGCCGTCGGGTGCCTGTACGGCGATGAAGCCCTTGCCGGTGACGGCCACGTCCAAGTCGCGCCCGGTCTCGACCATCGGCCCTTCGCTGAAGTCGGTGGCCGGGCGTTCGGTCATGGCAAAGGCCCGCGACGGAAAGCTGTCGCCGAACACCGGCATCGAGCGCGCCTGTTCCAGGTCACGCTGAAAGCCGTTGGTGGAAACGTTCGCCAGGTTGTTGGCATGGGCCTTCTGCGCCAGCGCGTTCTGGCTGGCGCCGGTCATGGCCACATAAAGCATCTTGTCCACAGTCATCCTCCGCTGCACTGACGATCGTTTGCCGCTCGCCGCTGCTGTGCAGGCTCTAAAGCAAGTTCTGAACCAACTTTGTCAATTGGTGAAAAAGCCCGTGAATACGGGCTTTTTCGAGGGGGCTTCGGGGGCTGGCGCCGGTTAACCGGCGCGCGCTTGCCGGTAGCGGCAATCAAGGCTCTCGGCAGCCGCCATTGCTGAATGGTCCGGCAAATTTCTTCCAGCCCTGCCCTGGCGACCACTGCGCACATACCAGCCGGCCATCGGCCTGGCTCTCCCAGCGCCACCAGGGCGCGGTGCCGGCCTGCGCCTGGCACAGGCAGAGCAGTGCCAGGAGCATGAACCCGAGCGTCTTCATCACTGCCATCAGGTCATCTGGATGATGGTCTGCATGATGGTGCTTTCCGTCGAGATGGTCTTGGCGTTGGCCTGGTAGTTGCTCTGCGCCTTGATCAGCTCGACCAGCTCCTGGGTCAGATTGACGTTCGACGCTTCCAACGAGTTGGATTCGACGCTGCCCAGGGTGCCGGTCTTCGGCGAATCGATGCCGGGGATGCCCGAGGAGTAGGTTTCGGTCCAGCGTGTGCCGCCGATCTGTTGCAGGCCCTGCTCGTTGGCGAAGCTGGCCAGGGCCACCTGGCCGATGGCGCGCGACTGCTGGTTGCTGAAGCTTGCGAACAGCACCCCGGTGGAGTCGATCGACAGGCTCGACAGAATGCCGGTGGCATAGCCGTCCTGGGACTGCGACATGCGCGCAGTCTCGGTGTTGTACGAGCTGGTGCTGTTCATCGACAGGCGCATGCCGGCGGCGTTTTCAGCCGAGCCGTTGGATGCCCAGTTGCCTGCTGCATCCTTGGCCGCCGGGATCCAGCCCTTGAGGGTGAAGGTATTGTTGGTCACCGCCCACTCGGCGCCTGGCCCGGCCCCTGGCGGGATGCTGGTCGGGTCGGTGGTCATCGACGCCACGCTGCCGTCGGAGTTGAAGGTCATCGACGCTTCCAGCGGCGCGCTGCTGGTCGGGTCCATGGGGTTGCGGCCATCGACCAGGGTGTACATGGTCCACTGGTTCGTACCGGTCTTGCGGTAGAACTGCTCCATGGTGTGCTCGTTGCCCTGGCTGTCGTACACCTTGGTCGGGAAGGACTTGGTGTAGGTGGTGTCATCGGCCGGATCGAAGGTCGGGCCGGCTGGCGTACCGCCTGGCAGGGGAATGATGGTCGCTTCGGAATTGAGGTTGATGCCCTGGTCGATCAGGCTGGTGGCCTTGGGCGCCAGCGACGAGGTGTCGATCTTCAGGTCAGTCAGCACGCCGCGCTTGATGTTGCCGTTTTCATCGGCAGCGTAGCCCTGCAGGCGCAGGCCATCGGAGGTGACGACGAAGTTGTCCTTGCTGTTCTGGAAGGCGCCGGCACGGGTGTAGACGCGCGCACCGTTGTCCGAGAGCACGAAGAAGCCCTGGCCCTGGATGCCCATGTCCAGCACGTTGCCGGTGTTGTTGACGTCACCCTGGCTGAACTGCTGGGAGATCGCCGCCAGGCGCACGCCGTTACCGACCTGGTTCTTGCCCACGCCCAGGCGGTTGGCGCCGGCGTAGACATCGGCGAACTCGGCGCGCGAGGACTTGAAGCCGGTGGTGTTGACGTTGGCGATGTTGTTGCCGGTGACGTCGAGTTGCTTGTTGGCTGCGTACAGACCGCTAAGGCCGATATTGAAAGACATGCTGTTGCTCCTTGTTGCCGTTCTGTCGGCCTTAGATACCGATGGTTTGGACGTCGGACAGGGACACTTTGCCCACCCCTGCCAGGTTCAGCACCATCTCGCCGGTGCTGTTGAAACTTACGCTGGTGACCTTGGCCGGCAGCAGGGTGTTCATCTGCACGGCCTTGCCATCGACGGTGGTGGTGGCGGTGAAGGTGTAGGTGCCTGGGTCGACTTTCTCGCCCTTGTCGTTGGTGCCGTCCCAGATGAAATCGCCGTAGCCGGCTTTCTGCTCGCCAAGCTCGATGGTCTTGACCGTGTTGCCGTCCTTGTCGGTGATGGTGATCTTCGCCTCGGAGGTGTTCTGCGGCACCACGAACTGGGCATTGAAGCTGCTGCTGGTGTCGACCACGGCCTTGTCGTTCTGCACGATCACCGAGCGCCCGGCCAGAGAGGAGGCTTGCAGCGCCTGGGACGAGGCCATGGCGCTGGTAATGGCGCTGACCGACTGGTTGAGCGAAGTGATGCCTTCGAGGCTGCTGAACTGCGCCAGCTGGGCGACGAATTCGCTGTTGTCCTGTGGATCCAGCGGGTTCTGGTGTTGCATCTGGGTGACCAGCAACTGCAGGAACGCATCCTTGCCCAGCGCCTGGCCACCGGTGGCGGCGTTGGTCGAGGACTTGTTCTGCGAGCCTGACTTGACGCCGGAGTTGGCGATCACGTCGTTAAGGTTGACACCGCTACTGCTGTCGACTGCCATGGTTCGGATTCCTTATCACTGACCCAGGGTCAGGACCTTCTGCATCATGTTCTTGGCGGTGTTCATCAGCTCGGCGTTGGTCTGGAACGCACGGCTGGCAGAGATCATGTCAGCCATCTCTTCGACCACGTTGACGTTGGGGTAGTAGACGTAGCCGTCCTTGTTCGCCGCCGGATGGTTGGGCTCGTACCGCGCCTCCAGCGTGCTCTGGTCTTCGACGATGCCTTGCACCTGCACGCCCTGCCCGGCCTGGCCCTGGTCTTCGAACAGCGACTGGCCGACGCCGGCCTGGGCATTCTGGAAGGTGGTGGCGAACACCGGGTGACGGGCGCGGTAGGTCTGGTCGATGCTCGAAGAGACGGTCTCGGCGTTGGCGATGTTGGAGGCGACGGTGTTGAGGCGGGTGTTCTGCGCGCTCATGCCACTGCCGGCAATGTTGAAAACACTGGAAAGGGACATGGATTACTCTCCGCGCAGGGCCGACACCAGCCCTTTGAATTTGCTGTTGAGCAGGGTGAAGCTGGCCTGGAAGCCGATGGCGTTTTCCGTGTAGTTGGACTGCTCGATGTGGGCGTCCACGGTGTTCTGGTCGATCGACGGCTGGGTCGGCACCCGGTACTGCATGCTGTCATCGGCCATCGCCAGGCCTTCGGCCTCTATATGGCGGCTGTTGGTGCGGTCCATGGCGAAGCGGCCGTTCTGCTGCTTCTGGCTTTCGGCGGCGAGTACCGACGAGAAGTCCATGTCACGCGCCTTGTAGTTGGGGGTATCGGCATTGGCGATATTGTTGGCCAGTACTTCAGCGCGCTGCGCACGAAAGCCCAGGGCCTTTTCATGAATGCCTAGCGCCTTGTCAAAACTGATGCTCATGTCGGGAAAACCTTCGAAGGTAGGCCGCAATGGTCGTTGGCCAATCTTTAGCAAGGGCTGTGCCAGATTTGCGAAGGCGCGGAATTGCTGGGCTGCAGGGAGCCCGGCAGCGACCGGATGCCAGAAAAGCGGCAAAGTGCTTCCGCCTTGAGGAGCAAAAGCGGCAAATAGCGGGCGGCCACGGCGGCAAAGCAAAAAATTGACGGCAGTGACGGATGAGCCCTGGGCCATTTGATGCAACCAAGCATGACCACCGGCCGAGGAACAGCGGTCTTGGCTCGAAGATACGGCACTCGAACATCAAGACGCTTATCATCTCATCGCTAGAAGCGCTTTCGGCGACCTTTACCTATGGAGGGAAAACCGGCGCGTCGGTCACACTATCAAGCGTGAGTGCTCACTATAGCTTCCATCGCGACTGCTTAACAAAAGAAGAGCTCGAGACGGAGCTCCAAGGCTTTATCCTTTCTGCACGAGTCGAGCCCAACGATTTCAACGATCTGTTCAAGCCGGCCTTGAAAGAACTGGGCCAGCTCAACCATGACGAGATGTACGGTTTTTTCCCTGCCCTCATGCTGGGCGGCTCGGATCAACTCAAGTTCTTGAAGAACGTCAGCGCCGCAGAGCATTTGATCTTCCTTTCCCAATTCACAGACCTGGAGCCGTATTTTTTCTTCGAAGTACCGACATGAGCAAGGCTTCCATGCTCTCGCACTCGGTGCCGCTGGCAGCAGCAGCACGCAAGGCAGAACGTGGTGTACAACCCAACCTCGAATGCCGCCAGCGCGGCGCTCGAGGGGGTGGGCATGTCAGCGCAAACCAGGCCCACCTGCCGCTCACTTGGCCTGGTAAATGATCCCCGGGCTGCACTGGACCATCTGGTAATGGTCGGGCAACCCGTTCAGCGCCTCGGAGGCACCGAGGAACAGGTAACCGCCCGGCTTCAAAGTGCTGTGGATACGCATCAGGATGTCCTTCTTGACCTGGGCCGAGAAGTAGATCAGCACGTTGCGGCAGAACACGATGTCGAACTTGCCGAGGCTGGCGTAGCTGTCGAGCAGGTTGAAGGAGCGGAACTCGACACGGCTGCGGATCGCCGGCTTGACCGCCCAGCGGCCGGGGCCCTTGGTGTCGAAGTAGCGCTGCAGGCGCTCCTGGGACAGGCCGCGAGCGATTGCCAGGCTGTCGTATTCGCCAGTTTTGCAGTTGGTCAGCATCGACCCGGACAGGTCGGTGGCGACGATCTGTGCGCCCATCTTCAGTTGGCCAAGGTTGCTGCGCTCGAATTCATCGATGGCCATCGAGATCGAATACGGCTCCTGGCCCGAGGAGCAGGCAGCCGACCACATGCGCAGGCGCTGGCCCGGGTTGTTGCGGATGAACTCGGGGATGACCTTGTTCTTCAGCACCTCGAAGGGATAGGTGTCGCGAAACCACAGGGTCTCGTTGGTGGTCATGGCATCGACCACCTGCTCGCGCAAGCCGCTGCGCGGTTGGGTCTGGATGCGCTGCACCAGCTCGCCGAGGCTCTTGATGCCCTGCTGTTCCATGAGCTTGTTGAGACGGCTGGAGACCAGGTACTGCTTATTTTCGCCCAGCAGGATGCCACAGGCTTTTTCCAGGAAGACCCTGAACTGTTCGAATTCCAAATTACCCGTAGACACTGCTGCCGCCTCTTTTCAATCAGTGGTGCCGGGGCGCACTGCCCCGGCCGCCTCAATGCGTTGCCTTGATCCGATCGACCACCCGTTGGGCCAGGTCGTCCGGCTTGAACTTGGCCAGGAAGTCATCGGCCCCGACCTTCTTCACCATCGCCTGGTTGAATACCCCAGACAGCGAAGTATGCAGGCAGATGTGCAATTTTTGCATGCGTGGATCGCTGCGGATCGCCGCTGTCAGGGTATAGCCGTCCATCTCCGGCATCTCAATGTCGGAGATCATCATCAGAAACTCCTCTTCAGGCTTCTTGCCGTCGTCCACCAACTTGCGCAGGTAGTCCAGGGCCTGACGACCGTCGTTGAGCGCCACCACCTCGACCCCCACCGTCTGCAGGCAGCGGCTGACCTGCTTGCGCGCCACCGACGAATCGTCGACGGTCAGCACCCGCAGCAACGTGGCCTTGTCCTGCACCTCGGCATCGATCACACCGGCAGACACCGACTCGGAGGACGGCGCGACTTCAGCCAGGACCTTTTCCACGTCGATGATCTCGACCATGCGATTGTCCACACGGGTGACCGCGGTCAGGTAGTGATCGCGCCCGGTGCCCTTGGGTGGCGGATGGATCTCTTCCCAGTTCATGTTGACGATGCGCTCGACCGAATGCACCAGAAACCCCTGGGTCTTGGTGTTGTACTCGGTGATGATCACGAAGCTGCTGCGAGTATCTTCGGTCAACCCCGGCAAGCCGGTGGCCATCGACAGATCGAGGATCGGAATGGTCGCCCCGCGAATGTTGGCGACGCCGCGCACCACCCGGTGCGAGCGCGGCAACAGGGTCAGCTCGGGGCACTGCAACACCTCGCGAACCTTGAACACGTTGATGCCGTACAGCTGCGCCCCGTTCAGACGGAACAGCAGCAACTCCAGGCGATTCTGCCCCACCAGCTGCGTGCGCTGGTTGACTGAATCCATTACCCCCGCCATGCCTGACTCCTTATGCGTTGTGCCTTTTTTGTGCTGCATGCTCAGTAAGTCGGCACGGGCTTTGCTTTTTTGAGCGCCATGTACACGAAAACGACAAATTCCCGACGACTGACGCACCCGCTGAGCAGCTGGCTCGCCATGGTGTGCCTGTTGCTGCCCGGCGTTCGCACATTGGCGAACGCGGTAACCTTGCCTGAACAGCTTATCGGTGTCACCCAAGGGTTTCTTGAGTTCGCCGTGGAAGATTATCTGGCCAGCACCCAGACAGCGGGGCGCTACGAGATCCAGGTCAGCTCGCTGGACCCGCGCTTGCGCATGCCGCTGTGCAGCCAGGACCTGGACGCCTCCCTGGAAAGCCCGGCGCAGCCGATCGGCCGGGTGACCGTGCGCGTGCGCTGCGACAGCAGCGCGCCATGGACCGTCTTCGTCCCGGCCACGGTGCGGCTGCTGCGCGAGGTGGTGGTGGTGACCCGCCCGCTCAAGCGCGACAACGTCATCGGTGCAGGCGACGTGGCGTTGCGCGAGCGCGATGTCGGCACGCTGACCCAAGGGTTTCTCACCGACCTCGACCAGGCCGTGGGCATGAAGATGCTGCGCCCGACCGTGCTCGACCAGGTATTGACCCCGCAGCACCTGGAGCAGGCCGAGGTGGTGCGCAAGGGCGACCATGTGGTGATCACCGCCCACGCCGGCGCCTTGAGCGTGCGCATGCCCGGCGAGGCGCTGGCCAAGGGCGGCCAGGGCGAGCAGATCCGCGTGCGCAACCTGAACTCGCAACGGGTGGTCAAGGCCCGCGTCACCGGCCCCGGCCAGGTCGAGGTAGCCATGTAGATTGCGCTGGCGGTGTTGAACCGCTTTTCCTAAACTGTGTCGGAAACAGGGTCGCGGGCTTGCTGACAGGCAGCCATGCATTTGCGCCTAAAGTTTCTTTCGGGTTGGCCGAAAACAAGGCAAGCGTCCAAGAACCCAGAGGTTTCCGATCATGGTCATCGACTTCAGTCGTTTGAATAACTCTCCGTCCATCAATGGCGGCGTGCGCGGCACCGCCGCATCTGGCACCGCCGAAAAGCCCGGCGCCAGCCCGGAAGCGGCGAAAAGCGCCAGCGCCAGCGGAGAAGCGGTACACCTCAGTCAAGAGGCACAGCAGTTGCAGAAGGTCAGCGACCAGCTGCGCGAACAGCCTGTGGTCAACAGTGCCCGGGTGGCGCAGTTGAAGCAGGCTATCGCCGACGGCAGCTACCAGGTCGATGCCGGCCGGGTCGCCAGCAAACTGCTCGATTTCGAAGCCCAGCGCTGACCGTTCGGCGCGCTGACTTCACGGACGCTATCCAAAGCCAAGAGTTAGCCATGCACGACATCACCCTGCTGCAACTGATCGAAGACGACATTGCCCCGGCCCAGGAACTGCTCGAATTGCTCGAGCAGGAATCGGTAGCCCTGCATGGGCGCGACATGACGCCGCTGGAAGGCATTCTGGCGCGCAAGCAGTCGTTGATCGTTCTGCTCGAGCAGCAAGGCATGCGCCGCAATCACCTGTTGACCAGCCTCGGCCTGAGCGCCGACCGTGCCGGTGTACAGGTGCTGGCGGCGCAGTCGGACAACGGCGAGCTGATCCTGCAGCAACTGCAGGTGCTCAATGACCTGATCAATGACTGCCAACGGGTCAACGAGACCAATGGCAAGATCATCCAGGTGCAGCAACACGTCACGGCCAATCAGATCCGCATCCTCCAGGGCGGTGAAGCACCGTCGCTGTACGACAGCCGTGGCACCACCTCTCCACTTGCCAAGCCCCGGGCGCTCAGCCAAGTGTGATTATTCCTATCATGGCACGGAACATACTGGCAAAATGCCGTTAATTGCGTGTGTCGTTTTTGCCTGGAGATTGATAACCCGTGTTCAATGAGACCGATGCCCCGCAACCGCCGAAGGTGCTGAACACGCCCTTGGAGATCGCGGCCAACCTGCGCCAGCTGCAAGAAGCCCATGATCCACTGATCATCACCTTCCATGAGCGCAGCCAACGGTTCCAGAGCTACGTGGTTCACGTGGACCGTGACAGCAATACCATGGCGCTGGACGAGATGATCCCGCGCGATGGGGAAAAATTCATCGAGAATGGCGAGCCGTTTCGGGTCGAGGGCTTCCATGATGGCGTGCGTATCGCCTGGGAATGCCAAAACGGCCTGGCGGTGTCGTCGGTCGATGGCAACCGTTGCTACCGCGGCGCGATGCCCGAAGAAATGACCTACCACCAGCGCCGCAACGCCTTTCGCGCCGCGCTGAAGCTGTCGCAGCTGGTCGACATCATCCTCGACGGCAGCTACCTCAAGGGCAATGGCGCCCTGCGCGGCAAGTTGCTCGATATCTCCGCCACCGGGTGCAAGCTGCGCTTCGATGGCAATGTCGAAGAACGCCTGCAGCTGGGCCAGGTCTATGAGCGCTTCAAGGCCAGCAATCCGCTGGGCTTGATCGACACCATGGTCGAACTGCGCCACCTGCATTTCGAGGAGCGCATCAACACCACCTTCGCCGGGGTCCGCTTTCATAACCTGAGCGGCCAGGCCCAGCGCAAGATCGAGAGCTTCGTCTACCAGCTGCAGCGCGAAGCACGGCGCTTCGACAAAGACGATTATTGATCGCACAACGCCGCTCGCTTCGATTGGGGCCGCCTGGCGGCCCTTTCGCCACACAAGGCTGCTCCCACAAGCTGGACTGGCCCCGAAAGGCAGGACAGTTTTTCCCTGCCGCCTGAGCCCTGCGCTCAACCCGATCGGCTGAGCGGGTCATCCGCGGCTACATCGATCACCGGCTCAGGCTTGTCGTCACCCTCGGTGTCCTCCGCCGCTACCGGCGTCTGCATCACATCCTGCACCGTCTGCTCATCGACCCGTGGATCGAGCGCTGCCGACAGCGGCGAACCGGCCGCAGGCATGGCCACGTGGCCCAGTGGCGCATCCTGTACCTGATGCAGCCCGGTGACCGCCTTCGGCCGAATGCGCCACACCAGCACCAGGGCAAAGAAGGCGAAGAACGCATAAAGCATCTGGGCACCAAGCAGCTTCATCAGCACACCTGCGGCGAGCGGGCCGATACAAGCCCCCACGCCGTAGGTCACCAGCAGCATCGCGGTCAGCGACACCCGGCGCTCGCTTTCCACGTGGTCATTGGAAAACGCCACCGCCAGTGGATACAGGCAGAACTGCAGCAGGGATACCACGAAACCAATGCCGAACAGCAGCTCCAGCGGCACGCTGGGCAACAGCGCCAGGGGCGCCGACGCCAGCGCCAGCCCCACCGCAACGCTACGAATCAGCACCGCCCGATCATAGCGGTCCGACAGCCAGCCCAACGGCCACTGCACCACCAGCCCGGCGAAGATGCAGCTACCCATGAACAGACCGATCTGCTCGGTCGACAGGCCCTGGCTCGAGGCATACAGCGGGGCCAGACCATAAAACGAACCGACGATCAAACCCGACCCGAGCACCGTGCTCAGCGACTGCGGCACACGCTTGATGAAGAATTTCGGCTCCATCGGCGCCGGGCGCAGCGGCGCCGGGTGGATGCGCCGGGTCATGGCCACCGGCACCAGGCACAAGGCAAAGCACATGGCGACCAGCATCAACAGCTCAGGGCCCAGTTGCGGGTGCACCACCAGGATCAGCTGGCCGAGCACCAGGCCCAGGTACGAGGCGATCATGTAGCCACTGAATACAGCCCCGCGGTACTTGGCCTCGGCCTGCTCGTTGAGCCAGCTTTCGATGACCATGTACTGGCACATCATGCCCAGGCCGACGATCATCCGCAGCCCCACCCACACCGGCAGCCAATTGGTCAGGCCGTGGCCAAGCACCGCGGCGCCGACGATCCCGGCGCAGGTGGCATAGGCACGGATATGCCCGACCCGGCCGATCAAGCGGTGGCCGATCTTGCCGCCCAGGGCCAGGCCGAAGTAGTTGGCTGCCATCAAGGCACCGACCCACAAGCTGTCGACATGATCGGCGGCCAGGCGCAGCGCCAGGTAGGTACTGAGCAGACCGGAGCCGATCAGCATCATCAAGGCGGCGAAATACAGCGACTGAAAGGGCTTCCAGATGTTACGCATAAGTCCCGTCGAGCTCCTTGGGTCCGGTGACGATGGCCTGGCCAGCATAAAAGCAAAACGGCGCCGGTGCAGTCCCCCTCCGGGCAATTTGCCCAAGCGGGGCGTGGCCAGTGCCGGTTGTGTCGCGCTCAGGCCTGTGCTGCCAACACCCGCCGCTCCCAAGGCGTGATTTCGTTGAAGAAATCCGTCAGCTCGAGGGTTTTGCTGGCAACGTAGCCTTCGATGAACTCGCTGCCGAACAGTTCCCGCGCCAGTGCATTGCCCTTCAGGCGCTCCAGGGCCGCATGCAAGGTGCACGGCAATACCAGGTGATCAGGCACGACGAACTCGCCCTGAATCGCCGCAGTCGGCTGCAGACTCTGCTCGATGCCGTGCAACCCGGCCGCAAGGCTCGCGGCAATGGCCAGGTACGGGTTGGCATCGGCGCCAGGCAAGCGGTTCTCGACCCGGCGCGCGCTCGCGGCACTGGCCGGGATGCGCAGGCCGGCTGCGCGGTTGTCCTCGGACCAGCACGCGTTGTTCGGCGAGGCGTAGGGGTGGCAGAGCCGTTGATAGGAATTGACGTTGGGCGCGAACAGCGCGGTGAAGTCGGCCATGCAGACCTGCTGGCCTGCGATGAAGTGATGGAACGCTTGCGTGGCCTGGCCCTGGGCATCGCTGAAGACGTTGCGCCCCGAGGCGATGTCGACCAGGCTCTGGTGAATGTGCATGGAGCTGCCGGGGGTGTGCGCCAGCGGCTTGGCCATGCACACCACGCTCAGGCCGTGCTTGAGCGCCACTTCCTTGAGCAGGTGTTTGAACAGGAAGGTCTGGTCGGCCAGCAGCAGCGGGTCGCCGTGCAGCAGGTTGATCTCGAACTGGCTCACGCCCATCTCGTGCATGAAGGTGTCGCGCGGCAGGCCCAGCGCCGCCATGCACTGGTAGACCTCCTGGAAGAACGGGCGCAGGCCATTGTTGGAGCTGACGCTGAACGCCGAGTGACCGAGTTCGCGGCGGCCATCCTTGCCTAGCGGCGGCAGAAAGGCTTGGTGCGGGTCACTGTTGGGGGCGAAGACGAAGAACTCGAGCTCGGTCGCCACCACCGGCGCCAGGCCGTGGGCGGCATAACGGGCGATCACCGCCTTGAGCAAGCCCCGCGTGGACAAGCCCGAAGGGCTGCCGTCGAGTTCGTTGGCGTCGCAGATCGCCAGGGCCACGCCCTCCTCGCTCCACGGCAGCCGGTGCACCTGGGAAGGCTCGGCGACCAGCGCCAGGTCGCCGTCATCGCTGCCGTAGAAACGCGCCGGTGGGTAGCCACCCATGATGCATTGCAGCAGGACCCCGCGGGCCAACTGCAAGCGACGACCTTCGAGAAACCCCTCGGCGGTCATCACTTTGCCGCGCGGGACACCATTGAGGTCGGGCGTGACGCATTCGATCTGGTCGATGCCCTGCAGGAGCTCGGCAACCGAGCGATGGGCGGCGGTGGTCATGACGCGGGTCCTTGTCGTTATAGGCTGACAACACCATAGCTACTCGCGCAGCGCCATGCCATTGGCCGGCAACGGCAAGGCGGTCTTGTAGCGCACCTGCTTGAGGGCGAAGCTCGAACGGATATTCGCCACGCCCGGCAAGCGCGTCAGGTAATCGAGAAAACGCTCCAACGCCTGAATGCTGGGCAGCAGCACCCGCAGCAGATAGTCCGGGTCGCCGGTCATCAGGTAGCACTCCATCACCTCGGGCCGCTCGGCGATTTCTTCCTCGAAGCGGTGCAGGGCCTGCTCGACTTGTTTCTCCAGGCTGACGTGGATGAACACGTTGACATCCAGCCCCAGTACTTCAGGTGACAGCAGGGTCACCTGCTGGCGAATCACCCCCAACTCCTCCATGGCCTTGACCCGGTTGAAACAGGGCGTGGGTGACAAATTCACCGACCGGGCCAGTTCCGCGTTGGTGATGCGGGCGTTTTCCTGCAAGCGGTTGAGGATGCCGATATCGGTTCGATCGAGCTTGCGCATGAGACAGATTCACCGGTTTCTTGTGGTTATGCGGAATGTTTATCTTCCCTGCCCGACAAAGGCAATCAACTTGAGAGAAAAATTCTCCTGTGCTGTCACTACCATGTAGGTATCGCTGACCTGCCAGTCACAAGCCGGCAATCAGCGGCGGCCGCTTCAAAGCTCACAAAAACAATCACGAGCGAGCGTTATCAGCATGAACGAGTACGCCCCCCTGCGTTTGCATGTGCCCGAGCCCACCGGCCGGCCAGGCTGCCAGACCGATTTTTCCTACCTGCGCCTGAACGACGCAGGCCAGGTGCGCAAACCGCCCATCGAGGTCGACGCTGCAGACACTGCAGACCTGTCGTACAGCCTGATCCGGGTGCTTGACGAGCACGGCAACGCCCAAGGCCCCTGGGCTGACGACATCGACCCGCAGATCCTGCGTCAGGGTATGCGCGCGATGCTCAAGACGCGCATCTTCGACAGCCGCATGGTGGTTGCCCAGCGCCAGAAGAAGATGAGCTTCTACATGCAGAGCCTGGGTGAAGAGGCCATCGGCAGCGCGCAGGCCCTGGCGCTCAACCGCACCGACATGTGCTTCCCCACCTATCGCCAGCAAAGCATCCTGATGGCCCGCGACGTGTCGCTGGTAGAGATGATCTGCCAGTTGCTGTCCAACGAGCGCGACCCGCTCAAGGGACGTCAGCTGCCGATCATGTACTCGGTGCGCGAAGCCGGCTTCTTCACCATCAGCGGCAACCTGGCCACGCAGTTCGTGCAGGCGGTAGGCTGGGCCATGGCTTCGGCGATCAAGGGCGACACCAAGATTGCCTCGGCGTGGATCGGCGACGGCGCCACCGCCGAGTCGGATTTCCACACCGCCCTCACCTTCGCCCACGTCTACCGCGCCCCGGTGATTCTCAACGTGGTCAACAACCAATGGGCGATCTCGACCTTCCAGGCCATTGCCGGCGGCGAACAGACCACCTTCGCCGGGCGTGGCGTGGGTTGCGGCATCGCCTCGCTGCGCGTCGATGGCAATGACTTCGTCGCCGTGTACGCCGCTTCGCGCTGGGCGGCCGAGCGCGCCCGCCGGGGTCTTGGCCCGACACTGATCGAGTGGGTGACCTACCGCGCAGGCCCGCATTCGACGTCGGACGATCCGTCCAAGTACCGCCCCGCCGATGACTGGAATCACTTCCCGCTGGGCGACCCCATCGCCCGCCTCAAGCAGCACCTGATCAAGGCCGGTCACTGGTCCGATGAAGAGCATCAGGCCACCACGGCCGAGTTCGAGGCCGCCGTGATCGCCGCGCAGAAGGAAGCGGAACAGTACGGCACCTTGGCCAACGGCCACATCCCGAGCGCCGCTTCGATGTTCGAGGACGTGTACAAGGACATGCCCGATCACCTGCGCCGTCAGCGCCAGGACCTGGGGGTTTGAGATGAACGACCACACCAACAGCATCAACCCGGAAACCGCCATGGCCACCAGCACACTGACCATGATCCAGGCCCTGCGCTCGGCCATGGACATCATGCTCGAGCGCGACGACAACGTGGTCATCTATGGCCAGGACGTCGGCTACTTCGGCGGCGTGTTCCGCTGCACCGAAGGGCTGCAGAACAGGTACGGCAAGTCCCGCGTATTCGATGCGCCGATTTCCGAAAGCGGCATCGTCGGCACTGCCGTGGGCATGGGCGCCTACGGCCTGCGCCCGGTGGTGGAGATCCAGTTCGCCGACTATTTCTACCCAGCGTCCGACCAGATCGTTTCGGAAATGGCACGCCTGCGTTATCGCTCGGCCGGTGAGTTCATCGCCCCGCTGACCCTGCGCATGCCGTGCGGCGGCGGTATCTACGGCGGCCAGACCCACAGCCAGAGCCCGGAGGCGATGTTCACCCAGGTCTGCGGCCTGCGAACGGTGATGCCGTCCAACCCGTACGATGCCAAAGGCCTGTTGATCGCCTCGATCGAGTGCGACGACCCGGTCATCTTCCTGGAGCCCAAGCGCCTGTACAACGGCCCGTTCGACGGCCATCACGACCGCCCGGTAACGCCCTGGTCCAAGCATCCCCAAAGTGCCGTACCCGATGGCTACTACAGCGTGCCGCTGGACAAGGCCGCCATCGCTCGCCCTGGCAATGACGTCACCGTGCTGACCTATGGCACCACGGTCTATGTCGCTCAGGTCGCGGCCGAAGAAACCGGCGTCGATGCCGAAGTCATCGACCTGCGCAGCCTCTGGCCGCTGGACCTGGAAGCCATCGTCGCCTCGGTGAAGAAGACCGGCCGCTGCGTGGTCGTGCACGAAGCTACCCGCACCTGCGGTTTCGGTGCCGAACTGGTGGCGCTGGTGCAGGAGCACTGCTTCCATCACCTCGAAGCACCGATCGAGCGGGTCACCGGCTGGGACACGCCCTACCCTCACGCACAGGAATGGGCGTATTTCCCCGGCCCGTCGCGGGTGGGTGCGGCATTGAAACGGGTCATGGAGGTCTGAATGGGCACGCACGTCATCAAGATGCCGGACATCGGCGAAGGCATCGCGCAGGTCGAGTTGGTCGAGTGGTTCGTCAAGGTCGGCGATGAGATCGCCGAGGACCAGGTGGTGGCCGATGTCATGACCGACAAGGCGACGGTGGAAATCCCTTCGCCGGTCAGCGGCAAGGTGCTGGCCCTGGGCGGCCAGCCAGGTGAAGTGATGGCGGTCGGCAGCGAGCTGATCCGCATCGAAGTGCAAGGCAGCGGCAACCATGTCGAGGCCGCGCCACAAAAACCGGTGCCAGCCGCCCCAGCGTCCCCCGTCAGCGAGACTCAGGCGCCGGTGCAAACCGCGCAACCTGACGTCACCCGTTCAGCGGCGCAGCCGGCCGCTGTCGCTGCGCCGACCCATACGGCCATGGTGCCGCGCCAGGCGGGCGACAAGCCGTTGGCCTCCCCTGCGGTGCGCAAGCGCGCCATGGATGCCGGCATCGAGCTGCGTTACGTGCACGGCAGCGGCCCGGCCGGGCGCATCCTGCATGAAGACCTCGATGCCTTCATCAGCAAACCGCACAGCGTCGCCAGCCAGGCGCCCAGCGCAGCAGCAAAGCGCACCGACAGCGAGCAGGTGCCGGTGATCGGCCTGCGCCGCAAGATCGCCCAGCGCATGCAGGACGCCAAGCGCCGTGTCGCGCATTTCAGCTATGTCGAGGAAATAGACGTCACTGCCCTTGAGGCCCTGCGCCAGCACTTGAACGCCAAGCACGGCGACAGCCGCGGCAAGCTGACCCTGCTGCCCTTGCTGGTACGTGCCCTGGTCGTGGCGCTGCGCGATTTTCCGCAGATCAACGCCACCTACGACGATGAAGCGCAGGTCATCACCCGCCATGGCGCCGTCCATGTGGGTATCGCCACCCAAGGCGACAACGGCCTGATGGTCCCGGTGCTGCGCCATGCCGAAGCCGCCAGCCTGTGGGCCAACGCCGCAGAAATTTCCCGTCTGGCGCAGGCCGCCCGCAGCAACAAGGCCAGCCGCGAGGAATTGTCCGGTTCGACCATTACCCTGACCAGCCTGGGCGCACTCGGCGGCATCGTCAGCACACCGGTGGTCAATACCCCGGAAGTGGCGATCGTCGGCGTCAACCGCATGGTCGAGCGCCCGGTGGTGATCGATGGCCAGATCGTCGTGCGCAAGATGATGAACCTGTCCAGCTCGTTCGACCATCGGGTGGTCGACGGCATGGATGCCGCGCTGTTCATTCAGGCCGTGCGCGGCCTGCTCGAGCAACCTGCCTGTCTGTTCGTGGAGTGAGCATGCAACCGATCATCGACACTACCCTGCTGATCATCGGCGGCGGCCCCGGCGGCTATGTGGCCGCCATTCGTGCCGGGCAACTGGGCATACCCACCGTTGTGGTCGAAGGCCAGGCCCTGGGCGGCACCTGCCTGAACGTCGGCTGCATCCCCTCGAAGGCGCTGATTCATGTGGCCGAGCAGTTCCATCAGGCCGAGCGTTTCAGCCAGCCTTCGCCGTTGGGCATCAGCGTCACGGGTGCGCGTCTGGACATCGGCCAGAGCGTGGCCTGGAAGGACGGCATCGTCGACCGCCTGACCACTGGCGTGGCCGCCCTGTTGAAAAAGCACGGGGTCAGGGTCATCCACGGCTGGGCCAGGGTGCTGGACGGCAAGCACGTCGAGGTGGACGGCCAGCGCATTCGTTGCGAACACCTGCTGTTGGCCACCGGTTCCAGCAGCGTGCAATTGCCGATGCTGCCATTGGGCGGGCCGATCATCTCCTCCACCGAAGCCCTGGCGCCCGAGGACCTGCCGCAGCACCTGGTGGTGGTCGGCGGCGGTTACATCGGCCTGGAGCTGGGCATTGCCTACCGCAAGCTGGGCGCGCAGGTCAGCGTGGTGGAGGCGCGCGAGCGCATTCTGCCCACCTACGATCGCGAGCTCACCGCGCCAGTGGCCGACGCGCTGCAGCGCTTGGGTATAGCCGTGCACCTGGGGCACAGCGTCGAAGGTTATGCAGACGGCTGCCTGCTGGCCAGCGACGGCCAGGGCGGGCAATTGCGTCTCGAGGCAGATCGGGTGCTGGTGGCGGTCGGCCGTCGCCCGCGCACCCAGGGCTTCAACCTCGAATCCCTGGACCTGCGCATGAACGGCGCGGCGATCGCCATCGATGAGCGCTGCCAGACCAGCATGCGTAACGTCTGGGCGATCGGTGACGTGGCCGGCGAGCCGATGCTCGCGCACCGCGCCATGGCCCAGGGTGAGATGGTCGCCGAGATCATCGCCGGCAAGGCTCGGCGTTTCGAGCCAGCGGCGATCGCTGCGGTGTGCTTCACCGACCCAGAGCTGGTAGTGGTTGGCGTGACCCCCGAGCAGGCCAGCGCGCAAGGCTTGGATTGCCTGGTCGCACAGTTCCCGTTCGCGGCCAATGGCCGGGCCATGAGCCTGGAGGCGAAAAGCGGTTTCGTGCGCGTGGTGGCGCGGCGTGACAACCACCTGATCGTCGGCTGGCAGGCCGTCGGCGTGGCGGTGTCAGAGCTGTCGACGGCATTTGCGCAGTCGTTGGAGATGGGGGCGCGCCTGGAAGATGTGGCCGGCACCATCCATGCCCATCCGACCTTGGGCGAAGCGGTGCAGGAAGCGGCGCTGCGGGCGCTCGGCCACGCCCTGCACATCTGATCGCAAGCGGCACAGCCGTATTGACCCGCTGCGCCAACGGCGCCGCGGGTCTTTTTTCGTGCGGCGCAATCAGACGCGGAAGTAACCGACCGACGAATCGAATGGCAGGCGCTTGAGCTCGATCTTGTTCAGGTCCAGCACATCACGCAGCGCCTGGGTTTCGCCTGGGAAGTTGCGGTAGGCCACCTCGTCGAGCACCACGATCGCCCCCTTGGGCATGTACGGCAGGAAGGTCTCCAGCGCCACCTTGGTCGATTTGTACAGGTCGGTGTCGAGGATCAGCATGGCCACCACCAGGTCCGGGCGGGTCTTGACGAAGGCTGGCACGGTTTCCAGGATATCGCCCTTGACGATCTCGCAGCGGGGGATGCGGTTGACCGGACGGATCAGGTCGTTGGCATCGATCATGTCCTGGATCAGCGTCTCGTCGGTATCGGAGAACATGCTTTCGTTGATGTCGGCCGGGTCCTGCTCGGCATCGATGCTGGCAAAGCCGCCGAAGGTATCGAAACCGATGATCGACCGGTTGATCGCGTAGGGTTCGAGAATCATCGACAGCTGCATGTACAGCATCAACGAGTTGCCCTTGTACACGCCGCACTCGACGATCGCCCCAGGGATGTCCTGGACCATCTTGAACAGCTCGATGCGCGACAAGGCCGCGGTCACGGCGATGCGGTTGGCGAACACGAACGGCGCATCCGCCACGTACTGGGCATCGACGCGGCTGAGCACGCTGGCGCGCTTTTCGTTGTACTCGACCTCGGCAGCGGTCAGACGACGCTTGGTCATGGGTTAACTCCCTGGAATTGCGAAAAGTCGCTGGCATTGAAAAAGTCTTTGAAGCCGGCATCTGCATCCGAACAGCCGTTGTCGACGTTCGGCGCGCCGCGCTTGTGCAGCAAGTCTTGCAAGTGGATCAGGCGGAAGTCCACGCTGAAACGCACCTTGTCGGTGAAGTTGGCGACCGTGCCGTGCAGGTGGGCGCCCGAGAAGATCAGCATCTCGCCGCTGTTGGCGGCCACGCGCAACTCGGCGCTGGTGTCGATGGCCTCCAGCGGCACCGGGTGCACGCGGGTTTCCTCGGTGATGTTCTGCGAGGCCTTGTGCCGCTGCACATTGATCCAGTCGTTCAGGCTCCACTGTGCCGAACTGTTCTGCACCGGCCGCTCGAAGTAGGCCGGGTTGATCATCATGGTCTGTTCGGGCTCGATGCTGTACACCGGCATCCAGGTGTTGACCTGGCTCTCGACGCTGCCATACCAGGTGTCGCGGTGCGGCTTGTAGGCATAGCTGACGCCGGCATGCAGGTAATCGTAATGCGGTACCACGCGCACCCGCGGCACGTCGAAGATGTAGTCCTTGGGGTCGGCGCCGATCTCGCGGATGAAGCCGCGGATCAAGGCCTTGGCTTCGGCACCGTTGGTGAACTGGCGCTTGAGCGCGGTGACACGCTCGACGAAGGTTTCGACCGGCATCATCTTGTGCAGCGATTGGTGATCGGTTTCACCTTCGAACGCCGCAGTGATGCTGTGCCGGGCCAGGGCGCACAACTGGTGTGCGTGGCCAAGGCCGGTTTCCAGGAAGATATCGCCCTTGAACAGCGCACCCCGATAGTCCGGCTTGTTTTTCACCTGGTTGACGTAAAGATTCATACTTGCCCCCTTCAGCACTCTTGAGACCGATGCCCGCACAGGCTGCGTCGACCGGCAGCAGGGCATCCATTGAAGTGGACGCAAGGCGACGCAAGCCTGCCGCTTCGGGCAAGCACTTCAAGTCATGGCGATACAGGTGCATTGCCCGTATCCAGTGACCAGTGGATCGGCATGGGGCGCAGAAACTTTAAGCCGGCCTGGGGCTAAAAACGCCCTCCACTACCCTGGCCGATCGAAGGCTCATTCGCTGATGGCGTTCTTGCCCGCGTCCTTGGCCCGGTACAGCGCCTGGTCGGCCCGCGCCAGCAGGGCTTGCTGGTCTTCGCCGTCGTGGCGCTGGACCACGCCGTAGCTCATGGTCAGACGGCATTCGCCCACCGGCTCGAGCAGTTGCATGGCTCGCCGCAGCAGCGAGGCAAGGTCGAGCGCCTCGCCCAGGGTGGTCTGCGGCAGCACCATGACGAATTCGTCACCGCCCAAGCGCGCCAGCAGGTCGAGCTCGCGCAGGCGCAAGCGCAGGTGCTCGACCACTCGCACCAGGGTGGCATCGCCGCAGGCGTGGCCGTAACGGTCGTTGATCGGCTTGAAGTCATCCAGGTCCATGGCGATCAGCGCCAGCGGCTGACGAAAGCGCTCGGCCCGCTCGCATTCCTGCTGCAGGGTCTTTTCCAGCCGGTAGCGATTGGCCACCCGGGTCAGGGTGTCGCGTTCGGCAAGGATGCGGTTTTCGTCCAACTGCCGTTGCAGTTGCTGGTTGACCCACGACAGTTCGCGGGTGCGCTCGAGCACCTGGGCCTCCAGCGAATGGTTCTTCTGCTCCAGCTCGACGATCAGGCGCTTGCCGGCATCGATGTTACGGTGGGCGCCGAGCATGCGCGCCACCGAGCCATCTTCATTGCGGGCGATGATCTGGCCGCTGTCTTCGATCCACAGGTAGCTGCCGTCCTGACAGCGACAGCGGTATTCGATCAGGTAACGCTCGTTGCGCTGGGTGATGTAGGCCTCGAAGTGCGCCATCACCCGCGGGTAGTCCTCCGGGTGGATGACGTGTTCCCAGGTCAGCACGGTGTTGGCCTTGGAATGGCGCGTGTAGCCGAGCATGGCGTACCAGCCGGGGCTGCGGTAGACGTAGCCGGTGTTGGCGTTCCAGTCCCAGACGCCATCGCTGACCAGCTCGAACAGCGTGGCCAGTTGCTGCTCGTCGAAGCCGGCAGGCGCCGGCGGTGCTACCTGACTCATGGACGCTCTCCGTGGACCCAGCACCTGCGCGCCGCTCGAGGTGCGCCGACCGGGTCGGTGTGCGGCAGGCAAGCATATGCCCGGCCGATGACGATCGGAATAGCCCCCCGAGCTATTTTTACCGCCCGTCTCAGCCCTGGCTGACGCTGAATCCATTGCGCCCTGCGCGCTTGGCGCTGTACATGGCCTGGTCGGCCAGCGCCAGGGCCTGCTCGGCGCTCTGCGGCGGCTGCCCAGCGGCATTGAGGTACACCCCGATGCTGGCGCCAATCTTGACCTCGGCGCCAGCCAATACAATTGGCGCCGCCAGCGCCGCGCACAGCTTGCGGGCAATATCACGCGCCGAGGCCTGGCTGTTCACGCCGCGCGCGATGATCACGAACTCGTCGCCCGCCAGACGCGCCACCGTGTCATCGGCGCGCATCGCCGCCAGCATGCGCCCGGCTGCGGCCTGCAACACCGCGTCACCGGCTTCGTGACCGTGCTGGTCGTTGACTTGCTTGAAGCCGTCCAGGTCGATGAACAGCAGCGCCAGGGCGGCGCGCTGCTGCAAGGCGAGCGCCAGGCTCTGGTGCAACGCCGCGCGGTTGGGCAAGCCGGTCAACGGGTCGAGGGTGGCTTGATCGAGCAGCAGACGTTCCTTGTGCTTGCGCTCGGTGACGTCCAGGGACATGACGAAAAAGCCCTCGACCTTGCCGTTGCGAATATCAGGCACATACGTGGCATGCCAGATACGCGCGTCATGCGGGCTGTAGCGCACATCGTCGGCCTCGACCCGCTCGCCGGCCAGGGCCTTGCGGAAATACGGCAGCAACTGCGCGTAGACCTGCGCTGGCAGTACATCCTCGACCTTGCGGCCTTTGAGCTGGGTCGGCTCGACGCCGAAGATCTGCCGGTACACCGCATTGTTGAAGCGGTAGGCCAGATCGGTGCCGATGTGGGCGATCAGCACGGGCAGGTTATCGGCAATCGCCTGCAGGGTTTCCTGGCTGCGCGCCAGCTCTTCGGTGCGCTGCGCCACTTGCTGCTCGAGCGTGCTCTGGTAGCGCTGCAACTGCTGCTGGCGACGCTTGCGCGCGCTGATGTCGCGCACCAACACCACCAGTTGCTCGATCGCGCCCTGGGCGTCACGCAGCGCCGATAGGCTCAGCTCGGCCCACAGCGCGGGGTCGGCAGTGGTGATCAGGCGCACTTCACTGACCTGCGAGTCCAGCTCGCCAGCGACGATTCGCTGCCAGTCGGCATCCAGCGTGGCCTGGTCCTGCGGGTCGATCAGTGCACGCAGTTGCGTGAGGACCAGGGCTTCCTTGGGCCGGCCCAGCAGTTGGAAGAATTCGCGGTTGGCCTGCTGGATGCGCCCTTGCGGGCTGACCAGCGCCTTGCTGGTCGGGCTGTTGTCGAAGACCCGATGAAAGTGCGCCTGGGCGCTGGCCTTGGCAGTGCGCCCGGCCTGCTGCACGGCGCTGCCAGCATCCTTGGCCAGGCTGCGGTGGAGCATTTCACGCTCGACGATCCGCGCCAGATCGCGCAGGTGCGCAAGCTCGGTCTGGGTCAACTGGCGCGGCCGGGTGTCGAGGACGCACAGGGTGCCGAGGGTGAGGTCGTCGGCAAAGCGCAGCGGCACCCCGGCATAGAAGCGAATGCGCGGTCCGCCGGTCACCAGCGGATTGTCGGCAAAACGCGGGTCGGCGCAAGCATCGGGGATCAGCAGCATGTCCTCGGCGTGCAGGGCGTGGGCGCAGAACGCCAGGTCGCGGCTGGTTTGCGTGATCTCCAACCCCTGGCGGGATTTGAACCACTGGCGATTGACGTCGATCAGCGAAACCAGGGCCATCGGCGCATCGAGCAGCACACAGGCCAGGCGGGTAAGGCGGTCGAAGGTCTCCTCCGGCGGCGTATCGAGAATGTCCAGGCTTTGCAGGTAGCACTGGCGGGCTGCTTCGTTGAGGGGCATCGGGGCGATTTGCATGACGGCTCGCTCGGCAAAATCCTACCGGCAAACGATAGCGGCGCAGCGCTCAAGCGCAAGCCTTTCAACGCTGTAACCGACGCGCTCAAGCCGTATAATCGCGCTCTTTTGTAAGACGAAGATGTTCCTTCATGAAGAAACTGCTCTGTGCCATCACACTGGCCATTATGGCCATCCCCGCTGCCTTCGCTACCCCGCCCGCGACGTTCAGCGAAGCCAAAGCCGTTGCCAAACAAAAGATCTACCTCGATCAAGCCAACAGTGCCAACGGCGAGTTGTACTGCGGCTGCAAGTGGACCTGGGTCGGCAAGTCCGGCGGGCGCGTGGATGCGAAATCGTGTGGCTATGAAACCCGCAAGCTGCAGACCCGTGCCGAGCGTACCGAATGGGAGCATATCGTGCCGGCGTGGACCTTCGGCCACCAGCGCCAATGCTGGCAGAACGGCGGGCGCGAGCACTGCGTGGGCAGCGACCCGACCTTCCGCGCCATGGAAGCCGACCTGTTCAACCTGTACCCGTCGGTGGGCGAAGTGAACGGTGACCGCAGCAACTTCAACTACGGCATGGTTTCCGGCGTTGCCCCGCAGTACGGTCAGTGCACCACCAAGGTCGACTTCCAGCAGCGCACCGCCGAGCCGCGCGACGAGGTCAAGGGACTGGTAGCGCGCACTACGTTTTATATGTTCGATCGCTACAAGCTGAGCATGTCGCGCCAGCAGCAGCAGTTGATGATGGCCTGGGACAAGCAGCACCCGGTCACCGCCTGGGAGAAGCAACGCGACCAGCGCATCGCCGCGATCATGGGCCACAGCAATCCGTTCGTCACCGGCGAGCGCAAATGGACGCAGGGCTATACGCCACAAGGTGCAGGCCTGGTGCAGAACACCGCAGCGCCAGCACCGGCCAAACCCTCGCTGGCCAGGAGTGTTTCGGCCGGTGCGGTGTTAGGCAACCGCAACAGCCATATCTACCACCTCTCCAACGGCTGCCCTGGCTACAGCCAAGTGGCGCAGAAGAACCAGGTGGCGTTTGGCAGCGAGGCCGAGGCCCAGGCTGCAGGGTATCGCAAGGCGGGTAACTGCAAATAAGCGAGCGAGGTGTGTTCGGTGTGGGCTTGCACCAGGTGTGTGATGTCCCACGCCTAGTGCTCTGTACGAAATCCCGAGAAATCCAAGCGCCGCCTCTTGAACACCGAGATTTTGTACAGTCACCCGCCATCGACGCAAAGGAGTTCTGTGACGGCAAAGCGCTACGAACGCTCGGACGAGGTCTGAGGAGTAGTCTTCGATCTTTTCATCGAAACCCATGGCCGTGGGCGGCCTCGCTTGAGCGACCGACTCGCTGCCCACCAGCGATCCGGTGTCGCGGCTGCGCAGTGGACCGCAACCTTCGTAATTGATCTCGCCTCGCAGTTTGCCGAGCGTGCGCACCAGCTCGGCCGCTGGGTCTTACTGATAGCGGCGGTGAATCGGTTATAGGCATGCTCCACCAAGTGCGACTATCAATTCCGGTGTCATGCACCTGCGAAAGCTTCTCGGCGGGCAAGGTCGAGGCAAACTGCCAAGCCTTGTGCCGCATCGCATCGTAGCCAAAGCCACTGGTGAGTCTGCCTTGAATGCGGTGAACCTCGCGGTACAGGTCGTCATGCTCCATGTCGCTGATCACCTAGTCATCCAGGTTCAACCAGTGCAGCGGTAATCCCCGCTGTTCAGCTATTGAAGCGGTCCGGAAAGTCTCGATCAGGCAGAAATCTTCGCATGTGCCAACGCAACTATAGCCAGCAGACTCATAGCGGAGCACGACGCCATCTCTCATCAAAACTCAATATTTCTTTCTTCTTCACTTTCCACTTGCCCTCCTTCATTACCATGTAAATTTTCGAAGTTATCCCAGCACCTCTAACCTGCTGAACATGAAGGACTAAACTTTTTTCATCGCCGCCTAGGATATCAATCTCGTCGACATCAGGATCGTAGGTTGCAGGCTTAGCGCAGCCTAAATCAATAAGTCGCCCATAATTAAACTTATCTTCTATCACGTAACCTTTGAGAATCAGCTCTAACTTCTGCCGATACTCCTCCTTTAGCCTTGGATCATCAATTCCTTTGCCGAGGGCTTGTTTTCGCTTATAAAAAAATTCGATCTCCCATGCATTCATCTCACCCATGAACTCGACAAGAGCTTTCGGCACATCTTCTGAAAGATATCTTTTTGACATATTGATTTCCAATAAACCCCTCAAGTATATGTTCGCCCGGATGGAGCATATCATAGGTTATGGATGTGCGGCGCGCACCAGCGTTACTTACCTGAAGTTTAGCTCGATATCCACAGCACCTTCTGTCTGAACGACATTTGCAGCCTGAGATTAAAAAGCTATGCATTCACCACAATATATGCCTCTCAATGGAGGGAAAACGCCATCTTTACCTCTTCCATCCAAGCGCTTACCCATGCAAGAACGATATGTCGCCTGCGATATAATTCTGCCACCCGCGTCCGTCAACTCCAGCGGCGTACCCATTTAGTCAGTATGGAAGTAAAAGACCTTCTGCACCTCCCCTTCCACCTGATCCACCCGCGCTAACGGCGCATAGCTCCCCGGCTCATACAGGTACACGATGTTCTGCCCAGGGCTTTCCTCCCGCAGCATCCTCAGCCCTTGCCACGGAAAGCGCTTG
>NZ_JBKGGV010000020.1:0-37537 GCF_052041965.1 Pseudomonas sp. SMSB3 | reverse complement strand
AGCGCATCTCGCGATGCCCCAAACGCCACCATCGCGTCGCACGTAGGAGCGAGCGCAGCTCGCGATGCCCCAAACGCCACCATCGCGTCGTACGTAGGAGCGAGCGCAGCTCGCGATGCCCCAAACGCCACCATCGCGTCGTACGTAGAGCGAGCGCCGCTCGCGCGGCGCATCGCGAGCTGCGCTCGCTCCTACGAACCTACGAACGCCTTTATTGAGTCGTGCGAGCAGGGCGGTCGCGCACGTCTGCCACAGGCGTCACTGGCCAGAAACAACCGTAGGAGCGAGCGTAGCTCGCGATGCGCCGCGCGGGCGGCGCTCGGTCTCCCAAGCGCAAAAAATGTCGAGGCGAACCCCCCGACGGCGCCCCGTCTCTGCCACACGTCGCCAGCGCAACGGGCCCCCACAAGGCCCATTGCACCGGCGAACCTGCATCAACCCTTGCGGGTCAACAGCGCCGGGCGCTCGCTGCGCGGCCGGCTTGGCAAATCGTCCAACTGCTCGGGCGTAGGGTAGCGGTCGAGCTTGGATTCCTTGCGGATGATCACAGGCTGGTGTTGCTCACGGCCGTTGCGAACAGCAGGCTCCTGACGTGCAGCGTCGTCACGGGGCGCAGCACGGCCACGGCCGCCACCATTGTTGTCACGACGTGCGCCACCGCCACCGGCATTGTTACGTGGACGTTTGTCAGCGCCGGCATTGCGTGGCTGGCCGCCACCGTTGCGGCCTTGGCCCTGGCCGCCGCCGTTGTTGCGTTGGCCATTACCCTGGGCCTGTTGACCAGCGCCACCCGGACGGCGGTTGCGGCCTTGGCCTTTGCCATTCTGGTAAGGGCTGACGTAATCGGCGCGGTTTCCGAAGTTGTCGACATCATCATCCAGGAAAACTTCCGGATCGCGATCCGCCGGGACTTTTGGCACCTGGCTGTTGCTTGCCTGCTGCGGCTGGCGTGGCTTCTTGTCACGCGGCTTGCGCTGCTGGGGCTGCTTGTCGGCAGGCTTGTCCTTGTCAGCAGGCTTGCTCGCAGCCTGCTGCTTGGCCTTGCCTTTGTCTTTACCCTTGTCCTTGCGCCCGCCATTGGCGTCTTTGCTGCCATCGCCACGCGCCTGCTGATTGCGCCCGCCGCGACCGTTAGGCTGCTGGCGCTCACGCACTTCAGGTTTCTCGGCCTCCACCTGGCTGGCATCGAAGCCCATGAAGTCGCCATCGGGGATCTTCTGCTTGGTCACCCGCTCGATGCTCTTGAGCAGTTTTTCTTCATCAGGCGCAACCATCGAGATGGCTTCGCCCGAGCGGCCCGCGCGCCCGGTACGACCGATGCGGTGGACGTAATCTTCCTCGACGTTGGGCAGCTCGAAGTTGACCACATGGGGCAGCTGGTCGATATCCAGGCCGCGAGCGGCGATATCGGTGGCGACCAGCACACGGACCGAGTTGGCCTTGAAGTCCGCCAGCGCCTTGGTGCGCGCGTTCTGGCTCTTGTTGCCATGGATGGCAGCGGCGGTGAGGCCGTGCTTTTCCAGGTACTCGGCAAGGCGGTTGGCGCCGTGCTTGGTACGGGTGAAGACCAGCACCTGTTCCCAGGCGCCCAGGGTGATCAAGTGGGCCAGCAACGCACGCTTGTGGCTGGCAGGCAGGCGGTACACGCGCTGCTCGATGCGCTCGACGGTGGTGTTCGGCGGCGTCACCTCGATGCGTTCGGGGTTGTGCAGCAGCTTGTCGGCGAGGTCGGTGATGTCTTTGGAGAAGGTTGCCGAGAACAGCAGGTTCTGGCGCTTGGCCGGCAGGCGGGCCAGGACCTTCTTGACGTCATGGATGAAGCCCATGTCCAGCATGCGGTCGGCTTCGTCCAGGACCAGGATTTCGACGTGGGCCAGGTCGACCTTGCCTTGTCCGGCCAGGTCGAGCAGGCGCCCCGGGCAGGCGACGAGCACATCGACGCCCTTGGCAATGGCCTGGATCTGCGGGTTCATGCCGACGCCGCCGAAGATGCAGGCGCTGACCAAGGGCAAGTCGCGCGCGTAGACCTTGAAACTGTCGTGGACCTGGGCGGCCAGCTCGCGGGTTGGCGTCAGCACCAGGACCCGCGGCTGACGGGGGCCGTGGCGCTGGGATTTGTCGGGATGGCCGGCCGGGAACAGACGCTCGAGGATTGGCAAGGCGAAGCCGCCGGTTTTACCAGTACCTGTCTGCGCGGCGACCATCAGGTCGCGGCCTTGCAACACGGCGGGAATGGCCCGCTGTTGCACCGGGGTGGGCTGGGTGTAGCCCGCTGCCTCGATAGCGCGGGCAAGAGCCTCGGAGAGACCGAGGGAAGCAAAGGACATGGGCAATCCTGTTCTCGTGTGGGCTGGGCCCGTAGGGATGTTCTGCCTGGCGCGACGGGCATCGAAGGGATGCGATCGCGTCCGGTCCAGCTGGGCTTTCACTGCACATCCGGGAAGCGGAAGCGAGACGCCAGGGGGCGTCGTTGCCGATCGGGATGCCTATTGCGAGGCCGAGCGTCCGGGCGTGAGCCGGGCGGGAAGGCCCGAGTATAACAGAGCTAACGCAGCGTGCTGCTTTCCTGCTGCTCAACGGCGCCGGCAAGCTCGCCGGCGTCGCCGGTATAGCGTTCGATAATCGCCTGAAACGCCGCTTCGCGCTTGAAACGGCGCAGTTCTTCGGCAAACGCCTGAGCGAGCTGCTCTCGCCCCGGCTTGCGCGCCAGGCCCAGGAACTGCGGCTGCCGGCTGATCAGCAGGGGTAACTCGGCGACCTGCTGGTCGAGTCCGAGCTGCTGCCGCAGGTAGCGTCCGACGCGACGGTCGGTCACCAGCAGGTCGATGCGCCCGCGAATGAGCTTGCCAAAATTGGCCTCATGGCTCGGCGCCGGCTCCCTTCGAAACTCGGCGGAGTCGTTGAACGCAGGGTCGTAGGCGTAGCCCGGTGAGGTGCCAACGGTCAAGCCGGCAAGGTCACTGAGCTGAGTAACCACATGCGGACGAGCGTTGGCCTGGAACAGCACGAACTCGACGTTGGACATGGGCTCTGCGGGATAGACCATGAAGCGTTCGCGCGAATCGATCTGGAACATGTCCATGACCCCATCGGCCTGACCCTGCTCGACCATGGCCAGGCAGCGCTTCCACGGCATGAATTGCCAGTCCACCTCGACGCCCAGACGGCGGAACACCTCGGTGGTGACCTCGTAGTCGATACCTTTGACCTGGCCACCATCGACGAAGATGTAAGGCGCCCAGTCGTCGCTGACCAGGCGCAGGCGTTCACCCAGCGCCATCGGGCTCAGGCAGGTGAGCAACAGGATGCACAACCAGTGGGAGATTTGCGGCATGGCGCGACATTACCGCGTCGCCACAGGCATGGCCAGTCAAGATCAACGCCCGTCAGTTGGGCTCTGTGCCGAGCAAGTGGGCTTCGATGTCCTTGCGCCGACCTCCCAGTGACAGGCGCAGGCTTGGATGACGCAGGCATTGGCGCAGTTGCTCGGGCGCGATGCGGCCAACGCGCTGATTGCGATTTTCCAGCGCCTTGTCCCACCAGGCCGAGGCACAGGCGCGGTCGAATTCATTGGGGTATGGATAGCAGCCATAGAGCAGCTCGCGCGCAAATTGCCGCTCGCCGCTGGGCATGGTCAGGCTCAAGGCCTTGTAACCCAGGCGGTGCAAGGTAGGCGGGCGTGGCAGCTGGTCATTCACCAAGGCCACGTCCGCCAGCGCCGCAGCACACAGCGGATCGTCGCCGTGCTTGCGCAGCCAGGCCTGGATCTTGGCGCGGAACTGCGCTTTGCGGCTCCAGTAGTGATGGATGACGTCGGTGCACTCGGCCAATTCAAGGTTGCGGTAGGCCGCTACGGCCAGGCAGAACTCTTCGAGGGTATAGGCGGTAGGAACCTGCGGATAAAACTCGTCCATCATCGCAATGGAGCGGTCCAGTGCCGCACTGTCTTCGGCGCACAAGCCGATTACGCCTGAATTGATCAACGGCATCTGGCAATCGGCCAGACCGCGCGATTCGAGCGCGCCGAGAAGATTCCTGTACAGCAGGCATTTCTGGTTTTCGCCATACCGCGCGCCGATGGCATTGCACAGCAAGCTGCCCGGACGCACACGCTCGAACAAATGCAATGGCGAGGTGCGGAAGAACGTGTCGGTGTCGATCAGCACCGCCTGGGCGTACTGCTGCAACAACTGCCGCATCAACACGTGCTTGCTGCGAAAGTGGTAGCCGTAGGGTTCGTTCCAGGCCTTGCGAGTCGCCGCATCGAGCACGTGCACGGTGACCGGCAGCTTGCCATAGGGCTGCGGATTGTCGGTATACACCTGAATGTCGATGGCAAGATCGGTCTGGCTTGGCAGCTTCGCCAAGGCGCTGATGATGCTGAAACAGGCCTCCTGATGATAGGTGGCCGGCCCGAATGCCAGGTACACGAGTTGCGGGCGTGATGGCAGTAGATGATGCATGGCGAAAGACCTGTACGAGCCTGAAATGAACAAAGGCCTTAGTCTACGACTAAAGCCTTGAAAGGTTCTGAAGCTGTCGGTGGCAAAAAGTTTCAGCGCGGCAGGTTGAGGTTTTTCCAGATGCTCAGGCTCGCGTCGGCCTGGTTCAGGGTATAGAAGTGCAGCCCTGGTGCCCCGCCTTGCAGCAACTGCTCGCACATACGGGTGATGACTTCCTCGCCGAAAGCCTGGATGCTCGCCGTATCGTCACCGTAGGCTTCGAGCTGCTTGCGGATCCAGCGTGGAATCTCGGCGCCGCAGGCGTCGGAGAAGCGTGCCAGCTTGCTGTAGTTGGTGATCGGCATGATCCCCGGGACTACAGGGATGTCCACGCCCATCTGCTGCACACGCTCGACGAAGTAGAAGTAGCTGTCGGCGTTGAAGAAGTACTGGGTGATGGCGCTGTCGGCACCGGCTTTGACCTTGTGCACGAAATTGCGCAGGTCGGCCTCGAAGTTGCGCGCCTGTGGGTGCATCTCCGGATAGGCGGCAACTTCGAGGTGAAAGTGATCGCCGCTTTCCTGGCGAATGAATTCGACCAGGTCGCTGGCATAACGCAATTCACCGCTGGCCATGCCCATGCCCGATGGCAGGTCGCCGCGCAGCGCAACGATACGCTTGATGCCGGCCGCCTTGTATTCGGCCAGCAGCGCGCGCAGTTCCTGCTTGGTATCGCCGACGCACGACAGGTGCGGCGCGGCCGGGACCTTCACTTCGTGTTCCAGCTGCAAAACAGTGTTCAGCGTGCGGTCACGGGTGGAACCCCCGGCACCGTAGGTGCAGGAGAAGAAGTCCGGGTTGTAGGCTGCCAGCTGGCGGGCAACGCCCATCAGCTTTTCATGCCCAGCATCGGTCTTGGTGGGAAAGAATTCGAAACTGTAACGGCGTTCTTGGGACATCAGGCGTTCCTCCAGCCGCGAGCTACAAGCCACAAGCTGCGAGCTGCAAGTAAAAGCCAGACCGGAGAAGGCCGACCTGGCGTGCATCGTCAAAATTTCCGGACTAACCCCCTCAAGCGGCAGCAGCGCGGTTCGCTGTTGCTTGCCGCTTGAGGGTCGGAGCTTGCCGCTCCGGGCTTAGTAGCGGTAAGCGTCTGGCTTGAACGGGCCGTCGACGGTAACGCCGATGTACTCGGCCTGCTGCGAGGTCAACTGGGTGACCACGCCGCCGAAGCCGCGGACCATTTCCAGGGCCACTTCTTCGTCGAGCTTCTTCGGCAGCACTTCGACGGTCAGGCGCTCGGCTTTCTTGGCTGCAGGCAGTTCGGCGAACTTCTGCTCGAACAGGAAGATCTGCGCCAGTACCTGGTTGGCGAACGAACCGTCCATGATGCGGCTTGGGTGACCCGTGGCGTTGCCCAGGTTCACCAGACGGCCTTCGGCCAGCAGAATCAGGTAGTCGTCGTTCTGCGGATCGAACGTGCCAGCGCCGGTACGGTGGATCTTGTGCACCTGCGGCTTGACCTCTTCCCATGCCCAGTTCTTGCGCATGAAGGCAGTGTCGATTTCATTGTCGAAGTGACCGATGTTGCAGACCACGGCGCGCTTCTTCAGCGCCTTGAGCATATTGGCGTCGCAGACATTGACGTTACCGGTGGTGGTGACGATCAGGTCGATGCGGCCCAGCATGTCGGCATTGACGCCCGCTTCGGTACCGGTGTTGATGCCATCCTTGAACGGCGAAACCACTTCGAAGCCGTCCATGCACGCTTGCATGGCGCAGATCGGGTCGACTTCGGTGACCTTGACGATCATGCCTTCCTGGCGCAGCGACTGTGCCGAGCCCTTGCCCACGTCACCGTAACCGATCACCAGCGCCTGCTTGCCCGACAGCAGGTGGTCGGTGCCGCGCTTGATGGCGTCATTGAGGCTGTGGCGGCAGCCGTACTTGTTGTCGTTCTTGCTCTTGGTGACCGAGTCATTGACGTTGATCGCCGGCACTTTCAGCTCGCCCTTGGCCAGCATGTCCAGCAGGCGGTGCACGCCGGTGGTGGTCTCTTCGGTCACGCCGTGGATCTTCTCCAGCATGGCGGGGTATTTCTTGTGCAGGATCTCGGTCAGGTCGCCGCCGTCGTCCAGCACCATGTTGGCATCCCACGGCTGGCCATCCTTGAGGATGGTCTGCTCGATGCACCACTCGTATTCCTGCTCGGTTTCGCCTTTCCAGGCGAATACCGGAATGCCGGCGGCAGCGATGGCGGCAGCGGCCTGGTCCTGGGTGGAGAAGATGTTGCACGACGACCAGCGCACTTCGGCACCCAGGGCGACCAGGGTTTCGATCAGCACGGCGGTCTGGATGGTCATGTGGATGCAGCCGATGATCTTCGCGCCCTTGAGCGGTTGCTCGGCTTGATACTTACGGCGCAGGCCCATCAGCGCGGGCATTTCCGATTCGGCGATGATGACTTCCTTGCGGCCCCAGTCGGCCAGGGAAATGTCGGCGACCTTGAAGTCGGAAAAACCTGCAGGCGTGTTTACAGCGCTCATGAGAGCCTCCATTCGTAGTGTGCGAATGGGCGCCGTTGTGCGTTAAGCGTTCGCTTGAGCGAACAACGCCCCAACCGAGCCTGACAGGTCGAGCCTGCTGCAGCGCCCCTCGGCTGGGTGGCGGGATGGTCGCCACAGCGGACGACCATTGAAATCGGCAGGGATTATAGCCGCCCCTGGCTGCCACACCCAAGGCTTTCCGTCGATTTATCGCGACCATAGTCGATGATCAATGGAGACACGGCGGCGGCTCTGCCATCATGGCTTGACGTCAGACAAGCCGGCCAGGAGTACAGATGAATTTTCACACCCGCAAGTGGGTCAAGCCCGAAGACCTCAACCCCAACGGCACGCTGTTCGGCGGCAGCCTGTTGCGCTGGATCGACGAAGAGGCGGCGATCTATGCCATCGTCCAGCTGGGCAACCAGCGCGTGGTGACCAAGTACATGTCGGAGATCAACTTCGTCAGTGCTTCGCGCCAGGGTGACATCATCGAGCTGGGCATCACTGCCACCGAATTCGGCCGCACCTCGATCACGCTGAAAGTCGAAGTGCGCAACAAGATCACCCGCAAGAGCATCCTCACGGTCGACAAGATGGTCTTCGTCAATCTCGGCGAAGACGGCTTGCCAGCGGCCCATGGGCGCACCGCGATCAAATACGTGCAGGACCAGTTTCCCGATTCTGCCGTGGAGTAGCGTCGAGGGCCGCAGCGCGGCCCCCGGCACGCTCAAGGCTGTGCGCTGACCTTGCGCACCACGCGGCCGATGCTCAAGCCCTGCACCAGAATCGACGACAGCACGACGATGTAGGTGATCGACAGCAGCAGGTCGCGTTCTTCGCCAAGCGGCAACGATAGCGCCAGGGCGACCGATACCCCGCCACGCAGGCCGCCCCAGGTCAGCACCCGCACGGTGCCCTTGGGCACCGGCCGCCAGCGACGCAGCAGCACGATGGCCGGCGCCACGGTCAGCAACCGCGACAGCAATACCGCCAGGGCCAGCACGCTGCCGGCCGCCAGGTGCAGCCAGTTGAACGGCAGCAGCAACAGTTCCAGGCCGATCAGGGCGAACAACAGGGCGTTGAGCATGTCGTCGATCAGCTCCCAGAAACCGTCCATGTAGCGCCGGGTCATGTCGTTCATGGCCAGGTTGCGCCCCAGATTGCCGATGATCAAGCCGGCGACCACCATGGCGATCGGCGCCGACACATGCAGTTCGTAGCACATTGCCGAGCCACCGATCACCAGGGCCAGGGTCAGCATGACTTCGACCTGGTACTGCTCGACACTCTTGATCATGCGGTAGGTGGCGTAGCCGATCAGGCCGCCGAACACCACGCCGCCAACTGCCTCGCGGGCGAACAGCAGCGCGGTGTCGGCCACGCTCGGGGTCTCGCCGAGCTGAACGATGCCGAACAATACGGTGAACACCACCACAGCGGTGCCGTCGTTGAACAACGACTCGCCGACGATGGTGGTTTTCAGTGGCTTGGGCGCATTGGCGGTGCGCAGCGCACCCAGCACGGCAATCGGGTCCGTAGGCGAAATCAGCGCACCGAACAGCAGGCAGTAGATCAGCGGCACCTGCCAGCCGAACAGGGCGAACACCCAGTGCGACAGGTAGCCGATCACCACGGTGGCGATCAGCACGCCCACCGTGGCCAGCAAGCCGATCGGCCAGCGGTAGCTGCGCAGGTCGCTGAGGTTGACGTGCAAGGCACCGGCGAACAACAGGAACGCCAGCATCCAGTGCATCAGCAGGTCATTGAAGTCGATCTGGTTCATCAGGCTTTCGACGCGCGCCTCCAACCCAGGGAAGCCGATCAGGCTCAAACCCTGCAGCATCAGGGAGAACAGCAGCGCCGTGACCATCACGCCGATGGCCGGCGGCAGGCCGATGAAGCGGTAATTGACGTAGGTGAGGAGGGTGGTGAGGCAGATAAACGCGGCAACTAGTTCAAGCATCCCGAATCCTGTGACAGTGGCTTCCAAGTCGTTACCCGAATGACTCGGGCAGTTCTTTGATGATCTGACGAGGGGGTCGGGACACAGCTTTTGACCGGAATTGTTCGATTCGTTCCCGCAGAAAGCCCGCATTGCCTACCCTGATCATGGGTGGCTACAGGTTTGGCAAGGCATGCGAATGGGGCAGTGCAGCGCTTGTCGTCGCCGCCAAGAACCTTTCGTCGTGCCAGGACTCCTAGCTTGCACAGCCTATCCCCCTGTCTTGAACACTGAACAAGGAGTTGTGCAGATGACGGTTGCCCTGTGGTGCATTCTGATCGCTCTGTTCCTGGCGCCACTGTGCGCGCTGATCGCCAAGCTCAGCAGTGGCCGCTTCGGCATGCGCGACAACCATGACCCGCGTGCTTTTCTCGACACCCTCTCGGGCTTGCCCCGCCGCGCCCATTCGGCGCAGCAGAACAGCTACGAAGCGTTCCCGGCCTTCGCCGCGGCAGTCTTGGTAGCCGATATCGTCGGCAATGCCGACCAGGTGACCCAGGATGTGCTGGCGGTGATGTACATCACCAGCCGCTTGCTCTACATCATCTGCTACCTGGCAGACTGGGCGGCGTTGCGTTCGCTGGTCTGGTTCGCGGGCTTGGCGCTGATCGTGTCGTTCTTCATCGTCTCGGTTTAAGCAGCTTGCCGCTTGCCGCTCAGGGCGTCTGGGGGAGCTCGGGGAGGGGTTTGCCCTTTGGCCAGAGCATCCAGATCTGCCCTTGTTGCTTCATGTTGCCCGCCAGCTCGCCAGCTTCAGGGCCGGTGCCCCAGAACAGGTCGGCGCGTACTTCCCCGGCGATCGCGCCGCCAGTGTCCTGGGCGCCTACTGGGCGCACCACAGGCGTGCCGTCAGGGCGAGTGGTCGACAGCCACAACAGGCTGCCAAGCGGGATCACCTTGCGGTCGATTGCTACGCTGTAGCCAGCGGTCAATGGTACGTTGAGCGAGCCACGCGGGCCTTCGTTGCTGTCTGGGCGGGTGCTGAAGAACACATAGCTCGGGTTGCTGGCCAACAGTTCCGGTACGCGTTGCGGATTGGCCACGGCCCAGGCATGGATGGCGCCCATGCTCACGTCTTCTTTCTTCAGCTGGCCTTGCTCGACCAGCCAGCGACCGATGGGCCGATAGGGGTGTCCGTTCTGGTCGGCGTAGCCCAGGCGCATCTGTCGGCCATTTTCCAGTTGTATACGGCCCGAACCCTGGATCTGCAGAAACTGCAGGTCCATCGGGTCGGTCAGCCATGCCAGCACCGGCGCCTTGACGCCCTGCAGGTTGATCACCTCGGCGCTGTCGTAGGGTTTGAGCACGCGGCCTTCCAGGCGTCCACGCAGGCGCTTGCCCTTGAGCTCGGGGTATACGCTGGCAAGATCGACCACCACCATGTCTTCCGGCACGCCGTAAACAGGCACCTGCGCGTTCTCGGTACGTTCGAGGCTGCCGGGGTAGACCGGCTCGTAGTAGCCGGTGATCAGCCCATTGGCGTTGTTTTCGGCAGAGCGCAGACCGTACACCTGCAGGTTTTGCTCCAGGAATGTGCGCACTTGCGCGGCACTTGCCTGGGCGCTGCCGGCCGCCTGGCAGGTGTCGGCCCAGACCGGGTCGCGCTTGAGCTTTTCGCAGCCACTGCGCCAGGCGTAGAAGCCGGCCAGCAGGTCATCATCGCTGACGGTCGGCAGGTCTTTCCAGGTCGCCGGGGCGTAGGTGGCGATGGCGTGTGGCTCGGGCTTGGCGCTCTCGCCGCCGTTGCAGCCGGCCAGCAGCGCGAGGGCCGGAAGTGTCCAGGCCAGATGGCGCAGGGCAGATTTCATCGATGGATACCTGTGCTGGGCGAGCATGAAGATTCGCCCCTGTTATTTATGTGGCTATTGGTCTTTATCCGGCGGCCAGCGATACTGGCGGCCCATTTGCGTAGCCCGAAGTGACCCTGATGTTCAAGCGATCGACCGTTGCACTGCTCGCCGCCCTTGCCCTGACCGCGTGTGATCGCGTCGACCCGGACTCGCCATTGGGCAAGCGCAAGGCGATCTTCAAGGACATGCTCAAGACCAGCGAGGACATGGGCGGCATGCTGCGTGGCCGCTTGCCGTTCGACGGCGCGAAGTTCGCCCAGGGGGCGGTGAAACTCGACGGCCTGGCCCATGCGCCCTGGCAGCACTTCCCGCAGGTGCGCGATGCCGGCGACAGCAGTGCCCGGGCCGAAGTCTGGCAGCGTCAGGCGCGCTTTCAGGCGCTGGCCCGTGAGCTTGAGGGCGCAACCGGGGCGCTGCTTGCCGTGACCCGCGCCCAACCTCTGCAGGCCGCGCAATTGCAAGCGCCGATGAACAAGGTCGAAGCTGCCTGCAAAGCCTGTCATAACGAATTTCGCAATCACTGATCGCTTGCCCGAGCGCGTGGACGATCACATCAGCGGTCGAGGTCGTCCACGGCTTCCTGCAGCTCCTTGCGCGACTCGGCGAGTTTGTCCTTGCGCTTGTTGATCTTTTCCGCGTCGCCCTTCTTCTCGGCCTTTTTCAGGTCTTTTTCGCGCTGGGCGACTTCATGGCGAGCATCGAGCACTTTCTGCTCACGCTCTTTGCGCAAGCCTGCCTCGGTGCAGTTGTCGACGCCACGCAAGGCTTCTTCAAGCCCTGCTACCTGGCCGCTGTTGCCATGATCGCGGGCGATTTTCAGCTGGTTTTCGATGGCGCTGCGCTTGGCGGCGCAACCGGTCAGGCCAGCGTCGGGTTGCGCGGCTTGGGCAGCAGAGGCAGCCAGACCGACGGCGCTGAGCAGCGCCAAGGTGGAAAGCAGTTTCATCAAAGCCTCCTTGTGGGGGCAGGGCAGCAAAAGTTGCGGCAAATCGTGCCTTGCTTTTACTGATTTAGAAACCCTTCCCAAGCATTTCTGAAAGAATGCGCAGGTTTTCCCGCACCGTTATTTTGTTAAAACTCATTGCCTGGTACACCGCCAGCTTCGCTGAACCCCTCGATGCCCAATGCGCTTAGCTGCAACGCCAGCGCCTGCACGGGTTCGGCGGTAAAGAAAGCCTGCAGCTGTTTGGCTCGTGTTGGCCCGATGCCGGGTAGCGCCTCCCAATCGCCACGGCGCCGATCGGCCAGGCTGGCCCAGTCGTGCGCCAGTGGCAGATCACCCGGCAGCGGTGCGCCAAGGCCAACGAGCCAGCGTTTGAACGGGCGACTGCGACCCGACGCGAAGCTGCGCTGCAGGTTCTCGGCACGGTCCTGGCCGATACCCGGTAGCCGCATCAAGCGGCTGGCGTCCAGCGTCAGCCAGTCCGCCAGTGAGGTGACCAGCCCCGCTTCCACCAGCTGGCGCCAGGTACCTGGGCCGGTACCGGGTATGGCCAGCCCCTGTTTACCGCTGAGCCAGGTGAGGCGGGCGATGAACTGCTCGGTGCACGGCTCGCTGAGCTGCCAGCAGGTCAGCGCATCGTACTGACCCGGCAGTGGCGCCGACACCGCCCCGCGCTCGGCCGCGCGATGCACCACCTGCTCGAAGCGCGGGATGGTCAGGCCCGCGAGGCTGATGGCGACCTGGTCGCCCGGGGCGATGTCGAGCGCCTGCCAGCGGGCCAGCGAACCTAGACTGACCTGACTGACCTGACGATCGTCCAAGCGCACCGGCTGCAACAGCAAGACCGGCGTGATGCGCCCTGTTCGGCCTACGCGAAACTGCACGTCACGCACCTCCGTCATGGCTTGGGCGAACGGGTATTTCCAGGCGGCAATCCAGTAGGGCGCATTGACCTGCCAACGTTCAGCTGGCGGCCGGGCGTTTTGCCGCAGTATCACCCCGTCGGAGGCGAACGGCAGGCCTGTGCGGTACCAGTGCAGGCGCCAGCGTGCGACGTCTTCGGCACGGTTGGTGGCGACACTGAAGTGCTGGCTGTCGGCGAAGCCCAATGCAGCCAGACGAGCCATGCGCTGGCCTTGGTCATTCGGCCCCTGCGGCCAGTCCCAGACGAACAGGCCAATGCCAGCGGCTTGCTCCACGCTCAACCGCTTACGCGCCAGCAGCCCGGCAACGGCACTGCGCGCATTGACGCTGCCGGCCGTCGCCTGGACATGATCGCGCAAGCGCAGGTACAACTCGCCTTGCAAGGTCAGGTCCAACGGTTCGGGCAGGGTGCGGTTGATTGCTTCGAGTGTATCGATATGCCGGCTCCAGTCGTGTCCTTGGCTGCCATCACCACGGCTGAGCAACTGCACCAAGTGCCCCTGGCGGTAGATCAGGCTGACAGCCACGCCATCCACCTTCGGTTGCAACCAGACCCCGACCTTGCCCTTCATCCAGGTGCGCACGGCTTGCTCATCCGCCAATTTGGCGACGCCCTTTGAGGGACGGGGTGGGCAACCGGTCCGCGGGCGCTGGCCAGCGAGTTCAACGCGCGGTCCGGACCAAAGCACGCCTGCAGCTGCAGCAGGCGCTGGCGAGCCTGGTCGTAGAGCTCGTCGGGCACCAGGGCTTTGCCCAGCCGGTGATAGTGGTCGTCCCATTGCTCGACGCTTGTGCGCAGACGGTCGATCTCTGCCTGGGCGCGATCGGCAGGCCAGGGCGGGCAGGTGTCGGCCTGAACGTCAAAGGCGAAAAGCGACAATAAAAACAGCAGCAACGGCATGGCCAGCATCCTTGCGTGGCACTGAGGAAGCCTTAGCCTAGGCAACCTTCGCGAGCATTGCGCCGCGCAGTTGTCAGACGATATGTCATGAAAAAGCCCCTGCCGATCGCTCGGCAGAGGCTTTCGTTCAACGCTGCAGGAAAACTTACAGGCCGGCAGCGTCGCGCAGCGACTGGGCGCGGTCGGTGCGCTCCCAGGTGAAGGTGGTGAAGGTGTCGTCACCCACGGTCTTCTGCTGTGGCTCGCGGCCGAAGTGGCCGTAGGCCGCGGTCTCCTGGTACATCGGGTGCAGCAGGTCGAGCATCTTGGTGATGGCATAAGGGCGCAGGTCGAAGCACTCGCGCACCAGCTGGATGATCTTGTCGTCGGACACTTTGCCGGTGCCGAAGGTGTTGATCGAGATCGACGTCGGCTGGGCCACGCCGATGGCGTAGGACACCTGGATCTCGCAGCGCTCGGCAAGGCCGGCGGCGACGATGTTCTTGGCCACGTAGCGCCCGGCGTAGGCGGCCGAGCGGTCGACTTTCGACGGGTCCTTGCCGGAGAACGCGCCACCACCGTGACGGGCCATGCCGCCGTAGGAGTCGACGATGATCTTGCGCCCGGTCAGGCCGCAGTCGCCCACCGGGCCACCGATGATGAAGTTGCCGGTCGGGTTGATGTGGAACTGCGTGCCCTTGTGCAGCAGCTCTGCCGGCAAGGTGTGCTTGACGATCAGCTCCATGACCGCTTCTTGCAGGTCTTTCTGCGAAACTTCAGGGTTGTGCTGGGTCGACAGAACCACCGCATCGATGCCCACGACCTTGCCATTCTCATAGCGGCAGGTGACCTGCGACTTGGCATCCGGGCGCAGCCATGGCAGCAGGCCGGACTTGCGCGCCTCGGCCTGGCGCTCGACCAGGCGGTGCGAGAAGCAGATCGGCGCTGGCATCAATACGTCGGTTTCATTGCTGGCGTAACCGAACATCAGGCCCTGGTCGCCTGCGCCCTGGTCTTCCGGCTTGGAGCGGTCGACGCCCTGGGCGATGTCCACCGACTGCTTGCCGATGATGTTCATGACCGCGCAGGTAGCGCCGTCGAAGCCGACGTCGGAGCTGTTGTAGCCGATGTCGATGATGACCTTGCGCACCAGCTCTTCGAGGTCGACCCAGGCGGAGGTGGTAACTTCGCCGGCGATGATCGCAACGCCAGTCTTGACCAGGGTTTCGCACGCGACGCGGGCGTATTTGTCCTGGGTGATGATGGCATCGAGCACCGCGTCAGAAATCTGGTCGGCGATCTTGTCCGGATGCCCTTCGGACACGGACTCGGAGGTGAAAAGGGAGTATTCGCTCATCTCGAAGGGTTCCTAAATTTACCGATGGTGAATGTCGCCAGCGGTCTGCTGAAAATGGCGGACCTGTAACTGGAAACCGTTACGCAAGCCCACATAGAGGCTGTCCCCGGGAACGAGCCCGGCAGCTGTGGCCCAACGGGCCAGGTCTTCCTGTTCGAAACCAAGCCAGAGGTCGCCGCAGGCCTGCCGCGCCCAACCTTGATCATGGCTGCACAGTTCGGTCACCAGCAGGCTGCCGCCTGCCTTGACCCGTTTGGCCAGCTGCTGCAGGGCCGCGGCCGGGTCGCTGAAGTGGTGCAGGACCATGTTCAGCACAACGCAGTCGGCTTCGGCAGCCGTTGCTCCCAGTGCATCGGCCAACTGCAGGTTTACATTACCCAGACCTTCACGCTCGCACACCTGGCGCGCGAGCTCGAGCATGGTCGAGCTGTTGTCCAGCGCGGTGACCTGGGCGAAGCGCCGGGCCAGGTCGGGCAGGAAACCGCCATCGCCCGGGCCCACCTCGAGCGCACTGGCGCCTGCCGGGAAGTTGAGCTTGTCGAGCAGCGCCAGCAGGCTTTCGCGGTATTGCGGCAAGCCGGCGATGAGGTCCTGCTGGGCGCGGAACTTCTCTTCCACACGCAGGAAGAAGTCCTGGCTGGTGACGGCGCGGCGCTGTTGTACCTGGGCGATACGCGCCTGCACCTCGGCGGGCAAGGTCAGGTGGTCGACCTCGTCCAGCAAGGCGCTGTGCAGGCGGCCGCCCAGGCGTTGGCTGTCGGGCAGGGCGCGGCGGTAAAAGATCGCATTGCCTTCGCGGCGCGTCGCCACCAGCTCGGCCTGGGCCAGCACTTTGAGGTGATGGCTCATCCCAGACTGGCCGACCCCGAAAATCTGCGCAAGCTCCAGCACGCCAAACGAATCGCTGGCCAACGCGCGCAATACGTTCAGGCGCAACTCATCGCCACTGGCTTTGCATAAGGCAGCCAATGTGTCGCTTTGCTGGGGAATCGATTGCGCACGAAGGTTCATGGGGCGGCAGTCTAGTCAGGCCAGCCTGCCCCCGCAAGGCCAATATCAAAAAGTTTTGATATTGGGATGAGCGCGCAAGCTTGAAGCTTGCAGCTTAAATGTTTGCCCCCAGCCCCCGCAGTGGGCGAAAATGGTCGTCTTTTTCGTGACACCACTTTTTCAAGCCCCAGGAGATCAGCGATGCCCAGCCGTCGTGAACGTGCCAACGCCATTCGTGCCCTCAGCATGGATGCCGTGCAAAAGGCCAACAGCGGCCACCCAGGTGCCCCCATGGGCATGGCGGATATCGCCGAAGTGCTTTGGCGCGACTATCTGAAACACAACCCGAGCAACCCCAAGTTCGCTGACCGCGACCGCTTCGTGCTGTCCAACGGCCACGGCTCGATGCTCATCTATTCGCTGCTGCACCTGACCGGCTACGACCTGTCGATCGACGACCTCAAGGGTTTCCGCCAGCTGCACAGCCGCACCCCTGGCCACCCTGAGTTCGGCTACACCCCGGGGGTCGAGACCACCACCGGTCCGCTCGGCCAGGGCCTGGCCAATGCCGTGGGCTTCGCCCTGGCGGAAAAAGTCATGGCGGCCCAGTTCAACCGTGACGGCCATGACATCGTCGACCACCACACTTACGTGTTCCTTGGCGACGGCTGCATGATGGAAGGCATTTCCCACGAAGTCGCCTCGCTGGCCGGCACCCTGGGCCTGAACAAGCTGATCGCCTTCTACGACGACAATGGCATCTCCATCGACGGTGAAGTGCACGGCTGGTTCACCGACAACACCCCAGCGCGCTTCGAAGCGTACAACTGGCAGGTGGTGCGCAACGTCAACGGCCACGATGCCGAAGAGATCAAGATGGCCATCGAGACGGCGCGCAAGAGCGACCGCCCGACCCTGATCTGCTGCAAGACCACCATCGGCTTCGGCTCGCCGAACAAGCAGGGCAAGGAAGATTGCCACGGCGCACCGCTGGGCAATGACGAAATCGCCCTGACCCGCCAGGCCCTGAACTGGAACCACGGTCCGTTCGAGATCCCGGCCGACATCTACGCCGAATGGGATGCCAAGGATGCCGGCGCCAAGGCCGAAGCCGACTGGAACCAGCGTTTCGATGCCTATGCCAAGGCTTACCCGGAGCTGGCAGCCGAGTTCAAGCGCCGTGATGGCGGTGAGCTGCCGGCCGACTTCAGCCAGAAAGCCCAGGCTTACATCGAAGAAGTGGCCGCCAAAGGTGAAACCATCGCCAGCCGCAAGGCCAGCCAGAATGCCCTGAATGCATTCGGCCCGCTGTTGCCTGAGCTGCTCGGTGGCTCTGCCGACCTGGCCGGTTCCAACCTCACCCTGTGGAAAGGCTGCAAGGGCGTCGAAGCCGGCGATGCCAGCGGCAACTACGTGTTCTACGGCGTGCGCGAGTTCGGCATGACCGCGATCATGAACGGTGTCGCCCTGCATGGCGGCCTGGTGCCTTACGGCGCTACCTTCCTGATGTTCATGGAATACGCCCGCAATGCCGTGCGCATGTCGGCGCTGATGAAGCAACGCGTGATCCATGTCTACACCCACGACTCCATCGGCCTGGGCGAAGACGGTCCGACCCACCAGCCGATCGAGCAACTGACCAGCCTGCGCAGCACGCCGAACCTGGACACCTGGCGTCCGGCCGACGCGGTGGAATCCGCTGTGTCCTGGAAAAACGCCCTGGAGCGCAAGGACGGTCCGTCGGCGCTGATCTTCTCGCGTCAGAACCTGCAGCATCAGGAGCGTGATGCTCAGCAGATCGCCGCCATCAGCCGCGGTGGCTACGTGCTCAAGGATTGCGCCGGCGAGCCTGAGCTGATCCTGATCGCCACCGGTTCGGAAGTGGGCCTGGCCGTTCAGGCCCATGCCAAGCTGACCGAACAAGGCCGTCAGGTACGCGTCGTGTCGATGCCGTGCACCAGCGTGTTCGATGCCCAGGACGCCGCGTACAAGCAGTCGGTACTGCCGGTCGAAGTGGGCTCGCGCATCGCCATCGAAGCTGCCCATGCCGACTTCTGGTACAAGTACGTGGGCCTGGAAGGCCGCGTCATCGGCATGACCACCTACGGCGAGTCGGCGCCTGCCGGCGCGTTGTTCGAGGAGTTCGGCTTCACCCTGGAAAACATCCTGGGCACTGCCGAAGAGCTGCTGGAAGACTGATGTAACGAGTGAGGGCGGTAACGCCCTCCATCGCGACGCAAGGCCGCTGCCACAGGTACCGCGCAGCCCGTTACAGGCGCGGCACCTGTGGCAGCGGCCTTGCATCGCGATGGGCCGCGACGCGGCCCCAACAGCCATCAAGCGTTAGCGAGCCCACGAATGTCCCACCCGCGCCCCTACAAAGTTGCACTCAACGGTTACGGCCGCATCGGTCGCTGCGTCCTGCGCGCGCTGGTCGAGCGGGGGGCGACGGCCGGTTTCGAGATCGTCGCGCTGAACGATCTGGCCGATCAGGCCAGCATCGAGTATCTGACCCGCTTCGACTCCACCCACGGGCGTTTTCCGGGTGAGGTGAAGGTCGACGGCGATTGCCTGCACATCAATGGCGACTGCGTGAAGGTGCTGCGCAGCGCCACCCCCGAGGGCGTCGACTGGGCAGCCCTGGGCGTCGATCTGGTGCTGGAGTGCTCGGGGGTCTACCACACCCGCGCCGATGGCCTGCGTTTTCTGCAGGCTGGGGCGCCGCGCGTGCTGTTCTCCCAGCCCATGGCCAGCGAAGCCGATGTCGACGCCACGGTGGTATTCGGGATCAACCAGGACTGCCTGAGCGGCGACGAACGGTTGGTGTCCAATGCCTCCTGCACCACCAACTGCGGCGTGCCGCTGCTGCGGGTGCTGGACCAGGCGTTCGGCATCGAATACGTGCAGATCACCACGATCCACTCGGCGATGAACGACCAGCCGGTGATCGATGCCTACCACCACGAAGACCTGCGTCGCACGCGCTCGGCCTTCCAGTCAGTGATTCCGGTGTCCACCGGACTTGCGCGCGGTATCGAGCGCCTGCTCCCGGAACTTGCCGGGCGAATCCAGGCCAAAGCGGTACGCGTGCCGACCGTCAACGTCTCGTGCCTGGACATCACCCTGCAGACTGCCCGTGACACCAGCGCGGCCGAAGTCAACCGGGTGTTGCGCGAGGCCGCACTGAGCGGCCCGCTGAAAGGCCTGCTGGCCTACACCGAGTTGCCGCACGCCAGCTGTGATTTCAATCATGACCCGCATTCGGCCATCGTCGATGCCAGCCAGACGCGCGTTTCAGGCCCCCGCCTGGTCAACCTGCTGGCCTGGTTCGACAACGAATGGGGGTTTGCCAACCGTATGCTCGACGTTGCCGAACACTTTCTGCACGTCGTCCAAACCACCCGCAGCAAACAGCCCTGAAGGACTGCATTCATGACCGTGTTGAAGATGACCGACCTCGACCTGCAAGGTAAGCGCGTACTGATTCGCGAAGACCTCAACGTGCCTGTGAAGGACGCTGTGGTCACCAGCGATGCGCGTATCCTGGCAGCGCTGCCGACCATCAAGCTGGCCTTGGAAAAAGGCGCGGCGGTGATGGTCTGCTCGCACCTGGGTCGCCCGACCGAAGGTGAGTTTTCTGCCGAAAACAGCCTCAAGCCGGTTGCCGACTACCTGAGCAAGGCCCTGGGCCGCGACGTGCCGCTGGTAGCCGACTACCTCGACGGTGTCGAGGTCAAGGCCGGTGACGTGGTGTTGTTCGAGAACGTGCGATTCAACAAGGGTGAGAAAAAGAACGCCGATGAGTTGGCGCAGAAGTACGCCGCCCTGTGCGACGTGTTCGTCATGGACGCCTTCGGCACCGCCCACCGCGCCGAAGGCTCGACCCACGGTGTAGCCAAGTTTGCCAAGGTCGCTGCGGCTGGCCCACTGCTGGCGGCCGAGCTGGACGCGCTGGGCAAGGCCTTGAAAGCCCCGGCCAAACCCATGGCGGCCATCGTCGCTGGCTCCAAGGTATCGACCAAGCTCGATGTGCTGAACAGCCTGAGCGGTGTGTGCGACCAACTGATCGTCGGTGGCGGCATCGCCAACACCTTCCTTGCCGCGGCCGGGCATCCGGTGGGCAAGTCGCTGTACGAGGCTGACCTGGTGGATACCGCCAAGGCCATCGCCGCCAAGGTCAGCGTGCCGCTGCCAGTCGACGTGGTCGTGGCCAAGGCCTTTGCCGAAGATGCCGAAGCGACCGTCAAGGCCATTGCCGACGTCGCCGCCGATGACATGATCCTCGACATCGGGCCACAGACTGCAGCCAACTTCGCCGAGTTGCTGAAGTCGTCGAAGACCATCCTGTGGAACGGTCCGGTAGGAGTATTCGAATTCGATCAGTTCGGCAACGGTACCCAGGTGCTGGCCAAGGCCATCGCCGACAGCGCTGCGTTCTCGATTGCAGGAGGCGGCGACACCCTGGCCGCCATCGACAAATATGGCGTTGGCAAAGATATCTCCTACATTTCTACCGGCGGTGGCGCCTTCCTCGAATTCGTCGAAGGTAAAGTGCTGCCAGCGGTGGCGATCCTGGAAGAGCGGGCCAAGGCCTGACAGTGGCGGCGCCTGGCAAAGGGAGCGACCTGATGGTCAAGCAATTGCCTGTGATGATCCTGGCCGTGCTGCTGGGCGCCTGCTCCAGCGGTCCGTCAGCCGACGCAGAATCGCCGCAGCCGCCCAAGGGTGGCTGCTATCAGTCCGAGTGGCAGGCCGAGACCGTGCCGGTCATCAACAAGCGCGTCGGGCCTGAAGGGCTGGAAAAATACGACGACGAACACCAGCGCAAGGCACCCGGTTGCCCCTGATGCGACGAGCGCCTGGCGCTTCGTCGGCCCAGGCAACCAAGTGGCTGCGTTGTGGTCATGTAGAGGATATTCGATGAAAGCGCTGTTGGCCGTCATGGCCTTGGCGACACTGGCAGGCTGCTCGCTGCTGCAGCCTGCACCTGCCGCCGTAGCGGACAACTGGACGCGCTGGGTCTGCGATAGCCAGACCGAAGTGCTGTGGCGCTTCGCCGACGCCGAGCAAGACCAGGTCGATGTCCGCCTCGGTGGCGGTGACCAGGTCTACCGACTCAAGTCCGAGCCGGGTGCTTCTGGCGCGCTGTACAGCGATGGCGTGCTGGCCTTCCACACCAAGGGTGAAGAGGGCCTGGTGTACTGGGTGGCAACCAACGATCTGATAGGGCGGGGCTGCAAGGCACCGTGACGGGCCGGGCCGCTGTGGCGGCCCACACAACTTGAACAGCAACCGCCCCTGCGGCAGGCTTGCACGAAACAAACGACGCTTGTCGGGAGAGAGATACACAATGGCACTCATTAGCATGCGCCAGATGCTGGACCACGCCGCCGAGTTCGGTTACGGCGTTCCGGCTTTCAACGTCAACAACCTCGAGCAGATGCGCGCCATCATGGAAGCGGCCGACAAGACCGACTCGCCGGTGATCGTGCAAGCTTCGGCCGGCGCGCGCAAATACGCCGGTGCGCCGTTCCTGCGCCACCTGATTCTCGCCGCCATCGAAGAATTCCCGCACATCCCGGTGTGCATGCACCAGGACCACGGCACCAGCCCTGACGTGTGCCAGCGCTCGATCCAGCTGGGCTTCAGCTCGGTGATGATGGACGGCTCGCTGGGCGAAGACGGCAAGACCCCGACCGACTACGAGTACAACGTACGCGTCACCCAGCAAACCGTGGCCATGGCCCACGCCTGTGGTGTATCGGTGGAAGGCGAGCTGGGCTGCCTGGGTTCGCTGGAAACGGGCATGGCCGGTGAAGAAGACGGTATCGGCGCCGAAGGCGTGCTGGACCACAGCCAGATGCTGACCGACCCGGAAGAGGCCGCTGACTTCGTCAAGAAGACCCAGGTCGATGCCCTGGCCATCGCCATCGGCACCAGCCACGGTGCCTACAAGTTCACCAAGCCGCCAACCGGCGACGTCCTGGCGATCGACCGCATCAAGGAAATCCACAAGCGCATTCCCAACACCCACCTGGTGATGCACGGTTCTTCGTCGGTGCCACAGGAATGGCTGGCGATCATCAACCAGTACGGTGGCGACATCAAAGAAACCTACGGCGTACCGGTCGAAGAGATCGTCGAAGGCATCAAGCACGGCGTGCGCAAGGTCAACATCGACACCGACCTGCGCCTGGCCTCGACCGGTGCCATGCGTCGCCTGATGGCGCAGAACCCGAGCGAGTTCGACCCGCGCAAGTTCTTCGGTGAAACCGTCAAGGCCATGCGTGACGTGTGCATCGCGCGCTACGAAGCATTCGGCACCGCCGGCAACGCCTCGAAGATCAAGCCGATCTCCCTGGAAGGCATGTACCAGCGTTACCTGAAAGGCGAGCTGGCTGCCAAGGTCAACTGATCAGCTGTCGATCGAAAGAAAACCCGCGGCGACGCGGGTTTTTTTTAACCACCGAAATGCTGCAAGGCCGCCGTTAGTCGGCTACCTTGAGACTAATTACCTGATAGCCATGTGACTGCGTTGATTGTCGCAACCACGCGTCTAGAGTATTAATCGGATCCAAAGTGGTCGAGTCGGTCAACTAAGAGAAGCAGCATGGATGGCGCTTACCCCCAGTCACAGGATGGCAAATCGGTTCTCCTGGTGGTGGACGATTACCCGGAAAACCTCATCAGCATGCGAGCGCTACTCGCGCATACCGATTGGCAAGTGCTGACGGCAAGTTCAGGCACCCAGGCGCTTGGCACGCTGCTCGAACACGATGTCGACCTGGTCCTGCTCGATGTGCAGATGCCCGAGATGGACGGCTTCGAGGTAGCCCGGCTGATGCGTGGCAGCCAGCGTACTCGGTTGACGCCGATCATCTTCCTGACCGCCAACGAACAATCCGATGCCGCCGTGCTCAAGGGCTACGCCAGCGGGGCGGTGGATTACCTGTTCAAGCCCTTCGATCCGCAGATCCTCAAGCCCAAGGTGCAGGCGCAACTGGATCAACAGCGTAATCGGCGCATGCTGCAGCGGTTGACCCGCGAGCTGGAAACCGCCCGGGCGTTCAATGCCTCGATCCTGGAAAATGCCGCCGAAGGCATTCTGGTGGTCAATGCCGGCGGTGCGATCACGTACGCCAATCCCGCCATCTCGCGGTTGCTGCAAACCCCGGTCGAGCCGCTGCAAGGCGCACACTTGCTGGATCTGTTGCAACTGGCCAGTCCTACCCTATGGGCTGAGTCGCAGTTCCAGCACGCTTACCTCGCCCGGCAGATTTTGCGCGTGCACGACGCCCACTTACGTGTGCCTGGCGGGCAACTGATACCGATCACATTGTCCTGCGCGCCTTTGCCGGCCGAGCAACAGGCGATGGTCGTGACCGTGCTGGACATGTCGGTGGAGCGCAACCTGCACCAGCAGCTCGAGTATCAGGCGGTCACCGACCCCTTGACCGGCCTGCTCAATCGTCGCGGCTTCTACCAGGCGGCCGAAGGCGTGTTGCTGCGCGGTGAACGTGCGCACAAAGCCCAGGCGCTGATGTACATGGACCTCGATGGTTTCAAGCGGATCAACGATTCGCTCGGGCATGAGGCCGGTGACCGGGTATTGCGCTGGGTGGCCGATCAGATCAAGGACTGCCTGGGCAGCGAGGCGCTGCTGGCACGCATGGGCGGCGACGAATTCACCGCGCTGTTCGACGGCCTGCCCTATCCTGAGCAGGCTGGGCGCTACGCCGAGAAGCTGCTCGAACGGGTGTCGATCCAGCAGCAAGTCGACGGCCTCGACGTGTGCCTTGGCGTGAGCATTGGCATTGCGACGTTCCCCGATTGCGGGGGCAACGTCGAGGGTTTGTTGCGTGCAGCTGACACGGCAATGTACGCGGCCAAGCAAGCCGGCCGCCAGCAATACCGCTTCTACGATCAGGAACTCAATGGCCGTGCGCGCTCGCGGCTGATGCTCGAAGACAGCGTGCGCAACGCCATCGAGGAACAGGACTTCAGCCTGGTCTACCAGCCTCAGGTGGCCTTCGCCGACGGTAAACTGCGCGGTTTCGAGGCCTTGCTGCGCTGGCAGCACCCAAGCGTTGGCGATGTGCCGCCGGGGCTGTTCATCCCGCTGCTCGAGGAGGCGCGTCTGATCAACCGCCTGGCCAGCTGGATCTACCGCCAAGGTGCCGCCCAGCGCCAGGCCTGGTGCCAGCGCTTTGACCCCGACCTGATCCTGGGCATCAGCCTGAGCCGCGCCCAGTTCTCCATGCCCAGCCTGGTCGATGAACTGCAACGGGTGATTCACGACTACCAGCTTGATCCTGCGCAGTTGGAAGTCGAGGTCGCCGAGACCTCGCTGATGTACAACATCGACGCTGCGGTCAAACAGGTCCATCGCCTGCGCGAGCTGGGCGTGCGGGTGGCGTTGGATGACTTCGGTGCCGGTGATTGCTCGCTGCGCATGTTGCGTGACCTGCCCATCGACACCTTGAAGCTCGATCGGCATCTGGTCGCGCGCCTGCCAGATTCAGCCGCCGATGCCGCGCTGGTGCGCAGCGTCATCGGCCTGTGCGCCGATTACCGGATCACGGTGATTGCCGAAGGCGTCGAGACCCAGGCCCAGGCGGCCTGGTTGCAGGCCAGTGGTTGCGCCTATGTCCAAGGGTTCCTGGTGGCGCACCCGATGACGCCGGCCGATGCCAGCGGCTTTGCGGCGAAATTTCCCTGGCCACCTGTCTGATTGGCTAGAATCGGCATTCGTGACACCGACTGCCAGGCCATGACCGAACTCCGTTATCTGCAAGCCTACCCGCCGCACCTGCAAGAGCAGGTGCGTCAGTTGATCGCCAGCGACCGCCTGGGTGCTTACCTGCAGCGCCGTTACCCTGACCGCCATGACGTGCAGAGCGACAAGGCGCTGTATGGCTACGCCCAGGCGCTGCGCCAGCAGTACCTGCGCAGCGCGCCGGGCCTGGACAAGGTGCTGTTCGACAACCGCCTGGACCTGACCCATCGTGCCCTGGGCCTCAACACGGCGGTGTCGCGGGTGCAGGGCGGCAAGCTCAAGGCCAAGAAGGAAATCCGCATCGCTTCGCTGTTCAAAGAGGCGGCGCCGGAATTTCTGCGCATGATCGTCGTGCACGAGCTGGCGCACCTGCGCGAGCGTGATCACAGCAAAGCGTTCTACCAGCTCTGCCAACACATGGAGCCGGCGTACCATCAACTGGAATTCGACCTGCGCGTCTACCTCACCTACCGGGAGTTGCCGGGCACTTTGTAAGGACCACGCAGCATGGATGTGAGCAAGACCAAGAGCAGTTTCTACCGCCGTCTCTACGTCGCCTGGCTGATCGACAGCCAGACCGCCACCAGTGTGCCAGCGCTGATGGCGGCCACCGGCATGCCTCGGCGTACTGCCCAGGACACGCTGGCCGCCCTCGCGGACCTGGACATCGTCTGCGAGTTCGAGCAACAGGAAGGCGCGCGCAATCATGCCGGTCACTACCGAATTCGTGACTGGGGAGCGATCGACAAGCAATGGATCGCCCACCACCTGCAGGCGGTCAGAGCGGTATTGGGATATCCGCCAGCGGGCGAGCACTGATCGACAGCCGGTCGGCAGATTCGGCCGATTTAGAGGCTAAATGACAGTATTGGCCGCTGCCTGACGCCATGGCTTTGTGTAATCTGACCGGCGTTCACCTGCTCCAGCGTGTGCCTCCTACTGCGAAAGGACTTCTGCATGCGGCCACTGCTTTGTGCGTTGGGTTTGTCGATTCTGCTGTTGGCGACACCGGCTATCGGCCTTGAGAGGCTGCGCCTGGTTGCCGACAGCTGGCCGCCGTTCAGCGACCGCTCCATGCCCGGCGGTGGCCTGGCTACGAGCCTGGTGACCACGGCACTGAGCCGCGCAGGCTACACCAGCGCCTACGAGGAAGTCCCCTGGGCGCGTGCCTTGCTCGGCATAGGCGAGGGACGCTATGACGTGCTGATCAATGCCTGGTACACCGACGCGCGGGCGCAGCTGGGGCAGTTTTCCGAAGCTTACCTGACCAATCGCATTCGCTTGCTGCAACGCAAGGGCGAGGCCCTGCGTTATCGAGAGCAAGCCGACCTCTACCCGTACAGCATCGCCGTGGTCCGAGATTATGCCTATTCCGCGCAGTTCGATGGCGACACTCGCCTGCACAAGGTGGCGGTGCGCAATTTCTCCTCGGCCGTACGCATGCTCGCGGCAGGGCGCGTGAACCTGGCGGTCGAGGATGAGTACGTGGCGCGCTACAACCTGCAGCGCGAGCCCCAGCATGTGCGCGATGCCGTGGTGCTGGTGGAGCCGGCCCTGGCAGAAAACAGCCTGCACATCCTGGTCAGCCTCAAGCACCCTCACCATGCGCAGATCATCCAGCGCTTCGAGCAAGCGCTGGCGAGCATGAAAGCCGACGGCAGCTACGCGCGTCTGTTGCGCCAGCATGGCTTTTGAGCGCCAGCGCCAAGGCCAGGGTCAGCTGGCCGGCGCTTGCTTGATCAAGTGCGCAGCAAGGGTGCGCAAGGGCGCCAACTGCCGGCAGATCAGCGCCAGTTGGGTCTGCACCAGCCGTTGGTGTTCGTCCAGCTCTTCAGGCATCTGCTCCAACGCGCTGGCCAGAGCCTCTTCCTCGTCACTGTGAATCGCCACCGGCAAGCGCGCCGCCAGGCCATTGGCAATCTCGTCGAGGCTTTTCGCCAGGCTTTGCCCGGCGCCGTCGATCAGCTGTTCCTGCACCTGGGCCGGCAGCGCGGTATCGCGGTGCGCGCCCAGGCCCGACAGATAGCTGAGCAAGGTATGCGAGAGCACCAGGAAGCGAAAACCGACATCGGCCTCTTTGCGGAAATGCCCGGGTTCCATGAGCATGTTGGCCAAGGTCGTCGACAGCGCCGCGTCGGCGTTGTGGGCATTGCGCCGGGCCAGGCGATAAGCCAGGTCGTCACGCTTGCCATAGGCGTACTGCTGCATGATCTGGCGCAGGTACTCGCTGGCGCAGGTCAGGGTATTGGCCAGCGCCTTGTTCAGGCGTCGGCCCTGCCAGTCAGGCAGGAACAGGAACACTGCGAGAATGGCGATCAGGCTGCCGACCAGCGTATCGAACAGGCGCGGCAGGAACAGCCCGTAACCGTCGCCGATCTGGTTGAAGCAGAACAGCACCATCAGCGTGATCGCCGCCGTGGCCAAGGTGTAGCGGGTGGTGCGGTTGACGAAGAACACCACCCCGGCGGCCACGGCGAACAACGACTGCACCACCTGGCTGGGGAACAGGTCGAACAGCACCCAACCCACCGTCAGGCCTATCGCCGTACCGAAGATACGCTGCACCAGTTTGCGCCGCGTCGCACCGTAGTTGGGCTGGCAAACGAACAGTGTGGTGAGGATGATCCAGTAGCCCTGGGTCGGGTGAATCAGGTGCACCATGCCGTAGCCGATCGCCAGCGCCAGGGGCAGGCGCAGGGCATGGCGGAACAGCAGCGAGGTTGGGGTCAGCTGAGTGCGCAGCCGGGTCCAGACATCCTTGAGCGTGCGCGGCGAGCGGTCCAGCAGGCTGCTGTCGCTGGCATCGGCGAGGCTGTCGGGGTTGCTGGCAGCACCGAGCAGGCGATCAAGGGTGGCCAGGTTGGCGGCCAGGGCCCGCAGCGAGCGTAACAGGCTGCGCCAGGCCGGGTTGTTCTGGGTGCGCAGATGCTCCAGCGAGGCATTGAGGTCTTCCAGCGCCTCGGCGAAACCGCTGGCCAGCACGAACGGCTGGCGCAGACGGATCGTGCGCGCCAGCTCCTGGCACGAAGCGCCCTGTTTGCGCAGCAGCCGCTGGCAGCGGAACATCACGTCACTGTGGAAGAACGCCTCGGTCAATGCGTTGTACGGGTAGTGCGAGGCGCTGACCCGTTCGTGGATGTCCTGGGCCAGGAAGTACAGCTTCAGGTAGCGACTGACCTTCGAGTTCGGCTGGCTGTTGCCCACCCGGTGCAAGATGATCTCCTTGGCGGCGTTGAGCGCTGCGACCACTTTGCCGTTCTGCCGCGCCAGTTCCAGGCGCTGGGCTTCGACGTCGAGGTTGCGAATAGGCTCGAACAGGCTGGCCTTGAGCTTGAGGTAGCTGCCCAGCTCGAAGAACAGCTTGGCCAGGCTCTGTTGCACCGGTTGGTTGGAAAACAACGCTTGCCACAGCACCGAGAGCAGCCCGTACCAGGCTGCGCCTGCCACCAGCAGCATGGGCTCGTGCCAGAAATCACTGACCTGACCGCCCCGTTGGTCCACGCCAATCATGGTGTAGACCGCCGTGATCAGGGTGGCCGAGGCGATTGCACCGTAGCGTTCGCCGAGTGCGCCCAGCATGGTCAGGGCGAACGCCGCCAATGCCAGGGCGATGACGAAAATCCACGGGTAGGGGAACAGCAGCTCAACTGCCAGTGCGGCAATGGCAAAGCACGGCAGTGTTACGCCCAAGGCGCTGAGGCGCCCTTGCCAGCTGTCGTCGGTTTCCGCCAGGGCGCTGGCGATGATGCCGAGGAACAGCGGAATCAACAACGCCATCTCGTTCTGGTACCAGCACAGGGCCAGGCTACCGGTGAGGGCGATGGTGACGCGGATGCTGTAGCTGAACTTGTCCTGGCCCCACAGGCGACGCAGTGACTGACGCAACGAACTCGATGACATGATGGCCCGCTAGGCAGTGATCGAATGAATGCATGGCAGCATGTCCAGCAAGAAGCGTTCCGTGCTGCTGAATGGATTCTACTCTACACGAACTGCGCAGCGGCATTGGCCGATGCCCAGGCCCATTGGAAATTGAACCCCCCCAGGTGACCGGTGACGTCGAGCACTTCGCCGATGAAATACAGGCCGGGGCTTTTCAGCGATTCCATGGTCTTGGACGACACCTCGCGGGTGTCGACGCCGCCCAGGGTCACTTCCGCAGTGCGGTAGCCCTCGGTGCCCGCTGGCACCACGCGCCAGCTCGCCAGTTGCGCGGCGATCTGCGCCAGTTGCGCGGGGGTGTACTGCTTCATCGGCCGCGACTCGAACCACTGCTCGGCGAGCAGGTTCGCCAGCTTGCGGGTGAACACCTCGCCCAGCACCGTCTTGAGTTCGGCATTGGCCCGTTCGGCCTGCATCTGTTGCAGCCAGGTCAAGGCGTCGCGGTCCGGCAGCAAGTTGATTTCGACCATATCGCCGGCCTCCCAGAACGACGATATCTGCAAGATCGCCGGGCCGCTCAGGCCGCGGTGGGTGAACAGCAGGTTTTCGCGGAAGCTGGTGCCATTGCAGGTGGCCGTGCAATCGAGCGAGGTGCCGGACAGTTCGGTGCACATCGCCTTGAGTTGCGGCTCGGTAATGGTGAACGGCACCAGGCCGGCGCGGGTTGGCAGCAGGCTATGCCCAAATTGCCGCGCGACCTGGTAGCCGAAGCCGGTGGCGCCCAGGGTCGGAATCGACAAGCCGCCGGTGGCGATCACCAGCGACTGGCAGGCGAACAGGCCAGCACTGGTGTGCAACAGGTAGCCGTCCTGGGTTTTGTCGATCTGCTCGATGCTGGTGTGCATGCGCAGCTCGGCGCCCGCTTCAGCGCACTCGGCCAGCAGCATGTCGAGAATGTCGCTGGCCTTGTTGTCGCAGAACAGCTGACCGAGCTTCTTCTCGTGATACGGCACGCCATGCTTGCACACCAGCTCGATGAAGTCCCACTGGGTGTAGCGGGCCAGCGCCGATTTGCAGAAATGCGCGTTGTGCGAGAGGAAATTGGCAGGCTCGGTGTACAGGTTGGTGAAGTTGCAGCGGCCGCCGCCCGACATGAGGATCTTCTTGCCAGGCTTGTTGGCGTGGTCGAGCAGCAGGACCCGGCGGCCGCGGCGGGCGCTGAGCTGGGCGCACATCAAGCCAGCGGCGCCAGCGCCGAGGATGATCACGTCGGTGGAGTGCACGGTGTTACCTCATAGATAGCCGGCGCCTGCTTTGCAGCCCTCAGGACACCAAGCGTTCTCGTTCCCGCATGGAAGCGCAGAACGGCCTGGTGTCGCCAGAGGGCCGCCAAGTGGCCCCGAGAACATTCAAACGATACGGACTTTCAGGGAGCGCCCCTTGATCTTGCCGCTGTTCAGGCGCTGCATGGCCTGCTTGGCCAGGGCCCGTTCCACGGCGACGAAGGCCTGGAAATCGAAGATGGCGATCTTGCCCACCTGCTTGCCGGGAATGCCGGCATCGCCGGTCAAGGCGCCGAGGATGTCACCCGGGCGCAGCTTGTCCTTGCGCCCAGCGGCGATGCACAAGGTGCTCATCACGGGCAGCAGCGGCTCGCCACCCTTGTGCTTCAGGCTGTCGAGCAGGTCCCAGCGCAGCGGGCGCTTCTGCAGGTCTTCGATGGCCTGAGCGCGGTGGCCTTCAGCCGGGGCGACCAGGCTGATCGCGATGCCTTTTTCCCCAGCACGGCCGGTGCGGCCCACACGGTGCACGTGAATCTCGGCATCGCGGGCCAGTTCGACGTTGATGACCATGTCCAGGCCGTCGATGTCCAGGCCGCGCGCGGCCACGTCGGTGGCCACCAGCACCGAACTGCTGCGGTTGGCGAACATGGTCAGCACCTGATCGCGGTCACGCTGTTCCAGGTCACCGTGCAGGGCCTGGGCGACGATGCCTTTGGCGGTCAAGTGAGCGACCACGTCTTCGCACTGCTGCTTGGTGAAGCAGAAGGCCACGCACGACTGCGGGCGATAGTGGCCGAGCACTCGGGTCACGGCCTCCAGGCGCTGTTGCGGGTCGATCTCGATGAAGCGCTGTTCGATCTGGTTGTCGGTGTGCAGGCTCTCGACCTTGACCTGCTGGGGCTTGCGCATGAACTCGGCGGCCAGTTGCTCGATGCCGGCCGGGTAGGTGGCCGAGAACAGCAGGGTCTGGCGACGCGATGGGGTCTTGCCGATGATGCTGGCGATGGCGTCGAAGAAGCCCATGTCGAGCATGCGGTCGGCTTCGTCGAGGACCAGGGTGTTCAACCCGTCGAGCACCAGGGTGCCTTTGTCCAGGTGTTGCTGGATGCGCCCCGGGGTGCCGACGATGATGTGCGCGCCGTGCTCCAGAGAAGCGATCTGTGGGCCCAGCGACACCCCGCCGCAGAGGGTGAGGATCTTGATGTTATCCTCGGCCCGGGCCAGGCGCCGCAGCTCCTTGGCCACCTGGTCGGCGAGCTCGCGAGTCGGGCACAGCACCAGGGCCTGGCAGCCGAAGTAGCGCGGGTTGATCGGGTTGAGCAAGCCGATGCCGAATGCAGCGGTCTTGCCGCTGCCGGTCTTGGCCTGGGCGATCAGGTCCTGGCCGCGCAGGATCACCGGCAGGCTCTGCGCCTGGATCGGGGTCATCGAGGCGTAGCCAAGGGCGTCGAGGTTGGCCAGCATGGCCGCAGACAGCGGCAGTGAGGCAAAGGCGGTGGTGTCGGTGGTCACGAGGCGGGCCTGCGGTGCGAAGCGAAAAATGCCGCACAGTCTACCAGCCTCGTGGCCATTCCCCCTAAGACTCCATGTGCTGTTCCGGACGACGGGCACGCCTCCCGTCCGTTGGCGAGAGCTGCAGGAAGATCGCCGCGGCCAGCATGGCCATCACGCCAATGGTGACGAAAGTCAGCTGAAACGCGCCCAGGGTGGTTTCCACGCCATCGGCACTGCCTGCCGCCGTGAAGCCGCCGAGCAATGCACCGGCGCAGGCCACGCCCAGGCTCAGCGACAGCTGCGCGACCACCGACAACAGGCTGTTGCCGCTGCTGGCACTGGCATCGTCGAGGTCGATCAGGGTCACCGTGTTCATGGCCGTGAATTGCATCGAGTTGACCGCGCCGAGCAGCGCCAGCTGCACCAGCAGCATGGCGTAGGGCGTCTGTTCATCGACCAGGCCCAGGCTGGCCAGGAGGATCCCCAGCAGCAGCGTATTACCGGTCAGCACGATGCGGTAGCCAAGACGCTCGATCAGCGGCCGGGCCACGGACTTGGCGAGCATCGCCGAGGCTGCCAGCGGAATCATGCTCATGCCGGCCTGGGCTGGCGAGTAGCCCAGGGCGACCTGCAACAGCAATGGCACCAGAAACGGCAGGGCGCCACTGCCCAGGCGCGAGAACAGGTTGCCAAGGATACCGATGGCGAAGGTCCGTACGCGAAACAGGCTGGGCGAGAACAGCGGCTCCGGGTCGCGCCCGGCCCGTAGCCAATAGGCGGCCAGGCAGGCCATGCCGGCGAACAGCAGCAACATCACCCGCAGGTGCGGCAGGTGCAGCTCGCCCAGGCCCTCCATGGCGATGGTAATCAGCACCATGGCGGCGCCGAACAGCAGAAAGCCCGGGCCATCGAAGGAGGTGCGCTCGGCGCCGCGCAGGTCGGGGATGAATTTCCACACGGCGTAGCAACCCAACGCGCCGACCGGCAGATTGAGCAGAAAGATCCAGTGCCAGCTGAGGATTTCCACCAGCCAGCCGCCCAAGGTCGGGCCCAGCAGCGGGCCCAGCAGGCCGGGGATGGTGATGAAACTCATGATCCTCACCAGCTCGCTGCGCGGGTAGGCGCGCAGCACCACCAAACGCCCCACCGGCAACATCAGCGCCCCACCCAGCCCCTGCACGACGCGGGCAAAGATCAGAAAGCCCAGGCTGTTGGCGGCGGCACACAGCAGCGAGCCGAAGCTGAACAGCAGGATCGCACTGAAGAAGATGCGCTTGGTGCCGAAGCGGTCGGCTACCCAGCCCGAAGCGGGTATCAGCAGCGCCACAGTGAGCATGTAGGCGATGATCACGCCTTGCATGCGCAGCGGGTCCTCGGCCAGGGAACGGGCCATGGCTGGCAGGGCGGTATTGAGAATGGTGCCGTCCAGCGATTGCATGAAGAAGGCGATGGCGACCACCCAGGGCAGCCAACGGGCGGTGATGGGGTCCAGCGGGGCTCGATCGGGCATGGCGTGCTATTCCGTCAGTGCCGGCCTGTGTCCGGGCCAGCCCGCTCGCGCACGATCTGTATGACCTGCAGTTGCTAGATCGTTGCCGTGGGAGCGGGTCTGGCCGCGAAAGGACCGGTGATTGCAATCACAATGTCAGGGTAAGCCCTTTGACCAGTGCGCCCGGCAAATGACTCGACCCGGTGCTGCGCTGCCCGTAGGTGCTGGTCGAAAGGATCATCTCGCGCTCGCGGGTCAGGTCCTCCAACTGGCTGCCGAGCAGGCTGTAGACGCTGTCGTCGAAGCGCATGGTGCTGACCGGAGCCTGGATCTGGCCGTTCTCCACCCAGAAGGTGGCGAAGCGGGTCAGCCCAGTCATGCGGGCGGCGGGCAGGTCGGAGTAGTTCAGGTACCACAGGTTGCTGATGTACAGGCCCGTGCCCAGTCGCTCCAGCACCTGCTCGCTGGGCAGGCTGCCTGGTGCCAGGCTCAGCGCGCAGGGTGACTCGTAGCTGTCGGCGCCGTTGGCCAACAACTGGAATTCCGCCGCACTGCGTGCGCTGACCAGACGCTGCAGGGCCTTGCCCTGCTCGATCAAAGGCACATCCAGACGTGGCGAACCTTCGTCGGAGAAGGCCGGGCTGAGCGAGCTACTGACGTGCTCGCTGAAGCTCACCAGCGGATGCAGTTGGGCATCGCCGCTGTACAGGCGTTGCAGCGCGCTGTTGCCGGTGGCCAAGGCCTGGGCCGAGAAGCCGCCCCAGCTGAGCATGCCGGCGATCTCGTCCATCGCTGCCGGGGCCAGGTAGGCGCGATAGCTGCCAGGTGCGAGGGTGAGCGCCGGGCGGCCCAGAAAACCCAATTGCTGACGGGCCTGACGCAGGCGCTGGCGGAACGCTTCGGCATCCCACTGTTGGCCGGCATAGTTGGCCTTCACCGCCTGGCCGTTGCTGTGAAACAGGCTCCAGTCGAAATTGAAACTGTTGGCCTGGTGCCACCCGTAGGCGCCGAACGAACTGGCAAAACCCCGGCAGATCGGTCCTGCAGCGTAGATACCGACCAAGTCGAGGTCACCGGCCTCACCCTCGAGCAGGTCCAGCACGTCGCTCAGCGCAGGCAGCGGCTGGGCTTGCTGGTTCAGGCTGTGCCAGGCGCTGTCGTCCACGCGCAGGTAGGGGTCGATGGCGAGCAGCGGCAGGGTCTGGCGCAACTGCTCGAGAGCGGCATTCAGGCGTTGCGCGTCGATTTGCGCCTCGCCACTCAAGGTCACCTGCTGCTCGGCCTGGCGCGCCTCACGGATCAATCGCAGGTGCACGCTTGCCTGGCGCACTTCGCCGGCCTGGCGAACCTTGGCATGGTTGAAGCGGATGAACTGCGAGTGCTCGGCGCTGTAGCCCAGGGTGAACTGCTCGCCGTCCTGCACGCCTTGGCCAACAGCGGCCAGCAATGCGTCGAAAGCGTGTTTCATCAGGCGTCTCCTCCGAAAACATCGATCTGGCGGAACACGCAGGCCGGCGAGGCATGCCCGACCCGCACTACCTGGTTGGGTTCGCCCTTGCCGCAGTTAGGCGTACCGAGCACCTGGAACGTGCTGCGGTCGCCGACCGCCGCCAGATTGCGCCAGAACTGTGCCGAGATACCGCGATAGTTCGGATTTTTCACCACGCCTTTGAGCTCGCCGTCTTCGATCAACTGGCCCCATTCACAACCGAACTGGAACTTGTTGCGTGCATCGTCGATGGACCAGGAGCGGTTGGTGCGCATCAGGATCCCGCGCTCGATACCGCCAATCAGCTGTTCCAGCGTGTGATCGCCGGGTTCGATGTTGAGGTTGGCCATGCGGTCGATCGGCGCGCGATTCCAGCCGCAGGCACGGCTGTTGGCAACCCCGTCCAGGCCCGAGCGGAACTGCGACAGGGCGCCTCCAAGCGGGCGCAGCAGCAGGCCGTCACGGATCAGGAACTGCTTGCTGGCGGGCGTGCCGTCGTCGTCGAAGCTGTAGCTGGCCAGTTCCTCGCCGATGGTCGGGTCGAAGGTCACGTTGAGCAGGCGCGAGCCGTATTGCAGGTGGCCGAAGTCGCTGGCCTTGACGAAGCTGGTGCCGGCGTAGTTGCGCTCATCCCCGAGGATGCGGTCCATCTCCAACGGGTGACCGATGGATTCATGGATCTGCAGCATCATCTGGTCGGGCATCAGCAGCAGGTCGCGCGTGCCGCTGGGGGTGTTGGGTGCCAGGAGCAACTGCAACGCCTGGTCGGCGACTCGCCTGGCCGCCCCTATCAGGCCACACCGTTCGATGACCTCGAAGCCGCCTTGCTGGCCGAAGTTTTCCCGCCCCAGGCTACGGCTCTGGCTGTCCTGACCGTCGCTGGCGGTCACGCTCAGGCCGGGGAAGACGAAACGCTGGGCGTGGCGCAGCTCGGCGCCGGCACTGTTGAGGTAGGTTTGTTCAAGCGTGAGCACGCCGAGGCTGGCTTGCCAGTCGACCAGACGATCGTCCTTGGGCACGCTGGCTGATTCGGCGGCGAGCAGCCCGAGGCAGTCGGCCAGGTTGGGCAACGGCTGATCGAAGTTGGGCGAGACGTGGTCGTGCCGGGCATCGGTGAGCGGCTGTTCACGCAGGTCCAGCAAGCTGTGACGGGCGACGTGCCGGGCGAGGTCTTCGGCTTGTTGCAGCGCCTGTTGCAGCCCCGCCGGGGACAGGTCGGCGGTGGCCGCATAGGCCTCCACGCCGGCCACCCGGGCGGTGAGCATGGCGCCCTCGTCCTGGCTGAAGAAAGGCGGCTCGGCAACATTGCGGCGAACCGACAGGGTCTGATGCGACTGCTTTACATGGCGCAGGGAAAACACATCGGCCGTACTGCGCAGCGCGGCGAAACGCTGGCGCAGCAGGGCGCTTGAATCGAACATGCACAAGCCTCCATTGGCACGGTGGCTCCCCTAGAACCACCCCTCTTGCATGGCCAGGCACGTGTCGTCGCGCGCCTCCAGCAAGGCCAGGTCATTATGGCAGCCCGGTACTTCCCAGGTCAGGAAATAACGCGCAGCTTGCAGCTTGCCGAGGTAGAAGTCGCGATCGTCCGCAGCGCCTTTGAGCACGCCGAGCTCGGCATGCACGGCCTGTTCGAGCCAGCGCCAGCCGATCACGCAGTGGCCGAAAACCCTGAGATAGAGCGCTGAGTTGGCCAGGGCGCCGGCGACTTTGCCCTGCGCCATATCGCCGAGCAAGGCCAGGGTGACATCCTGCAGGCGCTTGACCGCGTGCTCCAGCGGGGCGCGCAGGGGGTCGAGCTGCGCATGGTGGCTGGCGCGCTCGCACGTTGCGCTGATCAAGCGCAGCAGTTGCTTGAGGCCAGCGCCGTTGTTCTGCGCGAGCTTGCGCCCCAGCAAGTCGAGCGACTGGATGCCTTCGGTGCCTTCGTGAATGGGGTTGAGACGGTTGTCGCGGTAGTACTGCTCCACCGGGTACTCGCGGGTATAGCCGTGACCGCCGAGAATCTGTATGGCCAGTTCGTTGGCTTTCAGGCAATACGCCGACGGCCAGGACTTGACGATCGGCGTCAGCAGATCGAGCAGTTGTTGTGCCTGGTCGCGCGCCGCCGGATCGCTGGCGGTGTGGGTATCATCGAACAATCGCGCCGCGTACAGGCCCAAGTCGAAAGCGCCCTCGACGTAAGCCTTTTGCATGAGCAACATGCGTTTCACATCGGTGTGGGCAATGATCGGCACGGCGGCGCTGTGCGGGTCGCGGTTGTCCGCCAGGCGCCCCTGGGGGCGTTGCCGTGCGTATTCCAGCGAATAGAGATAGCCGGCGTAGCCGAGCATCACCGCGCCCATGCCGACCCCGATCCGCGCCTCGTTCATCATCTGGAACATGCAAGCCAGGCCCTGGTGGGGCTGGCCGACCAGATAGCCGATGCACTGGCCGTTGTCGCCGAAGTTCAGCGCCGTCGAGGTGGTGCCGCGCCAGCCCATCTTGTGGAACAGGCCGGCCAATAGCACATCGTTGCGCGGCCCGCGGCCGCCATCGGCATCGACCAGGTACTTGGGCACGATGAACAGGGAGATCCCCTTGACGCCGGGTGGGGCGTCCGGCAGCTTGGCCAGCACCATGTGCACGATGTTCTCCGACAGCTCGTGGTCGCCGCCGGAAATGAAGATCTTGTTGCCCTTGAGCCGGTAGCTGCCATCACCGGCCGGCTCGGCGCGCGTGCGGATGTCGGCCAGCGACGAGCCGGCATGGGGCTCGGTCAGCGCCATGGTGCCGAAGTAGCGACCGTCGATCATCGGTTGCAGGTACAGGCGTTTCTGCTCCTCGGTGCCGAAGCTCTCGATCAGGTTGGCGGCGCCCATGGTCAGGAAAGGGTAGGCCGTGGTGCCGGCGTTGGCGGCCTGGAAATGCGCGAAGCACGCCTGCGACACCAGGCTTGGCAGCTGCATGCCGCCGACCTCGAAGTCGCGGTTGGCATTGAGAAACCCAGCCTGCAGAAAGGCATCGACGGCGGGCTTGACCTCGTCGATCAGTTGCGCGCAGCCATCCACATAGCGCGGCTCGTTTTCATCGGCCTTGCGGTTGTGCGGGGCGAAGTATTTCTCGGCGATGGTGCGTGCGGTGGTCAACGCAGCGTCGAAGGTCTCGCGGCTGTGCTCGGCGAAACGCGGGCGCTGGGTGAGGC
>NZ_JBKGGV010000019.1:0-37626 GCF_052041965.1 Pseudomonas sp. SMSB3 | reverse complement strand
AGCCGATATCGCCACCGCCACCCCGCAGAACACCCATCTGCACAGTGGCAAGCACCTGACCGTGAGTACCGGTGAGGACGTCAGTATTGCCAGCGGCAAGTCATTGCTGGCCAGCGTGGTGCAGAGCATCAGCCTGTTTGCGCAGAACGCGGGAGCCAAGTTGTTTGCCGCCAAGGGCAAGGTGGAATTACAGGCGCAGAACGATGAGATGCTGCTCACATCACTGCAGAACATGAAGCTCAGCTCCACAGCTGCCGGTATCGAAATCGCTGCCAAGGACGGGATCCTGTTGACCAGCGGTGGCGGTTACATCCGCATCAAGGGCGGCAACATCGAAATCCATGCGCCGGGCACGATTGATGTCAAAGGGGCGAAGAAGACCTTCAGTGGTCCTACAAGTTTATCACACAGTTACAATGATATGCCTGATGCAAACTTTGAAAAACGCATAGCACTTAAATATCAAAACGGTGAAGTGGCACGTAATGTGAAATATGAAATTCATCGAGAGGACGGTAGCATTATCAGCGGAATAACGGATGCCGACGGACGCGCCCAACAGCAAAAAAGCGACATGCTGGGCAAATACCTCTTCAAGATTATTGAATAAGCAAAGGTGCCGCATGGACCAGAGAGAAACCACACTCCAAATTCAGATAGGGCCTGACGGGCGTGAACAGGCATCAGCGCCGCTGGAGCGTCAGGGTTGTTCAGACAACCTATTATACATAAGTCCAAGACAGGCAATACCTGTCGTTTTCGTACCTGGGATCATGGGTACACCGCTACTCGCGACAGGAAAGAACAACAAGAATCTTGTAAAAAAATTAAAGGGGCGATGGAGCTGGTTCCCTGACAGTTTGGGATGGATGGGAATATTAAGCGTCATTGGAGGATTCAATCGTCTCAGCCCAGCAGAAAAGAAGACCCTGCTAGACCCAGAACAAACAAAAGTTCCTAGGGAAATAGGAGAAGCGGATTTCTCTGGGTTCGATTTGAAAACATGCCCATTGCCCAAGGATGAGATCGAAAGACGGGGATGGGGTTCGGTTCTTTTGAGCGACCTTGGTGGCTATGGACCAATCTTAAGCTTTCTCGAAACAGAGCTCAGAAGCCTTTATCATGATGATGGTAAAACAAAACCGCGGATTAAAGGTGCCATGCTTGCGTTTGAGGGCAGCATTCAGTCAATCAAGGGTTATGAAGCGCTAGACTTGGATGCCTACAAGAAAGCCTCCTCATGGAGTTATCCAGTATATGCGTGCGGTTATAATTGGTTGAAAAGCAACGAGGAATCGGCTGATGAACTGGCTCATTACATTCAATATGTTCTCAACGATTGCAACTCGCGACTGAAGTTGAAGTGCGATAATGTCATCCTCGTTACTCACTCAATGGGTGGTCTTGTAGGGAGGCGCTGCGCGCAAAAACATCCACAAAATATACTGGGGGTTGTCCACGGCGTACAGCCTGCTATTGGTGCAGGCACAGCATATCGGCGCGTGAGAGCCGGTTGGGAGGATTTCACAGGGCGATTGGCGATAGGCGCAAATGCTGATGAGGTCACCCCGGTCTTCGGCGCCCCAGGTCCTTTACAGTTGCTCCCAAATCAACTCTACGGCAACGGTTGGCTGAATGTCCGCTGGGAAAAAAAAGACGGCCCCATCTTGATGTCACTACCTCGGACGTCCAACCCCTACGATGAAATTTATTCGAAGACTACTGCTTGGTGGCGTCTTTGCGACCCACGCTTGGTAGAACCTCGCGCGCAAAATCGAGAGGGACTTGAAGAAGGCTGGAATTTATATTTAAAAAACCTGAAAATGGCTCAGAACTTCCATGCTGCATTGGGAACTTACTACTACCCTCAAACGTATGCGCATTTTGGATCTGACAGTAAATTCCCCGCCTGGAACAAGATTGACTGGGTGCTTAAAGCATTTAGAAATATGACAGGCCAATTTTCTCCTACATCGTCAAAAGAGGCGACGCCACACCTGAAGCTGATTACAGATAACAGAATCAATTATCTGACACTCAATAACCCGCAAACGGCCGGCAAGATTGCCTACCAGCCGCTGCATGGTCCCGCAGTCATAGGTGCTGAATATAGCGGGGATGCCTATCATGCGACGATGGCCTCGCAGGATGACACCGGTGATGGCACAGTGCCTTCGCACTCTGCTGCCGCTGTGACGGACCATATCAAATTTTCAGCTCGTCTTTCTGGCTTTGAGCACAGCGCTTCTTACAATGACAAGTCGGCTCGCGCGATTACGCTCCACTCGATCATCAGCCTCGCCAAGGACGCTAAAACCCTATGCTAATGCCTCGTACCGCACTCTCGGGTACAGTTGCACTTGTGATCGGCGGTGCTTTATTGACTGTCCCATTGACTATCCCTATTGCAAGAGGAGCACTAACAGCGATGGAACCAACTAAAAATCTTACAAAAATGGTCCGGGTAGGTCGGTTCAGTATTGATTTGCCGAACGACGCCGTATTTGATGGAGCATTACTCGAACTAAATGGCGTGCCTGTAGCCATTACACCAGGCTACATAAAGGCCCGTGTGGAGCGAGAGGCAAAAAAAAACTGGATTACCATCGAAGAGCGAAATCTCGGCAATGTAGAACATAAGGCAACCAAGGAGCTATTAGAAGATGGAGCCGTGATCTTTAAGTACGACCATACTCGAATTACCGGCGAAGGACTCGACGGCGAGCCGATTAACAAAATAGTGTACTCCACGCTGGCATACCAGTGGTTCAACAACATGAAATTTGTACTTGGCAACGACAGCACGCTCAATAAGGAAAAACAAATAAGCATAATTCTTAATTCAATACCGCTCAGCACCAGCACCATTGATAATCAACAAGGCATCTGCTACGTGAGTGGCTGCTTGACTCATCAGACCGGCAACGAAGGTGTTTATGTAGACTTTAAATTCGCAGAGCATCCTGACTTGAGGGCGAAATTCACATCCAAACAATATGGCGGTGTGGCCAATCAATATTTATCTCAAAGAAACAATAGCGGCTTTGCACCGACCGACGGGGCCGCATGGATGATGAAATCGGAGTACCAGCACCGCACCTATCGCAACACTAAGCGGACTATCAACAATCTTCCAGGTGAGGAGATAATTGAAGCAAGCACAGAAAAATCCGGAGAGGGATATCTGACCGAGATTAATGCCGTTTGGTATTATCCAGGCGAGCCTAATAGCGATGACAAGCCTGAAATTCGTTTCGATTTGGATTACAGCTACACGACCAAACAACCGCCGAAGAATGGCACAGGATTCCCTCATCCAAAGGAAGCGAATTTGATTGATGATGAAGAATTTATGAATATCTGGGATGACGCTCTCAACTCCCTCGCCCCACACTAGTTTTCGTCTAAACCATAGAGTCTCTGGTCTGTTACAGGGGATTCGGCATGAGTGCGATGATTTTCGGGATAACCGAGCGACAGAGCGCCTATTGCATCATGCCAACTACGCAAAGAGAAAATTGCCAATGACTTCTACGTCCCCAAAGACGCGCTACTTAGGAACCATCAGCATAGGGCTTGTTATCGCCGGCTCGATTCTTTCCCTCTTTTTATTAACCGGACCGAGCCATGGCACTATGCCTGGCATAGGAGGATATCAGAAAATTTTCGCACTATTTTCCTTATGGGTCACAAATCTCCTAACCCTCATACTTAATGCAATCTATTTCTTCTGCGTGCGAAAGCCAAGATGGTTGAAAATTATACTGCTGCTACAATTGACTGTTGCGCTTATTGCTCTTCTTCCTCTGAGTTGAAATTTGCGGCTGTTCCCGTGTCATGAACCTGGCCTTCGGCACCCCGCTTTCGCAAAGCGGCCGCCTGCTGCAACTGACCACCCCAATGGGTGCCGACCAGCTGCAGGCCCTGCGCGCCCACGGCGTCGAGCGCATTGGCCGCACCCCGCGCTTCACCCTCGACGTGCTGGTGCAGGACACCGAGTACGACCCGGAAAAACTCATCGGCCAGCCCGTCAGCCTCGCCCTGCTCTGCGACGACGGCAGCCAGGCCCCACGCCAAGGCCTGGTCGAGAGCGTGCGTTACCTGGGCAGCGACGGCGGCCTGCACGACTGGCAGCTGGTGTTCGCGCCCTGGTTCAGCCTGCTCGAGTACCGCAGCGACTGCCGCATCTGGCAGGACAAGACCCTGCCCGCCATCCTCGAGTCGGTGTTCAGCCAGTACGAACAAGCCAAGGGCAACTACCGCCTCGACCTGCGCCGCGAGTATGCGCCGCTGTCCTACGTCACCCAGTTCAACGAAACCGACGCCAACTTCGTGCAGCGCTGGTGCGCTGCCGAGTCAAAATCTCCGAAGCTTTATACTTGGGGTACTATTGAGTGGGGCTCAAAAAACTTGAAAGGTCTCGACGCAAAGAATGCAAAACTGAGCGGTGACAATCTCGATGCGCAAGTGGAACTCAATGGATTGTACACACTCGAAATTGGCCCGGGCTATTACCCTGGCGACGGAACGGTGCCTGCTTTTTCCTCTTCGTCTCCACGTGGAAAGCCGGGGGTTAAGGGCGCCGTCGCGCATGGTCAGAACAGCGGGGCGTTAAACCAATACTGCAAGACAGGAATATTCAATCAGTCAACCGGTTACGGCCATCAAGATGGCTATACTGACAAGGTTGGGCGCACTCGATTTGCGACACTGTATAGCTTAGTTCGCCTATCTGCACAGATCGGCGAACGGTGCCCAAGGAGCAGTAAATGCGCAGTATGTATAAAGCTTCTCTAACGCTATTTGCCCTTTGGTTACTCAACATATCCGTTGCGGCCGCAAACAAAATTGAAGGCAATGCCATGGACGATACAAACTGGACTACCCATTATTTTGGCCGTTTCGAGATCACCCTACCGAAAGGCTCGAAGATTTCGGCAGACTATAAAATTTTCAACGAAAATCTTGTACTGGTCAGTAAAAACGGACGCGCCAACCTGCCGACCTTAGTAAATCAAAAAACAGAAGAACTCAAAAAAGGTATTGCTCGAGGCACCAGCAGTCGTTACGAAAAAACAGTGCCTTTAGACAACGGCAGCATGCTGCTTCTGTCTCGGCTTGGTGAGTTCTACACATTCAATGCATACCTACTTTCAAATAAAAATACACTCTATCACCTGATGGCAAAAACGATTACCGAAAAAAGCATACCTGGCGGCATTGAAAAAATGCGCCTGTTGAGCAATACAATTTTCTTCCGCCACCCCAATGAGGCCCCTCCGCCGGGCGGTTTTGCCATTGAAGCCGGCTATACCACACTCCCCAATGACAAATTCTTTGAGTCCATCTATATGGGCGCCCAAATTTCCGGACACCCGGGCACCTATATAAGTCTTCTGACCAAAGGCATCCTAGAGAAAGAACCAACTCTTCTGCAGCGATTTGATAATCATGAGTATGACAGCTCCTTAAATGAACTGGCCAACTCGGGCCGGATGCGAACATTGCGAAAACAAAAGCGGAGCATTGGCGACTTAAACGGTGAAGAAGTCGCGATTAGCACATCGATCGATGGCAAGCAATTTTATGCATTCCAGTTCGAGTACGAAGGAACGCTGGAATCAAATACCCGACCTTACGTGGCCATTGAACTTGGCACACACGAAGAAGGAAGTAACTTTTCGTCTGACGATGAGGCATTAGCATTCTGGGATCGCATGCTAGCCAATTTCAAACCTCTCTCGGAATAAAGAAAGACCATATAGAGTGACTATGCACAATCTGTGACAGGTAGTCACTCTGTCAGGTTGCGATATTTAAGGTGCGTTTGCGTATGGCTCTAACTCCGACCGATATCCAGATCCATGCCGGACAGGTGCTCGCAGCCCTGCACCGTTGACGAACACCAGCCCCCCTTAGAGCTGGCTGAAGAATAACTTTGATTCAGGCTTGGACAAGCAGATGAGTCTATCATGAGGCGATGGCCTAGCAGGATGATTCGGCTGACGGCACAATGCGTTCGCAATCTACCGCCGCTGTGACGGACCACATAAAACTTTCAGCAGCACTCTCCAGCTTCGAACGCAATGCTCATATAACAAAAAGCCAGCAGCGATAATAGCTCCGCATTCTACAATCAGTATCGAGAAAGGCGTTAAAAATCTATGTTAATGTCTCGTACTATTTTAACGAGTGCAGTTGCACTTGTGATTGGCTGTACTTCATTGATTGCCTCACTGACCATCACTGTTGCAAGAGGTGCATCAACAGCGATGGCCTCAACTAAAAATCCAACAAAAATGGTCCGAGTAGGTCGGTTCGGAATTTCTTTGCCAAAAGACGCCGTTTTTGATGGCGCATTACTTGAACTGAATGGCGTACCTGTAGCCATAGGAGGTGCGCCTGAAGCCGGAGCCAAGAATATGACAACTGACAAAAAGACCTTTTACTTCGGGCGATATTCGATTGCGATTCCCACTAACGGAAGCGATATATGGTCATCGTATGAGGTAGTGAAGAAGAAAATTGAGTTCATCAGCAAAAATGGCAGGCGCGATCTCCCTAAAAGCACTGCAGAAACAATCGCCACAATAACTCGCAAGCATAATGCTGGTTATATCGATGAATACGATCATACACTTCCGCTTGACGGCGGAGGGGCAATTGTAGTATCCAAAGGTCATAAATACAGTTTTCACATTTACTACTTAACAGAAAAAAATACACTTTATCGCCAAACAGTCGAATCCATACCGGTGAGCGCTTTTGACAAAGCAGTCGCTAGAGCTAAAGAACTGAATAGTCTCATCCACCATCGGAATCCCTCGGAGCGGCCACCGAGCCGCGCCTTTGCGCTAGAAGCCGGATATATGGATTTGCCGGTGGACAAATTCGATGAGAAAGTCTCAATCGGATTACCGGTATCCTCAGTTCCGGGCATTCACTTGACTTTTGATACGCAAGTGATTGGAAAGCCCGAGCCCGGACTTTTGACTAGATTTAAGGAGCGGTCGACGGGCGCTTTGACTCTTCTAAAAAATCTTCTAGCAAGCTCAAGCGTCATCAGGAAAGGCGGAAGAAAAGTTGCCGGATTGAATTTTGAGGAGCTACTAATAAAAACCGCCACTGAAGGGAGGAACGTTTATGCTTTCCGACTGGAATTTTCAGGCACCCCTGAACTCAGTCTAGAGCCTTATACAGTTCTTGAACTTAGCACAGTTGATGGCGGCCCCGGATTTGAAAGCGACGAACAAGCTGTCAAGTTCTGGGATGATGTGGTAGAGAGCTTACAGCGGATATAGTTCGGCAACTAAGCTGCGGCGTGCACTATAATGCATGTCTCTTCGCACCCGCAGCATAATTTAGGCATATAGCTTCAATTTTATATTCATGGCATTCTCCATCGCTCCGGCTCCATCTATTTAGCAGCATCCGACTTAAACACAATGCGTGTTTGACAACAAGTCAGCTGGGCTTGTAACTCTGCACTCTATAACCAGTTCCGTGAAAAGCGCTGACGTTTATGCCAATGCCACGCACTGTTACATCGGATTAAGTTTCACTTGTGGTTAGCACCGACATTGCATGTTGTAAGATAAGCAACCCAGCGACAGGCTCAAATAAATGTGAGCACCAAAAACATGTAACGATCATGACGACCGAACGTTATGTGTCACACTACACAGCTTAGTGAGAATCTCTGCCCATGTTGAAATTTAACATCCACCAAAGCTTAACGCGCGCTCTAAAAGCATTTGGTACTGTCGCAATATTTATCTCAACAACCGCCGAAAGCGGAGCACTAGACATGAATAGTCAAAAAAAGACTTTTTACTTTGGCAGATACTCCATTTCGGCTCCCACGGATGGGTCAGGCATTTGGGCTTCATATAAAATAATCCACAAAGATTTACAGTACATAAGTAAAAGCGGCTTGCGAGACATCAATGTAAAAGTAGACGAGTCCATTGCTGAAATCAATAGGCTTCACAAAGCAGGGTACAAAGGATTTGATCAGAAAATCCCGCTCGATGGAGGAGGTTTCATTGTAGTATCCAAATCGACAAATTATGATTTTGATATATACTATCTAACCTCCAGAAATACGCTTTATCGTCAAGTTGTGGAATCCATTTCAATACCCGCTTTCGATAAAGCTGTAGCACTCGTGAAACACCTAAACTCAATGATTCATTACCGCCACCCAGAATCCAGTCCTCCCGAAGGAACATTTGCTGTAGATGCTGGCTATCTAACTCTTCCCTCCAACAAGTACCCTGAGCAAGTTTCAATAGGCCTGCCCATTTCCACAGCGCCAGGAATTCATGTAATTTTCGATACGCAAGTGATACGAAAACCAGAGCCTGGATTGTTAAAACGTTACAAGCAGCGTACATCAGGGGTTGTAACGCCAATGCTACAAAATATTCTGACGAACTCCAGTGTTTTGAGAAAAGCCCAAAGAACAGTTGCTGGACTGCCATTTGAAGAGCTTATGCTGAAGACCAAGTCTAGCGATCGAACCTTCTATTCATTCCGTCTAGAATATCCAGGCACACCGAAATCGAGCAGAGAGCCCTACACGGTTCTGGAACTGAGTACTCTGGATGAGGGTAAGACTTTCAATACTGACGGAGATGCCATCGAGTTCTGGGATAGCTTAGTAAACAGCATCAAACGGCTATAGTCTACGTTGTCATGTACCGGACGTATGGCACCCCATTTTCTCAAACGGGTTACCTGCTGCAGATGACCATTTTATTGGCTCCCAATGCACTGCAGAACCGACGCGCCCGCGCCTTCGGAACCAGTGGGCTGCCGCCAGGCTCGCCCTATTCCGCAACGACGGCTACCAGGCCACGCCACATTCCCTGGTCGAATGCGTGGGCTACCTCGGCAGCGATGCTGTTTTATCTGAGAACTTAAGAGACTTCTATCAAGTTAAAGCTGCTTTCGCCCATGGGAAAAACTCAACCTAACACCCGGACGTCTGTGAAACCGACATGTACAACAACACGCCAGGCTACGATCACCAAAGTGCTTATAACGATCCAGATCGCCGAACTCTTTATGCCACTTTGTATAGCATAGTGAGAATATCAAAAAATGTACAAATCAAACTGTAAGCGTCAGCCCTACTTCAAGCCAGTTGTATTTTTAGCCGCCATACTAGTTTTTGTATTTAGCGCAGGAGCACGCTCAATGGCCGAAACAAACACAAGATTTTACTTTGGACGATTTAGCTTTGAAGCACCGAGCACAGACCCTAAGGTATGGTCAGCTTATAAAATCGGCGAAAAGAAAATCGAGCTAATCAGCAAAAATGGCAAGCACGAACTTGACAAAAGAATAAGTAGCACCATCAGCGAAATAAATAAACTTCACAAAGCTGGATACCCGGCCTATGCCGAAACAGTACAATTAGATGGCGGCGGAGCTGTCGTTGTTTCAAAGTCTACCGATTATACCTTTGATATATTTTATCTCACCGACAATAATACCTTGTACAAGCAGCGAGTGGAATTTATTGATCTTGACTCATACAAGAAAGCCATGTCGGTTGTGGTTGAAATAAACGCCAGCATTCATTTCCGAGTGCCTGCTGCAAAACCACCGGCTGGCACTTTTTCTATAGAAGCCGGCTATATGAATTTCCCGCTGGATAAATTCCCTGAACAAGTGTCTATAGGTTTACCTGTTACATCCAAGCCCGGAATCCGCTTGACATTTGACACGCAAGTGATCGGCGCACCTGAAGAAGGACTCATTTCACGTTACGAAAAAAGACGCTCGGGCGTAATCACACCTCTTCTGAACAGTGTTCTCTCACGAACAACGCTGATTTGAAAATCAAAAAAAACCGTTAGCGGCCTTCAATTCGAAGAAGTACTGCTTAAATCGACTGCCGATGGCAAAATATCGTATTCGTTTCGTTTGGAGTATCCCGGCACACCTGAGTCTAGCCTAGAGCCATATACAGTTTTGGAATTGAGTACTGTAGAAGGCGGTCCGGGGTTTGAAAGCGACGAAGAGGCCCTTCTTTTTTGGGATAACATTGTCGCATCTCTGGAACGCACATGAATTATCTAGAAACATTTTGGCAGCTCAAATATTGAATGAGCTTTAGTGTCGCCGCAATTGGCTATTTTCCGTCCTTCCGGATAGAGCCCCTAGACACACCGGAAAATAGCCTAGGGCCTTATTTTGTCCTTGAGCTAAGCACCTTAGACATCTACAAGTGACGATGAAGCTATGACGTTCTGGGACAAGATGGAGTATTGGTCCTGGTTACTACCCTGGCGACGGTACGGTTCCAGCATTTTCATCTAGCGCACCTCGAGGTAAACCAGGTGTGCAGGGTGCATTCGCTCATGGACAAAATGGCGGACTAATCAACCATTACTGCAAAGTAGGGGCGTTCAACAACACGGCTGGCTACGGCCACCAAAATGCTTATACTGACAAGGCTGGCCGAACGCAATTTGCCACCTTGTACAGCTTGGTTAGAATCTAAAATAGCATTTGACTTTTCGGTAACAAAGGGATCCAGAATGATAGCCACCCAATTTTTACTTGCTGTAATATTAACATGCGCATCTTACTCCCTTCTCGCAGCCACCAATATACCAAGAGAGGCCGCCATGCTTGGCAACAACTGGACTACACACTACTTCGGCCGCTTTCAATTATCGCTGCCGCAAGGGTCGGAAATTGCTGCTGACTACAAAATTTTTGATGAAAAAATTGAGTTGGTAAGCAAGAATGGAAAATCTCAACTGCCCATCCTCACTCAACAGCTTATTGATGATCTAGATAAAGGAGTGGCTCGCGGGACAAGCAGCAAATACGAAAAAACAATTCAGCTCGACAACGGAAGCGTTCTTTTGCTTTCGCGCCTCAGCACTCTTTACACCTTTAATGCTTACTTGCTCACCAGTAAAAATACGCTGTACCACATGATGATAAAACGTGTTACACCTAACGGAGTGCCTGAAGCAGTTGAAAACATTCGAAAGCTAAGCAATACCATTTATTTCAGACACCCTAATGCGGAACCACCGCATGGTGCATTCGCATTGGAAGCGGGTTACTCTATGCTTCCAGATGATCAGTTTTTCGAATCCATATACATGGGCGCACAAATCAAGGGGCACTCAGGTAACTATGTAAGCCTTCTTACAAAGAGCATCATTGAGAAAGAGCCCAGCCTGCTCGAACAATTTGAGAAAAAGGAATATGATCCGGCAGTAGGAGAGCTGTCAAATAATGGCCGTTTACAAACCCTTCGAAAGAACAAACGCACTGCCGGTGGCATCGATGGAGAAGAGGTCGCAGTTAGCGCTGTCATAGATGGCAAAACCTTTTATGCCTTCCAGTTTGAATACGATGGCACATCGGAGTCCAATACGCGCCCTTACATTGCAATTGAATTAGGCACTCACGAAAGTGGAAGCAACTTTGAGTCGACTGAGGAAGCGTTGGCATTCTGGGATGAATTATTACAGAGCTTCAAACCTCTTTCGGAGTGATATGACCGCGATTGGCGAAGCTACTATACATTCCGCACTGTTCACCGACACCCTCAACCGCGTCTGCGTACGCTTCCACTGGGACCGCCTCAGCCAGGACGGTGAACTGAGTTCCTGCTGGCTCCGCATGCTGCAACCGAGCAGCGGCCCGGATTGGGGCAGCGTGCACGTGCCACGCGCCGGCGAAGAAGTGGTGGTCACCTTCCTCGACAACGACATCGACCGCCCGCTGATCATGGGCCAGGTGTACGGCGGCCACAAACCGGCCTGGCACTCCAGCGGTTTGATGAGCGGCTACAAGAGCAAGGAAATCGGCGGCGGCGGCTTCAACCAGTGGGTGATGGACGATTCCACCGGCCAGGTGCGCACCCAGCTGCACAGCAGCCACGGCCACACCCAGCTCAACCTCGGCTACCTGATCGACCAGCGCGGCAACCACCGCGGCGCCCTGCGCGGCACCGGCTTCGAGCTGCGCACCGACGCCTATGGCGCCCTGCGCGCCCAGCAGGGCCTGTACCTGAGCACCTGGAAACGCAGCAACGCCCAGGGCGCGCAGCTTGATATCAGCGAAGCCCAGCAGCAGTTGCAGAACAGCGAGCAGCGGCTCAAGACCCTCTCCGACACGGCCAAACAGCACAACGCCGACGCTCTCCAAGCCGGCCTCGACAGCCTGACCCAGCTCAACGCCGACGCCGACGTCACCTACGGCAGCGACAACAGCAGCCCGAGCCAGGGCCCGAGCGAGCAGCAACGCAACGGCGGCGACACCGCCTGGGCCATCCGTAGCGGCGGTCGCGGCGAGACGCCGGGGTACCAGAAGCCACTGCTGATCGCCTCCTCCCCAGCCGATATCGCCACCGCCACCCCGCAGAACACCCATCTGCACAGTGGCAAGCACCTGACCGTGAGTACCGGTGAGGACGTCAGTATTGCCAGCGGCAAGTCATTGCTGGCCAGCGTGGTGCAAAGCATCAGCCTGTTTGCGCAGAATGCCGGGGCCAAGCTGTTTGCCGCCAAGGGCAAGGTCGAACTGGAGGCACAAAGTGATGCCATGGAACTGACTGCGCTGCAGAGTATGAAGCTCACGTCGCTAGAACAGTTGATCGAAATGTCGGCGCAGAAAGAAATCCTGCTTACCAGCGGTGGTGCCTATATCCGCATCAAGGGCAGCAACATCGAGGTGCATGCGCCGGGGACCATCGACATCAAAGGGGCGAAGAAAACGCTGGATGGGCCGGCCAGCATGGAGCACTCGTTCAAGGAGCTACCCACCGGTCCTGACTCTGGCATGTATGACGAGCAGAACAAATTAATAACCGGATCCGGAGTGCCGCTGAACAATGTGGCACTCGAAGTAAATATACCCGGCAAGGGGAAAAGAGTGTATTTCACTGATCAGGACGGCAATACGCCTCGCTTCTTCAGTGAAACCCCAAGTGCCGCAAAGGTCAGGCTCATGCCAGATGAGTTTGTAGTACCAGCGGGTGCTGAAAAATTTGTACCGAGAATAAAGTCATGAAACAAGATTTCGAGTTTAATGAAAAGCCTTGCTCAGTCAATCGACTGGGCCTTGAGTGCGAGGATGGATGGTCGCTCGGGCAGCAGGAAGCTGTAAGGCGACTATCGATTAAAACGCGTGTCGAGTTTAAGCAGACAGCACGCTTCGAGCTGATCAAAGACTTCAGTATTCGGGCTGAACGAATTGCCGGTAATTACGCACGTATTTATCTTGAGCTAGAGCAAAACGGCAAACCGGAACTGCAAGGGCGGTTTTACTGGACTGGGCTAGCAGCATTTGCCAGCAAACAGGTTATGTGCGCGCTCGATTACTCTAGCTTAAGCAAGTGGCGCTACACGGGGGTTGCCATCCCTTTTTTCGACAGAACCAAAAGCCATTTGGGCAAAGGAAACTTTTGGTTGTTTCAAGATATATTTGTATGGCACTGGTTTTACATTAACTTTCCAGATGAATTCATGGAATGCAAGGATAAACGGGACTGGAATACTTATCCGGAATGCTTCAGAAATGCATTCAAAGAACTGCCCTGGGTAGATGATGCCCTGCCTACAATCAATTATTTTAAAGTCACTCCCGACCTGGCCGATGGTTTCAATTTCATTTCTGAAACTGAAAATCTACCACTGAGCAAGTTGCGGCGCGACACGCAATATGAATCCCTTTTGGCTATCGCGAGGCATGAGCAGCTCATGATACTGCAGCCTTTGATTTATGAAAGCTTGGACTTCAAGGCTTTACTGAGAAGTCAATCAGTCATGGAAGGCCACATAGGTGTTCCTCGGCGTCTCGCTGCGCTTAGCACTCACTGCGAGACCAACAATCCAGAGTACGACATTGTCATGACCGAGGGTCAGCTGTATAACAAAGGCGACCGCATGAATTTCATCACGGAAATCGCGCAGAATTATCACTCTCTAATGAACCAAAAACCCGACTATATGAAACAGAGCATCCAAGACATCTCCGAATGGAGTAATAATGTTTAAAAAGATTGGATACCTATTTTTTGGCTTAATTTCAGCTTGCGGGGAACCTAACATGAACGAGAACAAATCTACCATCAGGTTTCAAATTGACGCCCCTATTGATAATGCTTTGGCATCATCATCCACCACTTTTAAAAAAGATTGCATGCAGGGGGTGTGCCTTTATAAATTCTCGCTTTCTTTCGCCAATCCTGTTCGTGCTAATCTTTCGATTGATTCCAAAACGGGCAGCTTAAATTTCGACGATGTCGTTAGCACAACCTTGGGAACCTTTGAAAGCAATATTATTAATAATGCCAGAGTGACGCTCGGTGGTGTGCCAGAAGACTCTGAACACGAGCAGGCAATGCGCTATTTCAATCAACAAGTAGAAAAGCTACTTTCTGCAGGCTGGGAAAGATATATATTCCAGAATGAGGCAAGAGTCTCAGGAGAAGAAGCCTATAAATTTGAAAACCCTCGGTCAATATTGGGCAAGCCCGTCGGAACCGGCCCGTGGAAGGATCCTGCCTTGAAACTGAGCGCAGAGGAGTGGCTTACTCTTCCGACGATCAACAGCTGGTATTTCTACAGAGATGGAGTGTACCTAATTTTTCGCGTTCAGCGTGAGAAAAACACTCAAGCACCGCAAAAACTCGGATCTTACTTATTCACACTTAACTTTGAATCTGAAAGCGATTTTTACAAAGGCTTCGTTGAAGGTGAAAAAGACCGTGAAAACTGGAAAGCTCTTGTACCTGCTGAACTCAAACGCATGGCCCAGGAACGCGCCCAAACCGAGGCACGCCTGAAAAAAATGGGCATCGCCATCGATGAGGACTACCAGGACCCGCCCATCAAGGCCCTGGAATAACCACCCGATCAGTCCCCACTCAGGAGACCCTTTGTCATGGACCTGACCTTCGGCACCCCGCTCTCGCAAAGCGGCCGCCTGCTGCAACTGACCACCCCACTGGGTACCGATCAGCTGCAGGCCCTGCGCGCCCACGGCGTCGAGCGCATTGGCCGCACCCCGCGCTTCACCCTCGACGTGCTGGTGCAGGACACCGAGTACGACCCGGAAAAACTCATCGACCAGCCCGTCAGCCTCGCTCTGCTCTGATTGCGTACCATGAATAACGCATGATTTTGCAGCCATTGATTTATGCGAACAAATTATTCAAGACGCTGCTCAACAGTCAGGCGTTAGTCGAAGGCCATTTCGGCGTACCTCGTCGGCTCGCTGCATTCAGCACGGCTTGCGAAACGAACGACCCTCAATACGACATCGTAATGACTGAAGGTAAGTTGCATAACGTCACGGACAGAATGAAATTCATTGGAAATGTTGCAAACAAGTACCACAATCTTGTGCATCCCCAGAGCTCCCACATGGAAAGCACAATAAGGACCATTGCCTCTCGGAGTGAAAATGCGTAAAACCGTGATTATCTTGCTGTTCGCAGCACTGTTTGGATGTGAGAACCCGAAAATGAAAAACGACAGGCCCACAATCAAAATAAATTTTTACGAGCCTATCCAGTCCCTGCTGTCTAAATCGACTGCACCGCTGTCCAAAAACTGCAATAGTGATATCTGCTTTTTTGGGTTCGACATCTCTTCAGCCAGCCCGAACAAAGCCGTATTGACCGTTGAAAGCAGAAATCAAGCTATGGTTTTTGACGACGTTATCAGCGCGGCATTAATGACCTACAAAAGTGATACGCTCTCAAACTCGTATGTCACGCTGAATGGCGTAGCGCCAAATAGCGAGCACGAACTTGCCATGAATTATTTTAGTGAGCTTCTAGATAAACTCCGCAAGGCAGGATGGCAACGCTATATCTATCCAAACGAGGCGAGAATATCAGCCACTGAAAGCAGTAAGTTCAAAGATGTGGATGAAGTCCTAGATACTCCTGTCGCAACGGGCCCATGGCAAGACCCCACCCTTGGCCTGGATAAAAATGGTTGGCTATCTATGCCAATGTTCAGCAATTGGCTGTTGTATAGAGACAATGAATACCTAAAAGTAACCGTACAGCGTGAAAACGACGCGCAAGCGCCCAGAGAGAAAGGGTCCTACTTGTTCACCTTGACCTTCCGGAGTGAAGCCGATTTTTACAAGAGCTTCGTTGATGACGAAGACCGCGAAAACTGGAAAGCTCTTGTACCTGCCGAACTCAACCGCATGGCCCAGGAACGCGCCCAAACCGAAGCACGCCTGAAAAAAATGGGCATCGCCATCGATGAGGACTACCAGGACCCGCCCATTAAGGCTCTGGAATAACCACCCGATCAGCCCCCCTCAGGAGACTCTTTGCCAGGTGCCGGTGAAGAAGTGGTGGTCACTTTCCTTGACAACGACACCGACCGCCCGCTGAGCTACCTGATCGAGCAGCGCGGCAACCACCGCGGCGCCCTGCGCGGCACCGGCTTCGAGCTGCGCACCGACGCCTACGGCGCCCTGCGCGCCCAGCAGGGCCTGTACCTGAGCACCTGGAAACGCAGCAACGCTCAGGGCGCGGAGCTTGATATCAGCGAAGCCCAGCAGCAGTTGCAGAACAGCGAGCAGCGGCTCAAGACCCTCTCCGACACGGCGAAGCAACACAACGCCGACGCCCTGCAAGCCGGCCTCGACAGCCTGACCCCAGCACAACGCCGACGCCGATGTCACCTACATCAGCGACAACAGCAGCCCAAGCCAGGGCCCCAGCGAGCAGCAACGCAACGGCGGCGACGCCGCCTGGGCCATCCGTAGCGGCGGCCGCGGCGAGACGCCGAGGTACCAGAAGCCTCTGCTGATTGCCTAATGTCTCATCAGCCAGTTCCAGAAATTTCTCAAATGTCAAAGGTGCGTTTGCGCATGGCGCTAATTCTGACCGATATCCAGATGCATGCCGAACAGGCGCGCACAATTATACAGAGGGCTATGAGCACCAGAATGCTTATAATGACAAGGATGGAAGAACGCTGTACGCTACTCTTTATAGCATCGTGAGAATATCCGCACATGTTTCCATATAAAAAGTCCACGAAAAGAATTAGGCTGCTCATCTCGTTGGTGAGCGCACCTTTATGCCTAGTAATTAGTTTAAAAAGCGGAGCGAACGATAGGCAAGACACCACCAACCGTTTTTATTTTGGACGCTTTTCCTTTGCCGCAGACACTACCGGCGAAAATATTTGGTCTTCGTATAAGATTGCTGAAAACGATATAAAGCTAATCAGCAAAAACGGCAAGAGGGACATTGACAAAGCAATTAATGACGCCGTAGAGAAAATCAACAAATTACATAAATCTGGATATCCGGCTTACGACCAAACTATAGCACTCGAGCATGGCGGCGCGATTGTAATTTCAAAAGGAAAAAAATATAACTTTGATATTTATTACCTTACCTCCAAAAACACGCTATATCGCCAAACTGTAGAAGGTGTCTCTCTGCAAGGTTTTGACAACTCCATTAAAATCACAAAAGATATAAATTCCGGTATTCACTTCCGCAATCCCACGACCCCTCCGCCAGCAGGAGCTTTCGCGTTAGAGGCTGGGTACATTGACCGGCCTTTAAATAAGTACCCTGAACAAATTTCTATAGGACTACCAATATCGACAACTCCAGGAATTCATATAATTTTCGACACTCAAATCATCGGTGAAACTGAGCCCGGACTAAGTTCTCGCTATGAAGAGCGCACAACGGGTGGAATGACACAACTTTTAAAGAGCTTATTATCCAAAACCACTCTAATTAGAAAGAGACAACTCATGGTTGTCGGTTTACCATTCGAAGAACTGCTTCTAAAAACCAAGTCAGACGGAAGAATATTTTATTCCTTCCGCCTAGAGTTCCCAGGCACACCAGAAAAAAGCCTAGAGCCTTATACCGTCCTTGAGCTAAGCACCTTGGACAAGGGTGAGACATTCGCAAGTGACGATGAAGCTCTAACGTTTTGGGACAAGATGGTGACCAGCATAGAGCGCATCTAAACTAGTATTTATGGCTTCTGGAAAAGGAAAATTAAAACGAAGCAGATCATCGATACCCCACCTTCGCAAAGCGGCCGCCTGCTGCAGCTGACCACCCCACTGGGTGCCGATCAGCTGCAGGCCCTGCGCGCCCACGGCGTCGAGCGCATCGGTCGCACCCCGCGCTACACCCTTGACGTGCTGGTGCAGGACACCGAGTACGACCCGGAAAAACTCATCGGCCAGCCCGTCAGCCTCGCCCTGCTCTGCGACGACGGCAGCCAGGCCCCGCGCCATGGCCTAGTCGAAAGCGTGCGTTATCTGGGCAGCGACGGTGGCCTGCACGACTGGCAGCTGGTGTTCGCGCCCTGGTTCAGCCTGCTCGAGTACCGCAGCGACTGCCGCATCTGGCAGGACAAGACCTTGCCCGCTATCCTCGAGTCGGTGTTCGCCCAGCACGAACAAGCCAAGGGCAACTACCGCCTCGACCTGCGCCGCGAGTATGCGCCGCTGTCCTACGTCACCCAGTTCAACGAGACCGACGCCAACTTCGTGCAGCGCTGGTGCGAACGCGAAGGCATCTTCTGGTACGTCGAGCACAAGGCCGATAGCCACTGCATCGTCTTCATCGACAGCAACGACACCCTGCCCCCCCCTCGCGCCACAGCAACTGCCGTTCCACACCCAGAGCGTGACCCAGAAGCAGGACGGCATCACCCAGTGGAGCACCGGCTCGCAGTTGCTCAGCGGCAAGCTCAACTGGCGCAGCGTCGACTACCTGGCCCACAGCCAGCCGCGGGAAAGCGTGATGCCGGCCCTGCAGGCCGCCTCTGCCCCGGCGGCCCTTGAGCATTACGAATACCAGGGCCAGTACAACTGGCAGAAACAGGAGCGCGGCGACTGGCTCAGCCGCGTGCAGATCGAACAGCGCGAATCCCAGGCGCGCCGCGTGCACGGCCAAGCCGGCGTGCGCCAGTTGCAGGCCGGCCGCTGGTTCGAACTGACCCAGCATCCGCTGTACGAGCGCAAGGCCGCCGAGGACCGGCAGTTTCTGCTGATCGAAGTGCAGTTCTTTGCCGAAAGCAACCTGCCCATGGCCCAGCAGCGCCGCGAAGCGCCCGGCAGCCTAGCCCCCTTATTCAAGACCGTGCGCCCGGCACCCGACGATGGTCTGCTCGGCTCGGCTTTGAGCGAAGCGTCCTATGGCTTCTTCACCAGCCACTTCGAAGGCCAGCTGCACAGCGCGCCGTACCGCAGCCCGTTCGAGCACACCAAGCCCGCCTCCCCCGGTCCGCAGACCGTCGTAGCGGTTTCGCCCAGCGGCAATGAACTAGGGTGATTGCAAAACACGGACAGCTTATGGCTCTGCAACTGCTGATCTATGACAACTGGCTTTTTCAAAAGTTGTGATATATACAAGCCTTTGTGGAGAGCAACCTAGGTGCGCTAAGGCGGCTCGCGGCTATGAGCACAGCTTGCGAAAATAACGACCCTGATTAACACACCATCATGACCAAAGGAAAACTGTATAACGACAACGACCGAATGAAATTTATCACTGAAATCGCAAACAATTATCATTGACTAATGAAATCCAAAAGGGCTTACATGGGGGAAAACATCTCAACAATGTCAAGCTGGGGTGACAATGTTTAAGCATTTTAGCCAATTGTTATTCATCGTTGTCGTAGGGTGCGGAGGCGCCGATATGAACACAAATAAACCATGCTTAGAATTCGAAATCGGCTCATCGATAACGCATGCCACTTCCGCATCCACGGCAATCTATAAGAAAGATTGCGTTCTCGATATTTGCGTCTATAAATTCGGCCTTGCATTCAGCGAGCCAGTCCGCGCGAAACTGACTATAAAAACAAAATCAGGCGACCTTCAGTTTGATGACATTGTAAGCGCTTCATTAGGCACATACGGAGGCGACATTATCGGTGATGCCAACGTTACTTTAGGCGGGGTAGACCCTGGGTCCAAACACTCTGAAGCATTACACTATTTTTACCAGCAGATGGACGAATTGCATTCGGAAGGATGGAAGCGCTACATCTTCCAAAACGAAGCAAGACTTAGAGGTAGTCAGTTAAACAATTTTAAGGAGCATAACACGATACTCAACCAACCGGTAGTGACGGGGCCTTGGGTAGACCCCGGCTTGAGACTCAAGGTTGCAGAGTGGCTGACACAGCCTATGATCAGCACTTGGTATTTCCACAAAGATGGCGTCTATCTACTGTTCCGGGTACAGCGGGAGGATAGCGAGAAAGCACCCCAGAAAATGGGGTCTTACTTGTTCACTCTCACATTCGAGTCCGAAGCCGAGTTCTATAAAAGCTTCGTCAAAAATGAATACCGCGAAGACTGGATTAAACTCCTCCCCGCCGAGCTGAACCGCATGGCCCAGGAACGCGCTCAAACCGAAGCACGCCTGAAAAAAATGGGCATCGCCATCGATGAGGACTACCAGGACCCGCCCATCAAGGCTTTGGAATAACCACCCGACCAGCCTCACTCAGGAGACCTTTGTCATGGACGTGACTTTGGCACCCCGCGCTCGCAGAGCGGCCGCCTGCTGCAGCTGAACACCCCGTTGGGTGCCGATCACCTGCAGGCCCTGCGCGCCCACCGCGTCGAGCGCATCGGCCGCATCCATCGGCTCGGACTCTGGCAGCGTGCACGTGCTCCGCGCCGGTGAAGAACTGGTGGTCACCTTCCTCGACAACGACCTCGTCCGCCCGCTGATCATGGGCCAAGTGTACGGCGGCCACGAACCGGCCTGGCATTCCATCGGTTTGATGAGCCGCTACAAAAGCAAAGAAATCGGCAGCGACGGCGGCTTAAACCAGTGGGTGATGGACGACTCCACCGGTCAGGTGCGCACCCAGCTGCACAGCAGCCACGGCCACACCCAGCTCAACTTCGGCTACCTGATCGACCACCGCGGCGCCCTACGCGCCCAGCATCACCTGTACCTCAGCACCCGGAAGCGCAGCAACGCCCAGGGCGCGCAGCTCGACGTCAGCGAAGCCCAGCAGCAGTTGCAGAACAGCGAGCAGCGGCTCATGACCCTCTCCAACACGGCCAAGCAACACAACGCCGACGCCCTGCAAGCCGGCCTTGACAGCCTGACCCAGCTCAACGCCGACGCCGATGTCACCTACGGCAGCGACAACAGCAGCCCGAGCCAGGGCCCGAGCGAGCAGCAACGTAACGGCGGCGACACCGTCAGAGCCATCCGTAGCGGCGGCCGCGGCGAAACGCCGGGGGACCAGAAGCCACTGCTGATCGCCTCCTCCCCGGCCGATATCGGCACCGCCACGCCGCAGAACACCCATCTGTACAGCGGCAAGCACCTGACCTTGAGTACCGGTGAGGACCACGCTGGATGGGCCGGCAAGCATAGAGTATTAGTTGAAAAAGCTTCCAATCGGTCCTGGCTCAGGCATGAATGACGAACATAACAAATTATTGACCAGACCCGGAATGCCTGAACAACGTGGCACTCGAGGTAGATAGGCCCCGCACGGGGAGACGCGCCGTGACTATCAACTCCAATCACGCATGGCCATAGCCGATCACGAGCAATTTAAAATCCTGCAGCCTCGTGTCTATGACAGCCTCGAATTCCGGGCTCTCCTTGCCAGCCAAGCGCTTTTGGAAGGTCATATTGGGGTACCTCGGTGCCTTGCCGCTTTCAGCACGCAGTGCGAGACAAACTATTTGAAGTAAGACGTAGTAGTGACGGAAGGTAAGCTTTACGACCCCGTCGACAGAATGGAGTTTATTGGCATCATTGCAATCAGTTACCACTAACTGATGCTGAAAGAAAAGAGGTAAACTGAACGCATCATCGAGCCCCTATCAACCTGGTGCGACAATGCGCAAAATTATATGCTCGCTAATTTGCCTAGCGCTTTCGGGCTGCGGAGACAGCAACATGAAAACATCACCTACCGTTAATTTTAGAATGAATGAGTCCGTACAGAAAATCTTTGACTCATCGACCGCTCCGTTGAGCAAAGACTGCAACAGCACACTATGCATGTATCAGTTCGACCTTCCGTCAAGCAGCCCTGACAAAGCAAAGGTCACGATTGCTTCAACCTCTGCCCCCTTGATTCTCGATGATGTCATCGGTGCATCGCTGAGTACTTACAAAAGCGACCAACTGAGCCATGCTTATCTAACGCTGGGCGGCGTCCCATCGAATGCACGGCATGAGCAGGCGATTGATTACTTCTACAGCTTGCTGGATAAATTGAACGCTGCAGGATGGAAAAGATACATCTTGCCTGACGAGGCGCGCATTCCTGGTACTCAAGCGGGAAAATTTGATGACCCGGACATGGTCCTTGGTACGCCAGCGAGTACCGGGCCGTGGAAAGACCCTGCACTAAAGCTCGAGAAAGAAGAATGGCTGTCCCTTCCAATGTTCAGTAGTTGGTACTTCAACAAAGACGATGTTTATCTACTTCTTCGCGTGCAGAGGGAAAGTAGTTCGGGCGAAGAGAACACTCTCGGTTCTTACCTATTCACGCTGACCTTCCGCACTGAAGCCGATTTTTACAAGGGCTTCGTTGATGACGAAAATCGCGAGAAATGGAAATCCCGCCTCCCCGCCGAGCTGAACCGCATGGCCCAGGAACGCGCCCAAACCGAAGCACGCCTGAAAAAAATGGGCATCGCCGTCGATGAGGATTACCAGGACCCGCCCATCAAGGCCCTGGAATAACCACCCGATTAGCCCCCACTCAGGAGACCCAAGGACACCGAGTACGACCCGGAAAAACTCATCGGCCAGCCCGTCAGCCTCGCCCTGCTCTACGACGACGGCAGCCAGGTCCTGCGCCATGGCCTGGTCGAGAGCGTGCGTTACCTGGGCAGCGACGTGGCCTGCACGACTGGCAGTTGGTGTTCGCGCCCTGGTTCAGCCTACTTGAATACCGTCGCGACTGCCGCATCTGGCAGGACAAGACCCTGCCCACCATCCTCGAGTCGGTGTTCAGCCAGTGCGAACAAGCCAGGGGCAACTACCGCCTCGACCTGCGCCGCGACTACGCGCCGCTGTCCTACGTCACCCAGTTCAACGAGACAGACGCCAACTTCGTGCAGCGCTGGTGCGAACTTGAAGGCATCTTCTGGTACGTTGAGCACCAGGCCGACAGCCACTGCATAGTTCACCCGGCAGCTTGGCTCCGCTGTTCAAGTCCTTGCGTCCGGCACCCGACCATGGTTTGCTCGGCTCTGCTGTGAGCGAAGCTTCTTATGGCTTGTTCATCAGCCACTTCGAAGGCCAATTCCACCGCGCACCGTAAGGCCGAAACCATGGACTCCTTATTCATCATTGCCCGATCCACGATTACACTGCACCATTGGACAAGAATTACTAAGACGCTTATGCCGACAAAGCTGGACGCTATAATATCGCCACTCTTTAGGGGCTGATTCATCTCTCAGCACATTAAATCTAACTTTGGACTAAAAATGACAAAAAATACTGCAACCATTGTGAATGTGGTACTTACATCATTAATAACTTTATTTTACACACCATTCTCTAAGGCTGAGCCAGTCCAGGAAAACAACTTGCGCAATCTTGATTGGCAAACGCGTTACTATGGTCGCTTCAAACTTGACCTGCCGGAAAACTCATTAGACTCTGCTTACTATAAAATATATAACGAGAGGATCGACCTTGTCAGCAGAAACGGAATAAAGGATATTAAATCAATAACTGCAGAATTGACTGAACAGCTAAAACAAGGTAAAGCCCGGGGCACATATAGCCGCTATGATAAAGCAATTGCGCTTGACAATGGAAGTGTATTAATCATATCAAAGCTTGAGAAACTTTATACATTCAGCAGTTTTTTCTTGACCAGTAAGAACACACTTTACCGTATGACTGTAAGCGCCTTGAATGAAGCAGATTATGAAAGTGCCATTGATAAAATGAAGCTGATAAGCAATTCAATTTATTTTCGGTCACCGCAGGAAGCCTCTCCCGCCGGAGCCTTTGCTATCGAGGCAGGGTACCTAAAATTCTCTCACCAGCAACCTGCAGAATCAGTTTATATGGGTTCACAGATTGCGGGCCACCCGGGCACGTACGTCAGCCTTCTCACGCAGCGCGTCGGCGAACTAAAAGATACTCTCTTTACTCGCCTTGACAAACAGCCCAATAGTGGCATGAGCGGTGCGCTTTCAAAGCTTATTGGCAAAACGAAAACTTTGCGAAAGCAAAGCCGGATGATTGGAGGGCTGCCCGCGCAGGAAATTGCAATCACTACCGAGGCCGACGGTAAACACTTTTATAACTTTCAACTTGAGTACCAAGGCACCGTAAAATCTAATGCTTCGCCTTATTTTGCTCTGGAGCTGGGTACGCATGAGGTGGGAAGTGATTTTCAATCGGACGAAGAAGCGCTTGCATTCTGGGATCGCGTAGTAGACAGCTTTAAGCCGGCCCCTTGATGCAAGCGCCGGTAAACAGGTGGTGGTCGCGGAAATTACGCACCCATTTATCTCGAGTTCGAATAGAATGGCAGGCCCGAGCTAAAAGGCCGATTTTATTAGACTGGATTTGATGCGTTCGATAATAATCAGTCCATGTGCGCACTGGATTACTCGAGCGATAGCAAATGGCGCTGGACTAGGTGCGGCCGCGTTTTTGGACATAACCATGGCGCACTTGGCAAAGTTGATTTCTGCCTGTTTCAAGACATTTTTTGTGTGACACTTATTCTACAAAACCACCCCGACCAATTCAACAGCGCCGCTCCAGAACGAACTGATTTAGTTACACTTGCAACTTCAAAGGTACGTTCCTAAAGCTGCCTTGGGCTGATGACTTACTGCCAAAAGTGAAATTGCTGTATAACCCCTCACTCGAAGAAGGCTTTGCGCTCGCACACCAAGTCGAGCGCGTTAAGGACTTGACATCGGGCAGGGATCTCCAATTATCATCACTGATGAAAATCGCCGACCACAAGCCGCTTTGGATTCTACAGCCGTTAATATACGAGAGCTGGGATTTTCAGTTGCTTCTGAATGGGCAGGCAATGATGGAAGGCAAGCTTGATGTGCCTCGCAGATAGGCAGCATTGAAATGCGGTGGGAAACAGGAAACCCAAAACTCGATGTTATTATGACCCCCACGGCGATACTTATAATGACAAACACAGGAGGAAACTTATCAAAAATAGTTCTGGAAAACACCACAACTTATGACCATAGACCTGAAATCAATGGAAGAAATAATTAGCACCATAGCCACCTGGTGGGATCATGCGTAAAATACTTTTCCTCATCTTATTCACCACGCTGGCCGCCTGCGGAAACTCGAGTATGGATAACGAAATCATAATCAGGTCTAGTTTGAATGGCAATATTGAAAATACGTTATCGAGCTCCACTGCATCCTTTGACAAATACTGCAATTCCAGCTTGTGTTTTTATGACTTTGACGTTCCCGCAGAAAATGTCAACAAAGCGACAGTGTTCCTTACGTCAAGCGGAAGCGCATTGGTCTTTAACGATGTCACAAGTGCGGTATTCATAACGCACAATGGCAGCCTGATTACCGACACTAACATTATCCTGGATGGCGTAGCAGAGGATTCAAGGCACGCCGAGGCCGCCATTTATTTTTATGAAACACTGGATAAATTGAAAGCCGCAGGCTGGCAGCGCTACATCTTCCCCGGCGAAGCTAGAATACCTGGCGCTGAGGCTAAAAAATTTAATCACTTTGATGAGGTGCTAGGCGTACCTGTCGGCACGGGCCCATGGAAAGATCCTGCATTGAAGTTAAATCAAACAGATTGGCTGGCCATGCCAACGATCAACAGCTGGTATTTCCACAAAAATGGCAATTATTTGCAGCTTCGTGCGCAACGAAAAAATAGCCGACAAGCGCCACAAGAACGCGGCACCTATTTATTTTCGCTTAATTTCCAAACTGAAGCTGAATTCTATAAAAGCTTCGTCGAAAGCGACGACCGTGAACAATGGACAACCCTCCTCCCCTCCGAACTCAACCGCATGGCCCAGGAACGCGCCCAAACCGAAGCACGCCTGAAAAAAATGGGCATCGCCATCGATGAGGACTACCAGGACCCGCCCATCAAGGCCCTGGAATAACCACCCGATCAGCCCCCACTCAGGAGCCCCCCCTAGTCATGGACCTGACCTACGGCATCCGGCCCTCCCAAAGCGGTCGCCTGCTTCAGCTGACCACCCTGATGGGTAGCGATCTGCTGCAAGTCCTGCGTGCTGGTGCAGGGCACCGAGTACGACCCGGTGCAGCTACCCTTGCCCCGTCAAGTCGACCCGTGTCATTACTGCGCTCGATCATCAGCCTCGCAAAGGACGCCAAGAACTTATGCTGACGTTTCGTGCTACAGCTACAACTGCAATCTTATTCGTGATCAGCTGTTCGTTATCGGCTAGTCCATCGACAACACCTGATGCACAACGAGTCACAACAGCTGTTGACTCAACAAAACACTCTACCAAAACGGTACGAGTGGGTCGGTTCACCATGGATTTGCCGAGCGACGCTGTGTTCGCTGGCGCTTTACTGGAGTTGAACGGCGTGCCTGTAGCTATCACACCCCGCTTCATCGAGTCCCGTGTCGAGCGAGAGGCTCAAAAAAGTTGGACGCGTATCGAAGGGCGAAATCTCGACAATGCTGAGCATAAAGCGACAAAAGAACAAGTGCAAAACAAGGCTATCATCTTCAATTACGACCACACACGGATTACCGGTGAAGGACTCGATGGCGAGCCAATCAACAAAGTCGTTTACTCCACCCTGGCGTACCAATGGTTCAACGAGATGATGTTTGTACTCGGCAACGACAGTACACTCAACCGAGACAAGCACATCAGGGAGATTGTTGATTTGATACCGCTCAACGGCACGGGGACTCGGCAAGACCTCTGTTACGCAGATGGCTGCCTGCCCTACCGAACCGGCAATGAAGGTGTTTACGTCGACTTTAATTTCGCAGCGCATCCCAACCTGAGGGCCAAGTTTACATCCAAGCAGTACGGCGGTGTCGCTGCCCCATTGCTATCAGAACGAGGCAAAGGCAGCCGGCTACCGAGCAACGCGGCTGCATGGATGGTGAAATCAGAGTTCCACCACCGCACCTATCGTAATAACAAGCGGATGGTCAACCATCTGCCGGGTGAAGAGATCATCGAAGCAAGCACAGAAAAAACCGGTGAGGGCTATCTGACCGAGGTGAACGCCGTTTGGTTTTATCCAGGAGAACCGGATAACGCTGACAAGCCTGAGCTTCGTTTAGATCTGGATTACAGCTACACGACTGAGCAGGCGCCGAAAAATCCGGGTGGATTCCCTGATCGAGAGGGGGATGCTTCAGTCCGCGAGGAGCACTTCATGAAAATCTGGGATGACGCGCTCAACTCCCTCATTCTGCGATAGCCATGTTGCAAGGATGGCTCTCTTGGTTCGATGCGTTGCGGGTGGGTGATACCTAAAAGCTTGCAAAAATCGTGATAGCTGAAGGTACGTACCTCAATCCCTGCGCACCCCAGTCCCGCCCGATAGCCACCACCCGGAACCCGCACTCGCTCATGCAGTCTGGTAATTGCCTGGGTTCAGAATCGCTCCTGGGCGGCCAAGCCCGTCTTTTTCCATTCCCATCACCGCCAAGGACCGCGCCATGCCAAGCCCCTTCACCCCTTCCGGCTTCATCCGCGTACGTGGCGCCCGCGAGCACAACCTCAAGAATGTCGACGTCGACATTCCGCGCGATGCGCTGGTGGTGTTCACTGGCGTGTCTGGCTCAGGCAAGTCGTCCCTGGCGTTCTCCACCCTCTACGCCGAAGCCCAGCGCCGCTATTTCGAATCGGTCGCGCCGTACGCGCGGCGCCTGATCGATCAGGTCGGCGTGCCGGACGTCGATGCCATCGAAGGCCTGCCGCCGGCGGTCGCTCTGCAACAGCAACGCGGCACACCCAGTGCACGCTCATCGGTGGGCAGTGTCACCACCCTGTCCAGCTCGATTCGCATGCTCTACTCCCGTGCGGGCAATTACCCGGCAGGGCAGCCGATGCTGTATGCCGAAGACTTCTCCCCCAACACGCCACAGGGCGCGTGCCCGGAGTGTCATGGCCTGGGCCGGGTGTATGAAGTCAGCGAAGCGACCATGGTGCCTGACCCGACCCTGAGCATTCGCGAGCGCGCCGTCGCCGCCTGGCCGATGGCCTGGCAGGGGCAGAACCTGCGCGACATTCTGGTGACCTTGGGCTATGACGTGGACGTGCCCTGGCAGGAGCTGCCGCAAGAACAACGCGACTGGATTCTGTTCACCGAAGACACCCCCACGGTGCCGGTGTATGCCGGCCTGACGCCTGCGCAAACGCGCAGTGCGCTCAAGCGCAAGCTGGAACCGAGCTATCAAGGCACCTTCAGCGGCGCGCGGCGCTATGTGCTGCACACCTTCATGCATTCGCAAAGCGCGCAGATGCGCAAGCGTGTGGCGCAGTACATGCGCCCCAGCCCGTGCCCGGCGTGCGAGGGCAAACGGCTCAAGCGTGCGGCGCTTGAGGTGACCTTCGCCGGGCGCGATATCGGCGAGCTGTCTCGCCTGCCGCTGCAGACCCTGGCCGAGGTGCTGCGTCAGGTCGCAGCGCCGGGCTACCTGGAGCAGCAGGAGGACACCCTGAGCGTGGAAAAGCGCCTGGCCGCGCAACGCATCGCCAACGAGTTGCTCGAGCGCATCGACACGCTGATCGACCTGGGCCTGGGCTACCTGGCCCTGGAGCGCAGCACGCCTACCCTGTCGTTCGGGGAGCTGCAGCGCTTGCGCCTGGCGACTCAGCTCAATTCGCAGCTGTTCGGGGTGATCTATGTTCTCGACGAGCCATCGGCTGGCCTGCACCCCGCTGACAGCGAAGCCTTGTTCGATGCCCTGCAACGGCTCAAGCAGGCGGGCAACTCGGTGTACGTGGTCGAGCACGACCTGGACACCATGCGCCGCGCCGACTGGCTGGTGGATGTCGGCCCCGCAGCTGGCGAGCATGGCGGTCGAGTACTGTACAGCGGGCCACCAGCCGGGTTGGCCGAGGTGGCGACCTCGCGCACCGCTGCCTACCTGTTCGCCGAACCGCAGCGCAACGTGCGTACGCCGCGCCAGCCCAGCGATTGGTTGGTGCTGGAAGGGATTACCCGGAACAACCTCGACAACCTCGAAGCACGCTTCGCCCTCGGCTGTTTCACCTCGGTGACCGGAGTGTCCGGCTCGGGCAAGTCGAGCCTGGTCAGCCAGGCCCTGCTCGAGCTGGTCGGCGCGCACCTCGGCCACACCACGCAGGCCGACGATGGCGAAGCGCAAAGCCTCGAGGACGAACCCGAGCAACGCAGCGGCGGCCGGGTCGCGGCTGGGCTGGAGGGCATCAAGCGCCTGGTGCAGGTCGATCAGAAACCCATCGGCCGCACGCCACGCTCGAACCTGGCCACCTACACCGGCCTGTTCGATCATGTGCGCAAGCTGTTCGCAGCCACCGAGCAGGCCAAGGCACGCGGATTCGATGCGGGGCGTTTTTCCTTCAACGTGGCCAAGGGGCGCTGCGAGAACTGCGAGGGCGAAGGCTTCGTCAGCGTCGAGCTGCTGTTCATGCCGAGCGTCTATGCCCCGTGCCCGGTCTGCCATGGCGCACGCTACAACCCTGAAACCCTGGCCGTTACCTGGCAGGGCATGACCATCGCCGAGGTGCTGCAGATGACCGTTGACCAGGCGCTTGCGGCGTTCGCCGAACAGGCGGCGCCGCGGCGTTGCCTGCAAGTGCTGCAGGACATCGGCCTGGGCTACCTGCGCCTCGGCCAGCCGGCGACCGAGTTGTCCGGCGGCGAAGCCCAGCGCATCAAGCTGGCCAGCGAACTGCAACGGGTGGCGCGGGGTGCCACGTTGTACGTGCTGGATGAGCCGACCAACGGCCTGCACCCGCAGGACATCGACCGCCTGCTGGTGCAGCTCAACCGCCTGGTGGATGCCGGGCACAGCGTGGTGGTGGTCGAGCACGACATGCGCGTGGTGGCGCAAAGCGACTGGGTGATCGACATTGGCCCAGGCGCCGGGGATGCCGGTGGCCAGGTGGTGGCCAGCGGCACCCCGCAGGATGTGGCACAGTGCAGTGACAGCCGCACCGCGGCGTTTCTGGCCCGGGCGCTGTAGCCGCTCACGGGCCGGGTGTGGATCGAATCACCCGGCCCAGGTCAACGCCTCGGCACCTGGACGATGACCCACGTATCGGTGAATCTGCTGTTGGTGAGGTCAGGTCAGCCAACTGCCGCCCTGCTCGCCCTGGGCCATTCACTGTCACACGGTGTTTCGTAAAGTCGCCACGGCGTTCACCACTCGGTTCGTTGGTGTAACTGTCCCGTCTCGTCCCAGCATCCTGTTGACGCCAGTTAAATCCAATGTCGCTTCCATGGCCACCTTGATCAAAGGGAGTTCATGAGCGCGCGCTGTGTCAGCGGTTGACTTCAGGGACGTAAGTACCCTCGTGATGTGCGCACTAACCCCTGCAGTAATGGCCAGGTTGGTGACAGGATCGAGATCACCGTCCAACAGCAGCGCGTCAGGGATGTCCGTAGCCGCCAAGAGCGCACCGCTATAAAAAATAACCGTATCGAGCAGACGATCCTTGATGCCGGGTGAAGGCGGCGGGCTTTGACCCTGTATCCGCGCAACGGAGCGCTGAACCACCCGCCGGGTCGCTCCATCGATCGAGTACAAGGGCCCTACCGACTTCCTGGCCAGTCCGCCGGTCCAGTTCACTAGTTCCGCCCAGTGTCCCGTGCGATCCACATGGTTTACGGGATCGCCCGCGCAGTAAGCGTAGGCGTTTCTTCCCCCAGCATCGAAGGGGCTGAAGGCGTCCGGCGTGATCATGCGCATGAGTTGCGGGCTATAGCCGCGAGCGCCATTACCCAGCAAGTAAAGCCCTGGATGCGGGTCCAGGCGCTCACCCGCGAACGCCAGAAATGCACCCTGATCCACGCGATGGGCGCCGTAAGGTGTATAAGCCCTGACAGGCATACCGCTGCCTGCAATCACCGAGCGTTGTTGATTGGTAGCCAGAATCAGTGCAGGTGTCATGCATAGCGCTCCGAAATGCGTATGGGCAACCTTCCATAGCGAATAATCACGGGCACGCGAGCCTAGGTAGAATGAGCGTTCCGCCGCAGCCGCCTCACATCAAACCTCGGATCCGGAACCGTAGCCGGAGTCCGTGCTAGCTCCGCTCAAGCGGCTGTGAAGTTGTCGTTTGTCCGCATCTCTGACTACCGTAACAACTGCCAACACTGTTTCTGGTCTGGGTGCAATGATTGCTGACTCACGGCCACGCATCAGATTGTAACCAACCGCTTCTTTGATGGACTCCGATGCCAACTTGAGGAGTGGTAACCGGTGCTTTCTGGCATCGATGATCGTTGCCTTCATATCGGCATACAGCTGCATCCCTTTGCCGACGCCGGCTGCAGTTGCTCCGCCGAAGCCAAACAAAGTGACTGCCTGGTCGAAAGTGGATGATGCATTAAAGCCAAATGCCAGAATGGCGCTAGGCGCTTTCGATAATGTACTGGCTGCGCTACCGTTGAAAATCAGTGCATTGATGGCTCGCTCTCTGGGTCCGAACTCCGGGGGTTTAGTCAGCCCGTTCGCTACAGCGATGGATCGCTTGACGATGTGCTTGGACGTTTTGTTCAGGGCCGAGAGCATCCCCACTGAACCGTAGACCAAGCCCCCCGCCTGGCTGATGATCCGCACCGGCGAATAGCCATTGCGGTCTACATTGTTGATCGGGTCGCCAGCGCAATAAGCGTAGACATTGCGACCGCCCAATGAGAAAGGACTGAACGGATCTGGACCAAGGAAACGCATCAGCGTCGCGCTGTAAACCCGACGACCGTTGCCGAGCAGGTAGCAACTTTGCAGCACCTCGCAGGCTTCGCCGGTATATAACAGTAGCGTTCTCCTTCGGCGCTGTGTGAAGCCATAGGGTGAATAGTTCAATGGCGGCCTCGTACGTCTGGCATCATCTGCCGTGCTTGATCAGTGAAAGGTCATGCCTCATGTGCCATCCCCAATCCCTTCCACCAATGATGTGCGCTCTGCGCCCAAGATAAGCCGGTGCTATCCCCCGTCGAAACTGGCAAAAATGACAGGCATTGGAGCACTGCCACGCATGGCCGGGAGCTTGAGAGGAGTCCGGCGCCTCGGCTTCTACAAAAAGCGCGCAAGGCAGTGATACAGTCAGCCCCATGAACAAATACACCCCGCGCCAGTGGCTCCCGCACGAGAAGCCCAGCCTCCCCGGCTCGCCCTCCACGCCCCTGCACAGCCCGGCCAAGCGCGTGGCGTTTGGCGTGGTCGGCTTGCTGGTGGCGATCACCGGTGGGCTGGGCAACGCGCTGGTGACGGCCAACCTGGTGTTTCTGCAAGGGGCATTGGGCGCAACCAGCGCCGAGATGGCCTGGTTGCCGGCTGCGTACGTGATGACCAACGTGTCGATGAACCTGCTGCTGGTGAAGTTTCGTCAGCAATTTGGCCTGCGCGCGTTCACCGAAGTGTTTCTGGTGCTGTATGTGCTGGTGACCTTCGCCCACCTGCTGGTCAACGACCTGCAATCGGCCGTGGCGGTGCGTGCAGCCCACGGCATGGTCGGCGCGGCGCTGAGCTCATTGGGCCTGTATTACATGATCCAGGCGTTCCCTGAACGCTGGCGGCTCAAGGCCATGGTGCTGGGCCTGGGCGCGTCGCAACTGGCCTTGCCGCTGGCGCGGATTTTTTCCGAAGACCTGCTGCAGATCGCCGAGTGGCGCGGCTTGTACCTGTTCGAGCTGGGCCTGGCGCTGACCGCGCTGGGCTGCGTGTTGCTGCTCAAGCTGCCCCCCGGGGATCGCTTCAAGACCTTCGAGCCACTGGATTTTCTCACCTTCACGCTGATGGCCAGCGGCACTGCCCTGCTCTGCGCCGCGCTGTCGCTGGGGCGGATCGACTGGTGGCTGGAGGCGCCGTGGATCGGCATGGCCTTGGCCGGCTCGATCGGGCTGATCCTCAGCGGCTTGGCCATCGAGCACAATCGTCAGAACCCGCTACTGATGACGCGCTGGCTGGGCAGCGGCGCGATCATCCGTTTGGGCCTGTGCGTGATCCTGATTCGCATGGTGACCTCCGAGCAGTCCACCGGCGCAGTGGGCTTCCTGCAGATGTTGAACATGAGCAGCGAGCAGATGCGCTCGCTGTACGCGGTGATGTTGCTGGGTGCGGTCGCCGGCCTTGCCAGCAGCGCGTTGACCATCGACCCCAAGCACCTGGTGATTCCGCTGTTCATTTCGCTGCTGGCGATGGCCACCGGGGCGTTCATGGACAGCAGTTCGAGCAACCTCACGCGCCCGGCGCAGATGTACGTGAGCCAGTTTCTGCTGGCGTTCGGCAGCACCTTCTTTCTCGGCCCGTCGATGGCGCTAGGGATCAGCCATGTGCGCGCCAACCCGCGCAACCTGGTGAGCTTCTCGGTGCTGTTCGGTATCTGCAACAACCTCGGCGGGCTGGCCGGCGCGGCGCTGCTGGGCACCTTCCAGACCTGGCGCGAGAAATTTCACTCCAGCCACCTGATGGATCACCTGAGCCTGGTCGAGCCCCTGGTCCAGGCTCGCGTGCAGGGCGGCGGCGCGGGCTATGCAGGGGTGATCGCCGACCCTGCCCTGCGCCACGAGGCTGGGCTGCGCGCGCTGGCCAGCGCTGCCACCCGTGAGGCCAACGTCATGGCCTACAACGATGTGTTCATGCTGATCGGCAGCATTGCCGTATTGACCATGATCTGGATTACCATTCGCGGCTCCTGGCTGTGGTACAGCGCCCGCCAGGCGGCTTCATCCGACACTACCAGCGGTACCGCCAGCCGATGACCGAACCGACCCGCAGCACTACCACCACCGCCCTCGCCGAAACCCCTGAAGGCAGCGCACCGCCCAGTGAGCCAGCGCCGTCGGGGCGCAGCCGGCGTGTGCGCATGCTGTCCTCGATCAGCTTTGCCGGCGTCGCCCTGGCCGGCATCCTGGTGGTGCTCTACGCCTGGAACCTGCCGCCGTTCAGCAGCGCGGTGGAAACCACGGAAAATGCCATGGTGCGCGGCCAGGTGACGATCATCGGGCCGCAGTTGAGCGGCTATATCGTCGCGGTACCGGTGCAGGATTTTCAGTTCGTCAAGGCTGGCGACCTGCTGGTGCAGCTGGACGATCGCATCTACAAGCAACGCCTGGCCCAGGCCATCGCCCAACTCGAGCAGCAACAGGCGGCACTGGCCAACAACCAGCAACAGCGGATCAGCGCCGAGGCCACCATCGCCCAGCGCCAGGCAGCGATCGCCGATGCTGCGGCGCAGTCGGCCAAGGCTCAGGCGGACCTGCGTCGCAACCAAGCGTTGGTCAGTGATGGCTCGGTATCGCGCAGCGCCCTGGACCTGGCCAAGGCCAATGCGGCTGCGGCCGTTGCCAGCCTCGCCCAGGCTAAGGCGGCACTGGAAATCGCCCGCCAGGATCGCGAGACAGTGGTGGTCAACCGCGCCTCGCTGCAGGCCTCGGTGGAAAACGCCAAGGCGGCCGTGCAGTTGGCCCGCATCGACCTCGACAACACACGGGTCACCGCGCCGCGCGATGGCCAGTTGGGGCAGATCGGCACGCGCCTGGGCGCCTACGTCAACTCCGGTGCGCAACTGATGGCGTTGGTGCCCGACACCTTATGGGTGATCGCCAACATGAAAGAGACGCAGATGGCCGAGGTGCGTATCGGCCAGCCGGTGAGCTTCACCGTGGATGCCCTCAACCACCTCAAGCTGTATGGCCACGTACAGCAGATCGCCCCGGCCACTGGGTCGGAATTTGCCCTGCTGCAGGCCGACAATGCCACCGGCAACTTCGTCAAGATCGCCCAGCGCATCCCGGTGCGCATCACCGTCGATGCCGATCAGCCTGCGGCTGCGCGCCTGCGGCCAGGCATGTCGGTGGTGGTCAGTATCGATACCCGCGAGCCTGCCGGGCATCACTGACGGCGCTGTGTGAACCGGGTCCAGTTGCGCCGTGGCCATGGTTGCGCCGCTCTGGACCGTGGGTTTTAATGCCGGCCCAGTCGTTTTTTCGTCACACAAGGACGTTTGCTCATGTTCAGGAAGATCGCCCCCATGGCGCTGCTGGCCACCCTCGCCGGCTGCTCGGATAGCCAAGACGCCAGCAAGGCCAATTTCCAGAAAGCCGCCCAGGCCTACCTCGACACTCAGTACCCGCGCTGTTACGTGATCAGCGATTTCCCGACGCAGACCCAGGACTTCGACATCTCCGGCACCAACAAGGCCCTGCATGCGCTGGCCAAGGTCGGGGTGGTCAGCGAGCGCGAGATCAAACGGGTCGAAGTGCCGGACCGCCTGTGGCAGCCGGCCCGCACCGACGTCTACTACGCCTACGACCTGACCGATGCCGGGCGCCCGCTGTACCAGGCCAATGCGCGCAAGATGATGAGCGGCAAGACCCTCGGTGGCCTGTGCTTCGGCAAGGCTGAGGTGACGTCCATCGAACAATACAGCGAGCCGGCCCCGATGATGGGCCACACCATTTCCGAGGTGACCTACGCCTACAAAGTCACTGGCTTGCCAGAGTGGGCCGCTAATGCTGAGGTCAAGGACAGCATCCGCGACCTGGGCGAGGCCGTGGCCACCGCCGAGACACCAGCGCGCGAGCAACAGGTGATGGTCCTGACCGACAGCGGCTGGGTGCACGAGCGCCTGTTCAAACAGTAATGGCCCAGCGCCCTGCGACGTCTCGTCGCAGGGCCTGACCTCTTGGGAAAAGCACTGCGAACCCGTAGAATCGCGGATCCTTTTCGCCCGTCGCCTTGAACGGTGGCAACCGGCAGCAACGACACAGTCCAGGCCTGACCACATGGCGTTCATGTGAAATAGGCTCAACCGACCCCGCCCGGCCCATCTCCCCAGAGGCCCAGCGGTTGAGTCTTGCCCAGGTCGCATCCAGCCCAGGCACACCCGTGCAGCTTTTCTGGCCCTCGTTTGGGTCGGTTCGGCGTGCGCGTCCGAAGAGGCGTTTTCCGACCGCCACTCCTACTTGAGGTACGTATGTCTCCGCGTTTGCTGGCCATGGCGCTGGCGCCCCTGCTCGGGCTGTTCATCATTGCCCTGGGCAACGGCTTCATGTCTTCCCTGACGACCCTGCGCCTGGACGCTGCCGGTGAATCGGCAACGACCATCGGTATCGTTTCTTCGACTTATTTCATCGGCCTGACCCTGGGCGCGATCTTCAACGACCGGCTGATTCTGCGCATCGGCCATATCCGCGCCTACACCAGCTTCGCGGCCTTGATCGCCGCCACCATCCTGCTGCAGGGGCTGTTCTACGACGTCACCTGGTGGTCGGTGCTGCGCCTGATCAACGGCTGGGCGGCGGTGGGCGTGTTCCTGGTGATCGAAAGCTGGCTGCTGCTGGCAGGCGACGCAAAGATTCGCGGGCGGCTGCTGGCGCTGTACATGATCGCCTTCTACGGCGCTGGGGTGATCGCCCAGGCCGGCCTTGGCGAGATCACCCGCCTGGGCGACAGCGCCCCGTTCATGCTCGCGGGCATGCTGGCGGCGCTGTCGGTGTTGCCAATCGTGATCCTGCCACGCGTGTCGCCGCTGCTCGATCAGGTCGAACCGCTCAAGCCTCGGCAGTTGCTCGGCGTCGCGCCTTCAGGCTTGGTTGGCTGCTTCGGCTCGGGCGTGGTGATCGCCGGCATCTACGCGTTGCTGCCGCTGTACCTGCAGCGCATTGGCCTGGACGTGGGCGAAGTGGGCAACATGATGGCGTGGGTCATCCTCGGCGCCATGCTGCTGCAATACCCGGTGGGGCGATGGTCGGACCGCAAGGATCGCCAGGATGTACTGATCGCCTTGGCCGCGCTGTGCCTGGTGTTGTCGTTGGTGACGGTGTTCCTGCCTTCGGATTCGGCGCTGCTGCCAGCCATGCTGTTCTTGCTCGGTGGCGGCGTATTTGCGCTGTATCCGGTAGCGGTCAGCCATGCCGCCGACCGCGCGCCTTCCGATGCCTTGGTGCCGATGATCCAAGGGCTGTTGTTGATCAACTCGCTGGGTTCGGCGATGGCGCCGCTGGCCATTTCCCCGGCCATGACCCGCTTTGGCGAGGTCGGCTTGTTCTGGGCTTTCGCCGTGGTCAACCTGGGCATGGTGTGCTTCTTCATGTGGCGCCGCGGCAAGCGCCCGGCCGCCGAGCATCCTGCGCCGTTCACCGCCTCGACCACGTTCTCGCCTACTGGCGCGGAATTGCGCGTGACCGAAGACCTGATGCATGCCGCGCAGGAGCATCCGCCGCTGGAGCCTGAGGGCGAAGCAGCCGCCGTACGGGGCCAGGTGAAATAGAAGAAGAGGCCGCCTAGCGGCCTTTTTTGCGCCTGTGGGATCGAGCGCCGCTGCGCGGCGCATCGCGAGCTGCGCTCGCTCCTACGGTTTGTTTTTTCGCCAATGACGCCTGTGGCGGGCCCAAAACAGACGTAGGAGCGAGCACAGCTCGCGATGCGCCGCGCG
>NZ_JBKGGV010000018.1:0-54525 GCF_052041965.1 Pseudomonas sp. SMSB3 | reverse complement strand
GCTGGATCTCCAAGCACCCTTCACTCAATCTCAAACAAACTGTTGCGCAACGGTCCCACACTCAACCTCTCGCGCACATCGTCGTCGATGCGCGGGTCATCGGGCCGGTACAGCTTGACCTGGCGGTACGCGTTGATGCGGTTGATTTCCTCGCCCAGGTACTCCCACACCACCCGCGTGCAGGCCGGGTTGCGGCGGTCGCCGCTGGAGACGCCAGACTTCAAGCCATTCAAGCGGGTGATGCGGCTCTTGAAACTGGGAATCAGGATGGTCTGGCTCATCTCATTGAAGGTCAGCGACTCGTAATCGATCAGAAATACCCGGTCTTGCAACTGAAACGCCGCGCCCAGGTAGCGACAGCGCACCTCGGCGTGCTGGTCGGTGGCACTGGAGCGCTCCTGGCGTTCCTGACGCTCGAACAGAAAGCGCCCCTGCTCTTCCCACAGGTGCACCAACGACACCAGGATGGTCCCCGGCACCGACATGCAGTTGGAATATTCGAAGTAGTAGCCGCAATAGCGTGACAGGTTGCCGGCGTGCTCATGCAGAGGGCGGAACAGTTCGCTGATCGGGTCGCCGGGCTGTTCGGCAACGGTCGAGATGCGGGCGCCGATCAAGCGCTCGAACTGCTCGGCGGGCAGGTTCAGCTCGTAATCCTCGACGCCGAAGAAATCACCGATGCGCTTGAGGTTGAACGGCGTCGGGCGGCTTTGGCCACTGAGGTACTTGTTGAACTGCGCGCGGTTGATCGAGAGCTGCCGGCAAACTTCCGAGATAGAGCGGTAGTGGCTGCAGGCCAGCTTGAGGTTGGTCGCGAAATGATCGCTCATGGCGGGAACTCAGGTGAAGCGAATGGCGCAATTCTAGCATCAAGTAGCGCCAAGTGAGAGCAACCCGCGAAATTGTAACCTCAGTTGTCATGGCCAACCATGCGCCCCAACGAATAGCGGTGCGCCTGCCGTCCGCTGGTCTTTCAATGCGAAGAATAAGAATCGAGGTCATTTTCCAATGCTCGAAGCACTCAACGATTTCCTTTCCGGGAAACTCCTCATCGTGCTGATCGTCGGTCTGGGCGGTTACTTCACCATCCGTTCGCGGTTCGTACAGTTCCGTCATTTCGGCCACATGTTCGCCGTGTTCAAGGACTCGCTGCGTGGCCAGGCAGGCCAGCTGAGCTCCTTCCAGGCCCTGATGCTGAGCCTTGCCGGGCGCGTAGGCGCCGGTAACATCGCCGGTGTCGGCATCGCCGTTACCCTGGGCGGCCCAGGCGCGGTGTTCTGGATGTGGGTCACCGCCCTGGTCGGGATGGCCAGCAGCTTCTTCGAATGTACCCTGGCCCAGGTCTACAAGCGCGCCGATGGCGATGGCCTGTACCGTGGCGGTCCGGCGTACTACATCCTGCACGGCCTCAAGCGCCGCAGCATGGCCATCGTGTTCTCGATCCTGCTGCTGGTCACCTATGGCTTCGCCTTCATCGGCCTGCAGTCCTACACCGTGACCCACTCGCTGCAAAATGCCTTCGACTTCGACCCGAGCCATACCGGGATCGTCCTCGCGGTGCTGCTGGCCATTACCTTCCTCGGCGGCATCAAGCGTATCGCCGCGGTGTCGGACCTGCTGGTACCGATCAAGACCCTGGCTTACATCGGTGTGACGCTGTACGTGATCGGCACGCAGATCGACCATGTGCCGGCGATGCTGGAAACCATCTTCAAAAGCGCCTTCGGCCTTGACCCTGCATTCGCCGGCCTGCTCGGCAGCGCCATCGTCATGGGCGTCAAGCGCGGCGTGTTCGCCAACGAAGCGGGCCTGGGCAGTGCGCCCAACGTGGCTGCTGTGGCAGCCGTGAAGCATCCAGGCGCGCAAGGCGTGGTGCAGGCGTTCAGCGTGTTCCTCGACACCTTCGTGATCTGCACCTGCACCGCCCTGCTGATCCTGCTGTCGGGCTTCTACACGCCGGGCTTCGAAGGTGACGGTATCGTCCTGACCCAGAACTCGCTGGCTGCGGTGGTGGGTGACTGGGGCCGTCTGTTCGTCAGCGTGGCGCTGTCGCTGTTCGTGTTCACCTGTATCCTCTACAACTACTACCTGGGCGAAAACAGCCTGCAGTTCCTGACCCGCAATCGCGGCGTGCTGCTGGCGTTCCGTGGCTTGGTGCTGGCCCTGGTGGTATGGGGCTCGATGCAGGACCTGACCACGGTGTTCGCCTTCGCCGACATCACCATGACCTGCCTGGCGTTCGTCAACCTGATCGCCCTGGCGCTGCTGTTCAAGGTCGGCCTGCGGGTGATGCGCGATTACGATGACCAGCGCAAGGCTGGGATCAAGCAGCCGGTGTTCGACGCCTCCAAGTTCGCCGACCTGGACCTGGACCGCAACGCCTGGCCAGTCAATCCTCAGGTGGACACAGCCGCTGACAAAGCAGTTGGCCAGGCTCAGCCGCAGCGCTGATACCCTCCCCTGCCCAGCCGCCCCGCTCGCGGGCGGCTGCTCACACTCCGCTCACCGCTACGGAAGCTTTCCATGCGTGCAGTCAAGAACCTCCTCGTGCTTTATACCGGTGGCACCATCGGCATGCTCGAAACCGCCGAAGGCCTCGCGCCCGCCGGTGGCTTCGAGGCGCGGATGCGCGACCACTTCGCCCAGTTGACCGATGCGCCACAAGTGCCTTGGACGCTGCACGAACTCAACCCGCTGCTCGACAGCGCCAACATGCAGCAGCACAACTGGCTGGCCATGCGCGATGCCATCGTCGCAGCCGTGGATGACGGCCACGACGGCGTGCTGATCCTGCATGGCACCGATAGCCTGGCCTACAGCGCTGCGGCATTGTCGTTCCTGTTGCTAGGGTTGCCGATCCCGGTGTTGCTGACCGGCTCCATGCTGCCTGCCGGCGCCCCAGACAGTGATGCCTGGCCGAACCTGTGCGGTGCGTTGCGCCAGTTCGAGCAGGGCTTGCAGGACGGTGTGCAGCTGTTCTTCCACGGCCAACTGCTTGGCGGGACACGCGCCTCGAAGCTGCGTAGCGAAGCATTCGATGCCTTCAAGGCACTGCCACGTCATCGCCAGGGTGAGCGGGCCGCCGAGGTGCCGAGCGCCTTGACTTACCGCCAGCGGCGCACGCGCGTCAACCTCGCGCTGATGCCGGTGTACCCGGGCTTGCAAGCCGCGCACCTGGCAGGTTTGCTCGACAGCGGCGTACAAGGGCTGTTGCTGGAATGCTATGGCAGCGGTACCGGACCTTCGGATGACCTGGCATTGCTCGAGGTGCTGCGCGCGGCGCGCCAGCGCGGCGTGCTGCTGGTAGCCATCAGCCAATGCCCGGAAGGCGCGGTGGAGTTCGACACCTATGCGGCAGGCAATCGCCTGCGTAGCGCCGGTTTGATCAGTGGCGGGGGCATGACGCGCGAAGCTGCGCTGGGCAAGATGTTCGCCTTGCTCGGGGCAGGACTGGATGTGGCAGCAGCCGAGCACTGGTTCGCCCTGGACCTGTGCGGGGAACGCGCCTGAGCGCCGTAGCGTTGATGGCGGAAGGCAGCGGGAGTCGAACCTGCCCGGGAACGGCTGCCGTCCCCAACCGGGTTTGAAGCCCGGCCGCGCCACCGGGCGCGATTGCCTTCCTTGAATTCAGTGCCCGGCGTGCTGCTGGGCCAGCGCGTTGTCGGCACGGACGTGGCGCTGTTCGCCCACCCGGCGGGTCAGGCCGAGACGGTCGAAATACTCCAGGATCTGCACGCTGCGCTTGCGACCGATGCCCAACATATCGCGAAACGCAGCAACCTGCACTATCGATGTTGCACTGGCCTGCGCCAGCAGCAGCTCTGCCATGCGCCCCAGGGTAGCCTGCGGGTAGAACAGATCGCGCACCACCTGATGCACCAACCCCAGCCGCGCCAGCTTGCGCAACAACAGGCGCACGTCCGCTTCGGTGCAGGCTTCTTCCGCCGCCAGGGCTCTGACCCACGGCGGATCATACCGGCCTTCGAGCAACCTGGGCAGCAGCCGTGCCCACAGCGCGCTGTCGGCTTCACTGAGCTGTACCTGATGCTCTGGCAGATGCAACCAGGGGCCACTGCTGGCAAGCGCGCCGGCATCGAGCAATTGCGCCAGGGCACTGACGAATGCCGGTCGATCGAGCGGTAAAGCGGCAAAGCGGCGCAACCGATCACGATCAGGACCGAGCTGGTCGGGTTCCTGCTCGTGGAACCGCGCCATCGCTTGCAGCAGTTGATCTTTCAGTGACTGCCACTGGCTTTCGGCGAACAGCAGCGGACCTTGGCGGGTGTCCACGACCTTCACGTCCTGCGGCAACTGCCAGGTGTCGCGCAGGCGATTGAACTGATGCTCCAGGCGCTGCGGATCCAGCCCCCCTGGTGCACTGGCCAACAAGCCGGGCAAGGCATCCTCCAAAGCGTCGGCAGCCTCGAGCACCTGCAACTGGCGCAGGCGTTCCTCGCTGCGCCGTTTGCGGCTTGGGGCGAACGGATCGAGCACCCGGCCGCCGCCTAACGTGCGCTGGGCGCGCTGATCGCGCAGCACCAGGCGATCACCATGCACCGCCTGCAAGGGAGCGTTGAGCAGCAACTGCGCGAACATGCGCTGACCGGCAACCAGGCTCTGGCCTTCGAGCAAGGCTACCCGCGCCGTCACATCCTGAGTGCCAAGGTGCACGTGCACGGCGCTGAAGTGCTCGAGGGCACGCGTTTCGCCAGGCAGCAACTGCAAGACGATATCCACGCGCACACTGGGCGCGTGCAACCATTGCGGCACCAACCAATCGCCACGTCGCACCTGCTCCACAGCCAAGCGTTCGGCCGCAATGTTCAGCGCCACCCGCTGACCGGCCTCTGCCACCAGTGCCGCCTGGTTCTGCGCGTGCAGGCCGCGCACCCGCACGGCTCGCCCGGCCTTGCCCAGCGCCAGGGTATCGCCAGCCGTAACGCGCCCGGCGAGCGCGGTGCCGGTGACTACAACACCGGCGCCAGTTACCGCGAATACCCGGTCGACCGCCAGGCGAAAACCGCCGTGCGCGCTGCGCCGCTGGACCTGCGCCTGGCTGTGCAGCAGTGCCTGGCGCAGGTCCTCGATGCCTTGCCCGCTGACACTCGAGAGCGGAAACTGCCGCGCTTGTGCATAGGGCCCCGCCGCCAGCAACTCGCTGACTTGCGCCTGCACCTGGGCCAGACGTGCCGGCTCCACCCGATCGCACTTGCTGATCGCCACCAGCATCTGCGCGATGCCCAGCAGCTCGATGATCGCCAGGTGCTCACGGGTCTGCGGCATCACACCGTCATCGGCCGCTACCACCAACAGCACCAGGTCGATGCCATGGGCGCCGGCGAGCATGTTGTGAATGAAGCGCTCATGCCCAGGCACATCGATGAAACCCGTCAAGCCGGCGCCTTCGCCGAGTGCGGCGTAACGGTAGCCGAGGTCGATGGTCATGCCCCGAGCACGCTCTTCCTGGCGTTGATCGCCGGCCTGGCCGGTCAAGGCCTGCAGCAGCGCAGTCTTGCCGTGGTCGATATGTCCGGCGGTGCCGACAATCACGACGCCAGCCCCAGGTGCAGCGCAGGCAGCTGCGCCAGCCACTGTTGCTCGTCGTCCAGTTGCCGCAGGTCGAGCCACAGGGCGTCATCGCCGATCCGACCGAGCACTGGCACCGGTAGTTCGCGCAGGGCTCGCTCCAGGACATGCAAGCTGCGCCCGCGCAGCTTCTTCGACACATGCGCCCGCACGCACAACGCCGCACTGGGCAGACGCGCGACCGGCTGGCTGCCGCTGCCGATCATGCCCAGGGCCGGCTGCACGCTGACGTCCCAGTGCTGACCAAGGCGTGCTTGCAGGTGCGGCGCCAGGCGCTCGGCCTGCTGCTGGATGTCCGCCTGGCTGCGGGTCAGCAGGCGCAGACTCGGCAGCCGCTCAGCCAGACGGTCGGGATTGCGGTAGAGCGCCAACACCGCTTCGAGCGCGGCGAGGGTGATCTTGTCGACGCGCAATGCGCGTTTGAGCGGGTTTTTCTTGATCTTGGCGATCAGCGCCTTGCGCCCGACGATGATCCCAGCTTGCGGTCCGCCCAACAGCTTGTCGCCGCTGAACGTGACGATGTCGGCGCCGTCGGCCAGGGACTGGCGCACCGTGGGTTCAGCAGGCAGGCCCCAGCGTGTGAGGTCGAGCAGGCTGCCGCTGCCCAGGTCTTCGAGCAACGGCAGCCCATGGCGCTGGGCAATGCTGGCCAATTCGGCAGTCGGCACCTGGTGAGTGAAGCCCTCGATGCTGTAGTTACTGCAATGCACGCGCATCAGCAGGCCGGTGCGCGGCCCGATGGCAGCTTCATAGTCACGCGCGTGGGTACGGTTGGTGGTGCCGATCTCGTGCAGCCGGACCCCGGCGCGGGCCATGATGTCGGGGATGCGGAAGGCGCCGCCGATCTCGATCAGCTCGCCCCGTGAAATGACGCCCTCCTTGCGCGCCCCCAGGCTGTTGAGCGCCAGCAACACCGCCGCAGCATTGTTGTTGACCACGGTAACGGCCTCGGCGCCAGTGAGTTCGCGGATCAGGCCCTCGATCAGGTCATCGCGGTCGCCACGCTTGCCGCTGGCCAGGTCGAACTCCAGGTTCAGCGGATAACGAGCGGCGCTCTGCATGGCCTCGACCGCTTCCTCAGGCAGCAGCGCACGGCCCAGGTTGGTATGCAGCACGGTGCCGGTCAGGTTGAAGACCCGCCGCACCTGACTGCGCTGCTGAATCGCCAGCCGTTCGCCGGCACGCCCGAGCAGGACCTCCTGGGCCAGTTCGGCAGCGCTGAGCTGGCCCTGGCGGGTGGCCTCGCGCAGGTCATCGAGCAACTGCCGCAAGGTTGCCAGCACGGCATCGCGACCGTAGCGATCGATCAACGGCAGGCCGGCTGGATGGCGCAGAAGGGTGTCGATGGAGGGCAGGCGTAGGGTGTCGCTGGTGAGGCTGGCGGGCATGCGGTACTACCTTGGACTGATCCGTTGTCTGTGAGGGCGCTCTCGCAGACGAGCCCGCGCCTGCTGGTGAGTGCAGGCACGGGCCCATTCGCGAAAGCGGCGAACCGAGGGTCAGTGTAGCCAGTTGCACTACCCTGGCGCGAACATCAGGTTCGGTGCCAGGCGCCGGTAGCCCTCCTCGTCCAGACGCAGGTCCAGGCCCAGGCTGGCCAGGTCATCGGCCAACGGTTCGGCCCAGGCATCGTTTTCCAGGTAATGCTGCTTCAGGTAACTGTGGCAATTGGGGCAGCACTCGGCTTGCAGCGGTGCCTTGCCCGGGGCGCGTCGGTCATCTTCCAGGCTGGTGTAGCGCAAGTCTTTGCTCGAATCGCAGTACACGCACTTGACGCGCACCACATGCCACTCGCAAGCGCACAGCGAACAGGCCAGGTAACGCAGGCCATTGTGCTTGCCCCGGTTACGCACCACCCCTGCCATGGCCGGCGAGCCGCAGGCCGGGCACTGGGCCAGGCTCGCGGCTGGCTTGAGTTCCGCTGCCGGCAGCGCCAGCAACCAACTCGACCAGGCCGCCTGCAAGGCGGCGCCAATGAACGGCACCAGCGCTGCCGGCACGGCATCGTATTGGCCTGCCAGCAAAGCGATGCCCCAAGCCTTGCGCCGGCCTTCGTCACTGACGCGCAAATGCTGCAAGGCCTGCTCGAGCGGGCCGCTGGCGTCGGCCTCGAAGTCATCGAGCAACGCCTGCAACCACACCAGCCACGCCCCTTCACGCACCAGGCTGTCGGCCGCCAGGGGCGGCAACCCATGACTTATGCACAGGCGCTGACGCTGCTCGACCACCGGCAGCGGGCTCGGTGGATTATCCACAAGCCGCTGCTGCACCCGGCAGAGTCTGGCGACCAGTTGCAGGTACTGACCAAGGGCATTGCCGGCTGCCAATTGCTCGAGCCGCGCTGCGCGCGCGGCGAACAGGTTGCCGGGGGGCAGGTGCAGAAACGGCGGCATGACCGCCGACGCTTCGATCTGCCCAGGTTCGAGTATGCTGCTCAACGGTTCATCCTTTTTTTCGTACGTGATCGCCCGACGATTTATCGCCAGTCACATCGCGGTACCACAGTTCATGATGCTTGCGTGCCCAGGCGCGACTGACCCAGCCATGCAGCATGGCGCCCACGGAGCCCTTGATCCAGATCCCCGCGTAGATGTGCACGATGATGCTGAGCACCAGCACAAAAGCCGCGAAGGCATGCAACAGCGCACTCAGACGAATGGTGTCGATGCCGAACCAGTGACTGAAATAGGCGCGCCAGATCACCACGCCACTGACCAGCAGGACCAGCATGCACACCAGCAACGTCCAGAACAGCAGCTTCTGTCCGGCGTTGTACTTGCCGATCGCCGGCACCCCCTCTTCTTTGTTGAGCATGACTCGATCGATACGGCGCAGCCACAGGCGGTCATTGGCGTTGATGAAGTTCGCTCGCCAGAAACGCACCACCAGGCCGATGAAGAACACGAACATCGCCACGCCCAGAAACGGGTGCAGGATGCGCGTCCAAGGCCCACCACCGAACAGATGGCTGAGCCAGAACAGAGCCGGATGAAACAGCGCCAGCCCGGACAGCGCGGCAGTCATGAACAGGATCGCCACGATCCAGTGGTTGGTGCGCTCGTTGGCGGTATAGCGCAGGATCGGTTTATCGTCGTTCATGGCCGCTGCTCCCCTTGCCCACCGGGCTTGGTCGGATCGTAGACATGCACTGCAGGATCCACCTCATGCACGCTCGCATCGGCGGGCAGCGGGTGCTCATCCTCCTCCACCCGCTGCGGACCGACCCGCACATAGTGGAAGAACCCGGCCACCACCGCCGCGCCCATCGCCAGCAGGGCCAGCGGTTTGGTGAAGCCTTTCCACAACCCTACCAATGGGCTGATCACCGGTTGGTCCGGCAGGCCGGCGTACAGCTTGGGCGTGTCGGCATGATGCAGCACATACATGACATGGGTGCCGCCGACACCGTCGGGGTCATACAGCCCGGCGTTGTCGTAGCCACGCGACTGCAAATCGACGATGCGCTCGGCAGCATGCACCTTCATCTCGTCCTTGGTGCCAAAGACGATGGCGCCGGTCGGGCAGGTTTTCACACAGGCCGGCTCCAGGCCTACGCTGACCCGGTCCGAGCACAAGGTGCATTTGTAGGCCTTGTGGTCCTTCTGCGAGATGCGTGGAATGTTGAACGGGCAGCCGGTGATGCAGTAACCGCAACCGATGCAGTGGTCCTGGTTGAAATCGACGATGCCGTTGGCATGCTTGATGATCGCGCCCGGGCTTGGGCAGGCTTTCAGGCAGCCGGGCTCGGCGCAATGCATGCAGCCATCCTTGCGGATCAACCACTCCAGGTTGCCATCGTCACGCTCATGTTCGGTAAAGCGCATCAGGGTCCAGGTTTCGGCCGTAAGGTCCTGGGGGTTGTCGTAGGTGCCGTGGTTGTGGCCGACCTCGTCACGCAGTTCGTTCCACTCCGAACACGCCACCTGGCAGGCCTTGCAGCCAATGCACTTGGTGGTGTCGATGAGCTTGGCGACTTGATCGACCTGGCGTACCGAGGGCGGCACGGTGGTGGTGGCCGAGCGGGCAATGATGTCTTGGCTGGCCATCAGAGTTTCTCCACTTTGACGATGAACGACTTGGACTCCGGCGTCTGCGTGTTGCCATCACCGAGGAACGGTACCAAGGTGTTGGTCAGGTAGCCGTGCCGCGTGGCGCCGGTGAAGCCCCAGTGCAAGGGAATGCCGATCTGGTGCACGGTCTGATTGTTCACCTGCAACGGACGTATCCGCTTGGTCACCACCGCGACCGCATCGATGTGCCCGCGTTTGCTCGACACGCGCACCCGGTCACCCGCCTTGATCCCCTTCTCGTTGGCCAGCACCTCGCCGATCTCGACGAATTGCTCGGGCTGGGCGATTGCATTGAGGCGGCAGTGCTTGCTCCAGAAGTGGAAGTGCTCGGTCAGGCGGTAGGTGGTCGCTGCGTAGGGGAACTCGTCATGCTTGCCCAGCGTCTCCCATACCGAATCGAAGATCCGCCCGGCTGGGTTGCTGGTGGCCTTCTTGTTGTGCGGATGCAGCGGGTTGATGCCAATCGGCGTTTCGAACGGCTCGTAGTGCTCGGGGAATGGCCCCTCGGCCATCTTGTCGATGGCGAAGAACCGCGCCACGCCCTCGGGGTTCATGATGAACGGGTTCATGCCTGCCTCAGGCGGCGAGTCGACCTTGAAGTCGGGCACGTCGGTACCGGTCCAGGCCTTGCCGTTCCACCACACCAGGCGCTTTTTCTCTGCATCCCAAGGTTTACCCTGCGGGTCGCTGGAGGCGCGGTTGTAGAGAATGCGGCGGTTGGCCGGCCAGGCCCAGGCCCAGTTCTGCACCTGATGCATGCCGTACGGGTCGCTGTTGTCACGACGAGCCATCTGGTTACCCTGCTCGGTCCAGCAACCGGCGAAGATCCAGCAGCCCGAGGCAGTACTGCCATCGTCCTTGAGCTGCCCGAAGCCCGCCAGCTGTTGGCCCGACTTGATCAGCGCACCGGTTGGATCGGTCACGTCGGTCACCGCCCAGCCGTTCATTTCCTTGGCCAGCTCTTCCGGGGACGGCTCGTCGGCGATCTTGTACGGCCAATGGATGTTCATGATCGGGTCGGGATACGCCCCGCCTTCTGCCTGATAACGCTGGCGCAGGCGTATGAACAATTCGCTCATGATTTGCACGTCGGTGCGCGTCTCGCCGGGCCCATCAGCGCCTTTCCAGTGCCATTGCAGCCAACGGCTGCTGTTGACCAACGAGCCATCCTCCTCGGCGAAGCAGGTTGTGGGCAGGCGGATCACTTCGGTCTGGATGCTGGCGGTGTCGACGTCGTTGTAAGGGCCGGCGTTGCGCCAGAACTCAGAGGTTTCGGTCGCCAATGGGTCCATCACCACCAACCACTTGAGCTTGCCAAGGGCGGCGGTGACGCGGTTTTTGTCCGGCAACGCGGCGATCGGGTTGAAGCCCTGGCACATGTAGCCATTGACCTTGCCCTGGCTCATCATCTCGAACATGCGCAGCACGTCGTAAGCCGGCACATCGAGCTTGGGCAGCCAATCGTAGCCCCAGTTGTTCTCGGCGGTGGCGTTCGGCCCGTACCAGGCCTTCATCAGGCTGACGTGGAATTTGCCGTAGTTCTGCCAGTACGAGAGTTGCCCTGGCCGCAACGGCTTGGAGGCACGCTTGTCGATATAAGCGGTGTAGTCCTGCTCGGCATCACCCGCCAGGGTCAGGTAGCCCGGCAGCGAATTGGACAGCAGGCCCAGGTCGGTCAGGCCCTGGATGTTGGAGTGGCCACGCAGGGCGTTGACGCCCCCACCGGGCATGCCAACGTTGCCCAGCAGCAGCTGGACCATGGCCGCACTGCGGATGATCTGCGCGCCAATCGAATGCTGCGTCCAGCCCAGCGCGTACAGGATCGTCATGGTCTTGCCCGGTACCGAGCAGGTAGCGATCTCCTCCCAGACTTTCATCATGGCGTCCTGCGGCATGCCGCAGGTCATGCTCGCCAGCTCCGGGGTGTAGCGACTGTAGTGCTGCTTCATCAGCTGGAACACGCAGCGCGGGTGCTGCAGGGTCGGGTCGACCTTGGCAAAGCCATCTTCACCCAACTCATAGCCCCAGCCCGACTTGTCGGCATACACGCGCTTGGCCTCGTCATAGCCGCTGAACAGGCCATCTTCGAAGCCGTAACCCTCTTTGACGATGAACGACACGTCGGTGTAGTTGCGCACGTATTCGTGCTGGATCTGATCGGTGCTCAGCAGGTAATTGATCAGCCCGCCCATGAAAGCGATGTCGGTGCCGGTGCGGATCGGTGCGTAGTAATCGGCCACCGAAGCGGTACGGGTAAACCTTGGGTCGACCACGATCAGCCGCGCCTTGTTGTGCGCCTTGGCCTCGGTCACCCATTTGAAGCCGCACGGATGCGCTTCTGCTGCGTTGCCGCCCATCACCAGGACCAGATTCGCATTGGCGATATCGGACCAGTGATTGGTCATGGCGCCACGGCCGTACGTCGGGGCAAGACTTGCCACCGTCGGGCCGTGTCAGACACGCGCTTGGTTATCGAACCCCAGCATGCCAGTTGCGCGAACGACCTTGTGGGTCAGGTAGCCAGCTTCGCTGGAGGCCGCAGAGGCTGCGAGGAAGCCGGTGGTAAGCCAGCGATTGACCGTCTGCCCCTGGGCGTTCTTCTCGATGAAGTTGGCGTCGCGGTCCTCTTTCATCAGGTGCGCGACACGCTCGAGCGCCTCGTCCCAGCTGACCTGCACCCACTCGTTGCTGCCAGGCTTGCGCAGCTGCGGGTATTTCAACCGGCTCTCGCTGTGGATGAAGTCGAGCAGTCCGGCACCTTTGGGGCACAACGTGCCGCGGTTGACCGGGTGATCGGCATCGCCTTCGATGTGGATTATGTTCTGTTTGACGTTTTTGCCCGCATCGCCCTGGCTGTACATGATCAGGCCGCAGCCGACCGAGCAGTAGGGGCAGGTGTTGCGCGTTTCTTTGGTATGCGCCAGCTTGAAGTGGCGCACCTGCTCGGCGAAGGCTGGGGTCGGGGCCATGCCCAACGCCGCCAGGCTCGAGCCTCCAAGGCCGATCGCGGCGACCTTGAAGAACTGCCGACGGTTGAGATCCATCGTGCACTCCTGATCAGTTGCGGACGCACGGAGCTTGGCCGGCGCCTCTTGGTAATCACGGTTGGCGGCCGGTTGAAGGCTGCCAACAGGTAAGACTAGTCAAGAATTGAAAAGGTGCGATGACATGCATCACAGAGACCGTCGATTCAAACTTTACGCCCCAGAATGAAAAAGCCCCCGCAAAGCGGGGGCTCCAGACATCATCTTTACAAAATGTCTCAGCTATATCCTAGAACGGGATATCGTCATCGAAGCTGTCGAAGTCAGCCGCCGGCTGCGGGGCTGGCTGCTGAGGTGCCGGGCGCTGTTGCTGCTGCGGGCGCTGGGCCTGCTGGCGAGGTGGCGCCTGGTTGTACTGCTGCTGACCGCCACCTTGGTTGTAGTTGCCGCCAGCCTGGTTGTACGGGTCACCGCCACCTTGCTGTTGGCCTTGCGGACGGCCGCCGAGCAACTGCATGGTGCCGTTGATGTCGACGATGATTTCCGTGGTGTAGCGCTTGATGCCGTCCTTTTCCCATTCACGGGTCTGCAGCTTGCCCTCGATGTAGCACTGCGAGCCCTTGCGCAGGTACTCGCCAGCGATCTCGGCAACCTTGCCGAACAGCGACACACGGTGCCACTCGGTACGCTCGACCTTCTGGCCGGATTGCTTGTCGGTCCACTGCTCGCTGGTGGCCAGGCTCAGGTTGGTCACGGCGTTACCGTTGGGCAGGTAGCGGACTTCGGGATCCTGACCGCAGGTGCCGACCAGAATGACTTTGTTAACCCCACGGGCCATAACGTTCTCCTAGGCTTCGCACGCCGATGAGGCTGGATTCACCAGTCGCTCGAGGGTCGCGCGGTCCAAAATTTTCGTATCCAGTTTGATATAGATGGCGGCTTCGTCTTGCACCACCACCGCGTCGGTCACACCCGGCACGGCCAGCAAGCGCTCGGTCAGGCAGACCTCCTGCAGCGCTTGCGGCGTCAACGGCAGGCGCAGGCTGGTCACATAGGGCGGCTCGTTCATGCCCAGGGCGACGATCAGCCAGATGGCGCACAACACCGCGCAGCCAAGGAACACCGTATCCAGCCCACCATGCTGAAACAACCAGCCGCCGAGGATGCCGCCCAGCGCCGCACCCAGGAACTGGCTGGTGGAATACACCCCCATCGCCGTTCCCTTGCCGCCGGCAGGCGACACCTTGCTGACCAGCGAGGGCAGCGAAGCTTCCAACAGGTTGAATGCGGTGAAGAATACCACGGTGCCAAGCACCAGTCCGCGCAAACCGTCAGCCCACTCCCAGAAGTATATCTCCGTGAGCAGCAAGACAGTCACCGCACCGGCCAATACGCGTTTCATCTTGCGTTTTTTTTCGCCGTAAATGATGAACGGTACCATTGCAAAAAATGAGACGAACAACGCGGTCAGGTACACCCACCAATGCTCCTCCTTGGGCAGGCCGCCACGCTCGACGAACGCCAGCGGTAGCGCCACGAAGCTGGCCATGAGGATGGCGTGCAGCACGAAAATGCTCACATCCAGGCGCAAAAGGTCCGGATGACGCAGGGTCGGGCCGAGTGCCTGGCGGGCCACGCCCGATTCGCGGTGCTGCAGGGTGCTGTGCGATGTGGGCACGACGAAGGCGATCAGCAGGATGCCGACCAGGGCGAGTCCTGCAGTGGTCAGGAATAATCCTGACAACCCGAAGGCGCTGGTCAACAGCGGGCCGACGACCATTGCCACGGCGAACGATAACCCGATGCTCATGCCGATCATGGCCATGGCCTTGGTCCGGTGCTGCTCGCGGGTGAGGTCGGAGAGCAACGCCATGACCGCAGCCGAAATCGCCCCGGCGCCCTGCAGGATGCGCCCGGCGATCACGCCCCAGATGGAATCGGCCTGGGCCGCCAGCACGCTGCCCAGGGCAAACACCAGCAAGCCCAGGTATATCACCGGACGGCGGCCGATGCGGTCGGAAATCATCCCGAACGGGATCTGCAGCACGGCCTGGGTCAGGCCATAGGCGCCAATGGCAAGGCCGATCAGCGCAGGCGTGGCACCGGCCAGGTCCATGCCGTAGGTAGCCAGCACGGGCAATACCATGAACATGCCCAGCATACGAAAGGCAAAGACCAAGGCCAGGCCGCCTGCAGCGCGGGTTTCGCCGCTGCTCATGCGCTCGTTGTGGGTGTCGTGCATGGATAAACCTCGTGTGAACCGGCGGCGATTCTATCAGTCCGACAGCTTGACGGCATCTACGCGACGCTTTGCCGCGTGATGGCAGCGCGCCGTATAATTCGTTGTTTATGCCCGCCGAGCGAGGTCGCAGTGGACAAGATCCTGATTCGTGGGGCACGTACCCACAACCTGAAGAACATCGACCTGACCCTGCCGCGGGACAAGCTGATCGTGATCACCGGCCTGTCGGGTTCCGGCAAGTCTTCGCTGGCGTTCGATACGCTATACGCCGAAGGCCAGCGCCGGTATGTGGAATCGCTTTCGGCCTACGCGCGGCAGTTCCTGTCGATGATGGAAAAGCCTGACGTCGATACCATCGAAGGCCTGTCGCCGGCTATTTCCATCGAACAGAAGTCGACCTCGCACAACCCGCGTTCGACGGTCGGCACCATCACCGAAATCTACGACTATCTGCGCCTGCTGTACGCCCGCGTCGGTACGCCGCGCTGCCCGGACCACGATATTCCGCTGGAAGCGCAAACGGTCAGCCAGATGGTCGACCTGGTGCTGGAGCTACCTGAAGGCAGCAAGCTGATGCTGCTGGCGCCGGTCGTACGCGAACGCAAGGGCGAGCACCTGGCCGTGTTCGATGAAATGCGCGCCCAAGGGTTCGTGCGTGCGCGGGTCAACGGCAAGCTCTACGAGCTCGACGAACTGCCCAAGCTGGACAAACAGAAGAAACACAGCATCGATGTGGTGGTGGACCGCTTCAAAGTGCGCGCCGACCTCCAGCAGCGCCTGGCCGAGTCGTTCGAGACCGCACTCAAGCTGGCGGACGGCATCGCCCTGGTGGCACCAATGGACGATCAGGAAGGCGATGAGATCATCTTCTCCGCGCGCTTTGCCTGCCCGGTTTGCGGTCATGCCATCAGCGAGCTGGAGCCCAAGCTGTTCTCCTTCAACAACCCCGCTGGCGCTTGCCCGACGTGCGACGGCCTGGGGGTCAAGCAATTCTTCGACACCAAACGCCTGGTCAACAGCGAGCTGACCTTGGCCGAAGGCGCGATCCGCGGCTGGGATCGTCGTAACGTGTACTACTTCCAGATGCTGGGCTCACTGGCCGCCCATTATGGCTTCAGCCTTGAAGAGCCGTTCGGCGAGCTGTCGGCCGAACACCAGAAAGTGATTCTGCAAGGCAGCGGCAAGCACAGCGTCGATTTCAAATACCTCAATGACCGCGGCGACATCGTCAAGCGCTCGCACCCGTTTGAAGGCATCGTGCCGAACCTGGAGCGCCGCTACCGCGAAACCGAGTCAGCTACCGTGCGCGAGGAACTGGCCAAGTTCCTCGGCACGCAGCCCTGCCCGGACTGCCGCGGCACCCGTTTGCGCCGCGAGGCACGACATGTCTGGGTCGGTGAGAAAACCTTGCCGGCGGTGACCAACCTGCCGATCGGCGACGCGAGCAGCTATTTTGCCGACTTGAGCCTGACCGGTCGGCGCGGCGAGATCGCGGCAAAGATTCTCAAGGAAATTTGCGAGCGTTTGCAGTTCCTGGTCAATGTCGGCCTCGACTACCTGACGCTGGACCGCAGCGCCGATACCTTGTCCGGCGGTGAAGCGCAGCGGATCCGCCTGGCCAGCCAGATCGGCGCCGGCCTGGTCGGGGTGATGTACATCCTCGATGAACCGTCGATCGGCCTTCACCAGCGCGATAACGACCGTTTGCTGGCAACCCTCAACCATCTGCGCGACCTGGGCAATACGGTGATCGTCGTCGAACACGACGAAGATGCCATTCGCCTGGCTGACTACGTGGTCGATATAGGCCCTGGTGCAGGGGTGCATGGCGGTAAGATCGTCGCAGAAGGCACGCCGCAGGAGGTCATGGACCACCCTGACTCGCTGACCGGCAAGTACCTGTCGGGGCGCAAGAAGATTGTCGTGCCAGCCAAGCGCACCGCGCGCAACAAGAAGCTGCAACTCAAGCTCAAGGGCGCGCGCGGCAACAACCTGCAAAACGTCGACCTGGAGATCCCGATTGGCTTGCTGACCTGCGTGACCGGCGTTTCGGGTTCGGGTAAATCGACGCTGATCAACAACACCCTGTTCCCCCTGGCTGCCACCGCCCTCAATGGCGCCAGCAGCCACGAGGCCGCTGCGCACACCAGCATGGATGGCCTGCAGCACCTGGACAAGGTGGTAGACATCGACCAGAGCCCGATCGGCCGCACGCCGCGCTCCAACCCAGCCACCTATACCGGCATCTTCACCCCCATCCGCGAGCTGTTTTCCGGCGTGCCAGAGTCGCGCTCGCGTGGTTACGGGCCGGGTCGCTTCTCGTTCAATGTCAAGGGCGGGCGCTGCGAAGCTTGCCAAGGTGACGGTCTGATCAAGGTCGAGATGCACTTCCTGCCCGACATCTACGTGCCGTGCGACGTGTGCAAGAGCAAGCGTTACAACCGCGAAACCCTGGAGATCAAGTACAAGGGCAAGAATATCCACGAGGTGCTGGAAATGACCATCGAGGATGCCCGCGCATTCTTCGATGCCGTACCGGCCTTGGCCCGCAAGCTGCAAACCTTGATGGACGTCGGCTTGTCCTACATCAAGCTGGGGCAGTCGGCGACTACCTTGTCCGGTGGTGAGGCGCAGCGGGTCAAGCTGTCGCGTGAGCTGTCCAAGCGCGATACTGGCAAGACCCTGTACATCCTCGACGAGCCCACTACCGGTCTGCACTTTGCCGACATCCAGCAGCTGCTGGACGTGCTGCATCGCCTGCGTGACCACGGCAACACCGTGGTGGTCATCGAACACAACCTGGACGTGATCAAGACCGCTGACTGGCTGGTGGACCTGGGCCCGGAAGGCGGTTCCAAAGGCGGTCAGATCATTGCGTGCGGCACGCCGGAAGAGCTCACCAAGATGAAGCAGTCCTATACCGGCCACTACCTCAAGCCGTTACTTGAGCGTGATCGGGCCTGAAGCAGCGGTGATGTAAAAAAGCCCCTGGGACCGTCGGATACCAGGGGCATTTCATGATGCTGTGGATAACCTACATCTGCGACTGCAAGTAGTTCTGCAGACCAATGGCCTTGATCAGGCCCTGCTGCTTCTCCAGCCAATAGGTGTGATCTTCTTCGGTGTCGGCCAGCTGAGCGCGCAGGATATCGCGGCTGACATAGTCCTTGTGCAGCTCGCACAGCTCGATGCCCTTGCACAAGGCGGCACGCACTTTGTACTCGAGCTTGAGGTCGGCCTCGATCATCTCGGGCACGGTGGTACCCACTTCCAGGTCATCGGCACGCATGTCCGGAGTGCCTTCGAGCATGAGGATACGCCGCATCAAGGCATCGGCGTGCTGAGCCTCTTCTTCCATTTCGTGATTGATACGCTCGTAGAGCTTGGTCAAGCCCCAATCTTCATACATGCGGGAATGGATGAAGTACTGATCGCGCGCTGCGAGTTCGCCCTTGAGCAACGTGACGAGGTAATTGATGACGTCCGGGTGACCTTGCATCGCCCTGCTTCTCCCTGTGATACGACTGAATGCACATAGTGTGAACCAGGTTTTGCGCGCGGTCACTGAAAAATGGGCAATTGAAGGCAAAAAATCGGCTAAACAGTAGTGATATTCATTGAAAAACCGCCCAAATGAGGGCGGTTCTTCTTATCACTTCGACTTAGGCGAGGTTCAGCCCGAGCGCTTTGGCGACGCCTTCACCATACGCGGGGTCTGCCTTGAAGAAGTAGTGCAGCTGGCGCAGCACCACATCTTCGCTGACGCCCGCCATGGCCCCGGCGATGTTGCTGATCAACAGCGCCCGCTGCTCCGGGTTCATCAGACGGAACAGCGCACCGGCATGGCTGTAGTAGTCGTCGTCTACCCGGTGGTCGTGGCGGTCGGCATCACCACTGAGCGCCAGGGCAGGCTCTGCATGGCGAGGCGACTGCTTGGGCGCATCGGCGTAGCTGTTAGGCTCGTAGTTGGGTGCACTGCCATAGCTGCCCAGGGCCATCGAACCATCACGCTGATAGCTGTTGACCGGGCAACGCGGGGCGTTGACTGGCAGCTGTTGATGGTTGGTACCCACACGGTAGCGGTGGGCGTCGGCGTAAGCGAAGACACGGCCTTGCAGCATGCGGTCCGGTGACAGGCCAACGCCTGGAACCATATTGCTCGGGCCGAAGGCCGCTTGCTCAACCTCTGCGAAATAGTTCAGCGGGTTGCGATTGAGCTCGAGCACACCGACTTCGATCAACGGGAACTCCTTCTGCGACCAGGTCTTGGTCACGTCAAACGGATTCTCGTCACGTTTAGCCGCTTCGGCCTCAGTCATTACCTGAATGCACACCGTCCAACGTGGATAGTCACCACGTTCGATCGCCTCGAACAGGTCGCGCTGGGCGTAATCAGGCTCGGTACCGGCCAAGCGGGCAGCGTCAGCAGGGGCTAGGTTCTTGATACCTTGCTGGGTTTTGAAGTGCCACTTGACCCAGGTCCGCTGACCTTGGGCACTGATCAGGCTGTAGGTATGGCTGCCGAAGCCGTGCATGTGCCGGTAGCCATCCGGGATGCCGCGGTCCGAGAACAGGATCGTGACCTGGTGCAGCGCCTCGGGCGAATGCGACCAGAAATCCCACATCATCTGGGCGCTCTTCAGGTTGCTCTGCGGCTGACGCTTCTGCGTGTGGATAAAGTCGGGGAATTTCAGCGGGTCGCGGATGAAGAACACCGGCGTGTTATTGCCGACGATGTCCCAGTTACCTTCTTCGGTATAGAACTTGACGGCGAAGCCTCGCGGATCACGCTCAGTGTCAGCCGACCCGCGCTCGCCACCCACCGTGGAGAAGCGCAGGAAGGTCTCGGTCTGCTTACCGACCTGTTCGAACAACTTGGCGCTGGTGTACTGGGTGATGTCGCGGGTGACGGTGAACGTGCCATACGCACCAGAACCCTTGGCGTGAACGCGGCGCTCCGGGATGTTCTCGCGATTGAAATGAGCGAGCTTTTCGATCAGGTGGAAGTCGTCGAGCAGCAACGGGCCGCGCGGGCCAGCGGAACGGGAATTCTGGTTGTCTGCAACAGGTGCACCGCTGGCGGTGGTGAGAATCTTGCTCATGGGCTCTCCAAGTCTTCGTACGTTGCCGGCTGATCGGCTTGACGAGGAGTATCGACGAACGGTCGATAATGAACAAATTCATTGCGTGACTTGTATCAATAGAAAGAAATAATACAACCGCGCACAAAAAACCGGGCACTAGGCCCGGTTTCTTGTAGCAGACGGAACGTCTTACTCAGCAGCTTCTACAGCGCCGCCGACAGGACGATCAACCAGCTCGACGTACGCCATAGGCGCGTTGTCGCCAGCGCGGAAACCGCACTTCAGGATACGCAGGTAGCCGCCCTGACGGGTGGCGTAGCGCTTGCCCAGGTCGTTGAACAGTTTGCCAACAGCGGTCTTCGAACGGGTACGGTCGAAGGCCAGACGACGGTTAGCAACGCTGTCTTCCTTGGCCAGGGTGATCAGCGGCTCGGCAACGCGGCGCAGTTCCTTGGCTTTCGGCAGGGTGGTTTTGATCAGCTCGTGCTCGATCAACGACACTGCCATGTTCTGGAACATAGCCTTGCGGTGAGAGCTGGTACGGCTCAGGTGACGTCCACTTTTACGATGACGCATGATTCATTCCTTACCAAACACTACGTTCGGTGATTACGACGATCAGGCGGTCGCCTTGTCGTCTTTCTTAAGACTTGCAGGCGGCCAGTTGTCGAGGCGCATGCCGAGAGACAGACCACGAGAGGCCAGGACGTCCTTGATTTCAGTCAGGGACTTCTTGCCGAGGTTAGGAGTTTTCAACAACTCTACTTCGGTACGCTGAATCAGGTCGCCGATGTAGTAGATGTTCTCCGCCTTGAGGCAGTTGGCCGAACGTACAGTCAGTTCCAGGTCGTCAACCGGACGCAGCAGGATCGGATCGATCTCGTCTTCCTGCTCGACTACGACAGGCTCACTGTCACCCTTGAGGTCGACGAACGCGGCCAGCTGCTGTTGCAGGATGGTCGCAGCGCGGCGGATAGCCTCTTCAGGATCCAGGGTGCCGTTGGTTTCCAGATCAATGACCAGCTTGTCCAGGTTGGTACGCTGTTCAACACGGGCGTTCTCGACCACATAGGCGATACGACGCACCGGGCTGAACGAAGCGTCCAGCTGCAGACGGCCAATGCTACGACTTTCGTCTTCGTCGGTTTGACGGGAGTCAGCCGGCTCGTAACCGCGACCACGAGCTACGGTGAGCTTCATGTTCAGGGCGCCGTTGGACGCCAGGTTCGCGATTACGTGATCGGGGTTGACGATCTCGACATCGTGATCCAGCTGAATATCGGCAGCGGTAACCACCCCCGAACCCTTTTTCGACAAGGTCAGCGTAACTTCGTCACGACCGTGCAGTTTGATAGCCAGGCCTTTCAGGTTCAACAGGATTTCAATGACGTCTTCCTGAACACCTTCGATCGCGGAGTACTCATGGAGTACGCCATCGATCTCGGCCTCGACTACTGCACAGCCAGGCATGGAGGACAACAGGATGCGGCGCAGCGCGTTGCCCAGGGTATGGCCGAAACCACGCTCGAGAGGCTCGAGCGTAATCTTGGCGCGGGTCGGACTGACTACCTGCACATCAATGTGGCGGGGAGTCAGGAACTCATTTACCGAAATCTGCATGGATGCACCTATTTTCTAGCCCTTACTTGGAGTAGAGCTCGACAATCAGGTTTTCGTTGATGTCGGCAGACAGGTCGCCACGAGCTGGAACGTTTTTGAAAACGCCCGACTTCTTAGCGGAATCAACGTCTACCCACTCAACGCGGCCACGCTGGGCGCACAGTTCAAGGGCTTGAACAATGCGCAGCTGGTTCGACGACTTCTCGCGAACCGCGACCACGTCACCCGGACGAACTTGGTAGGATGGAATGTTTACAGTCTTACCGTTGACGCTGATCGCTTTGTGCGAAACCAGCTGACGGGACTCGGAACGAGTCGAGCCAAAGCCCATACGGTAAACGACGTTATCCAGACGGCACTCGAGCAGTTGCAGCAGGTTCTCACCGGTTGCGCCTTTTTTCGAGGCTGCAGCTTGGTAGTAACCGCGGAACTGACGCTCCAGAACACCGTAGATACGACGGACTTTTTGTTTCTCGCGCAGCTGGGTACCGTAGTCGGACTGACGGCCACGGCGCTGGCCGTGGATACCTGGGGCTGCTTCGATGTTGCACTTCGATTCCAGAGCGCGAACGCCGCTCTTCAGGAACAGGTCAGTGCCTTCACGACGAGACAGTTTGCATTTTGGACCAATGTAACGTGCCATTCTTCTGTCTCCTGATTACACGCGACGCTTCTTCGGCGGACGGCACCCGTTATGCGGGATTGGCGTCACGTCGGTGATGCTGGCGATCTTGTAGCCGCAGCTGTTCAATGCACGAACGGCGGACTCGCGACCTGGACCTGGACCCTTGACGTTGACATCGAGGTTCTTCAGACCATATTCCAGCGCAGCTTGACCAGCACGCTCAGCAGCGATCTGAGCTGCGAACGGGGTGGATTTGCGCGAACCACGGAAACCCGAACCACCGGAGGTCGCCCAGGACAAAGCATTGCCCTGACGGTCGGTGATGGTCACGATGGTGTTGTTGAAAGAAGCGTGGATGTGGGCGATGCCATCAACCACTGTCTTTTTGATTTTCTTACGAGGACGAGCAGCAGGTTTTGCCATGTCTATATTCCTGGGCGATTACTTGCGGATCGGCTTACGCGGGCCCTTACGGGTGCGTGCGTTGGTCTTGGTGCGCTGACCGCGAACCGGCAGACCTTTACGATGACGCAGGCCGCGGTAGCAACCCAGGTCCATCAAGCGCTTGATCTTCATGTTGACGTCACGACGCAGGTCACCTTCGGTGGTGAACTTCGCGACTTCGCCACGCAGGGTTTCGATTTGCTCGTCGCTCAGATCCTTGATCTTAGCGGCTGGGTTTACACCAGCGTCTGCACAAATCTTCTGTGCAGTAGTGCGACCGACACCATAGATGTAGGTCAGCGAGATAACAGTATGCTTGTTATCTGGAATGTTGACGCCTGCAATACGGGCCATTCAGTGGGACTCCAATTGACAGCTACCTACGCCCCGGAAGCCAAGAAATAGGGCGCGAGATAATATCGCTGTAGAAACGAATAATCAACCCAGCAGCACACTAGCTGCTGGGTTTGAAGCGCAGATCACACTCAGCCTTGGCGCTGTTTGTGACGCGGTTCCGCGCTGCAGATCACTCGTACGACGCCTTCGCGACGGATGATCTTGCAGTTACGGCACAGCTTTTTCACCGATGCACGAACTTTCATTACCGACTCCTCGAACCTTAGGGGCGTATCAGCGCAGCAAACCGCTGCCACCGTAGCCTTTCAGGTTGGCTTTCTTCATCAGGGATTCGTACTGGTGCGAAACGAGGTGCGATTGTACTTGGGACATGAAGTCCATCACAACCACTACCACAATCAGCAACGAGGTCCCGCCAAGGTAGAACGGCACATTTGCAGCCACCACCAGGAACTGGGGCAGAAGGCAGACGGCCATCATGTAAAGAGCACCGAACATGGTCAGACGAGTCAGAACGCCATCAATGTAGCGCGCCGACTGCTCACCAGGACGGATACCCGGAATAAAGGCACCGGACTTCTTCAGGTTTTCCGCTACGTCTTTCGGGTTGAACATCAACGCTGTGTAGAAGAAGCAGAAGAAAATGATCCCTGCACTAAACAGCAGAATGTTCAACGGCTGACCAGGAGCGATCGACTGCGAGATGTCCTGCAGCCAGCCCATACCTTCGGACTGACCGAACCAGGCACCCAGCGAAGCCGGGAACAGCAGAATGCTGCTCGCGAAAATGGCCGGGATGACCCCCGCCATGTTCACTTTCAGCGGCAAGTGGCTGGTCTGCGCAGCAAACACCTTGCGGCCTTGCTGACGCTTGGCGTAGTGAACGGCGATACGACGCTGACCACGCTCAATGAACACCACGAAACCGATAATCGCTACTGCAAGCAAACCGATAGCGACCAGGGCGAAGATGTTGATATCGCCTGTGCGCGCAGACTCGAAAGACTGCCCGATTGCTCTCGGAAGACCGGCAACGATACCTGCGAAGATCAACATCGAGATACCGTTGCCCACACCGCGCTCGGTGATCTGCTCACCCAGCCACATCATGAACATTGCGCCTGCCACGAAAGTGGAGACGGCAACGACATGGAAGCCGAGGCCTACAGAAAACGCCACGCCCTGGTTGGCCAGGCCAATGGACATGCCAATGGCTTGAACCAGTGCCAGGATAACGGTGCCGTAGCGGGTGTACTGGCTGATCTTGCGACGGCCAGCTTCACCTTCCTTCTTCAACTGCTCCAGTTGCGGGCTGACCGCTGTCATCAGCTGCATGATGATCGATGCCGAAATGTACGGCATGATCCCCAGTGCAAAGATGCTCATGCGTTCGAGCGCGCCACCGGAAAACATGTTGAACAAGCTAAGAATGGTCCCCTCATTCTGCCGAAACAGATCCGCCAGACGGTCCGGATTGATGCCTGGAACCGGGATATGCGCACCTATCCGATAGACGATGATCGCCATGAACAGAAAGCGCAGACGAGCCCAGAGTTCCGACATCCCGCCCTTACCGAGCGAAGAGAGAGCACCTTGCTTAGCCATTTATTCCTCGAATTTGCCGCCAGCTGCTTCGATAGCCGCACGCGCACCCTTGGTGGCTGCGATACCCTTGATGGTGACTGCGCGAGTGACTTCGCCAGACAGCATGATTTTCACACGCTGTACGTTCTGGCCGATCACGTTGGCATCCTTCAGGGATTGCACGGAAACCACGTCGCCTTCCACTTTGGCCAGCTCGGACAGACGCACTTCTGCGCGGTCCATGGCTTTCAGGGAAACGAAGCCGAACTTCGGCAGACGACGGTGCAGCGGCTGTTGACCGCCTTCGAAGCCAGGAGCGATCGAACCACCCGAACGGGAAGTCTGACCTTTGTGGCCACGGCCGCCGGTCTTACCCAGACCGCTACCGATACCACGACCTGGACGATGCTTCTCGCGACGGGAACCCGGCGCTGGACTCAGATCATTGAGTTTCATCGATTAACCCTCGACCTTCAGCATGTAGTAAGCCTTGTTGATCATCCCGCGGTTCTCGGGAGTATCCTGGACTTCTACAGTGTGACCGATGCGACGCAGACCCAGGCCTTTAACGCACAGTTTGTGGTTAGGCAGGCGGCCCGAGACGCTCTTGATCAGCGTAACTTTTACGGTTGCCATGATTAGAAGATCTCCTCAACGCTCTTGCCGCGCTTGGCAGCAATGGACTCAGGAGATTGCATGGCTTTCAGACCCTTGAAGGTGGCGTAAACCACGTTCACTGGGTTGGTCGAACCGTAGCACTTGGCCAGGACGTTCTGAACGCCAGCAACTTCCAGGACGGCACGCATTGCGCCGCCGGCGATGATACCGGTACCTTCCGAAGCAGGCTGCATGTAAACCTTCGAGGCGCCGTGGGCGGCCTTGGTGGCGTACTGCAGGGTGGTGCCTTTCAGGTCAACCTGGATCATGTTGCGACGAGCAGCTTCCATGGCTTTCTGGATCGCGGCAGGTACTTCGCGCGACTTGCCACGGCCGAAACCAACGCGACCCTTGCCATCACCTACCACGGTCAACGCGGTGAAGGTGAAGATACGGCCGCCTTTAACGGTTTTAGCTACGCGGTTAACTTGAACCAGCTTCTCGATGTAGCCTTCGTCGCGCTTTTGATCGTTATTTGCCATAACTTAGAACTCCAGCCCGCCTTCACGAGCAGCATCAGCCAGCGCTTTGACGCGGCCATGGTACTTGAAGCCGGAACGGTCAAAGGCAACTTGAGATACACCGGCGGCTTTCGCACGCTCAGCTACCAGCTTGCCAACCTTAGTGGCCGCGTCGATGTTGCCAGTGGCGCCATCACGCAGGTCTTTGTCCAAGGTCGAGGCGCTTGCCAGAACCTTGCTGCCGTCGGCCGAAATGACCTGGGCGTAGATGTGCTGCGAGGAGCGGAACACGCACAGGCGCACGACTTCGAGTTCGTGCATCTTGAGACGTGCTTTGCGAGCGCGACGCAGTCGAGTAACTTTTTTGTCGGTCATTTGCTAGGCCCTACTTCTTCTTGGCTTCTTTACGACGGACTACTTCGTCCGCGTAACGCACACCCTTGCCTTTGTAAGGCTCTGGCGGACGGAAATCGCGGATTTCAGCCGCCACCTGACCTACCAGCTGCTTATCGATACCCTTGATCAGGATGTCGGTTTGGCTAGGCGTTTCAGCAGTGATACCGGCTGGCAGTTCGTAGTCCACTGGGTGCGAGAAGCCCAGAGCCAGGTTCAGGACGGTGCCTTTAGCCTGTGCCTTGTAACCAACACCGACCAGCTGGAGCTTACGCTCGAAGCCTTGGCTTACGCCTTGGACCATGTTGTTCACCAGAGCGCGGGTGGTACCGGCCATGGCGCGAGCTTGCTGATCACCGTTACGAGCGACGAAACGCAGCTCGCCAGACTCTTCGGTAACTTCAACAGACGAGTGAACGTTCAGTTCGAGAGTGCCTTTGGCACCCTTCACCGAAAGCTGTTGGCCGGCGAATTTTACTTCGACGCCAGCGGGCAGCTTTACGGGGTTCTTAGCGACGCGAGACATGCCTATCTCCCCTTAGAACACTGTGCACAGAACTTCGCCGCCGACACCGGCAGCGCGCGCAGCGCGATCAGTCATCACACCTTTGTTGGTGGAGACGATAGACACGCCCAGACCGCCACGTACTTTCGGCAGATCTGTGACGGACTTGTACTGGCGCAGGCCTGGACGGCTGGAGCGCTTCAGTTCCTCGATGACCGGACGGCCTTCGAAGTACTTCAGTTCGATCGACAGAGAAGGCTTGGCCTCACCAGTAACCTGGTAGCCAGCGATGTAACCTTCGTCTTTCAGAACTTTGGCAACCGCGACCTTCAGGGTGGAGGAAGGCATGCTTACGACGGACTTTTCAGCCATCTGGGCATTACGGATGCGAGTTAGCATGTCCGCTAACGGGTCCTGCATACTCATGGGCTAGATGCTCCTGATACAAGAATTATTAGCCTTGCGGCTATCACAACCACCCTTGCGGGCAGGGTCAATGACCCAGGCTCGGGTGAGCCGGTCATTCTAGACACAAGCCAGAAACGAAACAAGCCCCACGAGGGGGCTTGTTTGTTGGCGAGGTCACCGACGGTCGGAAGATTGCGCTTCGACCGTCGGGATCACACCGGCAGCGCTTACCAGGAGGCCTTGACCAGACCTGGTACGTCGCCGCGCATTGCCGCTTGACGCAGCATGTTACGGCCCAGGCCGAACTTACGGTATACACCGTGAGGACGACCGGTCAGGCGGCAACGGTTGCGCAGACGGGCAGCGCTAGCGTCGCGTGGCTGCTTCTGAAGGGCGACAACGGCAGCGAAACGCTCTTCAGGAGAGGCGTTCTGGTTGACGATGGTCGCTTTCAGCTCAGCACGCTTCTTAGCGAACTTGGCTACCGTGAGCTGACGCTTCAGCTCGCGGTTTTTCATGCTCTTCTTGGCCATTTTCCTACTCCAATCAGTTGCGGAACGGGAATTTGAATGCACGCAGCAGAGCGCGGCCTTCGTCATCCGAACGAGCAGTGGTGGTCAGGGTGATGTCCAAACCGCGCAGAGCATCGATCTTGTCGTAGTCGATTTCCGGGAAGATGATCTGCTCTTTCACGCCCATGCTGTAGTTGCCACGACCATCGAAGGACTTGGCATTCAGGCCGCGGAAGTCGCGAACCCGAGGCAGGGAGATCGCCAGCAGGCGGTCCAGGAACTCGTACATTTTTTCGCGACGCAGGGTCACCTTGACACCGATCGGCCAGCCTTCACGGACTTTGAAGCCCGCGATGGATTTACGAGCGAAGGTCACAACTGGCTTTTGACCAGTGATCTTTTCCAGGTCGGCAACAGCGTGCTCGATGACTTTCTTGTCACCGATCGCTTCGCCCAGACCCATGTTCAGGGTGATCTTGGTAACGCGCGGAACCTCCATCACGTTCGACAGCTTAAGTTCTTCCTTAAGCTTAGGAGCGATTTCGTTCCGGTAAATCTCTTTCAGTCGTGCCATGGTCTTCTACCTAGCAGTGTTCAAGCATCAACCGCTTTTTGGGTCGACTTGAAGACACGAATTTTCTTACCGTCTTCAACTTTGAAGCCAACGCGGTCAGCCTTGTTGGTTTCGCCATTGAAGATGGCAACGTTGGAAGCGTGCAGAGGCGCTTCTTTTTCGACGATACCGCCCTGTACGCCCGCCATCGGGTTAGGCTTGGTATGACGCTTGACCAGGTTCACACCACCGATGACCAGACGGTCGTCAGCGAGAACCTTCAGCACCTTACCGCGCTTACCTTTGTCTTTGCCGGCGATCACGATGATCTCGTCGTCACGACGAATCTTTTGCATGTCGGATCTCCTTACAGCACTTCAGGGGCGAGCGAGACGATCTTCATGAACTTCTCAGTACGAAGTTCACGGGTCACTGGCCCGAAGATGCGAGTGCCGATCGGCTCTTGCTTGGTGTTCAGCAGAACAGCAGCGTTGCCGTCGAAACGAATGATGGAACCGTCAGCGCGACGTACACCGTGACGGGTACGTACGACAACAGCGGTCATCACCTGGCCTTTTTTGACCTTACCGCGCGGAATGGCTTCCTTGACGGTTACTTTGATGATGTCACCGATGCCGGCATAACGACGGTGCGAACCGCCGAGTACCTTGATGCACATGACGCGACGAGCGCCGCTGTTATCGGCCACATCGAGCATGGATTGAGTCTGAATCATAAAATTTCTCCGACCCCTAGCCCTTAGACTTCAACAGCGCGTTCGAGGACTTCAACCAGTGCCCAGGACTTGGTCTTGGCCAGCGGACGGGTTTCACGAATGGAAACCTTGTCGCCGATTTTGCACTGGTTGGATTCGTCGTGCGCGTGCAGCTTAGTCGAACGCTTAACGTATTTACCGTAGATCGGGTGCTTGACGCGACGCTCGATCAGAACGGTGATGGTCTTGTCCATTTTGTCGCTGACGACACGGCCAGTCAGCGTACGGACGGTTTTTTCAGCTTCAGCCATGATCACTTACCTGCCTGCTGGTTGAGCACAGTTTTCACGCGAGCGATGTCACGCTTAACTTGCGAGAGCAGGTGCGACTGACCCAACTGGCCAGTTGCTTTCTGCATACGCAGATTGAACTGGTCGCGCAGCAAGCCGAGCAGTTGCTCATTCAGTTGCTGTGCAGATTTTTCACGAAGTTCATTCGCTTTCATCACATCACCGTCCGCTTAACAAAGGAGGTGGCGAGAGGCAGCTTTGCAGCAGCCAGGGCGAAAGCTTCGCGCGCCAGCTCTTCAGAAACACCCTCGATCTCGTACAGGACTTTGCCTGGCTGGATCTGGGCAACCCAGTATTCCACGGAACCTTTACCTTTACCCATACGAACCTCGAGAGGCTTCTTGGAGATCGGCTTGTCCGGGAACACACGGATCCAGATCTTGCCGCCACGCTTGACGTGACGGGTCAGCGCACGACGTGCGGACTCGATCTGGCGAGCGGTGAGGCGACCGCGAGCAACAGCTTTCAGGGCGAATTCGCCGAAGCTGACTTTGCTACCGCGCAGTGCCAGACCACGGTTGTGGCCGGTCATCTGCTTACGGAATTTTGTACGCTTTGGTTGCAACATTTGGCGTACCCCTTACTTAGCAGCTTTTTTACGAGGCGCTGGTGCTTGTGGTTTCAGTTCTTCTTGGCGACCACCAATAACTTCGCCTTTGAAGATCCAAACCTTCACACCGATCACACCGTAAGTGGTGTGAGCTTCGTAGGTGTTGTAGTCGATATCGGCACGCAGGGTGTGCAGCGGCACACGACCTTCGCGATACCACTCGGTACGAGCAATCTCAGCACCGCCGAGACGACCGCTCACCTGGATCTTGATGCCCTTGGCACCAATACGCATGGCGTTCTGTACGGCGCGCTTCATGGCGCGACGGAACATTACGCGGCGTTCCAGCTGCTGAGCTACGCTCTGCGCAACCAGCATGGCGTCGAGTTCCGGCTTGCGGATCTCTTCGATGTTGATGTGCACAGGCACACCCATCTGCTTGGTCAGGTCCTGACGCAGCTTCTCGACATCCTCACCTTTCTTACCGATAACGATACCGGGACGAGCGGTGTGGATGGTGATGCGTGCAGTTTGAGCCGGACGATGAATATCGATACGGCTTACGGACGCGCTTTTTAGTTTGTCTTGGAGGTACTCACGCGTTTTCAGATCCTTCAACAGGTAATCTGCGTAAGTAGCACCGTCTGCGTACCAGACGGAGGTGTGCTCCTTGACGATTCCCAGGCGAATGCCAGTGGGATGTACTTTCTGACCCATCTGATCGACTCCGTTACTTGTCCGCAACCTTGACAGTGATATGGCAAGACCGCTTGACGATGCGATCAGCACGGCCTTTGGCACGTGGCATGATGCGCTTCAGCGAACGCCCTTCGTTGACGAAGACGGTGGAGACCTTCAGGTCATCAACGTCTGCGCCTTCGTTGTGTTCGGCGTTGGCTACGGCCGACTCGAGGACTTTCTTCATGATTTCAGCGGCTTTTTTGCTGCTGAAGGCCAACAGGTTGAGCGCTTCGCCCACCTTCTTCCCGCGGATCTGGTCGGCGACCAAGCGGGCTTTCTGGGCGGAGATGCGAGCGCCCGACAACTTAGCGGCTACTTCCATTTCCTTACCCCTTAACGCTTGGCTTTCTTGTCAGCCACGTGCCCGCGGTAGGTGCGGGTACCGGCGAACTCGCCCAGTTTGTGGCCGACCATGTCTTCGTTCACGAGAACTGGGACGTGTTGACGACCGTTGTGTACGGCGATGGTCAGACCGACCATTTGTGGCAGGATCATCGAACGGCGCGACCAGGTTTTAACTGGCTTGCGATCGTTCTTCTCCACCGCCACTTCGACCTTCTTCAGCAGGTGAAGATCGATAAAAGGACCTTTTTTCAGAGAACGTGGCACTGTCGTATCCCTCTAGTTACTTGCGACGACGGACGATCATGTTGTCGGTACGCTTATTACCACGGGTTTTAGCACCCTTGGTTGGGAAGCCCCATGGCGATACCGGATGACGACCACCGGAGGTACGACCTTCACCACCACCATGTGGGTGGTCAACCGGGTTCATGGCAACACCACGAACGGTTGGGCGAACGCCGCGCCAGCGTTTGGCACCAGCTTTACCCAGCGAACGCAGGCTGTGCTCGGAGTTCGAGACTTCACCCAGGGTCGCACGGCACTCAGCCAGGACTTTACGCATTTCACCAGAGCGCAGACGCAGGGTCACATAGACACCTTCGCGAGCGATCAGCTGAGCCGAAGCACCAGCGGAACGAGCGATCTGTGCACCTTTACCCGGCTTCAATTCGATGCCGTGAATGGTGCTACCCACTGGAATGTTGCGCAGTTGCAGGGAGTTACCGGCCTTGATTGGGGCCAGGGCACCTGCGATCAGCTGGTCGCCAGCGCTCACGCCCTTAGGCGCGATGATGTAGCGACGCTCGCCATCTGCGTAGCACAGCAGGGCGATGTGAGCAGTACGGTTTGGATCGTATTCGATACGCTCGACAGTGGCTGGGATGCCATCTTTGTCGTTGCGACGGAAGTCGACCAGACGGTAATGCTGCTTGTGACCACCACCAACGTGACGAGTGGTAATGCGGCCATTGTTGTTACGACCACCAGACTTCGATTTTTTCTCGATCAGCGGTGCGTGAGGAGCGCCTTTGTGCAGCTCCTTGTTGACCACCTTGACCACGAAACGGCGGCCAGGGGAAGTCGGTTTGCATTTAACGATTGCCATGATGCACCCCTTCCTTACTCAGCACTGCTGCTGAAATCGAGATCTTGGCCTGGCTGAAGGGAGACAATTGCCTTCTTCCAGTCATTACGCTTGCCCAGACCACGTGCGGTACGCTTGGTTTTACCCAGAACGTTAACAGTCGACACGTTTTCAACTTTTACGTTGAACAGGCCTTCGACAGCTTTCTTGATTTCCAGCTTGGTTGCATCGGTAGCAACCTTGAATACGAACTGGCCTTTTTTCTCAGCCAGAACGGTAGCCTTCTCGGAAACGTGCGGGCCAAGGAGGACTTTGAATACGCGTTCCTGGTTCATCCCAGCAGCTCCTCGAATTTCTTCACGGCCGAGACGGTGATCAACACCTTCTCGTATGCGATCAGACTGACCGGGTCGGAACCTTGAACGTCACGTACATCGACGTGTGGCAGGTTGCGAGCAGCCAGGTACAGGTTCTGATCAACAGCGTCCGAAACGATCAATACATCGCTCAGACCCATGCCGTTCAGCTTGTTCAGCAAGTCTTTGGTTTTTGGCGCTTCAACAGCGAAGTCCTGAACCACGACCAGACGGTCGCTACGCACCAGCTCAGCGAGGATGGAGCGCAGGGCTGCGCGGTACATCTTCTTGTTGAGCTTCTGCGAGTGATCTTGAGGACGAGCTGCGAAGGTTACACCACCGCCACGCCAGATCGGACCACGAGTAGTACCAGCACGAGCACGGCCAGTACCCTTCTGACGCCATGGGCGCTTACCGCCACCAGCCACGTCGGAACGGGTCTTTTGCTGCTTGGTGCCCTGACGGCCGCCAGCCATGTAGGCTACGACTGCTTGGTGTACCAGCGTCTCGTTGAATTCGCCACCGAAAGCCAGTTCGGAAACTTCGATCGCCTGAGCGTCATTTACATTGAGTTGCATGTCAGTTTCCCCTTAACCGCGAGCCTTGACAGCTGGACGTACAACCACGTCGCCGCCAGTAGCGCCAGGAACGGCACCCTTGACCAGCAGCAGGTTGCGCTCAGCGTCTACGCGAACAACTTCCAGGGACTGAACAGTCACGCGCTCGGCGCCCATGTGACCGGACATTTTCTTGCCCTTGAACACACGACCAGGAGTCTGGCACTGGCCGATGGAACCTGGGACACGGTGCGACACGGAGTTACCGTGGGTGTTGTCCTGGCCACGGAAGTTCCAGCGCTTGATGGTACCGGCGAAGCCTTTACCTTTGGACTGACCAGTAACGTCTACCAGCTGGCCTGCAGTGAAGAGTTCAGCTTTGATCAGATCGCCAGCCTGGAAATCGCCTTCTTCAAGACGGAACTCCCAAACACCGCGACCAGCGGCAACGTTAGCCTTGGCGAAGTGGCCTGCCTGAGCGGCAGTCACACGCGAAGCACGACGCTCGCCGACAGTGACTTGCACTGCACGGTAGCCATCGGTTTCTTCAGTTTTGAACTGGGTGACGCGATTCGGTTCGATCTCAATGACCGTGACCGGAATGGAGACACCTTCTTCGGTGAAAATGCGGGTCATACCGCACTTGCGACCGATTACACCAATAGTCATGTTGTAAACCTCATGAGTGTACGGGGCTTTCACCCGCTATGGCCGCCCATTTCAGAGCGTTACACGACCAGACCGAAGTCTTAGCCGAGGCTGATCTGTACTTCCACACCTGCCGCCAGATCAAGCTTCATCAGCGCATCAACGGTTTTATCCGTTGGCTGGACGATGTCCAGAACACGCTTATGAGTGCGAATCTCGTACTGGTCACGCGCGTCTTTGTTGACGTGCGGGGAGACCAGAACGGTGAAACGCTCTTTGCGGGTAGGCAGTGGAATAGGACCACGCACTTGTGCACCAGTACGTTTCGCGGTTTCCACGATTTCCTGGGTGGATTGGTCGATCAGGCGATGGTCGAAAGCCTTCAACCTGATACGGATTTGCTGATTTTGCATTGGATTTCAGACTCCAGGCTGTTCCCAACGGACGCACTACGCCCGCTAAAAGGAGGCGTGATTCTATAGACGCCCCCATTTAGTGTCAACCCAATAAAAAAAACCCCCGCTGAGCGGGGGTTTTTTCAATCGGTCGAGTGATTACTCGATGATTTTGGCTACGACGCCGGCGCCGACGGTACGACCGCCTTCACGGATAGCGAAGCGCAGACCGTCTTCCATTGCGATGGTCTTGATCAGGGTGACAGTCATCTGAATGTTGTCGCCTGGCATTACCATTTCAACGCCTTCCGGCAGTTCGCAGTTACCGGTCACGTCAGTGGTACGGAAGTAGAACTGTGGACGGTAGCCTTTGAAGAACGGAGTGTGACGACCGCCTTCTTCTTTCGACAGAACGTAGACTTCTGCGGTGAACTTGGTGTGCGGCTTGACCGAACCTGGCTTGACCAGAACCTGGCCACGCTCAACGTCGTCACGCTTGGTACCACGCAGCAGAACGCCGCAGTTCTCGCCAGCACGACCTTCGTCCAGCAGCTTGCGGAACATCTCAACGCCGGTGCAGGTAGTGGTGGTGGTGTCACGCAGACCAACGATTTCCAGCGGATCCTGAACGCGGACGATACCACGCTCGATACGGCCGGTTACCACGGTACCACGACCCGAGATCGAGAATACGTCTTCGATCGGCATCAGGAATGGCTGGTCGATGGCACGAACTGGCTCAGGGATGTAGGCATCCAGAGTTTCTACCAGCTTCTTGACAGCGGTAGTGCCCATTTCGTTGTCGTCTTTGCCTTCCAGCGCCATACGAGCCGAACCGATGATGATCGGGGTGTCGTCGCCTGGGAAGTCGTAGGTGGACAGCAGGTCGCGAACTTCCATCTCGACCAGTTCCAGCAGCTCAGCGTCGTCTACCAGGTCAGCCTTGTTCAGGAAGACCACGATGTACGGAACGCCAACCTGACGGGACAGCAGGATGTGCTCACGGGTTTGTGGCATCGGACCATCGGCGGCCGAGCAAACCAGGATCGCGCCGTCCATCTGGGCAGCACCGGTGATCATGTTCTTCACGTAGTCAGCGTGACCTGGGCAGTCAACGTGAGCGTAGTGACGAATGTTCGAGTTGTACTCGACGTGAGCGGTGTTGATGGTGATACCGCGTGCTTTTTCTTCCGGAGCCGAGTCGATCTTGTCGAACTCAACGACTGCCGAACCGAATACTTCGGAGCAGACGCGAGTCAGAGCTGCGGTCAGAGTGGTCTTACCGTGGTCAACGTGGCCGATGGTGCCGACGTTGACGTGGGGAAGGGAACGATCAAATTTTTCTTTAGCCACGACAGTGAACTCCTAGCCTAAAGGGGCTGAATCAGCCTTGTTTTTTAATGAGAGCTTCGACGATGTTCGACGGAGCTTCAGCGTACTTGGAGAATTCCATGGAGTAGCTTGCGCGACCCTGAGACATGGAACGAACGTCGGTTGCGTAACCGAACATTTCCCCGAGCGGAACTTCAGCGCGGACGACGCGGCCAGAGACCGATTCATCCATACCCTGTACCAGACCACGACGACGGTTCAGGTCACCCATCACGTCACCCAGGTAGTCTTCCGGGGTTACAACTTCGACCTTCATGATCGGCTCGAGAACCACGCCGCCACCCTTCTGGGCCAGCTGCTTGGTTGCCATCGAAGCGGCAATCTTGAACGCCATTTCGTTGGAGTCGACGTCGTGGTACGAACCGTCGAATACCGTGGCCTTGAGGCCGATCAGAGGATAACCGGCAACGACGCCGTTCTTCATCTGCTCTTCGATACCCTTCTGGATCGGGGCGATGAATTCCTTAGGAATCACACCACCAACGACTTCGTTGGTAAACACCAGACCTTCGGTGATGTTGCCTTTTTCGTCCACTTCCGGCTCCGAGAAACGGATCCAGCAGTGACCGAACTGACCACGACCACCCGACTGACGAACGAACTTGCCTTCGATCTCGACGTTGGACTTGGTGATCTTCTCGCGGTAGGAAACCTGCGGCTTGCCGATGTTGGCCTCGACGTTGAACTCGCGCTTCATGCGGTCAACGAGGATGTCCAGGTGCAGCTCACCCATACCGGAGATGATGGTCTGGCCGGTTTCTTCGTCGGTCTTGACGCGGAACGATGGGTCTTCCTGGGCCAACTTGCCCAGTGCGATGCCCATCTTCTCCTGGTCAGCCTTGGTTTTCGGCTCTACGGAGAGCGAGATCACCGGCTCAGGGAAGTCCATACGCTCAAGGATGATTGGCTTGTCGGCGTTGCACAGGGTTTCGCCCGTGGTCACGTCTTTCATACCGATCAGCGCAGCGATGTCACCAGCGCGCACTTCCTTGATTTCTTCACGCTGGTTGGCGTGCATCTGCACCATACGACCAACGCGTTCTTTCTTGCCTTTGACCGAGTTGATGACCGAGTCACCGGAGCTCAGAACGCCCGAGTAGACGCGAACGAAGGTCAGGGTACCGACGAACGGGTCGGTCGCGATCTTGAACGCCAGAGCCGAGAACGGCTCGTCGTCGTCAGCGTGACGCTCGTCTTTGCGAACAGCCGGATCGTCTTTATCCAGGTCCTTGTCGTCCGGGTTGATACCCTGGATGGCAGGGATCTCGGTCGGCGCAGGCAGGTAGTCGATGACGGCGTCGAGAACCAGGGGAACACCCTTGTTCTTGAACGACGAGCCGCAGACAGCCGGGACGATCTCGCTGGCCAGGGTGCGCGCGCGCAGACCGGCTTTGATTTCTTCGACGGTCAGCTCTTCGCCTTCCAGGTACTTGTTCATCAGCTCTTCGCTGGACTCGGCAGCCGCTTCAACCATGTTGGAGCGCCACTCTTGAGCCAGCTCCAGCATATCGGCAGGAATCTCTTCCTCGCGATAGGTGGTGCCTTTGTCGTCGTCGTTCCAGTAGATAGCCTTCATCTTGATCAGGTCGACCTGACCCTGGAAGTTATCTTCCGAACCGATGGCCAGCTGAACAGGAACCGGGGTGTGACCCAGACGGTTCTTGATCTGACCTACGACGCGCAGGAAGTTTGCACCTGCACGGTCCATCTTGTTCACGTAGACAACACGTGGAACGCCGTACTTGTTGGCCTGACGCCATACGGTTTCAGACTGCGGCTCAACGCCGGAGGTGCCGCAGAAGACCACGACCGCGCCGTCGAGTACACGCAGCGAACGCTCTACTTCAATGGTGAAGTCAACGTGGCCGGGGGTGTCGATGACGTTTACGCGGTAGTTGTCATACTGACCAACAGAGCCTTTCCAGAAGGTGGTAACGGCAGCGGAGGTAATGGTGATACCCCGCTCCTGCTCCTGCACCATCCAGTCGGTGGTCGCGGCGCCATCATGCACCTCGCCCATCTTGTGGCTCAGACCTGTGTAGAACAGGATCCGCTCGGTAGTGGTGGTCTTGCCCGCGTCAACGTGGGCACAGATACCAATGTTACGGTAGCGGTTAATTGCAGTAGTACGAGCCATAAAGCCCTCGCAAAATGATTGATGCTTGAATTAGAAGCGGTAGTGCGAGAACGCTTTGTTGGCTTCAGCCATACGGTGCACGTCTTCACGCTTCTTGACTGCAGCACCTTTGCCTTCAGCAGCATCCAGCAGCTCGCCAGCCAAGCGCAGAGCCATCGACTTCTCGCCGCGCTTGCGGGCGTAGTCTACGAGCCAGCGCATTGCCAGAGCGTTACGACGGGATGGACGAACTTCAACCGGAACCTGGTAAGTGGCACCGCCGACACGACGGGACTTTACTTCGACCAGCGGAGCGATGGCGTCGAGAGCTTTCTCGAAGATTTCCAGGGGGTCGCTGTTCTTGCGTGCTTTGACGGTATCCAGAGCACCGTAAACGATGCGCTCGGCTACAGCCTTCTTGCCGCTTTCCATCACGTGGTTCATGAACTTGGCGAGGATCTGCGATCCGTACTTAGGATCGTCAAGGATCTCACGTTTTGCTGCTACACGACGTCTTGGCATGATAAGCCCTCAAACGGTCTTCAGGTTAGCCCGGGACCCGGTCTTTCGACCCCTGCCCGACCTTACTCTTATCGACTCAAATAAATGGATGTCTGCAAACGGCCGATTACTTCGGACGCTTGGTACCGTACTTCGAACGACCCTGGTTACGGCCTTTAACGCCCGAAGTATCCAGAGAGCCGCGAACGGTGTGGTAACGAACACCTGGCAAGTCTTTTACACGGCCGCCACGGATCAGGACGACGCTGTGCTCTTGCAGGTTGTGGCCTTCACCGCCGATGTACGAGGAAACCTCGAAACCGTTGGTCAGACGCACACGGCATACTTTACGCAGTGCCGAGTTAGGTTTTTTCGGCGTGGTGGTGTACACACGGGTGCACACGCCACGACGTTGCGGGCAGTTCTGCAGCGCAGGAACGTCGGACTTCTCGACCGAACGCTTACGCGGCTGACGTACCAGCTGGTTGATAGTTGCCATCTACTAGCTCCACTGATTGTCTTGCGACTCTATTGTCTTGCAAGAAAGCCAAAAATTGGCGAGACGGAGCCTCACCAAATTTAAGGGTACAAAAGTCTAAAGAGGATCTTGCACCCAGTCAAGACGAGGCCCCGGCTCTCCTCGCCCGATCATCGGCAACATTTCATGTCGCCGATGCGCGTTCGAGGCTAGCCGGGGCCCTGCCCTGTACTTAGTTGCCGCTGGAATTCAGCGCTTCGGTCAGTGCGGCTTCCACCTCACTGGCGCTTACACGCAGCGGTTTGTCGGCATCACGGCGACGCTTGCGCTCGCTGTGGTAAGCCAGACCGGTACCGGCCGGAATCAGACGACCCACGACCACGTTCTCTTTCAGACCACGCAGGTAGTCGCGCTTGCCGGTCACTGCCGCTTCGGTCAGTACGCGGGTAGTTTCCTGGAAGGAAGCCGCGGAGATGAACGATTCGGTCGACAGCGACGCCTTGGTGATACCCAGCAGCACGCGGGTGAACTTGGAGATGAACTTGTCCTCGGAGGCGAGACGCTCGTTCTCTACCAGTACCTGGGTCAGTTCCATCTGGTCGCCCTTGATGAAGCTGGAATCGCCCGACTCGGAGATCTCGACCTTGCGCAGCATCTGACGCAGGATGGTCTCGATGTGCTTGTCGTTGATCTTCACGCCCTGCAGACGGTAAACGTCCTGGATCTCGTTGACGATGTACTTCGCCAGTGCGCTTACACCCAGCAGACGCAGGATGTCGTGCGGATCGCTCGGACCGTCGGAGATGACTTCGCCGCGGTTTACCTGTTCGCCTTCGAAGACGTTCAGGTGGCGCCACTTCGGAATCAGCTCTTCGTACGGATCGCTACCGTCGGTTGGAGTAATGACCAGACGACGCTTGCCTTTGGTTTCCTTGCCGAACGCGATGGTACCGCTGACTTCCGCCAGGATCGAAGCTTCTTTCGGACGACGCGCTTCGAACAAGTCGGCAACGCGTGGCAGACCACCGGTAATGTCACGGGTCTTCGACGTTTCTTGCGGGATACGCGCGATAACGTCACCAACACCGATCTGGGCACCGTCAGCCACACCGACGAGGGCGTTGGCCGGCAGGAAGTACTGAGCAGGTACGTCGGTACCTGGCAGGTACAGGTCCTTGCCATTGGCATCGACCATCTTGATTGCCGGACGGATTTCCTTGCCGGAGGCAGGGCGATCCTTGACGTCCAGAACTTCAATGTTGGTCAGACCGGTCAATTCGTCGGTCTGACGCTTGATGGTGATGTTTTCTTCCATGCCCACGAAGGTCACGGTGCCTTTCAGCTCGGTAACGATCGGGTGGGTGTGCGGGTCCCACTTGGCGACGATGGCGCCAGCTTCGACCTTGTCACCTTCCTTGACCGAAATCACTGCACCGTAAGGCAGCTTGTAACGCTCACGCTCGCGACCGAATTCGTCGGCAATCGCCAGCTCGCCGGAACGCGAGACAGCAACCAGGTTGCCGTCGGCACGCTCGACCTGCTTCAGGTTGTGCAGACGTACCATACCGCCGTTCTTCACCTGGACGCTGTCGGCAGCCGAAGTACGGCTTGCAGCACCACCGATGTGGAACGTACGCATGGTCAGCTGGGTACCTGGCTCACCGATCGACTGTGCGGCGATTACGCCGACAGCTTCACCGATGTTCACCTGGTGACCGCGAGCCAGGTCACGACCGTAGCACTTGGCGCAGATGCCATAGCGCGTTTCGCAGTTGATCGGCGAGCGCACGATGACTTCGTCGATGCTGTTCAGCTCGATGAACTCGACCCACTGCTCGTCGACCAGGGTACCGGCCGGAACGATGACGTCCTCGGTGCCTGGCTTGAACACGTCACGGGCGATCACACGACCCAGTACACGCTCACCCAGCGGCTCTACCACGTCGCCACCTTCAATGTGCGGCGTCATCAGCAGGCCGTGGTCGGTGCCACAGTCGATCTCGGTAACCACCAGATCCTGGGCAACGTCTACCAGACGGCGGGTCAGGTAACCGGAGTTGGCAGTCTTCAGTGCGGTATCCGCCAGACCCTTACGAGCACCGTGGGTCGAGATGAAGTACTGCAGAACGCTCAGGCCTTCACGGAAGTTCGCGGTGATCGGCGTTTCGATGATGGAACCGTCCGGCTTGGCCATCAGACCACGCATACCGGCCAGCTGACGAATCTGGGCCGCAGAACCACGCGCACCGGAGTCGGCCATCATGTACATGGAGTTGAAGGACTCCTGGTCGACTTCGTTGCCTTCGCGGTCGATGACCTTCTCTTTCGAGAGGTTGGCCATCATCGCCTTGGACACTTCGTCGTTCGCCTTGGACCACAAGTCGATGACCTTGTTGTACTTCTCGCCCTGGGTTACCAGGCCGGAGGCGTACTGGCTCTCGATTTCCTTCACTTCATCGGTAGCGTTACCGATGATGCGGGCTTTCTCGTCCGGGATAACGAAGTCGTTAACGCCGATGGAAACGCCGGAAATGGTCGAGTAAGCGAAACCGGTGTACATCAACTGGTCAGCGAAGATCACGGTCTCTTTCAGACCAACCACGCGGTAGCACTGGTTGATCAGCTTGGAGATCGCCTTCTTCTTCATCGGCTGGTTGACCACGTCGTACGGCAGACCTGCCGGTACAACCTGGAACAGCAGCGCACGGCCAACGGTGGTGTCGACGATACGGGTGTTCTTGGTGACGCTGCCATCGCGGTCTTTCACGGTTTCGTTGATACGAACCTTGATCTTCGCGTGCAGGGCAGCTTCGCCGGCGCGGAATACGCGGTCGACTTCCTGCAGGTCAGCGAACACGCGACCTTCGCCCTTGGCGTTGATGGCTTCACGGGTCATGTAGTACAGACCCAGTACCACGTCCTGCGACGGCACGATGATTGGCTCACCGTTGGCTGGCGACAGGATGTTGTTGGTCGACATCATCAGCGCGCGCGCTTCGAGCTGGGCTTCCAGCGTCAGCGGCACGTGAACGGCCATCTGGTCACCGTCGAAGTCGGCGTTGTACGCGGCGCAGACCAGCGGGTGCAGCTGAATGGCCTTACCTTCGATCAGTACCGGTTCGAACGCCTGGATGCCCAGACGGTGCAGGGTTGGTGCACGGTTGAGCAGCACGGGGTGTTCGCGGATCACCTCGGCGAGCACGTCCCACACCTCTGGCAGCTCGCGCTCGACCATCTTCTTGGCAGCTTTGATGGTGGTCGCCAGACCACGCATTTCCAGCTTGCCGAAAATGAACGGCTTGAACAGCTCCAGGGCCATCTTCTTCGGCAGGCCGCACTGGTGCAGACGCAGGGTCGGACCTACGGTAATTACCGAACGGCCGGAATAGTCCACACGCTTGCCGAGCAAGTTCTGACGGAAGCGACCTTGCTTACCTTTGATCATGTCGGCCAGCGACTTCAGCGGACGCTTGTTCGAGCCCGTGATGGCGCGACCGCGACGGCCGTTGTCGAGCAGGGCGTCAACCGCTTCCTGCAGCATGCGCTTTTCGTTGCGCACGATGATGTCCGGCGCCGACAGATCGAGCAGGCGCTTCAGACGATTGTTACGGTTGATCACCCGACGATACAGGTCGTTCAGGTCGGAGGTCGCGAAGCGGCCACCATCCAGCGGTACCAGCGGACGCAGGTCCGGCGGCAGAACTGGCAGGACGGTCAGGACCATCCACTCAGGCAGGTTGCCCGAGCCCTGGAAAGCTTCCATCAGCTTCAGGCGCTTGGACAGCTTCTTGATCTTGGTTTCCGAGTTGGTCTGCGGAATCTCTTCGCGCAGGCGGCCAATCTCGTGCTCCAGGTCAATCGCGTGCAGCAGTTCGCGGACCGCCTCGGCACCCATGCGGGCGTCGAAGTCGTCACCGAATTCTTCCAGCGCTTCGAAGTACTGCTCGTCGTTGAGCAGCTGACCCTTTTCGAGGGTGGTCATGCCTGGGTCGATAACGACGTAGCTCTCGAAGTAGAGAACGCGCTCGATATCACGCAGGGTCATGTCCATCAGCAGGCCGATACGGGACGGCAGCGACTTCAGGAACCAGATGTGAGCAACCGGCGAAGCCAGTTCGATGTGCGCCATGCGCTCACGACGGACTTTGGCCAGCGCGACTTCAACGCCGCACTTCTCGCAGATCACACCACGGTGCTTGAGGCGCTTGTACTTACCGCACAGGCACTCGTAGTCCTTGACTGGGCCAAAGATCTTGGCGCAGAAAAGGCCGTCACGCTCAGGCTTGAACGTACGGTAGTTGATGGTTTCCGGCTTCTTAACTTCACCGAACGACCACGAACGGATCATTTCAGGCGACGCCAGACCGATGCGGATGGCGTCGAACTCTTCGACTTGACCCTGGTTTTTCAGCAAATTCAGTAGGTCTTTCAAGGCCTTTCCTCCTGGCGGAGCAGGAAGCGGGCATTACCTGCCCCGCTCCCCTTCGCGTCACGTGTTATTCGGTTTCCAGATCGATATCGATACCGAGCGAACGGATCTCTTTGATCAACACGTTGAAGGACTCGGGCATGCCCGGCTCCATACGGTGATCGCCATCCACGATGTTCTTGTACATCTTGGTACGGCCGTTCACGTCGTCCGACTTCACTGTGAGCATTTCTTGCAGGGTGTATGCCGCGCCGTATGCTTCCAGCGCCCACACTTCCATCTCCCCGAAACGCTGACCACCGAACTGCGCCTTACCACCCAGCGGCTGCTGAGTGACCAGGCTGTAGGAACCAGTGGAACGCGCGTGCATCTTGTCGTCCACCAAGTGGTTCAGCTTGAGCATGTACATGTAACCAACGGTCACAGGACGCTCGAACTTGTTGCCGGTACGGCCATCGAACAGCACCATCTGGCCGCTTTCTGGCAGGTCCGCCAGTTTCAGCATGGCCTTGATCTCACGCTCCTTGGCACCATCGAAGACCGGAGTAGCCATAGGCACGCCTTTCTTCAGGTTGTTCGCCAGGGCGAGGATCTCTTCGTCGGTGAATTCTTCCAGGTTCTCCTGACGCCCGCCGATCTCGTTGTAGATCTCGGTGAGGAAGCCACGCAGCTCAGCAGCCTTGCGCTGTTCTTCGATCATGCGGTCGATTTTCTCGCCCAGACCTTTGGCTGCAAGGCCCAGGTGGGTTTCGAGAATCTGACCGACGTTCATACGCGAAGGTACGCCCAGCGGGTTGAGGACCACGTCGACCGGAGTACCGTTGGCGTCATGCGGCATGTCTTCGACCGGCATGATCACCGAGACGACACCCTTGTTACCGTGACGACCGGCCATCTTGTCACCCGGCTGGATGCGACGGCGGATAGCCAGGTAGACCTTGACGATCTTCAGTACGCCTGGAGCCAGGTCATCGCCCTGCTGCAGCTTGCGCTTCTTGTCTTCGAACTTGTCGTCCAGCAGGCGACGGCGGTCGACGATGTACTGCTGAGCTTTCTCGAGCTGCTCGTTCAGTGCATCTTCGGCCATGCGCAATTTGAACCACTGACCGTGCTCCAGACCATCGAGCACTTCGTCGGTGATCGCGATGCCTTTCTTCAGGCCGGCACCGCCGTCGACGATCTGGCCGTTCAGCGCAGCACGCAGACGTTCGAAGGTCGCGCCTTCAACGATGCGGAACTCCTCGTTGAGGTCCTTGCGGATCTCGTCGAGCTGCATCTTCTCGATGGCCAGCGCACGGCTGTCGCGCTCTACGCCGTCACGGGTGAAGACCTGTACGTCGATGACCGTACCCTTGGTGCCGGTCGGCACGCGCAGGGAGGTGTCTTTGACGTCGCTGGCCTTCTCACCGAAGATCGCGCGCAGCAGCTTCTCTTCTGGAGTGAGCTGGGTTTCGCCTTTTGGCGTGACCTTGCCGACCAGAATATCGCCCGCGCCGACTTCGGCACCTACGTAAACGATACCGGCTTCGTCCAGCTTGTTCAGAGCGGCTTCACCCACGTTCGGGATGTCCGCAGTGATTTCCTCTGGGCCAAGCTTGGTGTCACGCGCCACGCAGGTCAGTTCCTGGATGTGGATCGTGGTGAAGCGGTCTTCCTGAACCACACGCTCGGACAGGCAGATGGAGTCTTCGAAGTTGAAGCCGTTCCACGCCATGAACGCGATGCGCATGTTCTGACCCAGTGCCAGTTCACCCATATCGGTGGACGGGCCGTCGGCCATGATGTCGCCACGCTGAACCTTGTCACCTTTGCTCACCAGCGGACGCTGGTTGATGCAGGTGTTCTGGTTCGAACGGGTGTACTTGGTCAGGTTGTAGATATCTACACCGGCTTCACCGGTTTCCACTTCGTCATCGGCTACACGCACGACGATACGGCTGGCGTCGACCGAATCGATCACGCCACCGCGACGAGCGACCACGCAGACACCGGAGTCACGGGCGACGTTGCGCTCCATGCCAGTACCTACCAGCGGCTTGTCGGCACGCAGGGTCGGTACCGCCTGACGCTGCATGTTCGAACCCATCAACGCACGGTTGGCGTCGTCGTGCTCGAGGAACGGAATCAGCGACGCTGCAACCGAAACAACCTGCTTCGGCGATACGTCCATCAAGGTGACGTCTTCCGGCGCCTTGACGGTGAATTCGTTCAAGTGACGAACTGCGACCAACTCGTCGATCAGCTGCTTCTTCTCGTTCATCGTGGCCGAAGCCTGAGCGATGACGTGATCAGCCTCTTCAATAGCCGACAGGAACACGATGTCGTCGCTGACAACGCCTTCTTTCACCACACGGTACGGGCTTTCCAGGAAGCCGTACTGGTTGGTGCGGGCATAGGCTGCCAGGGAGTTGATCAGACCGATGTTCGGACCTTCAGGGGTCTCGATCGGGCACACACGGCCGTAGTGGGTCGGGTGCACGTCACGCACTTCGAAGCCTGCACGCTCACGGGTCAGGCCACCAGGGCCAAGCGCAGATACGCGGCGCTTGTGGGTAATCTCGGACAGCGGGTTGTTCTGGTCCATGAACTGCGAGAGCTGGCTGGAGCCGAAGAACTCTTTCACCGCGGCCGCGACCGGCTTGGCGTTGATCAGGTCCTGAGGCATCAGGCCTTCGCTTTCTGCCATCGACAGACGCTCTTTGACCGCACGCTCGACACGCACCAGGCCAACGCGGAACTGGTTCTCGGCCATCTCACCGACGCAGCGAACGCGACGGTTACCCAGGTGGTCGATGTCGTCGACGATGCCTTTGCCGTTACGGATATCGACCAGGGTCTTGAGGACCTCGACGATGTCTTCCTTGCTCAGCACGCCCGAACCTTCGATCTCGGTACGACCGATACGACGGTTGAACTTCATGCGGCCGACGGCGGACAGATCGTAACGCTCGGCGCTGAAGAACAGGTTGTTGAACAGGGTCTCGGCGGCATCCTTGGTTGGCGGCTCGCCTGGACGCATCATGCGATAGATCTCGACCAGTGCTTCCAGCTGGTTGCTGGTGGTGTCGATCTTCAGGGTATCGGAGATGAACGGACCGCAGTCGATGTCGTTGGTGTACAGGGTCTCGATACGGACGACCTGTGCCTTGGCGATCTTGATCAGCAGTTCGGTGGTCAGCTCGGTGTTGCACTCAGCCAGGATTTCACCGGTGGCCGGGTGCACGATAGCCTTGGCAGTGGTGCGACCCAGGACGTATTCCATCGGAACGTCCAGCGAGTTGACACCAGCCTTCTCGAGCTGATTGACGTGGCGCGCGGTAATACGGCGGCCTTGCTCAACGATGACCTTGCCGCTTTCGTCATGGATGTCCATGACCGCGACTTCACCACGCAGACGCTGAGGTACCAGTTCCAGGCTGAGTTTCTCGCCGGAAATGTGGAACACGTTGGTGGTGTAGAAGGTGTTGAGCACTTCTTCGGTGCTGTAGCCCAGCGCGCGCAGCAGTACCGAAGCCGGCAGTTTGCGACGACGGTCGATACGCACGAACACGCAGTCTTTCGGGTCGAACTCGAAGTCCAACCACGAACCGCGGTAAGGGATGATGCGAGCGGAGTACAGCAGCTTGCCGGAGCTGTGCGTCTTGCCACGGTCGTGGTCGAAGAACACACCAGGCGAACGGTGCAGCTGGGAAACGATTACTCGTTCGGTACCGTTGATAACGAAGGTACCGTTCTCAGTCATCAGGGGGATTTCACCCATGTAGACTTCTTGCTCTTTGATGTCCTTGATCGCTTTGTTCGACGATTCCTTGTCGAAGATGATCAGGCGCACCTTGACCCGCAGTGGGACCGCGAAGGTCACGCCACGCAGGACACATTCCTTCACATCGAAGGCGGGATCGCCCAGGCGGTAGCCTACGTACTCCAAGGCAGCATTGCCGGAGTAGCTGATGATCGGGAATACCGACTTGAAGGCCGCGTGCAGGCCGACGTCACGGAACGAATCCTTGGATGCTCCCGCTTGCAGGAATTCGCGATACGAATCCAGCTGGATGGCCAGGAGGTAAGGCACATCCATGACGTCCGGCAACTTGCTAAAGTCCTTGCGGATACGTTTTTTCTCAGTATATGAGTAAGCCATCAGCGTTCCCCAGCTTGGTCACCTGCTTGTTTGGCTTCTCCCGGCGGGAGCAGCCAGAAAATCGTGCAAACCCCTTGGTTTGCGCCACCCACATGGGTGTCTTGCAGCTTGTTATCGGGGCCGGCTTGACCAGCCACCAATAACGGAAAAAGGCCGGTGGCCTAAGCCACCAGCCATCAGCCTTAAGCTCGACGCTCAGGCTGGCATCGCAAGGTCGAGATTACTTCAGCTCGACTTTAGCGCCTGCTTCTTCCAGCTTCTTCTTAGCGTCTTCAGCGGCTTCTTTCGAAACGCCTTCAGCTACAACCTGAGGAGCGCCATCGACTTTCTCTTTGGCTTCTTTCAGGCCCAGACCGGTCAGCTCGCGAACGGCTTTAATGACGTTCACTTTCTTGTCGCCGGCTTCAACCAGAACAACGTTGAACTCGGTCTGCTCTTCAACAACGGCAGCAGCAGCAGCTGGGCCAGCAGCGGCAACAGCAGCGGTAACGCCGAAGGTTTCTTCCATTGCTTTGATCAGCTCAACAACTTCCAGAACGGTTTTCTGGCCGATTGCTTCGATGATTTGTTCGTTAGTCAGAGACATGACTTAAATCCTGTATTGGGGTGACAGCCTACGCAGCCATCAAATTAAACGTATGATTTTGAAAGAGTTCGCGCGCCTTAGGCGGCGGTAGCTTCTTTCTGGTCGCGAATGGCTGCCAGAGTACGAGCCAGCTTGCTGGTGGCGCCTTGAATGACGCTCATCAGTTTTGCAATAGCTTCGTCGCGGGTCGGCAGGGTAGCCAACACGTCGATCTGGTTCGCTGCAATGAAATTGCCGTCAAACGCAGCTGCCTTGATCTCGAACTTGTCCTGACCCTTGGCGAACTCTTTGAACAGACGAGCAGCAGCGCCCGGGTGTTCGTTGGAGAATGCAATCAGGGTCGGGCCTTTGAACGCGTCGCTGAGGATCGAAAATTCGGTGCCTTCAACAGCGCGCTTGAGCAGGGTGTTACGTACGACACGTACGTATACGCCAGCTTCGCGGGCCTCTTTACGGAGTCCGGTCATTGCGCCTACAGTCACACCACGGGCATCGGCCACGACAGCGGACAGAGCGACTTTGGCAGCCTCGTTGACTTCAGCGACGATGGCCTTCTTGTCTTCGAGTTTAATTGCCACGGGTTTACTCCTGGTTTTTACCGTTTCATCTGGCCGAGGCCGGATGTCGTTTTGGTGTCTGATTCGGTAACGAATCGGGAGCACCATCTGCGTGGGCTGGATTTTTAAGGCTTGCGCCGCCTACGGTCTTGGATAGCCCCCGCCAGGCAGGGACCCCAATTTTTGCGAGTGGCGCGACGGGTCGCGCCACTCTGTTTCTTACACGTCCAGCGAGCTCTGATCGATGACCAGACCTGGGCCCATGGTGGTGCTCAGGGTAACGCGCTTGACGTAGATACCTTTCGAGGAAGCCGGCTTGATACGCTTCAGATCGGCGATCAGGGCTTCAACGTTTTCCTTCAGCTTGCCGGCTTCGAAGCCGATTTTGCCAACGGAAGTGTGAATGATACCGTTCTTGTCGGTACGGTAGCGAACCTGACCAGCCTTGGCGTTTTTGACCGCGCCGGCTACGTCTGGAGTTACGGTACCTACTTTCGGGTTAGGCATCAGGCCGCGAGGACCCAGAACCTGACCCAGCTGACCGACAACGCGCATGGCATCAGGCGATGCGATGACGACGTCATAGTTCAGGTCGCCGCCTTTCATTTCGGCAGCCAGATCGTCCATGCCTACACGGTCAGCGCCGGCAGCCAGAGCGGCTTCAGCAGCTGGACCCTGGGTGAAGACAGCAACGCGTACAGTCTTGCCAGTGCCGTGTGGCAGCACGGTAGCGCTACGAACAACCTGATCGGATTTACGCGGGTCAACACCGAGGTTTACGGCGATGTCGTAGGATTCTACGAACTTGGCAGCCGGCAGCGAAGCCAGCAGAGTTGCGGCCTCTTCGAAGTTGTAGGCCTTGCCTGCTTCGATTTTTTCGGCGATTGCCTTTTGGCGCTTGGTCAGCTTAGCCATTACACACCCTCCACGTTCAAGCCCATGCTGCGGGCAGAGCCAGCGATGGTGCGTACAGCTGCGTCCAGGTCAGCGGCGGTCAGATCAGCCTGTTTAGCCTTGGCGATATCTTCCAGCTGAGCACGGGTAACGGTACCGACTTTAACGGTGTTCGGCCGAGCCGAACCACTGGTCAGGCCAGCAGCTTTCTTCAGCAGAACCGAGGCAGGGGTGCTCTTGGTCTCGAAGGTGAAGCTACGGTCGCTGTAGACAGTGATGATCACTGGAGTCGGCAGACCGGCTTCTTGACCCTGAGTACGGGCGTTGAAGGCCTTGCAGAACTCCATGATGTTCACACCGTGTTGACCCAGTGCTGGACCAACGGGTGGGCTTGGGTTGGCCTGGCCGGCCTTAACTTGCAGCTTGATGTAAGCCTGAATCTTCTTAGCCATGAGCTACTCCAAAATCGGGTACGAACGCCATATGGCTCCCCGGATGACTTGCGTTTTATCCCAGTGACGACAAAACCCCGCAGCACACAGGGCTGCGGGGTATGGGATGCTTCGTCCGCCTAGACCTTTTCGACCTGGCTGAACTCGAGCTCCACCGGAGTGGAGCGACCGAAAATGAGCACCGCCACCTGGAGGCGACTCTTTTCGTAGTTAACTTCTTCGACGTTGCCATTGAAGTCTGCGAACGGACCATCAATGACTCGAACCACTTCACCTGGCTCGAACAGCGTCTTGGGCTTCGGCTTGTCACTGCCATCGGCAACGCGACGCAGGATAGCTTCAGCTTCTTTATCAGTGATCGGTGCAGGCTTGTCTGCCGTACCACCGATAAAGCCCATCACGCGAGGGGTATCCTTGACCAAGTGCCAGGTACCTTCGTTCATTTCCATCTGGACCAATACGTAGCCAGGGAAGAACTTACGCTCGCTCTTGCGCTTCTGGCCATTGCGCATCTCAACGACTTCTTCGGTCGGAACCAAGATTTCGCCGAAACCGTCTTCCATGCCAGCCAGCTTGACGCGCTCGATCAGAGAGCGCATTACATGCTTCTCGTAACCCGAGTAAGCATGCACAACATACCAACGCTTAGCCACGGGACACCTTTAGCCTACGATCAGGGAGACCGCCCAGCCGAGCAGGGAATCAAGACCCCACAGCAGCAGTGCCATAACCAGCACGACAGCCACGACAATCAGCGTGGTCTGGGCTGTTTCCTGGCGGGTCGGCCACACGACTTTACGGATCTCGGTACGAGCTTCCTTCGCCAGCGCAAAGAACGACTTACCCTTCGCAGTCTGCAGAGCTACAAAGCCTGCAACGGCAGCCAGGGCGAGAAGTGCAAGGACACGGTACAGGATTGGGGCGGCGGAGTAATATTGATTACCCACAACTGCAACAACCACCAAAGCCACTACAGCCAGCCACTTGAACAGATCAAAACGCGATTCTTGGGCTTCAGTTTTGGGGGTCATCGAGGAGGATCCTGTAAGAAGAAAGCCATCACACCGAGGTGAAATGGCAGGTCAGGAGGGAATCGAACCCCCAACCTACGGTTTTGGAGACCGTCGCTCTGCCAATTGAGCTACTGACCTGTAACGCTGTATCAGGCCGGCCATTATACCGGCCTGATTAGGAAAATCAACTACTTATTCAATAATTTTTGCTACGACGCCGGCGCCGACGGTACGACCGCCTTCACGGATAGCGAAGCGCAGACCGTCTTCCATTGCGATGGTCTTGATCAGGGTGACAGTCATCTGAATGTTGTCGCCTGGCATTACCATTTCAACGCCTTCCGGCAGTTCGCAGTTACCGGTCACGTCAGTGGTACGGAAGTAGAACTGTGGACGGTAGCCTTTGAAGAACGGAGTGTGACGACCGCCTTCTTCTTTCGACAGAACGTAGACTTCTGCGGTGAACTTGGTGTGCGGCTTGACCGAACCTGGCTTGACCAGAACCTGGCCACGCTCAACGTCGTCACGCTTGGTACCACGCAGCAGAACGCCGCAGTTCTCGCCAGCACGACCTTCGTCCAGCAGCTTGCGGAACATCTCAACGCCGGTGCAGGTAGTGGTGGTGGTGTCACGCAGACCAACGATTTCCAGCGGATCCTGAACGCGGACGATACCACGCTCGATACGGCCGGTTACCACGGTACCACGACCCGAGATCGAGAATACGTCTTCGATCGGCATCAGGAATGGCTGGTCGATGGCACGAACTGGCTCAGGGATGTAGGCATCCAGAGTTTCTACCAGCTTCTTGACAGCGGTAGTGCCCATTTCGTTGTCGTCTTTGCCTTCCAGCGCCATACGAGCCGAACCGATGATGATCGGGGTGTCGTCGCCTGGGAAGTCGTAGGTGGACAGCAGGTCGCGAACTTCCATCTCGACCAGTTCCAGCAGCTCAGCGTCGTCTACCAGGTCAGCCTTGTTCAGGAAGACCACGATGTACGGAACGCCAACCTGACGGGACAGCAGGATGTGCTCACGGGTTTGTGGCATCGGACCATCGGCGGCCGAGCAAACCAGGATCGCGCCGTCCATCTGGGCAGCACCGGTGATCATGTTCTTCACGTAGTCAGCGTGACCTGGGCAGTCAACGTGAGCGTAGTGACGAATGTTCGAGTTGTACTCGACGTGAGCGGTGTTGATGGTGATACCGCGTGCTTTTTCTTCCGGAGCCGAGTCGATCTTGTCGAACTCAACGACTGCCGAACCGAATACTTCGGAGCAGACGCGAGTCAGAGCTGCGGTCAGAGTGGTCTTACCGTGGTCAACGTGGCCGATGGTGCCGACGTTGACGTGGGGAAGGGAACGATCAAACTTTTCCTTAGCCATCGAACAGTCCTCCGCAGAAGAAAATAGTCTTACGCTGATAAAACAAAGGCAGATATTTTCATATCTGCCTTGTTTATATGGAGCTCTTGAGCGGACTTGAACCGCTGACCTCACCCTTACCAAGGGTGTGCTCTACCAACTGAGCTACAAGAGCGAAACACTTTGTGCAAAATCCGGCAAACTTGGAGCGGGTAGCGGGAATCGAACCCGCATCATCAGCTTGGAAGGCTGAGGTTCTACCACTAAACTATACCCGCGGAGCTTGCGGCTCTCGCTAAAACTGGTGGAGGGAGAAGGATTCGAACCTTCGAAGCTCTCGCAACGGATTTACAGTCCGTCCCCTTTGACCGCTCGGGAATCCCTCCAGATGTGGCCGGCATTCTATTTGTCTGCCGTCCTAGTGTCAAGCATTTTTTCAAATTTTTTCAATCAAATCTGAAACTTAGCTGCATTGACACCGCTTCCAGTTCTGCCACCTAAGTGGTGTTCCCTGTGAAGCGGGCGCCATTCTATCAAGCTATTCAGCAGTTGCAATACCCTGGCAGAAAATAATTTTGTGTTTTAAGTCTTTGAAATCGTTGGAAAGAGTCTGAAGCACCGTTTGGTCCAATAATCGCTCGCTCTCAGGCGCAATCTTGACCCACAGGCCTTCCGCCCCAGGGATCTGTCCAGCCACCGTAGCGGCGTTGATATCAAGGCTGAGCAGGCGCTGACGCAGCGCCTCAAGCTGCTCCCGACCAGCCAGCCCACCCACCACCAGGCATTCATCGCGCCGCCTTGCCGGCGTAGCGGCGCCGGTTTCCTTGAGTAAACGAATTTCCTGCTGATTGCCTTTGTACAGCAAAAGCGGCGCAACATCCTTGGCTTTCAGCGGGGCTTGCTGCTGGTGCCATACGTAATAGAAGACATTGAGCACCAACAACAGCAGAAACAACCAACGCATAAGCACCTCAGTCCAATGGACAGGCCATTGCCAGGCCGACGAAAACCAGGTCAGGAACCACACGCGCCTGCGGCGCGGCCTCGCGCACCAGCGGCGCATCGCCACCGGTAAGGAATACCGTGAAATCCGCCCCCCACAGCGCATGCGCCTGGTCAATCTGGGTGCGGGCAAAACCTTGCAACATCAATACGCAGCCTCGCTCTACCGCTTCAACAGTGGAACGCCCTGGCGCAAGACTGTTCATGGCACGCTCTGCCGACGCATCGTCGTAGCGGATGCGCCGAGTATGGGTACGCAGCTGGCTGCGCATCAACGGCATACCCGGACATATATAGCCACCTAGATGCTCACCATCGGCTGATACGAAGTCCGCTTTTGCCGCAGTGCCCAGGTCGATGACCAGGCATGCGCCTTTAGCCAGATGAAAAGCGCCTAGTACAGCGAGCCAGCGGTCCATGCCCAAGCGTTGGTAATCAGCGTAGCCATTGCGCACCCCGGCCATGCCGGGCGACGGCTCGGCGACTTTTGCCTCAACGCAGAACGCGTTGGCAATAACCGCACAGAGCGCAGACGTTTCGTCCTCGCTGCGCACGCTGACGATCCTGCACCCTGTCAGTCGCAGCCCTGATAGCGCGCTCACCTCAGCCACCAGCGCTTGATCCGAGTCGACGATTCCGCCACCCACAATCGTGGCATCGGCGACATGTATCACCCGCCATTTTATGAAGCTATTGCCGCAGTCGAGCTCAAGAATCATCACGCAACCTCAAACTGAGCTCACCACCGCTGAAGCTCTTTTCTACACCATCAACTTCAAGACGCAATCCGCCCTGCCCGTCCACACCCAGCACGACACCGTGGATCTGGGAGCTGCCGGCAATCAGGGAAACCTGACGTCCTTGCCATACGTGTGACCGCTCCCATTCCTCCTGGAACGCTGCGAAACCATAACGTCGATGACGCGCGAGTTCATGGTGCAGCTGCTGGTTGAGGACGGCGACCAAGCGATTGCGATCTATCGCCGCACCCACCTCACGCTTGATCGATGTCCACTGCTGATCAACGTCGCCATTGCTCTGCATGTTCACGTTGATGCCAATACCCAGCACTACATGACAGACGTCGGCAGGATCTCCGACCAGCTCAAGCAGAATGCCGGTCACCTTCTGCCCGCGGATGAGCACGTCGTTTGGCCATTTAAGTCCGACATCCTTGACGCCGAAGCTTTGCAGGGTGCGCATGACAGCCAATCCAACCACCAGGCTTAGGCCTTCAAGCTGACGCATGCCGCCTTCAACCCGCAGGACCAGGCTGTAATACAGATTCTCGGCAAATGGACTTACCCACAGGCGACCACGTCGACCCCGGCCAGCGCTCTGGCGCTCAGCCAATACAATGAAGGGTGCCAACTGCCCCTTGCTGATTTGTCGCAAGGCTTCAGCGTTGGTTGAATCGATGGTTTCATGCACGACGACAGGCCACCTCTCACCCTGCGCGTACTGGTCAATCGCTAGTGGATCAAGCAAGCTCAGCGGCGCAGACAACTGGTAACCGCGTCCACGAATTTTATGGATGGTGAGGTTCAGGTCGCTTTCCAGGTGCTGCAGCTGTTTCCAAACGGCGCTGCGGCTTATCCCGAGGGCTGCCCCCAAGGCTTCTCCGGAATGGAACCGGCCATCCTTGAGGAGGTTCAACAACTTCAGCATGCCAATCTCGACTTGGAATAAGGCTGGCATGATAGCTAGGGGTCGTGAGCTTGCATAGGAAAAGGGCTGCAGACCCATCGCCAAGCCTGCGCATGACCGCGCTGA
>NZ_JBKGGV010000017.1:0-74826 GCF_052041965.1 Pseudomonas sp. SMSB3 | reverse complement strand
TGCGACCTCAGGAGGCCGAGCGTAGGCGTCTGGAGGGCCCAGGGTGCGTAGCACCCCCGACGGCGTAGCCGGAGGACGCGAGCTGTACGACTTGCGTAGCAAGTTGTGGCCGCGCAGGGCCCGCAAGACGCCGAAGCGAGGGAACCCCGGAGCGCAGCGCAGGGGCCGGATGTGGGAGCCAGGGGTTTTTGCCTACTTTTTGACCCGGCAAAAAGTAGGACGCCGTAAGGGCGGAAAGGTGACTATGCGCCACCATCGCAAATGAATGCGCATGCTTCGTAAAAGCCATGACCATAGCATTAAAACATTGTAGCTAAGCTGCTAAATCCAACTTGCTATTTGCTGCTTGCTTTTTGCAACTTGCAACTTGCAACTTGCAACTTGCAACTTGCAACTTGCAACTGAAGATTATTAAAACTTCAACTACCTACTTATTGCTCTTTACTTGCAAGCTAACAGCAGCGACTGTTTTGACTTAGTTGTAGGTATTCATTGGCAGAGGCGACGCTCACTCACCTTTTCGCCTTTACGGCGAGTCCCTTTTTGACGGGGCAAAAAGGAACCAAAAACCCCTCGCTCCCACATCCGGCCCCTGCGCTGCGCTCCGGGGTCCCCTCGCTCCGGCGTCTTGCGGGCCCTGCGCGGCCACAACTTGCTTCGCAAGTCGTACAGCTCGCGTCCTCCGGCTACGCCGTCGGGGGTGCTACGCACCCTGGGCCCTCCAGACGCCTACACTCGGCCTCCTGAGGTCGCAATTTGCGTTGCCTGAACTATCGCGCGCTTAGAAGCAAGAGCAAAAACAAAAGCTAGAAGCTAGAAGCTAGAAGCTAGAAGCTAGAAGCTAGAAGCTAGAAGCTAGAAGCTTTGCTGATTACGGTGATTATTGTTTGGAGGCAATCGCCTTTTCGATTGCTGCGCGAAACTCGGGATCATCAGGCTTGGTAAGGCTGGAGAAGTTGGCAATCACCTTTCCCTGCCGATCAACCACATATTTGTAGAAGTTCCACTTCGGCGCACTGCTCTGGCGAGCCAACTCGGTGAACAACGGTATCGCATCCTTGCCCCGCACCGGCTGCGCCTTGGTCATGGTGAAGGTAACGCCATAGTTGGCATAACATACCTTCGCCGTCTTATCACTGTCGGCATCTTCCTGCTTGAAATCATTGGACGGCACACCCAGCATTTCCAGCCCTTGGCCATGGTAAGCCTGATAAGCCGCCTCCAACCCCTCGAATTGCGGCGCGAACCCGCAGTAGCTCGCCGTGTTGATCACCACCAACGGCTTGCCGGCAAAGCGCTGGCACAGATCGACCTGCCCCTTGCCGCGCAGCTCCGGCAAGCTACCCTGCAATGCCGCCGGGCAATCCGCCGCCCAACCGCTCGCGCTCGCCAGCATCCCCAGCAACGGCATCAACCACCAGTGTGCACGCATCGTTCGCCTCTCCAGCCATACAGTCCATGAACTTGCAGCGTAGCGCCTAACAGACGCTCATGCCCAACTGCATCAACGCCAGCCCACCGCGCTGCCAGCCCCACCAGACCAAGGCCAGCAACAGCCCACCCGCGGCCAACAGCAACCCACGCGCCAGGGAGCGGTTCATGCCGATTGCGCCTGCAGACGCGCCACCGGCCGCTCGCGCACCGGCCAGTTGAGCGCGGCAGCCAGCAGGCTGAGCAGGATCGAGATCTGCCAGACCAGGTCGTAATTACCCGTCTGGTCGTACACCACCCCGCCCAGCCAACCGCCCAGAAATGCCCCCAACTGGTGGAACAGGAACACGATGCCACCCAGCATCGACAGATTGCGCACGCCGAATACCGTGGCCACCGTGCCATTGGTCAACGGTACGGTGGACAGCCACAGCAGCCCCATGGCGATGCCGAACAGGTAAGCGCTCAGCTGCGTGACCGGCAACCACAGGAACAGGCCAATCACCACCCCGCGCAACAGATACAACGCGGTCAGCAAGCGCGGCTTGGACATCCGCCCACCCAGCCAGCCTGCGGTATAGGTGCCGACGATATTGAACAACCCGACCAGTGCCAGCACCGTGGTGCCCGTGGTTGCCGGCAGATGCTGGTCGACCAGATAGGCCGGCAGGTGCACGCCGATGAACACCACCTGAAAGCCACAGACGAAAAAGCCCAACGCCAGCAACCAGAATCCCGAGTGCGAGCAGGCCTCGCGCAGCGCCTGGGCCAAGGTCTGCTCGCCACCGTGGCTGGGCAGCGGTTGGTCACGCAGCAGCCCGACAAAGGGCACGATCAGCGCCACCAACAGGCCCAGTACCAGCAGCGCCGCCGACCAGCCCAGCCATTCGATCAGGCCAAGGGTGCCGGGCAGCATCGCGAATTGGCCGAACGAGCCGGCGGCGCTGGCAATGCCCATGGCCATGCTGCGTTTTTCCGCTGGCACTGCGCGACCCACCACGCCGAGAATGACCGAAAACGAAGTGCCCGACAGGCCGATACCAATCAGCAGGCCTGCGCTCAGCGACAACGACCACGCCGAATCGGCGGTACTCATCAACAGCAGGCCCGCGGCATAGAGAATGCCGCCGATGATCACGACTCGAGCCGCTCCGAGCCGATCGGCCAGCGCGCCGGCAAACGGTTGGGCCAAGCCCCAGATCAGGTTCTGCAGGGCGATCGCGAACGCGTATACCTCACGGCCCCAGCCGAAGTCGGCGCTCATCGGCGCCAGGAACAGGCCAAAACCATGCCGCACACCAAGCGAGAGCGCCAGGATCAACGCTGCCCCAGTCAACACCCACCCACTGGATCGCCACACCGAACTCATTCTTGTTATCTCCAGCCTATTGCAAGGTCATGCAGGTATAACCGATTCCAACGGCCCGTGTTGCAAGAAATTTCGCTGTTGCCGTTCATCCTCGCTGCGCCGACGCTGCACTCAGACGGCCAAGCCCACCAGCACGGTCAGTTCGAGCAGCTCCAGCATCGCGCCGGCAGTGTCGCCGGTAGCGCCGCCCAGGCGGGTGCACATCGATCTGCGCAACCACACGAATACCAGCGCCGCAGCCAGCATCGGCAGCAGGGCCTGCGCGCCGCCCAGCACCACACAGGCCAGCAGGCTGAGCAGCAGCACCCACTTTGCCGCGGTGCGCGGCAGGTGCTCGGCCAGGGCCTGGCCCAAGCCACCCCGGCGCACGTAGGGGGTGCTGAGAAACAAGCCAAGCATGGCCGCGCGCCCGACGATCGGCGCCAACAGCAACGCCACGCCCGCGCCCCGCTCGACGAGCACCCACAGGGCACAGAATTTCAACAGCAATAGCAAGACCAGCGTCACCACGGCGATCGGGCCGCTGCGCGGATCCTTCATGATCTGCAGCGTGCGCTCGCGATCGCCAAAGCCGCCCAGCCAGGCGTCGGCGCTGTCGGCCAGGCCGTCCAGATGCAGCGCACCGCTGAGCAGCACCCACAGGCTCAGCAGCAGAGCAGCCTGAAGCGGCGCGGCCACCCCGTGCAGCAGCAGGCTGGCCAGCCACAACAGCGCGCCGAACAACGCCCCGACCAGTGGGTAGAACAACAACGAGCGGCCCATGGCCTGAGGTTCAGGCATGCCCGGCAAGCGCACCGGCAAGCTGCTGAGAAACTGCAAGGCAATCCAGAATGGCAGCATGTCAGAGCACCTCGCGCAACGCGCCCTGGTCGTCCACGGTCAGCCGCACCAAGGCGCCATGGCCGACCTCGACCTGCAGCAGCTGCGCCTTGGGCAAACCACGGGCACGTGCCAGCAACAGGCGCATGACCCCGCCGTGAGTGACCAGCAGCACGCGCTTGCCGGCGTGCTGCTGCTGTAGTCGGGTGACCGCGCCCAGCACCCGTTCGGCGAAGCGGGCCACAGGCTCGCCGTCAGGCGGCGTGAACGCGTAAGGGTCGGCCCAGAAGCGGCCTAGTTCGTCTGCCTGGTCCTGCATGATCTGCAGCGCCGTGCGGCCTTCCCAGGCGCCGAAGTGCAATTCCTGCAGGTCGGCCTCGAGCTGCACCGGCACGCCCAGTTGCTCGGCAAATCGCGCGCAGCGTTGCAAGGGCGAGCTGACCACCACCTGCCAGGGGCCAGCCGAGACCAGCGCAGCGTGCATCTGCGCCCAGCCTTTGGCCGTCAGCGCATCATTCAGGCTGCCACGCAGGCCGCCGCCCTGCTCCGTTTCACCATGGCGCAACAGATCGAGCATCATGCCGGACGATCCGCCACCGCTGCTTCGGCGAACGTCGCCATCTGCCCATGCAGGTCGCACGCCAGGCGCAGCAACGGCACCGCCAGCGCAGCCCCGCTGCCCTCGCCCAACCGCAACCCCAAGGCCAGCAACGGCTCGGCATGCAGCGCCGCCAAGACGGCCTGGTGACCCGGCTCCGCGCCCTGGTGGGCAAATAGCATCCACGCGCGGCTCTGCGGGCTCAAGCGTACCGCCAACAGCGCGGCAACACTGCAGATGAAGCCATCCACCAACACTGCAATCCCTTGCTGGGCGCAGGCCAGGTAGGCCCCGGTGAGCGCGGCGATTTCGAAGCCACCGACGCAGGCCAGCGCGCGTAACGGCTCATCGGCGCGCAGCGTATGCAGCGCCAGGGCGCGTTCGATCACCGCGGCCTTGTGCTGTACGCCGGCGCTGTCCAGGCCCGTGCCTGGCCCGCTCAGCTCACCTGCCGGGCAGGCCAGCAGCACACAGGCCACGGCAGCAGCGGCCGTCGTATTGCCAATGCCCATTTCGCCACCGATGAACAACTGCGCGCCCGTGGCCGCTGCGCGCGTGACGCTGTCACGACCGGCCTGCAAGGCGCCTTGCAGCTGCGCACCGGTCATCGCCGCTTGGCGGGCGAAGTTGGCGGTACCGGCGCCCAGGTGCAGATGGCGCACACCCGCCAGCGCCAGCGCGGGGTCAACGGTGCCCAGGTCGAGCACCTCAAGGCGGGCTTGCAGCTGCCGCGCGAGTACGCTGATCGCGGCACCACCGTTGACGAAATTGCGCAGCATCTGCCCGGTCACCGCTTGCGGGTAGGCTGAGACACCCTCCTCGACCACGCCGTGATCGCCAGCGAACAGGGTGATCGCAATCTGCTCCAGGGTGGGCCGTTCCCGACCCTGCAGGCCAGCCAGTTGCACGGCCACGCCTTCGAGCTGGCCGAGCGAGCCGGCCGGCTTGGTCAGTTGCTGTTGACGGGCGCGAGCCTGGTCCATGGCGGCGTGGTCGATGGGTTGGCAGGCGTCACGCCACCAGGCTGGGTTCATAGAGCGGGTCCCTTGAGCATGAGAGGAAGGCCAGCGACGGTCAGCACGACCCTCTGGCAGCGTTCAGCGATGGCCTGGTGCAGCCAGCCGGCCAAGTCAACGTAACGGCGCGTCAGCTCGCCCATGGGCACGACGCCCAGGCCGGTTTCGTTGCTGACCAGAATGAGCGTGCCCGGCAGTTGCTCCAGGCAGTCGAGCAGCGCCTCGCGCTCGGCGGCCAGGCGCTGCGGGTCGTCGAGCATCAGCAGGTTGGTCAGCCACAAGGTCAGGCAGTCCACCAGCAGGCAACGGTCCTCAGCGGCCTGACCACGCAGGACATCCGCCAAGGCCAAAGGCTCTTCGATGAGTGCCCAGTGTTCAGGGCGGCGCTGACGGTGCAGGCGCACCCGTTCGTTCATTTCACCATCGAGCGGCTCGCTGGTGGCGATGTAGGTGACGGCCAGGCCACTGGCACTGGCCAGTTGTTCGGCCAGGCGGCTCTTGCCCGAGCGGGCGCCGCCGAGGATCAGGCTGCGCATGTCAGGCGACTCCACACAGGCTGCGCAGGCGCGCGGTGTCCAGGTGCTGCTCGACCAGGTCCGCCAGGCGCTCGATGTCGCGTTCGCGCAAAGCCTCATAGTCGACCTTCTGCACCTGCTCGAGCCCTGCCCAGCGCAGCAACGCAGCGCACGACTCGGTGCCCTCGAACAGGCCATGCAGGTAGGTGGCGAGGATCTGCCCGTCGGCGCTGCGCGCGCCATCGCAGCGGCCATCGGCAAGCTGCACGGCCGGATGCTCCAGCGCCGGGCCACGGGTGACGCCCGCGTGAATCTCGTAGCCGGCTACCGGCGCCGCTTCCAGGCTCAGGGTTCCAGTAACGTTGCGCAGCTGCTTGTCGGCCTCGAGCAGCGTGACGTAGTCGAACAAGCCCAAGCCAGGGCTGGAACCGGCGCTGCCCTCGAGGCCCAGCGGGTCGTGCACTTCACGGCCGAGCATCTGCAGGCCGCCACAGATGCCGATCAACTTGCCGCCGTAGCGCAAGTGGCGGGCGATGGCCTTGTCCCAGCCGCGGGCACGCAGCTGTGCCAGATCGCCGCGTACGCTTTTCGAGCCTGGCAGGATGATCAGGTCGGCGGCGGGAATGGGCTGGCCGGGCCCGATGAATTGCAGATCGACCTGCGGATGCAGGCGCAGCGGGTCGAAGTCGGTATGGTTGCTGATGCGCGGCAGCACCGGCACGATGACCTTGAGCACCTGCTCCTGCTTGGCCGCCTGGCGCGTGTCGATGCCATCCTCGGCCTCCAGGTGCAGGTCGCTGACATAGGGCAGCACGCCCAGCACCGGTTTGCCGGTGCGCTGTTCGAGCCAGTCCAGACCCGGCTGCAGCAGGGCGATGTCACCGCGAAAACGGTTGATGACGAAACCTGCGATCCGCGCCTGCTCGCTCGCCGAGAGCAGTTCCAGGGTGCCGACCAGGTGAGCGAAGACACCGCCACGGTTGATGTCGGCGATGAGGATCACCGGGCAGTCCACGGCTTCGGCGAAGCCCATGTTGGCAATGTCACCAGCGCGCAGGTTGATCTCGGCCGGCGAGCCAGCGCCTTCGACCATCACCACCGGGTAGGCGGCGCTCAGCCGCTGGTGCGAAGCCAGCACCGCTTGCATGGCGATGGCTTTGTAGTCGTGATAGGCCACCGCGTTCATGCTGGTGACCGCACGACCATGGATGATCACCTGGGCGCCGGTATCGCTGTTGGGTTTGAGCAGCACCGGGTTCATATCGGTATGCGCGGCCAAGCGGCAGGCCTCGGCCTGCACCGCCTGGGCCCGGCCGATCTCGCCACCGTCGGCCGTCACCGCGCTGTTGAGCGCCATGTTCTGCGGCTTGAACGGCACCACGCCGACGCCCTGGCGCAACAGCCAGCGACACAGGGCGGTGACCAGCGTGCTCTTGCCGGCATCGGAGGTGGTGCCTTGCACCATGAGCGTGGTCATGCCATTTCCTCTTGATAGTCGCTCAGCGCTTGGGCCAGGCGCTGCTGCTCGGCGGCAGTGGCGGGCAGGCCAAAGCGCAGCGCGGCGGGCTGTTCGAACAGGCGCACGAGGATGCCGCGGCGCGCCAGAAAGTCATGCAGGTACGCGGCGCGTTCGCTGCGCACATACTGGAACAGGTCGCAGCCACCGTCAGGCGCCAGGCCGCTGCGCTGCAACGTGGCGGCCAGGTGCGCAGCGGCCACGGCGCAGCGCTCGCGCTGGGCAGCATGCGCCGCGTGGTCGGCGAAGCAGGTTTGCGCCACCCAGCGCGCCGGGCCGCTGACCGTCCACGGCCCCAGCAACTCGGCCAGGCGCTGCAGCAAACCGGGCTCGGCTACCACGCAGCCCAAGCGCAGGCCGGCCAGGCCAAAGAACTTGCCGAACGAGCGCAGCACGATCAGCCCCGGACGCTCGGCACAGTCAGCGACGCTGCACGTCGGCGAGTTGTCCATGAACGCTTCGTCCACCAGCAGCCAGCCGCCGCGTGCGGCCAGGCGCGCGTGCCAGGCGAGCAAGCGTTCGCGAGCGATACGTTGGCCGGTGGGGTTGTTGGGGTTGACCAGCACCAGCACATCGAGCTGGTCCAGGTGCGCCTCGACCTGGTCTTCGCTGAGTTCGATCAGGTCATGGCCGGCCCGCCGCCAAGCGTGGGGATGCTCGGCGTAACAAGGCCACAGCACCCCTACCCGCCCAGGCGCGCGCAGGGTCGGCAAAGCCTGGATCGCCGCCTGCGAGCCGGCCACCGGCAACAGTTGGTTGACCCCGTAATAGTGCCGAGCGGCCTGTTCCAGGCCGTCATCGGTTTCCGGCAGGCGCGCCCAGGCCTGCAGCGGTATCGGCGGAATCGGATAGGGCCAGGGGGCAATGCCGCTGGACAGGTCGAGCCACTCCTCGCGGGCAATGCCATAGTGCTGGATTGCCCGCAGCAGGCGACCACCGTGCTCAAGCATCGAGGTATGCCCCCAGGCAGATCAGCAACAGCCACAGCCATACACCGCGCTGCACCAGGTGCCAGCCGCTGGCGATGGACTGGGCATCGGCCACCGGCCCCTCACCCAGGCGCGGACGCTCGTGCAGCTCGCCGTGGTAGACCGCCGGGCCACCCAGCTCGACCCCCAGCGCACCGGCACCGGCGGCCATGACCGGGCCGGCGTTGGGGCTGTCCCACAGCGGCGCCTGCCGGCGCCAGCAGGACAAGGCCAGGCGCGTCTTGCCGAGCACGGCGTAGGTCAGTGCCACCAAACGCGCAGGGATGTAGTTGAGCAGGTCGTCGATCCGCGCCGCGCACCAGCCGAAGCGCTCGAAACGCTCGTTGCGGTAGCCCCACATGGCATCCAGGGTGTTGCTCAGGCGGTACAAGACCACGCCTGGCGCCCCGGCCACCACGAACCAGAACAACGCGGCGAATACCGCATCGCTGCCGTTCTCGAGCACCGACTCGGTGGCCGCGCGGGCCACGGCCGGCGCATCCAGCTCGTCGGTTTCGCGGCTGACCAGATAGCTCACCCGTTGCCGGGCCTGGGCCAGATCACCCTGGCGCAGGGCATCGCCGACCGGCATCACGTGCTCACCAAGGCTGCGCAGGCCGAGGGCGCAATACAACGCCAGCACATCGACCAGCCAACCGATCAGCGGCAGCCAGGACAGGATCAGTGCCAGCAGGGTCAGCGGCACCACGGCCAGGAACCAGGCGCTCACCCCATGGCTGCGCCAACCGCGCCCGGCGGCGTTCAAACGGCGCTCCAACGCCGATGCCAGGTTACCGAAGCCGACCAACGGGTGGCGCCGCTTCGGCTCGCCCAGCAGTGCATCCAGGGCGACCCCGGCCACGGTCAGCAAAGCTACGCTCATGGGCGTTCTCCCCAATGGTTTTCATACAGCATGTCACTCAACGGCCGCTGCTCGGCCCAGTTTTCCTCGACCAGCATAGGCTGCGCATAAAATGCCTCGACCGGCCCCAGACACAGCACGGCCACCGGCTTGGCCCCCGCCGGCATGCCCAGCAGCGAGGCCAGGGCCTGGGGGTCGAACAGCGACACCCAGCCCAGCCCCAGCCCCTCGGCACGCGCCGCCAACCACAGGTTCTGGATCGCGCAGGCAAGTGAAGCCAGGTCCATTTCGGGCAAGGTGCGACGGCCGAAGATGTGCGCCTCGCGGTTGTCCATCAAGGCGGCGACCAACACCTCGGCGCACTGCTCGATGCCCTCGACCTTGAGTTTCATGAATTCATCGGAGCGCTCGCCCAGCGCCTGGGCGGTGCGCACGCGTTCCTGCTCCACCAGTACCTGGATGCGCCCGCGCAGTGCCGGCTGGCTGATCCGAATGAAGCGCCAGGGCTGCATCAAGCCGACGCTTGGCGCCTGATGTGCGGCGGTCAGCAACCGCCCCAGCAGCTCGGGCGGCACCGTGCCGCCAGCGAAGTGGCGCATGTCTCGGCGCTCGCCAATGGCCCGGTAGATCGCAGCGCGCTCGGCGGCGCTGTAGGCGTGGTCAGTCATGGCCGCAGCAGCGCCGCCGTCGCATCAGGGTTGGAGGGGAAATAGAAGTGCACGTAAGAGGCGGTCAACCGGCCCAGGCGATAGACCGCTTCGTTGCCGCGCCCGCCATTGGGGCTCAGGCCGCGGGCAATCGGTTGCAGGACCGTGCTGGTCAGCGAATGGTGATAGGTGTGGCCGCGCAGCGTACCCTCGGGCAGCTCCACCGCTTGCAGGGCCAAGGCTGCCAGGCGCTTCTGCATGGTCGCTTCTCCGCCCAGCAGACCGAGCAGCTCGGCGCGCTCGCCGGCCACGTCGGTCAGGGCGTCGAGCAGATACAGCATGCCACCGCACTCGGCCAGCAACGGCTTGCCCTTGGCGTGGTGGGCGCGAATCGCCGCGAGCATCGGCGCGTTGGCGGCCAGGGCGTGGTGATGCAGCTCCGGGTAGCCACCTGGCAGGTACAGCGCGTCGACAGTCGGCAGCGCCTGGTCGTGCAGCGGTGAGAAGAACGCCAGCTGGGCGCCCAGCTCACGCAACAGGTCGAGGTTGGCGCCATAGAGGAAGGCGAAAGCCTCATCGCGCGCCACGCCGATGCGCACACCGGCAAGCGATGGGGCGGGCGTGTGCAGCGCCGGCGCGGCAAAGCTCACCGCGGGTGGCAAGGCGGCGTCGCAGCTGTCGCCCAGCGCTTGCGCCGCAGCGTCCAGGCGGGCATCCAGGTCGTTGAGTTCGCTGGCCTGCACCAGGCCCAGATGGCGGCTGGGCAGCTCGATGCCGCGCTCGCGCGACAGGCCACCGTACCAGCGCAGGCCCTCGGTCAGGCTGCCCTCGAGCAATTGCGCATGGCGCAGGCTCCCGACGCGGTTGGCCAGCACCCCGGCAAACGGCAGGTCCGCCTGGTAACGCGCCAGGCCCAAGGCCAACGCGCCAAACGTCTGGGCCATGGCGGTGCCGTCGATCACTGCCAGCACCGGCACGCCGAAATGGCGCGCCAGATCGGCACTGGACGGCGTACCGTCGAACAGGCCCATTACCCCTTCGATCAGGATCAGATCGGCGTCTTGCGCCGCTTCCCATAGAAGGCGACGACTTTCCTCGGCACCGATCATCCACAGGTCGAGCTGGTACACCGGCGCGCCGCTGGCGCGTTCGAGGATCATCGGGTCGAGGAAGTCAGGGCCACACTTGAACACCCGCACCTTGCGACCAAGGTTACGGTGCAACCGCGCCAGGGCGGCGGTGACCGTGGTCTTGCCCTGGCCGGAAGCCGGTGCCGCGATCAGCACGGCCGGGCAGCTGCGCGCGTCTCTCACAGCTCGACGCCCTTCTGTGCACGGATCCCGGCCTGGAAGGCGTGCTTGAGCATGCCCATTTCAGTGACGGTGTCGGCCAGTTCGATCATTTCTGCCTTGGCCGCACGGCCCGTGACGATCACGTGCTGCATCGGCGGCCGCGCCTGGATGTCACTGAGCACCTGATCGAGATCGAGGTAGCCATGCTTGAGGGCGATATTAAGCTCGTCGAGCACCACGAACTGCACGCTCGGGTCTTGCAGCAGTTGCCGGGACACCGCCCAGGCCGCCTCGGCGGCGGCGATGTCACGCTGGCGATCCTGGGTTTCCCAGGTGAAGCCTTCGCCCATCACGTGATAGCGCACCTGCTCGGGGAAACGCCGGAAGAACAGCTCCTCGCCGGTGCTGTTACGGCCCTTGATGAACTGCACCACGCCGCATTGCATGCCATGGCCCAGGGCGCGGGCGAGCATGCCGAACGCCGAGCTGCTCTTGCCCTTGCCGTTGCCGGTCAGCACCAGCAGCAGCCCGCATTCATTCGGGGAGTTGGCGATGCGCTCGTCGATGACGGCCTTCTTGCGCTGCATGCGCGCCAAGTGGCGTTCGTCGCGTTCGGGGGTTTCGCTCATGGGGTTCTCCGCAGGCTGGCGCCACGCATCGAAGGTGGGGCGACAGATAGTAGGCAGGCATACGGAGAACGCGCAGATGCCGCAGCGCTTGGCCACGGTGCACCGCGCATCACCCTCCGTGATGCCGTTGGCAGTATCAGGCCGGTCTCCGGGCTCGTGAGCGGGCCTTCAACCCTGGCCTGCGCGCCTTCCCGGGCTTGCACCCAGTGGCCTTGCGCGACCGCTACTCACCTACCGTTGCGGGGGCAGCGCCGGAATCGCGCCTGCTGGCGCACACCGGCTTCCCAGTTTCACCCTGCCCAGTCGACGCTGGCAGGGCACCTGAAACACGCCGCGAAGGTTAGAGGGTTGCACCGGGAGCGTCAATCGCAGCGCAAGCTTGCCTGGGCCGACCAAGCCAAGCGCGCTGAACCTTGGCAAGGTGGGCAGGCTCAGATGGTCATACCCCATCGACGAGGGCTGCGATGATGAAGCGCACCGTGATGCTGTTGCCCTGGGCCTTGCTCGCAAGCCTGGGTGGTTGCGCCGATACCGCGCGCTTGAGCGTCGATGCCGGCAGCGGCCCCTCCCCGCAACTGCCGCCGCCACAGCGCAGCCTGATTCCCACCGTCAATATCGCCCCCGCCAGCGCCTGGCCGGACGGCGTCACGCCCAAGGCCGCAGCCGGCACCCAGGTGCTGGCGTTTGCCGCCAAACTCGATCACCCGCGTTGGCTTTATGTATTGCCCAATGGCGATGTACTGGTCGCCGAGACCAACGCCCCGCCCAAGCCCGAAGACGGCAAGGGCATCCGTGGCTGGTTCATGAAGCGGGCGATGGCGCGTGCCGGCGCCGCCGTGCCGAGTGCCAACCGTATTACCCTGCTGCGCGACGCCGACCATGATGGTGTGGCAGAAATACGCCATACCTTCATCGAGGGGCTCAATTCACCCTTCGGCATGGTGCTGGTCGGCAATGCGCTGTATGTGGCCGAAACCGACCAGCTCACCCGCTTCGACTATCGTCCTGGCGTGGATCAGCTCACCGAGCCGGGGCGCAAGGTCACCGACCTTCCTGGGGGCCCGCTCAACCACCACTGGACCAAGAACGTCATTGCCAGCCCAGACGGCAGCAAGCTCTACGTGACCGTGGGTTCCAACAGCAATGTTGGCGAGAATGGCCTGGAGCACGAGCAAGGCCGCGCCGCCATCTGGCAGATCGACCCCGCCAGCGGCCGGCACCGGTTGTTCGCCACGGGCCTGCGCAACCCCAACGGGCTGGCCTGGCAACCCGACAGTGGGGCGCTGTGGACGGCCGTCAACGAGCGTGACGAGATCGGTAGCGACCTGGTGCCGGATTACATCACTTCGGTCAAGGACGGCGCGTTCTATGGCTGGCCTTACAGTTATTACGGCCAGCATGTGGATGCGCGGGTGTCACCGCCCAATCCTCAGCAGGTGGCCAGGGCCGTGGCGCCCGACTATGCCGTCGGTCCGCACACCGCGTCGTTGGGGCTGACGTTCATCGAGCCGGGTGTTCTGCCAGCGCCCTTCGAGCGCGGGGCGCTGGTTGGCCAGCATGGGTCTTGGAACCGCAAGCCACACAGCGGCTATAAAGTGATTTTCGTGCCATTTGACGGCAGCGGCAAACCAGCGGGCGAACCCATCGACCTGCTGACCGGCTTTCTCGATTCGCAAGGCAAGGCGCAAGGCCGACCGGTCGGGGTGGTCAGCGACCAGCGTGGCGGCGTGCTGGTCGCCGATGATGTCGGCAACACGATCTGGCGGGTCAGCAAGGTGCCTTGAGCGCTGGGCCAAGGCCCCGCTCGCTCAGGGGTTTTGTGCCAAATGGCCTTGGCTAATGACGCGCTTGGCCTGCAGGTAGGCTTTGGCCCAGTAGCTGTTGGACAGGTAGTCCAGGCGCACCGTGCCGCCGCTTGAGGGCGCGTGCACGAAGCGGCCCTCACCCACGTAGATCCCCGCGTGACTGACCTGCGAACCACCACCGGTGGCGAAGAACACCAGGTCGCCGGACTGCAGGGCATTGATGTTCACCGTTGGCGCGCGCATCACGATCATCTCGCGTGTCGAGCGCGGCAGGCTGATGCCGGCAGCGTCGCGGTAGACATAGCCAATCAGGCCGCTGCAATCGAACCCGGAATCCGGGGTATTGCCGCCCCAGCGATAGGGCGTGCCGACCAGGCCAATGGCACGGATGAGCACGTCATCGGCCAACGGCGAGCCTTCGGGCTGGGTGTAGGTGATGGTTGGCTGCACCACCGGGGCGGGCGCCGGGGCATGGCTGGAGCAGGCAGCCAGCAATGCCGCCAGGGAAATGAATGCGAAGCGCGCCATTTTCTTCATGGCCAGAACGTCCTGTCTGAGACCGCACGGCAGCAGCGGAAAAAGTGTTGAGAAATTAGATTAGCCGCTTTCTGTAAATGCGCACGGCGGCGAGCTTTTTTGAGCTACGCCGCCGTGGAAGAGTTCAGCATCGATCGATCAATTGCGCGCGATATTGGTGCTCGGCGCCATGGCCAAGGCGCGCTTGGCTTCGATGAAGGTCTTGCTCCAGTAACGATCACCGAGGTTATCGATGCGCACGCCACCGCTGCGGCGGCTGCTGGAGTGGATGAACTGGTTGTCACCCAGGTAGATGCCGGCGTGACTCACGCGGCCGCGACCATTGGTGCTGAAGAACAGCAGATCGCCTGGCTTGAGCTTGTTGCGCGCAACTTTCGGGGCATCGACGTTGATCATTTCGCGAGTCGAGCGCGGCAAATTCATGCCGGCTTCTTCGCGGAACAGGTAGCCGATGAAACCGCTGCAGTCGAAGCCGGACGCCTCGGAGGTGCCGCCGAAGCGGTAGCGGGTGCCGATCAGCGACATGCCGCGCTCGAGGATGCTGTCCGCCAGCACCGGCAGCTGATAAGGCTTGCTGCTGGAGAATGCCTGCAGGTCATCTTCGCTGGCCTGCTCTTCTTCGCCGAACACCGCCGATGGCGAAGCCTTGGCCTTGCTGACTGATTGCGAGACAACCGGGGTGTAATCCTGGGGCTGGGAAACCGGGCCTTGAGCCGCGCAGCCAAAAAGCAGGGTTACGAGTGCGAGTGGCACGAGGGGTGCGAAGCGCTTGAGCATGAGCACGACCGTGTCTGTAGTCCTTTGGAAGGGGGAGACTATGCCCTCTATCATGGCCATTTGCAAATTTTATCGAAAAAGATGTGACTTTTTCGTTTTGCCCTGTAAAGCCCGTGTTTCCGGGCCTTACCAGCCGAGGGTTTCCTTCAGGAAAGGGATCGTCAACTTGCGTTGAGCCTGCAGCGAGGCCTGATCGAGCCGTTCGAGCAGATCGAACAGCGCGCTCATGCTGCGGGTACCGCGGGTGAGGATGAAATGGCCGACTTCATCGGTCAGGTGCAGACCACGGCGCGAGGCCCGCAATTGCAGGGCGCGCAGTTTGTCTTCGTCGGACAGCCCGCGCATCTGGAAGACCAGGGCGAGGGTTAGCCGCGACTTGAGGTCGGGCAGCTTGATGGGGAGTTCACGCGGTGAAGCCGAAGCGGCCAGCAGCAGGCGCCGACCGCTGTCGCGCAGACGATTGAACAAGTGGAACATCGCCTCTTCCCAGTCTGCCTTGCCGGCGATCACGTGCAGATCGTCGATGCAGACCAGTTCATATTGCGCCAGGTAATCGAGCAACTCGACGCCACGCTCGAGCAACTGCGCCAGCGGCAGATAGACCGCAGGTTCGTCGCGTTGCTGAAAGCGGTGAGTGGCGGCTTGCAGCAGGTGACTGCGGCCCACGCCCTGCTTGCCCCACAGGTAGATAAGGCTCTCGGTCCAGCCGGCGTCGGCCTCGCAAAGCCGCTCGACATAGCCCAACGCCGCAGCATTGGCGCCCGGATAGTAGTTGATGAAGGTGGCGTCATCGCGCAGACGCACACCCAGGGGCAACTGGATCGGTGGTTTCATGCTCGCGGGCAGTCGGGAAGACCGCAGGGGGCCTTTGAGGAACAATCTGCAAAGTCTATACCCGCATCGCAGGCCGCACAATCACGCTTGCAAATAGCCCAAGCAAAATCAAAGGCTTGCGCGGCACGCGAGCGCCACTGCCTACAGCTCTGGGTCGGCATCGCCAGCGTACATGTCCGATTCCTTGTACAGATCGTGCACATGGCGCACCAGCACCATGATCACCGCCGCCACTGGCAGGGCCAGCAACACGCCGGTGAAGCCGAACAGCTCACCGCCAGCCAGAATGGCGAAGATCACCGCCACCGGATGCAGGCCGATGCGATCGCCCACCAGCAGCGGCGTCAACACCATGCCTTCCAGCGCCTGGCCGACCATGAACACGGCAACGATGCCCAGCATCGGATACAGATCGCCGCCGAACTGGAACAGCCCTGCCACCAGCGCGGCACCGATGCCGATGATGAAGCCCATGTAAGGCACGATCGCCGCCAGGCCCGCCAGCATGCCGATCAACAGGCCGAGCTCCAGCCCCACCAGCATCAAGCCGGCCGAGTAGATGAAGCCCAAGGCGACCATTACCAGCAACTGTCCGCGCACGAACGCCCCCAGCACTTCGTGACATTCACCGGCCAGGCCGACGATCTGCGACTCCCGTTGACGCGGCAGCAGGCTGCGCAGCTTGGCCATCATCAGGTCCCAGTCCCGCAGCAGGTAGAAGCCCACCACCGGAATCAGCACCATGTTGGCCAGCCAGGCGATCAGCGCCAGGCTCGACGCCGTGGCCTGGGACAGCACCATGCCGACGATGTCGGTGGTCTGGCCCATGTGCTCGCTGATGGCGGCCTTGATCTTGTCGAATTTCCAGAAACCGTCAGCAAGGCCCAGCTTGGTTTGTACCCACGGCAGCGCCACGTGCTGTACCCAATCCAGCATCTGCGGCGCCAACTCATAGAGGCGAACCAGCTGTTTGGCCAGCATCGGCACCAATACCAGCAGCAGCGCCAGCATGATCAAGGTGAACAGGGCGAATACCGCGACCACTCCCCAGGTTCGCGAGAGGCCAAGGCGCTCGAGCCGATCGACCAGCGGGTCGGCCAGGTAGGCCAGCAGAATGCCGACCAGAAACGGCGTGAGGATGTTGTGCAGGCTATAAAGAAGCACCGCCAGCAGCAGTGCGGCGCCCAGCCAGATCCAACGACGCGAGTCAGTCACAGGTCGATCTCCTTACCAACGAAAACGCAAGCCGTCGAACGGCTTGGCTGGACTGGCGGGCGCTTGCGGCTGCCCGCTTGCATCTGCCGGGGCTGGCGCGGGGGGCGCCGTAACGGCCTGTTCGGCCGGCAGCTCCTGCAGCTTGGCCAGCCCCAGTTGCGCGCGCAGTTGCTCAGGGTTACCGCTCACGGCATAGGTCAGGGTGCCGCCGTCGGCCAGTTGCAGGCGCGGGCCATAGGGTTCGAGGACGCGACCGAGCTCGGCATAACGTTGCAGGTTCATGCCCTGCACCTGCACCTGCAACTGGCTGCTGGCCCCGGCCTTGATCACGTAGCGCGGTGCCAGGCGGCTGCTCACGGCGAGCATCACGGCATCGGCCAAGGCGGCCTGGTCGGGCGCTTCAGCGCTGCCTTGCTCTCGCTGCTCGCCTACCCACAGCTGCCACTTGCCTTGCCATTTGCCGTCGCTCTCTTGCGCGTGCACGGCCAGCAGGGCATCGGCACCGTAGCGCTCGGAGGCTTCGCGCAGTGGGGCCGGATCACTGCCGTCGAGCTGCTTGGCATTGGCCACCAGTTGCTCTTGCAGGTCTGCCAACGGCAGGCGCAGCGGCAACCCCCGGTGCTGGGCGGCGCGGCGCAGCGGTTGGGCGCTGGCCTGGCCGTCGCCGACCAGGTTGCTGCCTTCGGCGTTTTCATTGAGCCACCAGCCCAGGATCGACGGCCGATTGCTGCCCCACAGCGCCAGCCCCGCCTTGCGCAGCGCCCGCTCGGTGCTGCCGGGGTCGAACTCGACCGACACCGACTCCGGGGGCCCAGCTTCGCTGCCAACTTGGTTGATGAGCTGTTGCGGGTCTTTGCGCAGGCCGGCCAGGCCTGGATTCTGCACAGCTTTGGGATCGCCGGTCAGGCGCAGCACCAGGGTGTCGAACGCTTTTACCGTGGCGGCGCTGCGGGCTTCGGCGCCCTGCCCTTCGAGCGGCTCGCGCACTTGATAGAGCCCGGCGACATTTTCAGCCAGGGCGCTGGCCGACATCAGGGAAAGGCAACCAATTGCCAGAAACTTCGATAGACGCATGGGGGATTCCTGTCCGCTTGGCGCAATGCCTATACCTTATACATGGGGCCCCCGGGTAACCAGTCGCGCGGTGAAAGATTCACTATCTATTTAGCAATTTACGGCTCTGCCCGTCGGCCTGAGGATGGCCGCTGCACGGCAACCCTGATAAAATCGCGCGCCTTCACAGACACTGACGCTTCAGCCAGCTGCGCCTCGCGGTTGCCTTCGGCATCAAGGTCGTTTTTACGAATCCCTCCCTCTTAAAGGCCTGGATCAATGAGCAAGCAACCCTCCCTGAGCTACAAGGACGCCGGTGTAGACATCGACGCCGGCGAAGCACTGGTCGAACGCATCAAGGGCGTGGCTAAACGCACCGCACGCCCTGAAGTCATGGGTGGCCTGGGCGGCTTCGGCGCCCTCTGCGAGATCCCGGCCGGCTACAAGCAGCCGGTGCTGGTCTCCGGCACCGACGGCGTCGGCACCAAGCTGCGCCTGGCGCTGAACCTGAACAAGCACGACAGCATCGGTCAAGACCTGGTCGCCATGTGCGTGAACGACCTGGTAGTGTGCGGCGCCGAGCCGCTGTTCTTCCTCGACTACTATGCCACCGGCAAGCTCAACGTCGACGTGGCCGCGACCGTGGTCACTGGTATCGGGGCTGGTTGTGAACTGGCCGGTTGCTCCCTGGTCGGCGGTGAAACCGCTGAAATGCCAGGCATGTACGAGGGCGAAGACTACGACCTGGCCGGTTTCTGCGTCGGCGTGGTGGAAAAGGCCGAGATCATCGACGGCTCCAAGGTTGCCACTGGCGATGCACTGATCGCCCTGCCGTCCTCCGGCCCCCACTCCAACGGTTACTCGCTGATCCGCAAGATCCTCGAAGTCTCCGCCACCGACATCGACAACACCCAGCTCGATGGCACGCCGCTGGCCGACCTGCTGATGGCCCCGACGCGCATCTACGTCAAGCCACTGCTGCAGCTGATCAAGAACACCGGTGCGGTCAAGGCCATGGCCCACATCACCGGTGGCGGCCTGCTCGACAACATCCCACGCGTGCTGCCGAAAAACGCCCAGGCCGTGGTCGACGTGGCCAGCTGGCAGCGCCCGGCGGTGTTCGACTTCCTGCAGGCAAAAGGCAACGTCGACGAACACGAAATGCACCGCGTGCTCAACTGCGGCGTCGGCATGGTCATCTGCGTGGCCCAGGATCAGGTCGATGCTGCCCTGAACGAACTGCGCGCCGCCGGTGAGCAGCCATGGGTGATCGGCCACATCGCCGAAGCCGCCGAAGGCGCCGCCCAGGTCGAGCTGCAAAACCTCAAGGCACACTGATGCCGAGCGAGCCGTGCAATGTAGTGGTACTGCTGTCGGGTTCCGGCAGCAACCTGCAAGCCTTGATCGACAGTTGCCGCGCGGCGGATGCTCCGCTGCGCATCGCCGCAGTGGTGTCCAACCGCGCCGATGCCTATGGCCTGCAACGGGCCGAGGCGGCCGGTATCGCCAGCGTGGTGCTCGACCACACCCAGTTCGACGGCCGTGAAGCCTTCGATGCCGCGCTGATGGCGCGCATCGATGGCTTCGCCCCGGACTTGGTGGTACTGGCCGGCTTCATGCGGATTCTCAGTGGCGAGTTCGTGCGTCACTACCAGGGCCGCCTGCTGAACATCCACCCTTCTCTGCTGCCGCGCTACAAGGGCCTGCACACCCATCGCCGGGCCCTTGAGGCAGGCGATGCCGAGCACGGCTGCAGCGTGCATTTCGTCACCGAGGAACTCGATGGCGGGCCTTTGGTCGTACAGGCTGTAGTACCGGTACTGCCTGATGACACGGTTCAAAGCCTGGCCCAACGGGTTCATCATCAGGAACACCAGGTATACCCGCTGGCAGTGCACTGGTTTGCCCAAGGCCGCTTGCGCCTGGGTGAACAGGGTGCGTTACTGGATGACCAACCGCTGCCGGCCAGTGGTCACATGATCCGTCCCTAGGAGAATTTATGCGTCGTGCCCTGCTAATGGCTCTCGCCGTGCTTGCCCTGCCCCTCCAGGCAGCTGACCTGAAGCCCTTCTCGGCAAGCTACACCGCCGACTGGAAGCAACTGCCCATGAGCGGCACTGCCGAGCGCAGCCTGGTCAAGAATGCCAACGGCACCTGGGACCTGAACTTCAAGGCGTCGATGATGATCGCCAGCCTGACCGAGCAAAGCACCCTGCGCCTTGAAAACGACACCCTGCTGCCGCAGAAGTATCACTTCGAACGTGGCGGGCTGGGCAAGGCGAAGAAGGTCGACCTGACCTTCGACTGGAACGCCAAGAAGGTCACCGGCAGCGACCGCGGCGATGCCGTCACCCTGCCACTCAACCGTGGCGTGCTGGACAAGTCGTCCTATCAGCTGGCGTTGCAGCATGACGTGGCGGCCGGCAAGAAGAGCATGACCTACCAAGTGGTCGATGGTGACGAAATCGACAACTACGATTTCCGCGTGCTGGGCACGGAGAAGGTCACCACCAAGACCGGTCAGGTCGAGGCGGTGAAAGTCGAACGTGTGCGCGACCCAAGCCAAAGCAAGCGCATCACCGAACTGTGGTTCGCCAAGGACTGGGACTACCTGCTGGTGCAGTTGCGCCAGGTCGAGACTGACGGCAAGGAATACGTGATCGTGTTGCAGGATGGCACGGTCGACGGCAAGTCGGTCAAAGGCAACTGATACCGCGCAAGCCCCTTCCTAGACGGCCCCGCTCAGTGCGGGGCTTTCTTTTGCGCGGGCTTCATGAAACTTGTTTCATGGGCGTTTTATTTACTTAGGCTGCTAACAAACTCTATAAAGGGGGTGTGCGACAGAGTGTCGCAGCCAACTGAAAAAGTGGAGTTTACCGATGACAGTCCAAGTAACCGAACGCGACGAATCGAAAATGTCCCACGAAGGCCTGGCCGCTGGCGTGCGGATCTGGGATGTGCACCAGCAGGGCCAATTGGTGGGGATGTTCCATAACGAACACGAAGCCCATCAGTACCGAGCGGAGCTGGAAACCCAGGAAAACCAGCGCACCACGCAGTGACACCGTCTTTATGAACAAAACCCCGCCGAAGCGGGGTTTTTTCGTTTACCACATCAGATCGTCAGGGATCTTGTAGGCCGCATACGGATCGTCTTCATCGGCCTCCTCGACATGGGAATTGAGCAGCAGGATGCGGTTGGCATCGCGCTCCTGGATCTTCACTGCCGCTTCCCGCGGGATGACTTCGTAACCGCCGCCGTGCGAGACGATAGCCAAAGCGCCGTTGCTCAGGCGCGTGCGCATCAGGGCGTTGACGGCGATGCGCTTGACCTTCTTGTCGTCGACGAAGTTGTAGTAGTCCTCGGTAGTCAGCTTGGGCAGGCGCGTGGCTTCGATCAACTGCTTGATCTGCGCGGCGCGGGCCTTTTGCTCGGCCTTTTCCTGCTGCTGGCGGTTGAGCTCCTGGTCACGCTTGGCCTTTTCGGCCATGGCTTCCTTGGCCAGCCGCTGCTGGGTATCGTCGACCTCGGCCTGGCCCTTGTGCTGCAGGCGTTTCTGTTTCTTCTCGGCTTTGTTGGTTTGCGAGACTTGTTTCTGGTTGACCAGACCGGCTTTGAGCAATTGGTCGCGAAGGGAAAGGCTCATGAATGTTCACTCACTTATGCAACAGCTCAGCCGCAGCTGGGCAGGTTCTTTTCCTGACGTTTGGCTTCGCCCCAAAGGGCATCCAACGCGTCAAGGTCACAATGTTCGATCGCCCGTCCGCTGTCACGCAGGGCCTGTTCGATGAAGCGAAAGCGCCGCTCGAACTTGCGGTTGGCACGGCGCAGGGCGTGTTCCGGGTCTTGCTTGAGGTGTCGGGCAAGGTTGACTGCAGCGAACAGCAGGTCGCCCACTTCATCTTCGAGGGCATCGGCGTCGTTGTCGGCCATGGCCTGCAACACCTCGTCGAGTTCCTCGCGCACCTTGTCCAGCACCGGCAACGCCGCGGGCCAGTCGAAGCCGACGGTGGCCGCGCGTTTCTGCAGTTTGGCTGCCCGCGCCAATGCAGGCAATGCCGCCGGCACATCATCGAGCAATGAAAGCTGCTCGGGGGTGGTCTTTTCCGCGCGTTCCTGGGCCTTGATCTCTTCCCAGCGAGACTTGACCTGGGCTTCGCTCAGGCTCGGTGTATCCAGCGGGGCGTAGAGCTCGCCGGTGGGGAATACATGGGGATGACGACGGATCAACTTGCGGGTGATGCCATCGATCACGCCAGCGAATTCGAAGCGGCCTTCTTCGCGGGCCAGCTGGCTGTAGTAGACCACCTGGAACAGCAGGTCGCCGAGCTCACCCTGCAGGTGCTCGAAATCGCCTCGCTCGATGGTATCGGCCACTTCATAGGCCTCTTCGAGGGTATGCGGGACGATACTGGCGTAGTTCTGCTTCAAGTCCCATGGGCAGCCGTACTGCGGGTCGCGCAGCCGGGCCATGAGGTGCAGCAGGTCGTCGAGGGAGTAGGTCATGTCAGGCGGGTCCTTCGATGGCAGGCGCTTGGCGAACAGCCCCGCCGCCACCAGCAGCCGTGCACCTACCACGCGGTGCACGGAACCTGGGACGGCAGGCGCCGCGGTTCAAGGGGTACGATTACGCCGCGTTTCGATGATGTTCGGCAACTGCGAAATCCTGCCCAATAGGCGCCCCAACGCGTCCAGGCCAGGAATCTCGATGGTCAGCGACATCAGCGCGGTGTTGTCTTCCTTGTTCGAGCGGGTGTTGACCGCCAGCACGTTGATCTTCTCGTTGAGCAGCACCTGCGAGACGTCGCGCAGCAACCCTGGCCGATCATAGGCACGAATGACGATGTCGACCGGGTAGGTCTGCACCGGAATCGGCCCCCAGCTGACCTGGATGATCCGCTCCGGCTCACGCCCGGCCAGTTGCAGCACCGAGGCGCAGTCCTGGCGGTGGATGCTGACCCCACGACCCTGGGTGATGTAGCCGACGATCGCATCGCCCGGCAGCGGCTGGCAGCAGCCGGCCATCTGCGTGAGCAGGTTGCCGACGCCCTGGATCTGGATATCGCCGCGCTTGCCCGTGCGCGGACCGCTCGGCTTGCGCGGCACCAGCTCGATCTGCTCGATGCGCTCAGGCTCGAGCAACTGCTGCGCAGCGTTGACCAGATGCGCCAGGCGCAGGTCACCGGCACCGAGCGAGGCGAACATGTCCTCGGCGGTCTTGACGTTGGTCTTCTCGGCCAGGCGCTCGAAATCCACCTGGGGCAGGCCCAGGCGGCTGAGTTCGCGCTCGAGCAAGGTCTTGCCGGCAGCGACGTTCTGGTCGCGCGCCTGCAACTTGAACCAGTGCACGATCTTTGCCCTGGCCCGCGACGTGGTCACGTAGCCAAGGTTCGAGTTCAGCCAGTCGCGGCTTGGATTGCCGTGCTTGCTGGTGATGATCTCGACCTGCTCGCCGGTCTGCAGGCTATAGTTGAGCGGCACGATGCGCCCGTTGATCTTCGCGCCCCGGCAGTTGTGGCCGATCTCGGTGTGCACGCGGTAGGCAAAGTCGAGCGGCGTGGCCCCCTTGGGCAGGTCGATGGCATGGCCATCGGGGGTGAACACGTAGACCCGGTCGGGCTCGATGTCGACCCGCAGTTGCTCGGCCAGGCCGCCGATGTCGCCGAGCTCCTCATGCCACTCCAGCACCTGGCGCAGCCAGGAGATCTTCTCTTCATAGTGGTTGGAGCTTGGCTTGACGTCGGTGCCTTTGTAGCGCCAATGGGCGCAGACCCCCAGTTCCGCTTCTTCGTGCATGCCGTGGGTACGGATCTGCACTTCCAGCACCTTGCCTTCCGGGCCGATCACCGCAGTGTGCAGCGAGCGGTAGCCGTTTTCCTTGGGGTTGGCGATGTAATCGTCGAACTCCTTGGGAATGTGCCGCCACAGGGTGTGTACGATGCCCAGCGCGGTGTAGCAGTCGCGTACCTCAGGTACCAGCACGCGCACCGCACGCACGTCGTAGATCTGGCTGAATTCGAGGCCTTTGCGCTGCATCTTGCGCCAGATCGAATAGATGTGTTTCGCCCGGCCGCTGATATCGGCCTTGACCCCTGTGGCCAACAGCTCGTTCTGCAGCTGGTTCATCACATCGCTGATGAAGCGCTCACGGTCGAGCCGGCGCTCGTGCAAGAGCTTGGCGATCTGCTTGTACTGATCGGGTTCCAGGTAGCGGAAAGACAGGTCCTCCAGCTCCCACTTGATGTGGCCGATGCCCAGCCGATGGGCCAGAGGCGCGTAGATGTCGAACACCTCGCGCGCGACGCGCAGGCGCTTTTCATCATCGGCGGACTTCACCGCGCGGATCGCGCAGGTACGCTCGGCCAGTTTGATCAGCGCCACGCGCACGTCGTCGACCATGGCCACGAGCATCTTGCGCAGGTTCTCGACCTGCGCCTGCGAACCGAGCACCAGCGACTGCCGCGGGCTCAGACTGGCACTGATGGCCGCCATGCGCAGCACGCCGTCGATCAGCTTGGATACCACCGGGCCGAAACGCTGGCCAACTTCGGCCAGGGTGACCTTGCCTTCGCGCACGGAGCGATAGATCACCGCCGCGACCAGCGAGTCCTGGTCGAGCTTGAGGTCGGCAAGGATCTCGGCGATCTCAAGGCCTGCCTGGAAGCTCGAAGTACCGTCGGCCCAGGAATGCTTGGCCGGGTTGCCTTTCTTCTCGATCTCCTGGGCGAAATCACACGCCTCCTTGAGCGCCACGCGATCCAGTGCCGAATCGACGCTCACCACATGATCGAGCCATGCATCGAGATTGATACTGCCGTCGGTATTGACCGGCTGGTGCACTCTCACCTGTACCATCTTGTTTTACCTTTCCATACAGCGCACCACACGGGTGCACTGGCTATCACCGTGCAGCTTCGCTTCCGTGGAAGCCGCACCAAGGGACCAGTCGCCTAGTCCGCTTCGAATAACGCCATGGCTTCGACATGCGCCGTCTGAGGAAACATGTCGAGAATCCCGGCCCTTTTTAACCGGTACCCTTGGCCAACCAGCACCTGGGCGTCTCGCGCCAGCGTGGCCGGATTGCACGATACGTACACCAGGCGCTTGGCGTTGAGCCGGGCGATGCCTTGCACCACCTCGTAGGCACCATCGCGTGGTGGGTCCAAGAGTACCGCAGAAAAGCCTTCGGCGGCCCATCCGGCGCCAGCCAAAGGCTGCGATAAATCGGCCTGAAAAAAGGCCGCGTTATGCACATCGTTGTTGCGCGCATTGGCCGCGGCCCGCTCGACCATGGCCTGCACCCCTTCTACCGCGACCACTTCGCGCGCCTGGCGAGCCAGCGGCAGGGCGAAATTGCCCAGGCCGCAGAACAGGTCCAGCACTCGCTCGTCAGCTTGCGGGGCAAGCCAGGCCAGCGCCTGCTCGACCATCGCGGTATTGACCTGGGCGTTGACCTGCACGAAGTCGCCCGGCCGCCAAGCCAGTTCCAGCTGCCATGGTGCCAGGACGAAGCCCAGTTTCGCTTCAGGATCCAGCGGTGCCGGATCGCCCTCGCCCTGCAGCCACAACTGCGCATTGGCCTGCGCGCAAAACGCGCGCAGGCGCTCCACGTCGTCTTCCGGCAGCGGCGCCACATGACGCAGCAACACGGCCTCGGCGGTCCCGCTGAACAGTTCCACATGGCCAATCGCCTGGGGCTTGCTCAAGGCGCGCAGCACGGTCGGCAAATGGCGCAGAATCGTTTGCAAGGGCTGTACCAGCACTGGGCATTCATCGATGGCGACGATGTCCTGGCTGGCTTCGGCACGAAAACCGACGTCCAGTTCCCTGCGCTTGACGTCCCAGCGCACGGCCACCCGCGCCCGGCGTCGATAGCCGAACTCGGGCCCGCTGAGCGGCGCCGCCCAGCTCTGCGGTTGAATGCCTGCGACCCGTTGCAGTTGCTCGGCCAAGGTGCGTTGCTTGAGCAGCAACTGCGCCTCGTGCGGCAGGTGCTGCAGGTTGCAGCCGCCGCAGCGGGCGTAGTGCCGACACGGCGCCGCGCGACGCTCTGGGCTGGCCTGCAGGACGCGTTCCAGGCGCGCCTCGACCACCTTGCCACGGGCATTGAGCACCCGCGCTTCAACGCTTTCGCCTGCCAGGGCGCCGCTGACGAACCAGGTGCGCCCTTCGACGAACGCGATGCCACGGCCGTCGCCAGCCAGGCGCTCGATGTCCAGGCGCTGTTTCTTGCCCACGGGGACTTGGGGAGTGCGATTGCCGCCAGCCGGCTGAAAGCGCAGGCCGCCATTGCTTTTTTTCTTGGACATTTAGCTCGGATCGAACAGGCCGGTAGACAGGTAACGGTCGCCGCGGTCGCAGATGATCGCAACCATCACGGCGTTTTCCACTTCGCGGGACAGGCGCAGCATCGCTGCCACCGCGCCGCCGGACGACACGCCGCAGAAAATGCCTTCTTCGCGGGCCAGACGCCGCGTGGTGTCCTCGGCTTCCTGCTGAGTCATGTCGACCACGCGGTCGACCCGGCTGGCATCGAAAATCTTCGGCAAGTATTCCTCCGGCCAGCGGCGGATGCCCGGGATGGCCGAGCCTTCCATGGGCTGCAAGCCGATGATCTGCACGTCGGGGTTCTGTTCCTTGAGGTACTGCGAGCAGCCCATGATGGTGCCGGTGGTGCCCATGGAGCTGACGAAATGGGTCACGCTGCCGTGGGTCTGCTGCCAGATCTCCGGGCCGGTGCTGTTGTAGTGCGCAATCGGGTTGTCGCCGTTGGCGAACTGGTCCAGGACCAGGCCACGGCCATCGGCCTGCAGCTTTTCGGCCAGATCACGGGCGCCCTCCATGCCCTCTTCCTTGCTCACCAGGATCAACTCGGCGCCATAGGCCGTCATCGCCGCCTTGCGCTCGGCGGTGGAATTGTCAGGCATGATCAGGATCATCTTGTAACCCTTGATCGCTGCGGCCATTGCCAAGGCAATACCGGTATTGCCTGAGGTGGCTTCGATCAGCGTGTCGCCGGGCTTGATCTGGCCGCGCAGCTCGGCGCGGGTGATCATCGACAGCGCCGGGCGGTCCTTCACGGAGCCGGCAGGATTGTTACCCTCGAGCTTGAGCAGCAGGGTATTGCTGGTGTCGCCGGCGAGGCGCTGCAGGCGAACCAGTGGCGTATTGCCGACGCAATCGGCGATGGTTGGGTACTGCAAGGTCATGGCGTAGTTCACAATCCGGACGGCAGGGGCGCCTATCATACCGGCAAACCTCCTGCGGCCATATCACGCAATCTATGGTGACTATAGCTACACGCTATAAGCGGCAAGCTTCAAGCGCGTGCGCAACCTGCACAGGTTGCGCGCAGGCCAGGCGCAAGGTGACGCGCAGGCCGTGTTCTGCGTTTTCTGCCCAGAGTGCGCCGCCCTGGCGCTCGACGGCACTGCGGGCAATGCTCAGGCCCAAGCCGAAGCCGCCGTCGCCTGGGCGCGAGCCGTCCAGGCGGGTGAACGGGGCGAAGATTCGTTGCAGGTCAGGCTCAGGCACGCCGCCGCCCTGGTCTTGCAGCCACAGCCGCCAGCGCTGCCCCTCGCGTTCTGCGCCCAGACGTACCAGGCCATTGGCCGGAGAGTGACGGATGGCATTGCGCAGCAAGTTTTCCAGGGCCTGGGCCAGGTGGTTGAGATTGCCTTGCACCCAGCAATCACCAGGCACTTCGCAGCGCAGCCGCTGCGGCGACCAGCCGCTCTCATAGCAGGCGTCCTCGGCCAGCAAGTCCCACAGCGCCTGGACCTGGATCGGCTCAAGTTGCAGCGGAGCGCGCTCGGCATCATGCCAGGCCAGTTGCAGGGTGTTCTCGACCAACTGCTGCATGCCGTCAACCTCGCGGCTCAAGCGTTCACGCAGGCGCGTCAGGTCGGTTTCACCCTCGCAGGCGACACGCAGGCGGCTGAGCGGCGTGCGCAGTTCGTGGGACAGATCGCGCAGCAGCTGCTGTTGCAGCAGCACCGTGCCCTGCAGGCGCTCGGCCATGTGATCGAAGGCCCGGGCCAGCTCGCCCAGTTCGTCTTGACGGGCCGTGGTGCGGGCATCCAGCCGCGCCGAGAGCTGATCGGCGCGCCAGGCCTTGGCCTGCTCGCGCAGCTGGTTGAGCGGGACGATGAGCATGCGGTACAAGCCCACGCACAGCAGCAAGGTAAACAACCCGGGCATGATGCCGTTGGTGACGATGCGCCAAAACATCCGGTATTGGCCGGGGTTGAAGCGTTGCGGCAACTCGATCACCAGCATGCCTTGCTGTGGTGCTTGCGGGAACGGTATGCCCAACCACGGCTGATCGACACTGCGCCGGCTCATGGGCCAGTCGACGCCGCGCAGGCGGGTCAGGCGCTGCATCAGCTCAGGCCCAAGCACGGCACTGTCGAGCGGCTGCAGGTGCGGGTCGAGCACGCCGATCCAGCCGCGCTCACGCTGGTGCATCTCGGCCACCCAGCGATCAAGCCCTGCGCGGGCGCCGGTGCGCCAGGCGCGCTCGGCCTCGGCCGCGTAGCCGCGCAGCACCTGGCGGGCCGGCTCGGCGAGAAAGGCGTTCTGGGTTTCCATGTGCCGGCCCCAGGTGTAACTCAGGCCGATCATCAGCAGGCAGAAGCCGATCAACAGGATGGCCAGCTTCCAGAACAACGAATGGCGATCGAGCATGGCTATTGCGCTTCGCTGGCGCTGAGCACGTAGCCCTTGCCCCACACGGTGCGGATACTCCGGTCGTGGTAGCCGATGCCCTTGAGTTTGCGACGGATCTGACTGACATGCATGTCGAGGCTGCGATCATGCCGTGAATAGCCGCGTTGCAAGACCTGCTGATAGAGAAACGGCTTGCTCAGCACCTCATCGACATTGCGGTAGAGCACATCCAGCAAGCGAAACTCGCTTGGGGTCAGCCCGGCCAGCTGGCCACGCCAGGCGACGTCGCACAGGCCTTCATCGAACTTGAGCTCACCGGCGCTGGCCTCGATTGGCGCCTGGTAGCGACGCTCCAGGGCGACGCGGCGCAGAATCGCTTCGATGCGCACTTGCAGCTCGGCCATGCTGAACGGCTTGGGCAGGTAGTCGTCGGCGCCACGCTGGAAGCCACTGATGCGATCGGCCTCGGCGCCCAGGGCCGACATCAGGATCACTGGCGTGGCACTGTGCTGGCGCAGCCGGGCCAAGGCATCCAGGCCGTTGAGCCCGGGCAGCAGGATGTCCATCAGCACCACATCGAAGGCTTGCCGCCCCGCGGTTTCCAAACCCTCCTGGCCGTTACGACACCAGGTGACCAGAAAACCGCCGCGCTGCAGCTCTTCGTGCAGGTAGGCACCGAGCACCGGGTCGTCCTCGATGGCCAGGACCCGCGAGGCATAATTAGTTACAGGATTCATTGGCAACTGCCACTCATTCTCAGTCGCGCAATTATTGAGCATGCCCGCCATCCAGGCAACCACCCGGCGACCAGCGCTGCGCGTACGCCGCACATTCAGAAAAGGTGCAATGGCGCAGCCAGCGGAGTACCTTCCCCAGTGGTCCGTCGCAACCTCGACGGTGGCCAGGCACATCACAGGAGGCGAGTGTGCTCGATCGTTTGGGAATCAGAAGCCGGGTGCTGCTGCTGGCACTGTTGCCGGCCAGCCTGATGGCCGTAGTACTGGGCAGCTATTTCACCTGGCTGCAGCAAGACCAGCTACGCACGCAGTTGTTGCAGCGCGGCAAGATGCTCGCCGAGCAACTGGCGCCCCTGGCCGCCCCGGCCCTGGCCCGCCGCACCGCGGTGCAGCTCGAGCGCATCGCCGCCCAGACCCTCGAGCAGACCGACGTGCGCGCAGTGGCCTTCCTGGCGCCCGACCGCACCCGCCTGGCGCATGCCGGCCCCAGCATGATCAACCAGCCGCCCAGCGGCGGCACCGGCACGCAATTGCTGCAACGCACTGGCAACGACGCCACGCGCTACCTGATGCCGGTCTTCGGCCACCACCGCGACCTGGCCACCGATGCGGTACCGGCCGAAGCCGAACGCCTGCTCGGCTGGGTCGAGATCGAGCTGTCCCACGACGGCACGCTGCTGCGCGGCTATCGCAACCTGTTCACCAGCGTGCTGCTGATCTTTGCCTGCCTGGCCCTCAGCGGCCTGCTGGCGATGCGCATGAGCCGTGCGATCAACGACCCGATCGCGCGCATCAAGCATGCGGTCAATCAGCTCAAGGACGGTCACCTCGAAGAACGCCTGCCGGCGATGGGCAGCCACGAACTCGACGAGCTGGCCCATGGCATCAACCGCATGGCCGAAACCCTGCAAGGCGCCCACGAGGAACTGCAGCACAGCATCGACCAGGCCACCGAAGACGTGCGCCAGAACCTGGAAACCATCGAGATCCAGAACATCGAACTGGACATGGCGCGCAAGGAGGCCCTGGAGGCCAGCCGGATCAAGTCGGAGTTCCTGGCCAACATGAGCCACGAGATCCGTACCCCGCTCAATGGCATTCTGGGTTTCACCCATTTGCTGCAAAAAAGCGAGATGACGCCGCGTCAACTGGACTACCTGAGCACCATCGAGAAATCCGCCGACAACCTGCTGGGCATCATCAACGAGATTCTCGACTTCTCCAAGATCGAGGCCGGCAAGCTGGTGCTCGACAGCATTCCATTCAATTTGCGCGACCTCATCCAGGACACCCTGACCATCCTCGCCCCGGCCGCGCACGCCAAGCAGCTCGAACTGCTGAGCCTGGTCTACCGCGACGCCCCCTCGTCGCTGATCGGCGACCCGTTGCGTCTCAAGCAGATCCTCACCAACCTGGTGAGCAATGCCATCAAGTTCACCCGCGAAGGCACCATCGTCGTACGGGCGATGCTCGATGACGAACAGCAGGACAGCGCGCAACTGCGTATCAGCGTGCAAGACACCGGCATTGGCCTGTCGCCCCAGGACGTGCGCACCTTGTTCCAGGCCTTCAGCCAGGCCGACAACTCGCTGGCCCGCCAGCCAGGCGGCACCGGCCTTGGGCTGGTGATTTCCAAGCGCTTGATCGAGCAGATGGGCGGCGAAATCGGGGTCGACAGCACACCGGGAGAAGGTTCGCAGTTCTGGATCAGCCTGAGCCTGCCCAAGGCCCACGACGACGCCGAGGAGCAGCCGCTGCAACCCCTGCAAGGTCGCCGGGCGGCGATTGTCGACGGTCATGAGCTGGCCTGTCAGGCCCTGCAACATCAACTTGAAGACTGCGGCTTGAGCGTCAGCTCGTTCGCCTCTTTCGATCAACTGCTGCAGGGCGTTCAGGCCGGCGCGCAGGCGGGTATGCCGTTCGAGCTGGCGGTGCTGGGGGCCAACCTCGGCGTGCTCTCTCCAGAACAGCTGGGCCAATACAACCAGGAGTTGGAGCGCCTGCATTGCCAATGCGTGGTGCTTTGCCCGACCACCGAGCAGGCGTTGTATCACCCGTACCTGCCCAACGGCCACGGGCAGTTGCTGTCCAAGCCGACCTGCACGCGCAAGCTGCGCCGCTTGTTGCTGGAATTGGTGCAACCACGCCGGGCGCTGCCAGGGCCGGCGCTGGCCAGCTCAGCGCAGCGCCGGGCGCGGATCCTCTGCGTGGACGACAACCCGGCCAATCTGCTGTTGGTGCAAACGCTGCTCGAAGACCTGGGCGCAGAAGTACTGGCGGTCGACAACGGCTACGCGGCCGTGCAGGCGGTGCAGAGCGAACCCTTCGACCTGGTGTTGATGGATGTGCAGATGCCTGGCATGGACGGGCGCGCCTGCACCGAGCAGATCCGCCAGTGGGAAAAATCCCAAAGCCGCCATCCGCTGCCGATCGTGGCCCTGACGGCGCATGCCATGGCCAACGAAAAGCGCGCATTGCTGCACAGTGGCATGGACGACTACCTGACCAAGCCGATCAGCGAACGCCAGCTGGCCCAGGTGGTGCTCAAATGGACCGGGCTGAGTCTTGGCGCGGCGCCGCTCGAGCCTGCGGGCGAGCAACCGCCGGTAAGCCACGAGCTGCCGGTGCTCGACCCCGCCGAGGGGCTGCGCCTGGCCGCTGGCAAGCCTGACCTGGCCGCCGACATGCTGGCGATGTTGCTGGCCTCGCTGGAGAGCGACCGCCAGGCCATCACCGCCGCGCGCAAGGCCAACGACCAGGCGAGCTTGATTGCCCAGGTCCACAGGCTCAACGGCGCCTCGCGCTATTGCGGGGTGCCGCAGCTACGTGCAGCCTGCCAGCGCAGCGAGACGTTGCTCAAGCAAGACAGCCCGCAGGCGCAGCAGGCGCTCGATGAACTCGATGCGGCGATCAACCGCCTGGCCGCTCAAGCGCGGCTCAACGCTTGACCCAGGCAGCGCCCGATCAACTGAGGATTGAAGCCATGCGCGTTCTATTGTTCAGCAGCCAGCACTACGACCAGGAGAGTTTCACTCAGGCCGCCGGCGACTGCGCGCTGGCGCTGCACTTTCAGCCCGCGCGCCTGACCCTCGATACCGCGGCCCTCGCCGAGGGCTTCGAGGTGGTCTGCCCGTTCATCAACGATGACCTCAATGCCCAGGTGCTCGAGCGCCTGGCCGCTGGCGGCACGCGCCTGATCGCGCTGCGTTCGGCCGGTTACAACCACGTCGACCTGGCCGCCGCGCAGGGCCTGGGCTTGGCAGTGGTGCGCGTCCCGGCGTACTCGCCACACGCAGTGGCCGAGCATGCCGTGGCTTTGGTGTTGGCCCTGAACCGTCGTCTGCACCGGGCGTACAACCGCACCCGCGACGGCGATTTCACCCTGCATGGGCTGACTGGCTTCGACCTGCATGGCAAGACCGTCGGCGTCATCGGCACCGGTCAGATCGGTTTGGCCTTCGCGCGCATCATGGCCGGATTCGGCTGCCAACTGCTGGCCTATGACCCCTACCCCAACCCCGAGATGCTGGCGCTGGGCGCTCGCTACGTGCAATTGCCTGACCTGCTGGGCCAGGCGCGGATCATCAGCTTGCATTGCCCGCTCACCGCACATACCCGGCACCTGATCAACGCGCAAAGCCTGGGCCAGTTGCAGCCAGGCGCCATGCTGATCAATACCGGTCGCGGTGCCCTGGTCGACACCCCAGCCTTGGTCGACGCCCTGAAAAGCGGTCAACTCGGCTACCTTGGCCTGGATGTGTATGAGGAGGAAGCGCAGCTGTTCTTCGAGGACCGCTCCGACTTGCCGCTGCAGGACGATGTGCTCGCGCGCCTGCTGACCTTTCCCAACGTCATCGTCACGGCGCACCAAGCCTTTCTGACCCGCGAGGCGCTGGCCGCGATCGCTGTCACCACCTTGGACAACATCGTCCGCTGGGCGGCCGGTAATCCGCACAATCTGGTCGACGGTTGATGCTAGGATACGCGGCATTTCTGGAGGATCCATGGTCGAGCACGATTTCCGCTACACCCTTTTCAACCCGCAACACACCCTGATTGAATGCCGCGCCTTGGTGCCGGGCCGTTACCAGGTCACTGGCAACGGTGGCTCGATGCACAAGGGCGACGTCCTGATCGTGACCCTCAAGGGCAGCAAGGACCTGGCCATGCGCCTGACCGTGGAGAGCGTACGGCATCTGATCAACCCACGCGGCCAGTGGGTGGCCGTGGCCAGCGGGCCGGTGTTCAACGAGCTGGAGATCCTCAGCTGGAAAGTCGAATGCGACGCCTGCGAGGCGGTGCTGGACTTCGAATTTGCCGTCGATGCCAAGCTGGGCAAGGCCGCCCGCCAGCCGGCTGCCAGCGCACGCATCGCCGAGCTGGGCTGGGCCAGCCGCGCTGACAAGCACCTGTGCCCGCGTTGCCAGGAGCGTGCCGAGTGAAGCATCTGCTGAGCGCTGCGCTGATCGCCGCTGGCCTGCTTGGCTGCGCCGCCGAGCCATCGAAGCTCGAACAGGAGCGCAGCTATGTGCTGGAGTGGATCGGTGAACGGCCGTTGATGGACTACAGCCACCTGACCCTGACCTTGGCCAGCGATGGCCGCGCTTACGGCAACGCCGGCTGCAACCATTGGTTCGCCCCGTATACGCTCGACGGCGAGCAGCTGACGTTTGGCAAAGTCGGCAAAACCCGCAAGCTCTGCGCCCCTGCCCTGATGGAGCAGGAAAAGCGCTTCTTGCAGGCGCTTGAAACGGTCCAACGCTGGGACGTCTCGCCCATCGGCCAGCTCCGCTTCTGGCCCGCCGAAGGCAAACCCTTGCGCTTCTGGCCCGAAGAGGGCTAGTGGCGAAGCCTGCAGCTTGACGCTCCGCGTCAGCGGAGCGCCTTGATCCTGGCCTGGAGGCCTTCGAGGGTTTGCTCGCCGAGCAACTGCTCACGCACCTTGCCCTTGTCGTCGATGAGGTAGGTCACCGGCAACGCCTCGCTGCGCGGCAAGTCGTAGCGCTCGGCCGGGTCCTGGGCCAGGACGGTGAATTCGATGCCCAGGGTCTCGGCAGCCTGCTTCAGGTCCACGCCTTGCAAGCCGTCGAAATTCACCCCGACCACCTTGATGCCCTCGGCGGCCCATTGCTTGGCAGCCTTGTTCAGTTCCGGCACCTCGGTGCGGCACGGGCCGCACCATTCGGCCCAGTAATTGAGCACCAGCCAATGGCCATCGAGCTGCTCGGCCTTTACCGTCTTGCCCTCTTGGTCCACGCCGTAATCGGCACCGCAACCGGCGAGCAACAGGCTCGCGGTGATGGCCAGTACTGCTGCCAGACGCCTTGCCATGGGTCAATCCTTCTTGAAGTTACCAGCAAATAGGTCAGTCGCTGCGGTTAGAATACCCGTCACACCTAGCTGGATGCGACCCGACATGACTGATTTGACGCTCTATCATAACCCGCGCTGCTCAAAATCCCGCGCGGCGCTGGAATTGCTCGAGCAACGCGGCCTGGCACCGGCCATCGTGCGCTACCTGGAAACCCCGCCCGACGCCAAGACCCTCACGGACGTGCTCGGCAAGCTGGGTATCAGCGCACGCCAGCTGCTGCGCAGCGGCGAAGAGCCTTACAAAACCCTCGGCCTGAGCGATCCGGCGCTCGGCGAGACGCAATTGATCGAAGCGATGGTCGAGCATCCCATACTGATCGAGCGGCCGATCCTGGTCGCCGGTGACAAGGCGGTGATCGGTCGTCCACCTGAGAACGTTCTGGAGATTCTGCCGTGAGCACACCTTATATCCTGGTGCTGTACTACAGCCGTCACGGCGCCACCAGCGAGATGGCCCGGCATGTCGCCCGGGGCATCGAGCTGGCCGGCATGGAAGCGCGCCTGCGCACGGTGCCGGCGATCTCCACCGAATGCGAAGCGGTGGCTGCGGACATCCCGGCCAGCGGCGCGCTGTACGCCACCCTCGACGACCTGCGTCACTGCGCAGGGCTGGTGCTGGGCAGCCCGACCCGCTTCGGCAACATGGCGGCGCCGCTCAAGTATTTCCTCGATGGCACCAGCAGCCTGTGGCTGGGCGGCGAGCTGGTCGGCAAGCCGGCTGGCGTATTCACCTCCACCGCCAGCCTGCACGGCGGCCAGGAGACTACCCTGCTGTCGATGATGCTGCCGTTGATGCACCACGGCATGCTGGTGATGGGCCTGCCCTACAGCGAGTCGGCCCTGCTGGAAACCCGTGGCGGCGGCACCCCGTACGGTGCTAGCCACCATGCCGGCGCCGACGGCAAGCGTGAGCTCGACCAGCACGAAATCGCCCTGTGCCGCGCGCTCGGCCAGCGGTTGGCGAGCACCGCCAAGGCCCTGGAGAGCTCGCGTGGCTAAAAAGCCCAAGGCCTTGCCGGCGCTGCACTGGCTGGCGCCGCGCGTGCGCCTGAGCCGAGCCCTGAGCCTGGCCACGCTGTTCGGCCTGATGGCACTGCTGCTGGTCAATAACCTGTGGTTCGCCAATCTGCACGGGGCGCGGATACCGGTGATCCTGGCCATCGAGCTGGTGCCGCTGTTGCTGGTGCTGCCGGGCATGCTGATGGGCAGTGCCCGGGCGCATGCCTGGGCCTGTTTCGTGGTGAACATCTATTTCATCAAGGGCGTGCTGGCTGCGTTCGACCCGGCAAGGGCGCTGTTTGGCTGGATCGAGGTGGCCCTGAGCCTAGGGCTGTTCGTGGCCGGGCTGCTGTATGTGCGCTGGCGTTTTCAGTATGAACGCCGGCTGGCCGGCGAAGGCGGCTGCAACGTCAGTGGTTGACGGTGTGCGCCAGCATCACCGACAACTGACACAGCGGTCGTCCGCTTTGGGCGTGCCACTCATTGAACACCTGCTGCACCACGGCCAGGTCACGCTGGCTGGTCGGCTGCTTGTCGATGACCTTTTGCGCGATCAGCGCGGCGGCCATGTCGTCCGTCGGGACGAAGGTGTCCTTGCCGACCATGCGCAGAAAGCGGGGCGCCGACAGGCCGCCTAGCTGGTTACCCTGCTTGGCCAGGAATTTCCACAGCCCGACGATATCGGTCACCGGCCAGTCGGCGATGAAAGCACCGAAGCTGCCCTCGCGTTGGGCCACGTCGAGGATCATCTGCGCATTGCGCGGCACACTCTTGAGCTTGCCCAGGTGGCGGATGATGCGCGTGTCCTGCATCAGCCGCTCCAGGTGTTCGGCGCCCATCAGCACCACCTTTTCAGGGTCGAAGCCAAAGAACACCTGCTCGAAGGCCGGCCACTTGGCATCCACCAGGCTGTGCTTGAGGCCTGCGCGAAACACCCGCAGGGCCAAGGTCGACAGGTAGCGGTCGTCGGTGATGTCGCGCAGCTGCGCAGGGGTGCGCGGCTGCGGCAGGAAGGCTTCCAAGGCCTGGGCCGAACCGAAACGGTTCAGGCAATACTCATGTAGCCATTGGTAATCGCGCATGGGCTCAGATATTCAAGACGTCGAGAAAGCGTGGCGTGGCGTTCTGGTCGATCTGCAAGCTGGTGAAATCGAACAGGTTGCGGTCGGCCAACTGCGAGGGCGCCACATTCTGCAGGGCGCGGAAAATGCTCTCGGTACGGCCTGGGTGCTTGCGCTCCCATTCCACCAGCATGTCCTTGACCACCTGGCGCTGCAGGTTTTCCTGCGAGCCGCACAGGTTGCACGGGATGATCGGGAAGCCCTTCATGTCCGAGTAGGCCTGGATGTCCTTTTCGCTGCAGTAGGCCAGCGGGCGGATCACCACGTTGCGGCCATCGTCGGCGCGCAGCTTCGGCGGCATGCCCTTGAGCGCGCCGTTGAAGAACATGTTGAGGAAGAAGGTTTCGACGATGTCGTCGCGGTGGTGCCCCAGGGCCATCTTGGTCGCGCCAATCTCATCGGCGAAGGTGTACAAGGTGCCGCGGCGCAGGCGCGAGCACAGCGAGCAGGTGGTCTTGCCCTCGGGCACCAGCTCCTTGACCACCGAGTAGGTGTCCTTCTCGACGATGTGGTAGTCGACCCCCAGCTCCTTGAGGTAGGCCGGCAGCACGTGCTCGGGGAAGCCTGGCTGCTTCTGGTCCATGTTCACTGCCACGATCTGGAACGAGATCGGTGCCACCTTCTGCAGGTGCAACAGAACGTCGAGCATGGTGTAGCTGTCCTTGCCGCCAGACAGGCAGACCATGACCTTGTCGCCATCCTCGATCATGTTGTAGTCGGTGATGGCTTCGCCGGCGAGGCGACGCAGGCGTTTTTGCAGTTTGTTCTGGTTGACCGAGAGGGTGCCCATAGCGCTTGGATCCGCGAGGTGTGACAAAAGCGGGCTATTTTACGCACAAACCGCGCCCGCCTGTAGGGATTCCGATAAAGACTTCGAGGGAATCAACAACCGGCAAGACAGCGCGATTTGCTCTAAAAACCGAGCTGTGAGCGCAACTGTGCTTTCTATACTGCGACATAAGGCCACAGTACCGCAGGTGTCGGTGTCCTGGCCTCGGGCCACGAGCGCCTCAGCAAGGGGTGTTCGGCAACGATAGGAGCGACCGGCATGATTCATCACGTTGTGGGGTTGTTCACCCATCCTGGCCAGGAATGGCGGGAAATCCGTGGCGAGGACGAAAGCCTCAGCCACATGTACCTGACCCATACGCTGATCCTGGCTGCCATCCCGGCGGTTTCCGCGTTCATCGGCACCACCCAGGTCGGCTGGGTGATCGGTGAGCGGCCTGCGGTGATGCTGACCCTGGAAAGCGCGCTGTGGATGAGCGTCATGTCTTATCTGGCGATGCTCGGCGGCGTGGCGGTCATGGGTGCGTTCATCCACTGGATGGCGCGCACCTACGATGCCAACCCCTCCATGGCCCAGTGCATCGCCTTTGCCACCTATACCGCTACGCCATTGTTCATCGCTGGCCTGGTCGCGCTCTACCCGCACCTGTGGCTGGGCATGGTGGTGGGCACCGCGGCGATCTGTTACACCGTTTACTTGCTGTACGTGGGCTTGCCGACCTTCATGAACATTCCGTCGGATGAGGGCTTTCTGTTTTCAAGCTCGGTGCTGGCGGTGGGTCTGGTGGTGTTGGTGGCAATCATGGCGGCAACCGTGATCATCTGGGGTTTGGGCGTGGGGCCCGTGTACACCAACTAGATCCGTTGTGGCCAACATGGGGCATCGGGCTGGGCCGCCGCAAGGCGGCCATGGTCTGCATGGAAGGTGGGGCGTGCAGCCCTGCCCCGCTGACCGGTGGCTCGGCAGCGCGGTGATGCTTGCGGCATAATGGACGGCCAGGAGAACCATTCCGCCATGCCCGAGCTGCTCAAACAACGCGTCGAAACCTGTTACCAGCAAGCTGAAGCCTTCTTCAAACGCCCCTTTCCCCGCCCTGAAGTCAGTTTCAAGCTGCGCGGGCAGAAGGCTGGCGTCGCCCACCTGCATCAGAATCTACTGCGCTTCAACCTGCAGCTGTACCGTGAAAACCAGGACGATTTCCTGCGCCAGACCGTCGCGCACGAGGTGGCGCACCTGGTCGCCCATCAGCTGTTCGGCGAGCGAATCCAGGCCCATGGCCAAGAGTGGCAACTGATCATGCGCGGGGTCTACGAACTGCCGCCCAGTCGTTGCCACAACTATGCCGTGCAGCGGCGCGCGGTGACCCGTTACATCTACCGCTGCCCATGCCCGGAAAGCGATTTTGCCTTCACTGCCCAGCGGCACAAGCTGGTGCGCCAGGGGCGGCGCTACCTGTGCCGGCGGTGCCGGGCGATTTTGCAGTACAGCGGCGAGACGCGGGTGGAGTAACTGGCGCAACGCAGGCGTTAAAAAGGCGACCCGAGGGTCGCCTTTCGCGTTACCGCACAGGGCTATCAACGCACCGGGGTTTCTGCCACGCCCAGGTCATCGGTAGGCACTGCCAGCTCCAGCGGCGCGCCACCGGAGGCCAGCTCGGAGGCCAGTTTGTCGTTGTCCATTTCCTTGACCCACTTGGCCACGACCACGGTGGCCACGGCGTTGCCGACCAGGTTGGTCAGGGCGCGGGCTTCGGACATGAAGCGGTCGATGCCGAGGATCAGCGCCAGACCGGCAACCGGCAGGTGGCCAACCGCCGACAGGGTCGCGGCGAGGACGATGAAGCCGGAGCCGGTGACCCCTGCAGCGCCCTTGGAGGCCACCAGCAGCACCAGCAGCAGGGTGATCTGGTGGGTGATGTCCATGTGCGTGTCGGTGGCCTGGGCGATGAACACTGCCGCCATGGTCAGGTAGATCGAGGTACCGTCGAGGTTGAACGAGTAGCCGGTCGGGATCACCAGACCCACCACCGATTTCTTCGCACCCAGGCGTTCCATCTTGGCCAGCATGCGTGGCAGGGCCGATTCCGAGGACGAGGTGCCCAGCACGATCATCAGCTCTTCACGGATGTAGCGGATCAGCTTGAGCACGCTGAAGCCGTGGGCGCGGCAGATACCGCCGAGCACCACCAGCACGAACAGCAGACAGGTGATGTAGAAGCAAGCCATCAGGTAGCCCAGCTGCACCAGCGAACCCACGCCGTATTGGCCGATGGTGAAGGCCATGGCGCCGAAGGCACCGACCGGGGCAAGCTTCATGATCATGTTGATGATGTTGAACATGACATGCGCGAAGCGATCGATCAGGTCCAGTACGGGCTTGCCGTAGCTGCCCAGGCGGTGCAGGGCAAAGCCGAAGATCACCGAGAACATCAGCACCTGCAGGATATCGCCGTTGGCGAAGGCACCGACCACGGTGTTGGGAATGATGTTGAGCAGGAAGCCAACGGTGGTCTGCTGCGCACCGGCGGCCGCGTAGGCGGCGACACTGCTGGCGTTCAGGGTACTGACGTCGACGTGCATGCCAGCGCCTGGCTGCACCACGTTGACCACGATCAGGCCGATGATCAAGGCCACGGTGGAGACGATTTCAAAATACAGCAGCGCGTAGCCGCCAGTCTTGCCGACCGACTTCATGCTCTGCATGCCGGCGATGCCGCTGACCACGGTACAGAAGATGATGGGCGCGATGACCATCTTGATCAGTTTGACGAAGCCATCGCCCAACGGCTTGAGGGCGACGCCGGTCTCTGGATAGAAGTGGCCGAGCAGAATACCGATGGTGATGGCGACCAACACCTGGACATACAGGGATTTGTACAGCGGCTGACGTGTCGTCATGGCTAAATTTCCTCAAGTGTGCCGGTTCACCCTCTCTAGGGCAGAGCGGCACCTGAATCGCTAACCCTCCTGCACCTGGAGGGATTTGTCGTTGTGTTCGAGCTGCCTGGGCAGGCCTCTGCCAAGACAGATAGCAAAGGCGATGCCAAAGTGCCCATCTTGGGTGCAAAGCCTTTATTTGCCTGGACTCGGTGCGCTATGACGGGGCGATTTGCCTGAGAAACCATGGCGGATTTCCGCCCGGTGGCGGGAAATGTACAACGTCGATGGCGGGAATCCGCCCAACCTGGTCCGGTCAGTCGAGATGAAAGGTGATGCAGAAGGCGGCGCCGCCCAGCGCCGAATCGTCCAGGCTCAGCGCGGCGTCATAACTGTCGACGATGTCCTTGACCACCGCAAGGCCGATGCCCTGACCAGGATGCTGACGATCCAGACGCTCGCCGCGCTCGAGAATGCGCTTGCGTTGATCGGCTGGCACACCCGGGCCGTCGTCCTCGACACACACCGTGAGCAAGCCAGGCGCGTGTTGCAGGCTCACCCGCACCTGGCCCAGGCTCAGGCGATAGGCGTTTTCCAGCAGGTTGCCGAGCAGCTCCAGCAGCGCGCCCTGCTCCATCGGCACATGAGCCTGGGCGGGCACCTCCAGCACGGCCTCGACCTGTTTGTCGCGGTAGACCTTGGCCAAGGTGCTGCACAGGCTCTGCAGCACCGGCAGCAGGGCCACGCTGTGGCGCACCAGGCCGCTCTTGCGCAGGCTGGCGCGCTGCAATTGATAGTCGATCTGCTGGCTCATGCGCTCGATCTGGCTTTGCAGTACCCGCGATTGCTCGCGCTCACCGTCACGTTGCTGCAGGCTCTCGCCGACCCCTTGCAGCACTGCCAGCGGGGTCTTCAGGCTGTGCGCCAGGTCATCCAGCGAATCGCGGTAGCGCCGGCGCTGTTCGCGTTCACTGCGCAGCAAGCGGTTCAACGACCCGGTCAGGCGCAACAGCTCGCGCGGGTGATCGCCGCTCAAGCCATCACGGGCGCCGGCCTCGACCTCGTCCAGCTCATGGCTGAGCCGGCGCAACGAGCGCAAGCCCCAGGTCAAGCCAGCCCACAGCAGCGCCAGCAAAGCGAGCAAGGCAGCGCCAAAGCCCAGCGAGAGTTTTTCGCGCAGGCCGTCGAGGGTCGCGGTGTACTCGCTGACCGGCTGCAGCGCAACGATACTGTAGGCCGCGCTCTTGCCGCCGAGCAGCTTGATCTCGACGTCGTAGACGAAGAACTCTTCGCCATCGTTCTGGCGAATGCGGGCGAACTCGTTGCCACGCCCATCGTAGCGCGGGCGGTAATTGATGTGCCGGTCGGCGGTGGCGCGCGAGCGCCAGACCAGATTGCCGTCACGGTCGAAAATATAACCGAGCAGCCCGGTGTACGGCAGGTTGTAGCGCTCGTCGGGCAGCAGGTCGGGCATCTGCAACTGGCCATGCTCGATGCGCGCGGCCGATATCAAGGTGGTGACGTCTGAAGCAAGGCGCTGTTCGATCGACTCCTGCAGGGCCAGGCTGAAGGTCTTCTGCAATGCCGGCAGCAACGCCAGCATGAACAACAGCGCCAGCACTGCGGCCGCGAGCATCAGGCGCACGCGCAGCGAGCGGATCATCGGCAGCGCTCGGTGAACAGGTAACCCAGGCCGCGTACCGTGTCGATCGGCTTGAAGCCACTGGCGCCCTCGAGCTTGCGGCGCAAACGGCCGACCAGCACTTCGATGACATTGGGATCGCGCTCTTCATCGCCTGGGTAGAGCTGTTCCATCAGCCGATCCTTGGCCACCACCTGCTGGTGGTGGCGCATGAGGTATTCGAGGATGCGGTATTCATAGGCGGTCAGCGCCAACGGCTGCTCATCGAGCGTCGCCTGCTTGCGGTTGAGGTCCAACAGCAGCGGGCCGGCGGCGATGGTCGACTGGGTGAAGCCGCTGGAGCGGCGCAGCAGCGCGTTCAAGCGCGCTTCGAGCTCTTCGTATTGAAATGGCTTGACCAGATAGTCGTCGCCGCCGGCGGCCAGGCCCTCGACCTTGTCCTGCCAATTGCCGCGCGCGGTCAGGATCAGGATCGGAAAGGTCTGGCCCTGGCTGCGCAAGCGGCCGATCAGCTCGAGGCCGCTGATGCCAGGCAAGCCCAGGTCGATGATGGCCAGGTCGAAATGGAAGTGCTCGGCCTGGTACAGCGCCTCTTCGGCATCGGCCACCGCCTCGACCACGTGGCCACTTTCGCCCAGACGCGTATGGAGGTGGTGCCGCAGCAAGGCTTCATCCTCGACCACCAGCAATTTCATGTAGTGCTCCTTGATTTTCAGCTATGCCCGCGCCGGGCACTTCGCGCAGCGCTCGTCAGCGCACAGTGCCCGGTACAGGATAACCCGCCTTGCCGATCAGAACTTGTAGTTTGCCGCCAGGTAGGTCTGGGCGCTGCTGCTCAGGCGCAGGGTCCCGGCCTTGGCACCGCCGCTGGGGCCTACTTCGGTCGCGGCGTTGGTGCGCAGGTAGCGATAGCCCAGCTCGACCGACGCCTTGTCGGTGATGTCCTGAATCACGCCAGCCTGCAGGCCGTAGGCGTAGCCGTAGTCGGTATCGCGGCTGGCGCCTGGGGAATCCTGGGTCAGCTTGGTCATGCCCAGGGTGCCGCCGCCGAACAGCTTGGTGGTATCGCCCACGGGCAGGAACAGGTCATAGCTGCCAAGCAGGTTTTCCTGGCGCAGCTTCAGGCCGCTGTGATCGCCCGAGACGTTGTCGTAGGTCATGTAGTAGCGACCCTGGTCATTGATCTTACCCAGGCGCACGCCCCAGGTATCGTCCTTGCCGATGATGCCGTCGCTGTTCAGGTGGTCGGTGTTGCGCTGCAGCAGACCGGATTTGCGCACCTTGTCGCTGGTCTGGCCATAGGTCAAGCTGGCGAAGTTGTCATCGGCAGCCTGGGCGGTGGTCATGCCAGCGGCGCAGACGGCCATGGCGGCGAGCAGGGTATTGAAAGTTTTCATGGCGTATTTCTCCAGATGAAGGCGCTGTCGCGCTGTGGAAGCTAGAGTAAGCACGATGCCCTGAACCGCGGCTGAACCCTGCCTGAACCACGGCTGAACGATTGGTTGGCAAACCCAAGGAGTAGTGACATGCGCGCCCTGCTGGCTGTGACCCTGATGTGCAGCGCCGCCCTCGCCCAAGCGGCAGTGCAAACCCGCGAAATTCGTTATCAAGACGCCACCGGCACCGCCCTGATCGGCTACTACGCCTACGACGATGCCGTGCAAGGCAAACGCCCTGGGGTGGTGGTGGTCCATGAATGGTGGGGCCTGAATGACTACGCCAAGCGCCGCGCCCGCGACCTGGCGGCGCTGGGCTACAACGCCCTGGCCATCGACATGTACGGCGACGGCAAGCACACCGAGCACCCGCAGGACGCCCAGGCGTTCATGGCGGCGGCGATGAAGGACCCGAAGGCTGCGGCCAAGCGCTTCGACGCCGGGCTCGAGCTGCTCAAGCTGCAACCCAATACCAACAAGCACCAGCTGGCTGCGGTGGGCTACTGCTTTGGCGGCAAGGTGGTGCTCGATGCCGCCCGGCGCGGTGAAAAACTCGATGGCGTGGTGAGTTTCCATGGCGCGCTGGCCACCCAGACGCCGGCCAAGCCTGGCGTGATCCGCGCCAAGATACTGGTCGAGCATGGCGAAGCCGACAGCATGGTGCCGCCTGAGCAAGTAGCGGCCTTCAAGCAGGAAATGCGCAACGCCGGCGCCGACCTGAAATTCGTCTCCATCCCCGGCGCCAAGCATGGCTTCACCAATCCCGATGCCGATCGCCTGAGCCATGGCGAGCATGGCGGGCCAGACATCGGCTATGACAAGGCCGCAGATCAAAGCGCCTGGCAGGACATGCAGGCCTTCTTCAAGACTGCATTCGACTGAGCCGCGCTCGGACTGCCCACGCGCGCCATCTCCCGCAGCACGGCCGCGGCTGGCACAATAGCGCCATGAACAGACTTCCCGCTTGCTGCACGCCACTGCGTTACCACTGGCCCCTGCCCCGCCCGGTTCCCGGTGCGGTGCTGGCCAGTTGCGCATTCGACCCGGCCAATCTGGCTGCCGACGATTTCCAGCGCGCCGGCATTGTGCCGAGCGCCAGCCTGCAGCGCTCGGTGGCCAAGCGCCAGGCCGAATACCTGGCCGGCCGCGTCTGCGCGCGCGCCGCGCTGCAACGCCTGGATGGCCGCGATTACGTGCCAGGTAGCGGCGCAGACCGCGCGCCGATCTGGCCGGCCGGCATTCGCGGCTCGATCACCCATGGCAAAGGCTGGGCTGGCGCCGTGGTCGCCGCCGATGGCGCCTGCAAGGGCCTGGGGCTGGACCAGGAAGCCCTGCTCGACGACGAACGCGCCGAGCGACTGATGGGCGAGATCCTCACCCCTGCCGAGCGTGAGCGCCTGGACCGCAGCGAGCTGGGCTTGAGCGTGACCTTGACCTTCTCGCTCAAGGAAAGTCTGTTCAAGGCGCTGTATCCATTGACCTTGCAGCGTTTCTATTTCGAGCACGCCGAAGTGCTGCAGTGGTCGGCCGATGGCCTGGCGCGCCTGCGCCTGCTGACCGACCTGTCGGCGCAGTGGCGCCATGGCGCCGAGTTGCAGGGCCAGTTTTGCCTCGAGGATGGCCAGCTGTTGAGCCTGGTCTGCGCATAGGCGCTACTGGGCTGCTTGCTCACGCGGCCACGCCAGGCTGAAACAGGCGCCGCCGAGCGCCTCGCTGCGCCCCACCGTGGCGCGCCCGGCATGCCAATAGATGATCCGCCGCACGATCGACAAACCCAGGCCGTGCCCACCCGAGGCGCGGGTGCGGCTGTCGTCCAGGCGGGTGAACGGCGTGAAGATGCGATCCCAGACCCCCTCGGGAATGCCCGGCCCGTCGTCTTCGACATCGATGCGGCAGCGCTGCGGGTCGAGCTGATAGCTCACCCGCACCTCACTGCCGGCATGGCGCAGGGCATTGCCGACCAGATTCTGCAGGGCTCGGTGCAGGTAGCGCGGCTCGGCCTCGACCCAGCAACCGTCGCTGGCCACACACACACCGCGCAGCAAGCGCACCTTGCTGTTGAGCGGCGCCAACTCGTCGATCACCCGCGCCAGCAAGGCGTCGAGCTCGATGCGCTGGAACTTCAGCGCTGGCGCGCCCTGCTCCAGGCGGGCGTAGGTGAGCATCTCGTCGACCAGTTTGTCCAGGTCCTGGATATCGTCATCCATGCCGGCCAGGTGCTTGGCACGGGCCTGCTCGGTGCTGGCGCTTTCGATCATCTCCAGACCGAAGCGCAACCGTGCCACCGGGGTGCGCAGCTCATGGGACACGGCGCGCACCAGTTCGCGCTGCATGTTCAACGAGCGCTGCAGATGCTCGGCCATGCGGTTGAAGGCCGCCGCCAGGCGGCCCACCGAGTCGGCGTCGCCTGCCGGCACGCGGGTGTCGAGGCTGCCCTGGGCGATGCGCGTGGCCGCGATCTCCATGCCCGACACGCGGCGCTCGAGCTGACGCACCAGCAGATACACCACCAGGCCGATCAGGCACAGACCGAGCAAGGCGATCAGCACCAACAATTGCGACGGATAGGGATTGAGTTGATACAGCGGGCCGATTTCCAGCACCAGCGGCGAGCCGGGCAGCCCGGCGAAAACCCGGATCGAATCACCGTCGCGGCCCAGCGCCATGACCGTGTCACCCTCCTCCACCCGGCGTCGCTGGTCGTCGTCCAAGCCGACGCGTTCGATGCGCTGCAGGGCGATACCAAAGCCGAAGCCTTTGCTTTGCCGCAACTCGGCCAGCCGCTGGGGCTGTTCGGTGACCGGGTAGCGCACCAGCTCATCGACCAGCAGATACAGGGTAGCGCGCGCCAACTGTTCACTGACCTGCTGGACCTGGGCCACCAGCAGCAGGTCTTGCTGACCGACCTTGCGCAGCACCTGGGCTGCATGCGGACCGGTTTTCTCCACCACCACCAGGCCCCGGTACAGACGGGCGCGCTGACCGCCGTCGAGGGTCCGCGCCGACATTGCCTGCAGGTCCAGAGGCACGCCGAGCAGGCGTTCCCACATCAGCAGCGAGCGCTTGCGTTCGGTTTCGTTCTGCTGCGCCAGGTTGTCGGCCATCAGGCTGAAAGTGCCTTGCGCCAGGCGCTCGCGGTGCTGGGCGGCGCGCACTTCGTTGACCAGGTGCAGGCTCAGGGCACCGAGCAGGGCCACCAGCACCAGCACGGCGAGCATCCCGCCATAGATGCGCAGGAAGATCGAGTGCTTCATGGCGCTTCGCCGACGAACAGGTAGCCTTTGCTGCGCAGGGTCTTGATCAGCCGCGGATGAACCGGGTCATCGCCGATCTTCGGACGGATGCGTGAAATGCGTACGTCGATGGAGCGGTCCTGGCCGTCATAGCCGACCCCGCGCAGGGCGGTGAAGATCTGTTCGCGCGACAGTACCCGGCCGGCGTTGCTGGCGAGCAACCAGAGCAGGTCGAACTCGGCGCCGGTCAGTTCGATCGGCTGCGCCCCGAGCCAGGCCTCGCGCTGGCGGTTATCGATGCGCAGGGCGCCGAAGGCCAGGTCGTGGCGCTTGTGCTCCGGGCTTTCACTGCGCCGCAGCAGCGCTTGAATGCGCGCCAGCAGCAAGCGTGGGCGCACGGGCTTGCAGACATAGTCGTCAGCGCCCTGGTCCAGGCCCTGAACCTGGTCGAGTTCGTCGCTGCGCGCGGTGAGCATGAGGATCGGGCCAGGGTACTGGCCGCGCACGCGGCGGCAGATGCTCAGGCCATCTTCGCCGGGCAGCATCAGGTCGAGGATCACCAGGTCCGGCTGGCTGTCGACGATGCGCCGCGCGGCGCGCGCGCCGTCGCCTTCGACGCTGACCTCGAAGCCCTGGCCTTGCAGGTATTCGGCGGTGAGCTCGGCCAGGCGCTGGTCGTCCTCGACGATAAGGATGCGGTTGCTGATCGGGTCCATGGCGCCTGCCTTGAGCTTGTTATTGTCGGTATGCCCAGGCCGATACTACGTCTGCCACCCCACCCTGCCAAGCCGCTTGAGGGCCCCTGGACTTCTGGGTTTTTTATGGTAGGGTGCGCCCCCTGAAATTTCTGCCGGGCGGCAACCAGTCTGTGAAAAATAGCGCAAACCTCTAGGCATAAGGCCTACAGCCGACAGCCACGTTTCACACACAAAGTACGCACACGTTATCCACAGGCGCTCGCCTTGCAAAGCCACCAAGACCGCATTATCTTGTATCCCCATCGCAGCGAACCACTACATGTTGGGTTTGTCTCACAATCACCAACACCACCCTGCGGAGAAATTCAAGCGATTTTTCTGGCAGAACTAAACGTGGTTTCAGCAGCCAAACCGCTCCAGCGGAAGCATTGAGAGCAACAGCTTTTGGGTCAACCCTTGAGCATTTGACTTCGGCCAGGGAGCGGCAGGTTATTGCCCCTTATTCCTGATCTGTCCCGAAGTCGGTACGCCCGAGCGGGCGGATGCGCGTGCATGCCGCATCCCCGCGAAGGTCATCGAGCAAGTGGACGGAACGGTGGGCGCCGAGCGTGGCGCCTGAACACTATTGAAACTGTGGAGACACCCACCCATGCAAACCGACACAACTCGCGAGAGCCAGCAGGCTTTGGCGCCGCAGGCCGCTGAGTCCAACCAGGATCTGGCTGCCACCGCTCCGGGCCAACTGCGTGTGATCAAGCGCAACGGCACTGTCGTCGCCTACACCGACGACAAGATCACCGTGGCCATCACCAAGGCGTTCCTCGCAGTTGAAGGTGGCACCGCCGCCGCCTCGTCGCGCATCCACGACACCGTCGCGCGCCTGACCGAGCAGGTCACTGCCACGTTCAAGCGCCGCATGCCGTCGGGTGGCACCATCCACATCGAAGAAATCCAGGACCAGGTCGAACTGGCCCTGATGCGTGCCGGCGAGCAGAAAGTCGCCCGCGACTACGTGATCTACCGCGAGCAGCGCGCCAAGGAGCGCGCCACCCGGGTCAGCACCGACTCAGTGGTCGAGCCGCACCCAAGCATCCGCATCACCCTGGCCGACGGCAGCCTGGCGCCGCTGGACATGGCGCGCCTGAACACCATCATCAGCGAAGCCTGCGAAGGCCTGGCCGAAGTCGATGGTGACCTGATCCAGCGCGAAACCCTGAAGAACCTGTACGACGGCGTGGCCATCAAGGACGTCAACACCGCCCTGGTGATGACCGCCCGTACCCTGGTCGAGCGTGAGCCGAACTACTCGTTCGTCACCGCCCGCCTGCTGATGGACACCCTGCGCTCCGAAGGCCTGGGTTTCCTCAACGTCGCCGACAGCGCTACTCACCACGAGATGGCCGAGCTGTACGCCAAGGCCCTGCCCGCCTATGTCGCCAAGGGTGTCGAGTTCGAACTGCTGAACCCTGCCCTGGCCGACTTCGACCTGGAAAAGCTGGGCAAGGCGATCAACCACGAGCGCGACCAGCAATTCACCTACCTGGGCCTGCAGACCCTGTACGACCGCTACTTCATCCACAAGGATGGCGTGCGCTTCGAGCTGCCGCAGGTGTTCTTCATGCGGGTGGCCATGGGCCTGGCGCTGGAAGAAAAAGACAAGGAAGCGCGGGCGATCGAGTTCTACAACCTGCTCTCCTCGTTCGACTACATGGCCTCGACGCCGACCCTGTTCAACGCCGGTACCCTGCGCCCGCAGCTGTCGAGCTGCTACCTGACCACCGTGCCGGACGACCTGTCGGGCATCTACCACGCGATCCACGACAACGCCATGCTGTCGAAATTCGCCGGTGGCCTGGGCAACGACTGGACGCCTGTGCGTGCACTGGGCTCCTACATCAAGGGTACCAACGGTAAATCCCAGGGCGTCGTGCCGTTCCTGAAAGTGGTCAACGACACCGCCGTTGCCGTGAACCAGGGTGGCAAGCGCAAGGGCGCGGTGTGTGCCTACCTGGAAACCTGGCACCTGGACATCGAAGAGTTCATCGAGCTGCGCAAGAACACCGGTGATGACCGTCGTCGTACCCACGACATGAACACTGCCAACTGGATCCCTGACCTGTTCATGAAGCGCGTCTTCGATGACGGCAAGTGGACCCTGTTCTCGCCATCGGAAGTGCCTGATCTGCACGACCTGACCGGCAAGGCCTTCGAAGAACGCTACGAGTACTACGAAGCCCTGACCGAGTACAACAAGATCAAGGTGTTCAAGACCATCCAGGCCAAAGACCTGTGGCGCAAGATGTTGTCGATGCTGTTCGAGACCGGCCACCCGTGGCTGACTTTCAAGGACCCGTGCAACCTGCGTTCGCCGCAGCAGCACGTGGGCGTGGTGCATAGCTCGAACCTGTGCACCGAGATCACCTTGAACACCAACAAGGACGAGATCGCGGTCTGCAACCTGGGCTCGATCAACCTGCCGAACCACATCACCGATGGCAAGCTCGACACCGCCAAGCTGCAGCGCACCGTCAACACTGCCGTGCGCATGCTCGACAACGTGATCGACATCAACTACTACTCGGTGCCGCAGGCCCGCAACTCGAACTTCAAGCACCGCCCTGTCGGCCTGGGCATCATGGGCTTCCAGGACGCGCTGTACCTGCAGCACATCCCGTACGGCTCCGACGCCGCCGTGGAGTTCGCCGACAAGTCGATGGAAGCGGTCAGCTACTTCGCCATCCAGGCCTCCTGTGACCTGGCGGACGAGCGCGGCGCCTACGAGACGTTCCAGGGTTCGCTGTGGTCCAAGGGCATCCTGCCGCTGGATTCGCAACAGATCCTGATCGAAGCCCGTGGCCAGAAGTACATCGATGTCGACCTGAACGAGAGCCTGGACTGGGCACCGGTCCGTGCCCGCGTACAGAAAGGTATTCGTAACTCGAACATCATGGCCATCGCGCCAACCGCGACCATCGCCAACATCACTGGCGTGTCGCAGTCGATCGAGCCGACCTACCAGAACCTGTACGTGAAATCGAACCTGTCGGGCGAATTCACCGTGATCAACCCGTACCTGGTCCGCGACCTCAAGGCCCGCGGCCTGTGGGACTCGGTCATGATCAACGACCTGAAGTACTACGACGGTTCGGTGCAGCAGATCGAGCGTATCCCGCAAGAGCTGAAAGACCTGTACGCCACCGCGTTCGAAGTCGAGACCAAGTGGATCGTCGACGCCGCCTCGCGTCGCCAGAAGTGGATCGACCAGGCGCAGTCGCTGAACCTGTACATCGCTGGCGCCTCGGGCAAGAAGCTGGACGTGACCTACCGCATGGCGTGGTACCGTGGTCTGAAGACCACCTACTACCTCCGTGCCCTGGCCGCGACCAGCACCGAGAAGTCGACCATCAACACCGGCAAGCTCAACGCCGTTTCCAGCGGTGGCGACAGCGCCCCGGTCCAGGCAGCGGGCCCCGCGCCAGTGCCGAAGGCCTGCGCGATCGACGAGCCTGACTGCGAAGCCTGCCAGTAAGGCTGGGCCGAGGCTTTCTTCGGGAAGCCTCAACGCGTTTTCCGCATGACTGCGGACCCTGTGGGAGCGGGCTCACCCGCAATGAGGCTGGTACGCCCGCCGCCCCCCACAGCAGACACAATAAGCCGTGGCTGCAAAGCCTCGGCCAGCCCTTCTGGGCACTCCAGATTTGCGTGCAGCGCACCGCAACCAAGATCCACCGGCCATACTCCATAGATGGCCCTCAAGCAGGAGAATCTCACCATGCTGAGCTGGGACGAATTCGACAAAGAAGAAGACGGCGAAATCGCCGCCAAAGGCAACACCCCTGCGCAGGCCAATGCCGCCGCTACCCTCGACAAGCTCGACAGCGCCGGCGGTGCCGCCGCCCTCGAAGCCCGTGCGGCTACCGCTGCTGACTCCGAAGCCGTCAAGCGCGCCAAGGCCGCCCTCGATGCGCTCGACGTCGCCGAGGGCCTGGCCGAACTGGAAGGCTCCGCCGCGCGCGTTGCGGTCGATGAAAAGCGCATGATCAACTGCCGCGCCGACCTCAACCAGCTGGTCCCGTTCAAGTACGACTGGGCCTGGCAGAAGTACCTGGACGGCTGCGCCAACCACTGGATGCCGCAAGAGGTCAACATGACCGCCGACATCGCCCTGTGGAAGAGCATGGACGGCCTGACCGAAGACGAGCGCCGCATCGTCATGCGCAACCTCGGCTTCTTCTCCACCGCCGACTCGCTGGTTGCCAACAACCTGGCCCTGGCCGTGTACCGTCTGATCACCAACCCCGAGTGCCGCCAGTACATCCTGCGCCAGGCCTTCGAAGAGGCGATCCACACCCACGCCTACCAGTACTGCATCGAGTCGCTGGGCATGGATGAAGGCGAGATCTTCAACATGTACCACGAGATCCCGTCGGTGGCGAAAAAGGCCGCTTGGGGCCTGAAGTACACCCGCGCCATCTCCGATCCGGAATTCAACACCGGTACCGTCGAAACCGACAAAGAGCTGCTGCGCAACCTGATCGCCTATTACTGCGTCCTGGAAGGCATCTTCTTCTACTGCGGCTTCACCCAGATCCTGTCGATGGGCCGTCGCAACAAGATGACCGGCGTTGCCGAGCAGTTCCAGTACATCCTGCGTGACGAGTCGATGCACCTGAACTTCGGCATCGATGTGATCAACCAGATCAAGATCGAGAACCCGCACCTGTGGGACGCGGCGATGAAGGAAGAAGCGACCCAGATGATCCTGCAAGGGACCCAGCTGGAGATCGAATACGCCCGCGACACCATGCCACGCGGCGTACTGGGCATGAACGCGGCAATGATGGAGGACTACCTCAAGTTCATCGCCAACCGTCGTCTGACCCAGATTGGCTTGAAGGAAGAGTATCCAGGGACCACCAACCCGTTCCCATGGATGAGCGAGATCATGGACTTGAAGAAAGAGAAGAACTTCTTCGAGACGCGGGTGATCGAGTACCAGACCGGTGGTGCGCTGAGCTGGGACTGAGTGTCCGGGCCAAGCATCGAAAAGGCTGCCATATGGCAGCCTTTTTTGCATTCGGCATTGCGACTTTCTTGCGCAGGTGAAATCGAGCGCCCCACCCACGACGCATCGCGAGCGGCGCTCAGGTCTTCAGGCCAAGTTCTGCCGACAGTCTGAGAGCCACATCCTGGATCACCGGGATCAGTGCGCGCATCTTTTCTTCCGACATGTACGGCACGGTACTGGCCACACTGATCCCGGCGACGATCCGCCGGCTGGCGTCGCGCACCGGCGCGGCTACGCAGCGGATCGACGGTTCGTTGTCTTCCAGGTCAAATGCGTAGCCGCCCGCCACATACTCGGCCATGCGTTGCTCGAACTGCGCCCAGGTCTGCTCGGTATGCTGCGGCCAGAACGCGCTCTTGCCGCCCGCCGGCAGGCTGGTTTCATACAAGCGCTGCCACTCGGCCGGGGTATCGTCGAGCATCAGCGCCTTGCCGATGCCGGTGCGCGCCAGCGGCATGCGATGGCCGACCCGCGAGCGCATTTCCGGGCCGTTGCGCCCGGGGGTCTTGTGCAGGTACAGCACCTCGTCCCCTTCGCGGATGGCCAGGTGGATGGTGTCACCGGTCATCGCCGAAAGCTCGTCCAGATAAGGGCCGGCCAGGGTCACCAGCGCAAGCTCTTCACGGGCCTGGAAGCCGAGTTCGATCAGCTTGGGGCCGAGCAGATAGCCGACCTGCGGCACCACACGCAGGTAGCGCTCTTCGACCAGGCAGCTGGCCAGCCGGTGGGTCGTGCTGCGGGTCGTGCCGATGTGCCGGGCGATGTCCTTGAGGTCGCGCGCGCCGGCGGCCACGGCCTGCACCACGGCCAGGCCGCGGAGCAGGGTCTGGGTGCCGGTAGGGGCGGTTTTTGCGGGGTCTTCCTGCATGGGCAGCCTGTACCGTTGAGCAAAAATGGGCGGGCGCCATTATGGTCGCCCGCAGGGCGCCGCTACAACTCGATACGCTCGACCTTGCCGACCAACAAGATGTAGGACAGCGCGCCGATCAACGCCAAGGCGGCGATGTAGGTGATCGCCGGGGCGAAGGAGTCGCCGCTGGCGAGTACGCCGATGACGATGGGCGTGACGATCGCCGAGAGGTTGCCGATGAAGTTGAACACCCCTCCGGTCAGGCCGAGCAAGCGCGCAGGCGCCAGGGTCGAAACCAGCGACCAGGTGATCGATGCCAGGCCGTTGCCGAAGAATGCGAGCGCCAGGAACGCGATCACCAGCGGCGTGGATTCGACGAAGTTGGCGCCGATGATCGCGGTGGAAATCAACAAACCGCTGATGATCGGCAGCTTGCGGGCGAAGCCGACACTGGCGCCGCGGCGGATCAACCAGTCGGAAAATACGCCTGAACACAGCACCCCGACGAAGGCTGCGAGAAACGGCAGCGACGCCAACAGGCCGGACTTGATGAAATCCATGCCGCGGTACTTGACCAGGTAGGTGGGGAACCAGGTGAGGAAGAACCACAAGGTCGAGTTCAGGCAGAACTGCCCCAGGTAGATGCCCCACAACTTGCGTTTGCTCAGCACGATACCCAGGTCCAGCCAGCTGAAGCGGGCCTTGGCCTGGCTCTGCTCGCGCTGCATGTCCACCAGCCCTCCGCCCTCGCGGATCAGCTCGATCTCCGCTGGGTTGGCGCCCTTGAAATCACGCGGCTCGCGGTACACCGCGTACCAGATCACACCCCACAGGATGCCCACTGCGCCGGTGGCGACGAACACCATGTGCCAGCCGAAGGCATGCTGCAGCCAGGCCAGCACCGGCGTTAGAAAAGCCAGGCCGACGAACTGGCCGGAGGTGTAGAAGCCAATGGCCGTGGCCCGTTCGCGCTCGGGGAACCAGGTGGTGACCACCCGGCTGTTGATCGGGTAGGCCGGGGCTTCCAGCGCCCCCACCGCCATGCGCAGGACGAACAGGGCGATGAAGCTCGAGACGAATCCGAGCATCACGGTGGCCAACGACCACAGCACCAGCGCTGCGCTGTAAAGGATACGCGGCGGGACCCGATCGACCAGCCAGCCGCCTGGAATCTGCATGGCCGCGTAGGTCCAGCCGAACGCCGAGAACACCAGGCCGACGTGAATCGGGTCGATGCCCAGCTCACTGGTCAACGCCGGTGCCGCGATCGACAGGTTGCTGCGGTCGAGGTAGTTGATCACCACCGTGATGAACAGCAGCAGCATGATGAAAAAACGCTTGCGGCTGGGCGCCACCAGGGCGGCCTGCCCAGTGAGGGTGTGCGGGTGCATGGGACGTGCCTCTTGTTATGTTTATTGAGGTCGGTGCAACACGGTCAGGGCGCAGACATCACCATTCGGCGAAGCTGCCGTCGGCATGCCGCCAGATCGGATTGCGCCAGCGGTGGCCGATGGCGGCGCGCTCGATCACATAGTCCTCGTTGATCTCGATGCCCAGGCCCGGGCCATTGGGGATCTTCACCATGCCCTGCTCGTAGTCGAACACGCCGGGGTCGCGCACGTAGTCGAGCAGGTCGTTGCTTTCGTTGTAATGAATACCCAGGCTCTGCTCCTGGATGAACGCGTTGTAGCAAGCCGCGTCGAGTTGCAGGCAGGCGGCCAGGGCGATCGGCCCCAAGGGGCAATGCAGGGCCAGCGCCACGTCGTAGGCCTCGGCCATGTTGGCGATCTTGCGGGTTTCGGTGATGCCGCCAGCGTGGGAAGCATCCGGTTGGATGATGTCCACGTAGCCTTCGCTGAGCACGCGCTTGAAGTCCCAGCGCGAAAACAGCCGCTCGCCCAGGGCGATCGGCGTGCTGGTCAGCGGCGCCAGCTCTTTTAGCGCTTCATAGTTTTCGCTGAGCACCGGTTCTTCGATGAACATCAGCTTGAACGGGTCGAGCTCCTTCATCAGCACCTTGGCCATGGGCTTGTGCACCCGGCCGTGGAAATCGACGCCGATGCCGACGTTCGGCCCCACCGCATCGCGTACCGCCGCGACATTGGCCAAGGCCTGGTCGACCTTGGCGAAGGTGTCGAGGAATTGCAGCTCCTCGGTGCCGTTCATCTTCACCGCAGTGAACCCCCGCGCTACCGCCTCTTGCGCGGCCCGGGCGGTATCGGCCGGGCGATCACCACCGATCCACGAATAGACGCGGATCTTGTCGCGAACCTGGCCGCCGAGCAGGTCGCTGACCGACACGCCCAGGGCCTTGCCCTTGATATCCCACAACGCTTGGTCGATGCCGGCCAAGGCGCTCATGTGCACGGCGCCGCCCCGGTAGAAGCCGCCGCGGTAGAGCACCGTCCAGATGTCTTCGATGTTGCGCGGGTCCTTGCCGATCAGGTAGTCGGCCAGCTCCTCGACGGCGGCGGCGACCGTGTGCGCCCGCCCTTCGACCACCGGTTCGCCCCAGCCGCTCACGCCCTGGTCGGTTTCAATCTTGAGGAAGCACCAGCGCGGCGGAACGATGAAGGTGGTCAACTTGGTAATTTTCATCTGCTTGTCTCTCTTGTTGGGGTGCAGCGTCGGGCGGGATCAGCTCAGGGCATGCCAAGCGGTCACGTACGCCTTGGCAGTGGCGGCGACCTGCTCGGGCGTCATGCCTGGCTTGTACAGGCCGGAGCCAAGGCCGAAGCCTCTGGCGCCAGCGGCATGGAAGTGCTGGAGGTTGTCGGGGGTCACGCCGCCCACCGGCGCCAGCACGGTGCCGGCCGGCAGCACGGCGAGCCACGCCTTGACCACTGCCGGGCCCATCTGCTCGGCGGGGAATAGCTTGAGCACGTCGGCGCCTTCGGCCAGCGCGGCAAAGGCTTCGGTGGGCGTGGCGACACCCGGCGCCAGGTACAGGCCCGCTGCCTTGGCCGCGCGCAATACCTGGGCATCGCCATGGGGCATGACGATCAGTTGCCCGCCCGCCTGCTTGACCTGCTCGACCTGTGCGGCGCTCAGCACGGTGCCGGCGCCGATCAGGCAATCGGCGGGCAAGCAGTTGCGCAGCGTGCGAATGCTGTCCAGGGGCGCGGGGGAATTGAGCGGGACTTCGATGATGCGAAAACCTGCGTCATACAGGGCTTGACCGATCGACGCCGCTTCGTGCGGCTGCAGGCCGCGCAGGATCGCGATCAGGCCATTGTGCGCCAGTGCTTGTTCGAGCATGTCGGGACTCCTTTCAGGTGGGTTGGATCAGGCCCGCGGCCACTGCCAGTTGCCACAGGCCACGTTCGGTGGCGTGCGCGGCCACGCTGACACGGCCGAAGCCGCAGGCCTGCAGGGCACGGCAGTAGCGGGTGCACAGCGGGCCATTGCCGATCAGCAGCACGGCCGGCAACGGCGCGCCAGGGCGGCGCTGACGCTGCAGCTGGGCCAGGGCGGCGAGCTCATGGCCAATCAACAGCCCAGAGAGGTAATCAGCCTGGGCTGCGCCGCTGAGTGCGCCCGTCAGGCCCAAGGTGCGGGCGCTGAACAGGGTCGACAACGGGCCGCTGTTGCCCTCGGCCGACTGCGCGACCTGCACGCCGCGGTCGAACGCCGCCGCATCGAACGCGCCGCCGCGCTGCTGGGTACGGCCAAGGATGCTGTGTTCGCTGAGCACGGCGAACACCTCGCCGGTCATGAAGGTGTCGAACTGCACGATGCACCCGTCGGCCACCTGCACCCACTTCGAATGGCTGCCTGGCAGGCCGATCAGCACATCGTCGTCGGGCAGCTCGGCAAGTGCGCCGAGCACTTGGGTTTCTTCACCGCGCATGACGTTGGGCAGCGCCGAGCGTTGCATCACCCCAGGCACGATGTGTACGTCGACGCCGCACACGCTGCGCAGCGTCTGCAGGGCAGCGCCGAGGCTGGCGACGTTGGCCGGGGTGTCGCGGTAGGTCGCCTCGCGCCAGCCCTGGGCGCTGCCGACCATGCCGCAGGCGATCACCGGCAGGGCCGGGTCGGCCGCCAGCCAGTCAGCGCAGGCCTGCGCGAAGGCCAGTTCGAAACCATCGCTGCACAGCGTGCCGTTGATCAGCCGTGGGGTGCTGGGCAGTTGCATGATGCCGTGCGGCGAGGCGCGAGATTCCAGCACCTGGCCAGCGGCGGCGAGTTTGTAGGCACGCAGGGAGGTGGTTCCCCAGTCGAGCGCGATCAATTGCGCTTGCATCGCTTCACCTGTTTTGTTTTTGGCAGTGAGTGCGGGCGACTATAAACCTGAAGAGCGGAAAATTCCAATATGTAAAATTCTATCCCACATATAGGGACTAGAAGAAAGGAGGTACGCCGACCCTGGTCGGTACTGACCGGGATCCAAGGAATGCTTTGATGAAGGGCTTGGGAGGATGGACGTGTGGGAGCGGCCGCGTGTGGCGAAGGGGGTGCGTAGCGTCCCCAGGATTCCAGCTGATAGCTCGAATTGCTGGGGACGCTACGGGGCCTTTCGCGACACGAGGCCGCTCCCACACGGGCCGCGTCAGGTCGCGGGGCTTACTCAGGCAACGCGAAGGCCATGACGTAGTCGCCCATCTTGGTGCCGAGCGAGCCGTGGCCGCCGGCCATCACCAGCACGTACTGGCGGCCGTCCTTGCCGGTGTAGGTCATCGGCGTGGTCTGCGCGCCTGCCGGCAGGCGCCCCTCCCACAGCACCTTGCCATCGCGCACGTCATACGCCCGCAGGTACTGATCCAGAGTGCCGCTGAGGAACGCCAGGCCACTGGCGGTGGTGAAGCTGCCGCCCAGGCTTGGCACGCCCATGGTCAGCGGGATCGGCACTGGCGAGCTGTCGCGCACGGTGCCGTTCTTGTGCTTCCAGATCACCTTGTGCGTGGTCAGGTCCACGGCGGCCACATAGCCCCATGACGGCGCCTGGCATGGCAAGCCCATCGGCGACAGGAAGGCGCTCATGATCACACCATACGGCGCGCCCTTGTTTGGCTGAATGCCTTCGGTTTCGCTCTTGCGTGCCGGCTGGCCGGCAATCTTGGCCGCCGGTACCAACTGCGACTTGAAAGCCATGTAGCTGGGGTTGACGAAAGCGATCTGGCGCACTGGATCGACCGAGATACCGCCCCAGTCGAACACCCCGAAGTTGCCCGGGTACACCAGCGAGCCCTGCAACGACGGCGGCGTGTAGATGCCCTCATAGCGCAGCGAGCGGAAGTCGATACGGCAGAGCAACTGATCGAACGGGGTCACGCCCCACATGTCATGCTCGCGCAAGGTCGGCGGCATGAAGTTGAGCGCGGACATCGGCTGGGTTGGCGAAGTGTGGTCACCCTCGACCGCACCTTGCGGTACCGGCGTCTCCTTGATCGGTACCAGGGGCTGGCCATTGCTGCGGTCCAGCACGTAGATGCTGCCCTGCTTGGTCGAGGCCATCAGCGCCGGCTTGACGCCATCGGCTGTCTTGATATCGATCAGGCTCGGCTGGCCGCCGACGTCCATGTCCCACAGGTCGTGGTGGGTGAATTGGTAGTTCCAGCGGACCTGGCCGGTGGCGACGTCCAGCGCCACCACACCGGCGCTGTACTTCTCCGATTCTGGCGTGCGGTTGCCGCCCCACTGGTCAGGCATCTGGTTGCCCATCGGCAGGTAGAGCATGCCCAGCTTTTCGTCGACGCTGATCACCGACCACATGTTCGGCGAGTTGCGTGTGTAAAACTGGCCCTCGGCAATCGGCGCGGTGGCGTCCGGGTTGCCGCTGTCCCAGTTCCACACCAGTTTGCCGGTGATGGCGTCATAGGCACGAATCACGCCCGAGGGCTCGTCGGTCGAGACGTTGTCGGTGACGTGGCCACCGAGGATCACCAGGCCGCCGGCAATCGCCGGTGGCGAGGTCGAGTAGTAGCCCCCGGCGGCGAAGGTGCCGATGTTGCGGGTCAGGTCGATCTGGCCGTTGTCGCCGAAACCTTCACATTGCTTGCCGGTATCGGCATCCAGGGCGATCAGACGGGTGTCGGCGGTAGGTACGTAGATACGCTTGGCGCAGGCCTGTCCGGTGGCCGCACTGGCTTGGGCCTGGGCGGTGTCGAAATAGGCCACGCCGCGACAGGTCATGTGCGCCCAGCCCTTGAAGTTATCGGCGTTCTGGGTGCTCAACTTGGGATCGAATCGCCACAGTTCCTTGCCGCTGTCCGGATCGAGGGCGATCACCTGGCTGTGCGGGGTGCACACATACAACTTGTCGTTGACCTTGAGCGGGGTGTTTTCCGCCGTGGTTTCAGCCGGGTCGTTAGGGCCAGGCAGGTCGCCGGTGCGGTAGGTCCAGGCCGGCTTGAGGGTGCCGACGTTCTCTGGGGTGATCTGCTTGAGCGGCGAGTAGCGGTCGCCGAAGGCGGTGCGGCCATAGGCCTGCCAGTCGCCATCGGGCATCGGCGGCGCGGCGCTGTCGGTCCCTGCGGTGTCGCGGTCCAGGCGACCCACAATGGTATTGGGGTTGGTGAACTGGCTGGCCACGGCCATCAGCCCCGCCACCGCCACGCCCGCTGCCAGCACACCCGTGCCAAGCGGGTAAGGTTGGCCTACGGTCAGTGGCTTGCGCAGCCAGGGCAGCAGCAACACCACACCCAGGACGAACCACAGGGCCAGGCGCGGCACCAGTTGCCACCAGTCCAACCCGACTTCCATCAATGACCACAGTGAGCTCAGCAGCAGCACGATGCCATAGACGCTCAGCGCTTCGCGGCGTTGGCCCCACAGCAGGCCACCGGTGATCAGCAGGCCGACGCCGGCCAGCAGGTAATACAGCGAACCACCCAGGGTCGCCAGTTTGATGCCGCCCGCCAGCAGGGCCAGGCCCATCAGCGCGAACAGCACGCCCAATAGCCTGGGTAACAGGCGCGGGGGTTGTGAAGCACGGGTAGAGCTCATGCGCGAAATCTCCGTATCCATGGGACTGAAACGATTAGCCGTTCAGAGACCAAGAATAGTATTACGAAATGATTCCGCGACTCATTGAGTAATCGCGTCAAACCCTTTGCACTAATCGTAACAATCCGCTGCTGTCATCGTATGACCGTACTCAACAGCTAACGCGCGAAGTAGAGCCTTCGCTAGAAAAGATTCACTTGACACCTTGCTTAGCTGGATATTTCTCACGTTGACAGGGGTTTTTGCACTTGATAAAAACGCCGAGGTTGTACGACAACGCATAACAAAAACAATAGAAAATGGACGCATCCCATGTCGAAAATCTGCCAGACCTCCCTCTCCTACGCGCTGTTCGGCGTCAGCCTGCTCAGTGCCGTGCCTGGCGTTGGTGCTGCACAAGGTTTCATCGAAGACAGCAAAGCCGTCCTGGGGCTGCGCAACTTCTACATCAATCGCAACTTTACCAACCCCGCCAACCCGCAAAGCAAAGCCGAGGAATGGACCCAGAGCTTCATCCTCGACGCCCGCTCAGGCTTCACCCAAGGCCCGGTCGGGTTCGGCGTGGATGTACTGGGCCTATGGTCGGTCAAGCTCGATGGCGGTGGCGGCACCTATGGCACCGCGCTGCTGCCGCGCCACGACGACGGACGCCCTGCCGATGACTACGGGCGCCTGGCCGTCGCCGGCAAGGCGCGCATCTCCAAGACCGAACTGAAGATCGGCGAGTGGATGCCAGTGCTGCCGATCCTGCGCTCTGACGATGGCCGCTCGTTGCCGCAGACCTTCCGGGGCGGGCAGATCACCTCCAACGAGATTGCCGGGCTGACCTTGTATGGCGGCCAGTTCCGCGGCAACAGCCCGCGCAACGATGCGAGCATGGACGACATGAGCTACGCCGGCGCCTTGTCGGATCGGTTCAATTTCGTGGGCGGCGAGTACAAGTTCAACCAGGAGCGCACGCTGGTGGGCCTGTGGAATGCGGTGCTCAAGGATGTGTATCAGCAGCAGTACCTGCAGTTGAACCACATTCAACCGGCTGGCGCCTGGACCTTGGGCGCCAACCTCGGTTACTTCCAGGGCGATGACGACGGCTCGCAGCGCGCCGGCAAGCTGGACAACAAGACCTACTCCGGAATGTTCTCCGCCAAATACGGCGGCAACACGTTCTGGATCGGCTTGCAGAAGGTCGACGGCGACACCTGGATGCGGGTCAACGGCACCAGCGGCGGCACCTTGGCCAACGACAGCTACAACGCAAGCTTCGACAACGCCAACGAACGCTCCTGGCAGGTGCGCCATGACTACAACTTCGTGGCCCTGGGCATCCCCGGCCTGACCCTGATGAACCGCTACATCAGCGGCCGCGATGTGCACACCGCAGCGGTCAGCGACGGCAAGGAGTGGGTGCGTGAATCGGAGTTGGCCTATGTCATCCAGAGCGGGGCGTTCAAGGACTTGAGTGTGAAGTGGCGCAACTCGAGCATTCGCCGCAGCTTCAGCAACAACGAGTTCGATGAGAACCGCTTGATCTTCAACTATCCGCTGTCGTTGCTGTGAGCCGATGGGCAATCTGGGCAAGCGCTCGCTACCGACATGCAGCATTGACAAGCATGGAATAGGCTGTCGATAATTGCCCAAGTCATACGACAACTTACAACAATTAACAATAAGTAGACCGACATGACCAAAACCCCCTTTAAGCGCCTGCTGCTCACCGGAGCGGCAGGCGGCCTGGGCAAGGTTCTACGCCAGCGCCTGAGCGACTGTGCCGAAGTCCTGCGCCTTTCCGACATCGCGCCGATGGCCCCTGCTGCCGGCCCTCACGAAGAAGTGGTCCGCTGCGACCTGGCCGATAAAGCGGCAGTCCACGCCTTGGTCGAAGGTGTCGATGCCATCGTGCATTTTGGCGGGGTGTCCACCGAGCACGCCTTCGAAGACATCCTCGGGCCGAACATCTGTGGCGTGTTCCATATCTACGAAGCGGCGCGCAAGCATGGCGTCAAGCGCGTGGTCTTCGCCAGTTCCAATCATGTGATCGGCTTCTACCGTCAGGATCAGCGCATCGACGCGCACGCCTTGCGCCGCCCCGACAGCTATTACGGCCTGTCCAAATGCTACGGCGAAGACGTCGCCAGCTTCTATTTCGATCGCTATGGCATCGAAACCGTCAGCCTGCGCATTGGCTCATCCTTCGAGCAGCCACAGAATCCGCGCATGCTCTGCACCTGGCTGAGCTACGACGACCTCAGCCAATTGATCGAGCGCAGCCTGTTCACCCCTGACGTCGGTCACACCGTGGTCTACGGCGCTTCCGACAATGCCACGGTGTGGTGGGACAACCGCTACGCGGCCCACTTGGGTTACCAACCCAAGGACACCTCCGAGGTGTTTCGCGCCGCGGTAGAGGCCAAGCCTGCGCCCGCTGCGCAAGACCCCAGCATGGTCTATCAGGGCGGCGCCTTCGTCGCAGCTGGCCCGTTCAACTGACCCGCACGGCCAGGAGGCCTGAGCATGCACTGCGAACTGATCGTCGACGCCCGCAATGGCACAGGCGAAAGCCCTGTGTGGCACCCCGCCGAGCAGGCCCTGTACTGGGTCGATATTCCAGCGCGCCAGCTGCACCGGTGGCACGGCGGCAAGCACCAGCGCTGGCAGGGTGAGCAGATGCTGGCCTGCATCGCGCGCGCTGCGAACGGCTGGTTGGCCGGCATGGAAGATGGCATCTACCAGGTCCGCGCCGAGGCCGATGGCAGCCTGCACAGTCGTCTGATTGCGGCAGTCGAGCACGGGCAACCGGGCATGCGCTTCAACGACGGCCGCTGTGATCGCCAAGGGCGTTTCTGGGCCGGCAGCATGCTCATGGACATGCAACAAGGCGCGCATGTCGGGGCGCTGTATCGGGTCGAAGGCGAAGGCCGCTTGCACCGCCAGCTCAAGGACATGATCGTGCCCAATGGCCTGGCCTTCAGCCCTGACGGCACGCGCATGTACCTGTCCGACTCGCACCCTGCTGTGCAGAAGATCTGGGCCTTCGACTATGACATCGACAGCGCCACGCCCCACAACCAGCGGCTGTTCGTCGACATGCGCGCGTTTCCCGGGCGCCCCGACGGCGCGGCCATCGACACCGACGGCTGCTATTGGATCTGCGGCAACGATGCCGGGCAGATTCACCGTTTCACCCCGGATGGACGCCTGGACCGCTCGCTCACGGTGCCGGTGAAGAAACCGGCCATGTGCGCCTTCGGCGGCGCCAACCTAGACACTTTGTTCGTCACCTCCATTCGCCCAGCCGACAGCGACCTTGCCGACCAGCCCCTGGCGGGCGGTGTGTTCGCCCTGCGCCCGGGCGCCCAAGGCCTGGAGGAACCTGCCTGGCGCGGCTGAAGCGCCCTGTTTTACCTGCCACTGACACGCGAAACCAGATAATAAAAACCACGGAGTTTCACCATGACCTTCAAACGCAAGCTGCTTCTTGCCGTACTCCCGTTCGCTTTCAGCCTGTCGATGCCAGCCTCGGCGCTGGACATCAAGTTCGCCGAAATTCACCCGGCCGGTTACCCGACCGTGGTCGCCGAACAGAACATGGGCAAGAAGCTCGAACAGGCCAGCAACGGTGACATCACCTTCAAGATGTTCCCCGGTGGCGTATTGGGCTCGGAAAAAGAGGTGATCGAGCAGGCGCAGATCGGTGCCGTGCAGATGACCCGGGTCAGCCTGGGCATCGTCGGCCCGGTGGTGCCGGATGTGAACGTGTTCAACATGCCGTTCGTGTTCCGCGACCATGCGCACATGCGCAAGATCATCGACGGCGAGATCGGCCAGGAGATCCTCGACAAGATCACCCATTCCGAATTCAACCTGGTGGCGCTGGCCTGGATGGATGGCGGCTCGCGCAGCCTGTACACGAAAAAGCCGGTGCGCAGCCTCGCAGACCTCAAGGGCATGAAGATCCGCGTACAGGGCAACCCGCTGTTCATCGACATGATGAACGCCATGGGCGGCAACGGTATCGCCATGGACACCGGCGAGATCTTCAGCGCCCTGCAGACCGGGGTGATCGACGGCGCCGAGAACAACCCGCCGACCCTGCTCGAGCATAACCACTACCAGAGCGCCAAGTACTTCACCTTGACCAACCATCTGATCCTGCCCGAGCCTGTGGTGATGTCCAAGACCACCTGGAACAAGCTCAGCGCCGATCAACAGGCGCTGGTGAAGAAGGTCGCCCGCGAAGCGCAGATGGAAGAGCGCGCGCTGTGGGATGCCAAGTCCGCCGCCAGTGAAGAGAAGCTCAAGGCGGCCGGCGTCGAGTTCATCGCCGTCGACACCAAGCCCTTCTATGACGCCACCGCCCCGGTGCGCGAGAAATACGGTGCGCAATACGCCGACCTGATGAAGCGTATCGACGCCGTTCAGTAACGCCGGCCCCCTTCCAAGAAGACCGCGGCAGCGCGACGCCCGTCGCCCTGCCGCTCTGGTGATGCCTATGAAAATGCTGTTCCTGCGCGTCAACGACACGCTCTACCGCGCCTGTATCTGGGTCGCCGGGCTGTCGATCCTGACCATGACGCTGATCATTCCCTGGGGCATCTTCGCCCGCTACGTCCTGGGTACCGGCTCCAGCTGGCCGGAGCCGGTGTCGATCCTGCTGATGGTGCTGTTCACCTTCATCGGCGCCGCCGCCAGTTACCGTGCCGGCGCGCACATGGCGGTGGCGATGGTCACCGATCGCATGCCCGAACCCACCCGGCGCCTGGTGGCGGTATTGACCCAACTGCTGATGGTCGGGGTGTGCCTGTTCATGACCTGGTATGGCTTCAAGCTGTGCGCCACCACCTGGAATCAGTACATGGCCTCGCTGCCGAGCATGCGCGTGGGCATGAGCTACGCGCCCATCCCGGTGGGCGGCCTGCTGACGTTGATTTTCGTGCTGGAAAAACTCCTGCTGGGCGATCAGAGCCAGCGCAGGGTCGTGCGCTTCGATCTGGTGGAAGAAAACGAGGGGGCGGCATAAATGGATGCATTGATTCTGTTGGGCAGTTTCGTCGCCCTGATCCTGCTCGGCATGCCGGTGGCCTATGCCCTGGGGCTGTCCGCGCTGATTGGCGCCTGGTACATCGACATCCCGCTGCAGGCGATGATGATCCAGGTGGCCAGCGGCGTTAACAAATTCTCGTTGTTGGCCATCCCGTTCTTCGTCCTGGCCGGGGCGATCATGGCCGAAGGCGGCATGTCGCGGCGCCTGGTCGCCTTCGCCGGAGTGCTGGTGGGTTTCGTGCGCGGTGGCCTGTCGCTGGTCAACATCACCGCTTCGACCTTCTTCGGGGCGATTTCCGGTTCTTCGGTCGCTGACACGGCGTCGGTCGGCTCGGTGCTGATCCCGGAGATGGAACGCAAGGGCTACCCCCGCGAGTTTTCCACGGCGGTCACCGTCAGCGGCTCGGTACAGGCGTTGCTGACCCCGCCGAGCCACAACTCGGTGCTCTACTCGCTCGCCGCTGGCGGCACCGTATCGATTGCCTCGCTGTTCATGGCCGGGGTGATGCCAGGGCTGTTGCTCAGCGCGGTGATGATGGGCCTGTGCCTGATCTTCGCCAAGAAGCGCAACTACCCCAAGGGCGAGGTGATTCCGCTGCGCCAGGCACTGAAGATCGCCGGGGAAGCGCTGTGGGGGCTGATGGCCATGGTCATCATCCTCGGCGGCATTCTTTCGGGGGTGTTCACGGCGACTGAATCGGCGGCGGTAGCCGTGGTGTGGTCGTTCTTCGTGACCATGTTCATCTACCGCGACTACAAGTGGCGCGACCTGCCCAAACTGATGCACCGCACCGTACGGACGATCTCGATCGTGATGATCCTGATCGCCTTCGCAGCCAGCTTCGGCTACGTCATGACCCTGATGCAGATCCCGTCGAAGATCACCACGGCGTTCCTGACCTTCTCGGATAACCGCTATGTGATCCTGATGTGCATCAACTTCATGCTCCTGCTGTTGGGCACGGTCATGGACATGGCGCCGCTGATCCTGATCCTGACGCCGATCCTGCTACCGGTGATCACCGGCATCGGCGTGGACCCGGTGCACTTCGGCATGATCATGCTGGTCAACCTGGGCATCGGGCTGATCACCCCGCCGGTGGGCGCGGTGCTGTTCGTCGGCTCGGCCATCGGCAAGGTCAGCATCGAGGCCACGGTGAAGGCGCTGCTGCCATTCTACGTGGCGCTGTTCCTGGTGTTGATGGCAGTGACCTACATCCCGGCGATCTCGCTATGGCTGCCTAGCATGGTGTTGTAATTCCAGTGACCGGGGCCGCCCGTGCGGCCCTGCGTTGCGCTGCAAACGGATCCTGCACATGGCTGTTTCCTCTTCTGCTGCCCCCCTGTTCCCGCGCAAGCTGGCCATCGCCCTGCTGGCGCTGCTGGCCTGCTCGTTCGCCGGCAACCACATCGCCGCACGCATCGCCTTTGACGATGAAACCGGCGTGCTGCTGGCGATTTTGTGCCGCTCCGGTATTACCCTGCTGGTGTTGGCCAGCCTGGTGCTGTGGCAACGCCAACCGTTGGGCCTGCCCGCCGGCAGCGGCGGCTGGCAATTGCTCCTGGGCCTGCTGATCGCCACCCAGAGCCTGTGTCTGTACTCGGCCGTGGCGCGCATCCCGGTAGCCCTGGCCCTGTTGGTGGGCAATACCTTCCCGATGCTGCTGGCGCTGTTGACCTGGGCCCTGGGGGGCGCCCGGCCGAGCGCACGTACCCTGCTGTGCATGGGCTTGATCCTGTGTGGCCTGGTGCTGGCACTGGATGTGCCGGCGCGCCTGGGCGACGGTGGCGATGGCAATCCGCACTGGGCGCTGGGCATCGGCCTGGCCTTTGGCGCGGCGTGCGTGTTCGCCTGCGCCTTGTGGATCACCGATCACAAGCTGGCAGCGGTGCGCGGCCCGGTGCGCAGCTTGCTGACCCTGCTGATCGTCTTCGTCAGCATGCTGCTGGCAGGCCTGAGCGGGGTCATGCCGGCTGGCTTGTCGCCGCCGGCCAGCAGCAGCGGCTGGATGGCCCTGGGCAGCCTGGTGGTGTTGTATGGCGTCGCCTTCACCTTGCTGTTCGTCTGCGTGCCGCGCCTGAACATGGCGCAGAACGCACCGGTGATGAATGTCGAGCCCATCGCCACCCTGCTGCTGGGCTGGGCGCTGTTGGGCCAGCAACTGAGCGGCCTGCAGCTGCTCGGCGGCGCCGTGGTGGTGTGCGGTATCGTCCTGCTGACCTATCGGAGGCCGTGATGAGTGTGCCGTTGCTGCATCTGCAAGATCAGCTGAGCGAATTGACCATTGCGCCGAGCCTTGGTGCCAGCCTGGTCAACTGGCGGCTCAAGGCCAGCGGCCAGGCATTGCTGCGCCCGACGGATGCCGCCGCGCTGGCCAGCGGCAACCCGCGGCAGCTGGGCTGTTATCCGCTGGCCCCGTGGTCGAACCGAATCGCCCATGGCGGTTTCGAGTGTCCGGGGGGCTGGTTGGCCCTGCAGGCCAACAGCGCGCACGATCCCTACCCGATTCACGGCAGTGCCTGGCAACAAGCCTGGCAAGTGCAGCAGTGCAGCGTCGACCGCGCGCGACTGTGCCTGGTCAGCACGCTGCCCTTCGCCTATCAGGCGACGCTGGATGTGCAGTTGCACGGCGGGTGCCTGAGCTTGGCCCTGCAGGTGATCCACCAAGGGCCCATGCCAACCTGGTACGGCCTGGGCCTGCACCCGTATTTTCCGCGCTTGCCCGATACGCGCTTACAGGTTGGCGCCGACAGCGTCTGGCTCGCCGACGACGATGGCCTGCCAACCCGTCAGGCCGCGCTGCCGGAGCCGTGGAACTTCGGCGACGGCGCCGCGCTTCCCGGCACCTTGGTCGATCACGCGTTCAGCGGCTGGGCCGGAGACTGCGTGATCGAGCAACCGACGGCAGGCTATCGCTTGCGCTGTCGCGCCAGCGGCGCCGAGCACTTCATGTTGTACTGCCCACCGCAGCAGGCGTTCTTCTGCTTCGAGCCGGTGAGTCATCCGGTCAATGCCCATCACCTGCCGCAGCGCCCGGGCCTGCGCTTGCTGGAAACCGGCCAGGCGACCGGCTTGAGCTGGCACATGCAGTATCAGGCGCTGTGAATCGGGGCGCTCAGTCCAGCTGACGGGCATGCAGATCTGCCGCCAGCATATCGATGAAGGTACGGACCTTGGCCGAACCATGCTTGCTCTCGCGGTGCAGGATGTGGATCGGCCAGGGCGCCTCCTCGTACTGGGCCAGAACCACCTGCAACTGACCGCTGGCCAGCTCGTCGACCACCTGGTACGACAGCAACCGGGCGATGCCCAGGCCGCCGACGGCAGCGGCGATCGCGCCGTCGTTACTGGTCACGGTCAGCCGCGGCTGCATGCGCACGGTAGTGGCGTCATCGGCCAGGCCGAAGCGCCAGCCGGCACGCGGTGACAGGTTGCTGGTGGCGATGACGTCGTGGGCCGGCAGCTCGCCCGGGTGCTGCGGCTCGCCCCTGCGCGCCAGGTACTCGGGCGCTGCGCACAACATGCGCCGTACCCGGCCGACGCGCAGCGCCTTGAGGCCCGAGTCCGGCAGCGGACCGATGCGCACTGCCACGTCCATGCCCTCCTCGACCATGTTCACCACGCGGTCGAGGAAGTACGCCGACACATCGACCTCGGGATACTGCTTCAGGTAACGCACCATGCACGGCATGACGAACTTCTTGCCGAACAGGATCGGCGCGGTGACGGCCAACTCACCCTTGAGCGTGGCGTTGATTCCGGCGGCCGCTTCGTTGGCCTCATGGATGCGGGCAAGGATGTGCCGAGTGTCTTCGAGGTAGCGGCTGCCGGCGTCGGTCAGGCGGACGTGGCGCGTGGTGCGCAGCAGCAGCCTGACTCCCAGTTGCGCTTCCAGGGCGCTGACGGCGCGGGTCACGGCTGCTGGCGAGAGGTCCAGGCTGCGCGCTGCGGCGGCAAAGCTCTCCAGCTCGCCAACCGCCACGAAAACCTTCATCAGGTGGATCTGATCCATGCGCATTCCAGGCCGTCGACAAGGTGCAGGGATTATCGGCTATCTGGCCGGCTTTTGCTGACCGACCTCAGAGCTGCAGCACCAGGGCTTCTGCCGGCACCGCGCAGCAGATCAATGCGCTGCCCGGCTCGGGCATTTGCGCAGGCGGGTTGGGGTAATGCACCTGCCCTTGCAACACCTTGGTCGTGCAGGTGCCGCAAGAGCCGCCCCGGCAGCTGAATGGCGGCGACAGCCCCCGCGCCTCGGCCAGCTCCAGCAGGCTGCCGTCACCGGGGGTCCAGCGCGCCTCCTTGGCCGAGTCGGCGAACATTACCGCTACGGCTTCACTGGCCGCTGGCGGCTGTTGCAGCGTGGGTTGCGGGTCATCGCCATGGCGGCGCAAGGTCGACGGTCCGAACGCTTCGGCATGAATACGGGCATCGGGCACATGCACCGCGCGCAAACCTTCGTACAAGTCCTGGGTGAAGCTTGCCGGCCCGCACAGGTAGAAATCGTAGTCATCCAGCCTAAGCGCCGCCTTGACGTGCTCGATGCCGAGACGCCCTGCGTGTTGGTAGTCGTGGCCTGGCACATCGTCGGCCTGCGGCTGGCTCAGGGATCGGTGCACGGTAAGCTGGCCTTGGGCGTTGCGCAGAAGGCTCGCCAATTCCTGTTGAAACGGCAGGTCAGCGAGGCTACGGGCGCCATGGAACAGATGGATGCGCCGGCCTTGCCCACTGGCCAGCAGTTCATGCAGCATAGCCATCAACGGCGTAATGCCCACCCCAGCGCCGATCAGCACGATGGGCCGTTCGCTGCTGCTGTCGAGGGTGAAAGTGCCCACCGGTGCCCGTACTTGCAGGCTGTCGCCGACCTTGATCTGCGCATGCAGGTAGCGCGACGCCGGCCCCTGGGCTTTGACGCTGATGCGCAGATACCCGTCAGAGGGGGCCGATGACAAGCTATAGGTGCGGATCAGCGGTGCGCTGCCCGCCTGAGGGATGCGCACCGGGATGTGTTGACCCGGCAAGAACGTCACCGGGCCGTCGGCAGCCAGGTAGTAGGAGCGGATATCGCGGCTTTCCTGCTCGACCCGCTCGACTCGCCAGTCTCGCCACTGACCTCGTTGGTCGCGTTGTTGCAGCCGTAGCTCGGCTTCAGACCAGGTTCCGGTGTGCAGGCTGGTTGGTGCATATTCCTGAAAGGCCCAGCGCAGGCCGAGGGCGGCGCGACGGAGCACCACCTGCTCGATGTCCAGCGTCCACAGACGCTCGGCGCCTTCGAAGGCGTTGATCAGCGGGCTTTGCAGAATCACCTCGGTGCGCCCGCTGACTTGCAGGACATCGCCGGTGGCGAAGTCAACGAACAGCAGCCCCGCCACTGGGTTCTCCAGCAGATTGCCCAGGGTGTTGAAGTGCAGGTTGCCGGCGTAGTCGGGAATGCTCAGGCGGTTGCCCTCGACCCTGACGAAGCCCGGCCGGCCGCCGCGGTGCGAGACATCCACCGCGCGCTGACCGCCTGGCTGATCGACATAGCTGGCAACGAACAAGGTGTCGGCATTGTTGATCATCGCGGTGGTGTATGCATCCAAGGTCGATGCATCGATTCGCGGCTGCGGCTGCGCCTGGACGCGGGTGTACTCGCGCAGCTGGATGTACTGCGGGCAATTGCCGAATGACTGCTCGACCACGACCTCGAGCCGACCATCCGCTGCCTGACCGATCAGGCCATTGAGGCGATTGCGGCGCCGCGTATGCAGTTCGATGCCCAGCAGGCCGATGGCCTGCCCGCTCGTCAGGCCGGCGCCGGCGGGGTCATCGTCGCGCGCTCGCGCATCGATCAGCAGGTGCCGAGGATCGGGCGAGCTGACAAAGCCTTCGGCGCCCTCAAGCAGCGTCGCCCAGGGTGAGCCGCTGGCATCAACGGCGCCGGCGACGATGAACGGCAGTTGCGCGTAGAAAGTCCGGTGCTGCTCGGGCATATGGTCGCGGATGACCTTCTGCCCGAAGGCTTGCATGCGCTCCAAAACACCCACCTGTGCTTGCAGGCGGCGTTCACCGGCATGCCAGGGTGAGGGACGTTGCTCAAGGGGTTCGGTCATGGCGGCAGTCCTCGTGTGGGGCAACTCAGAGACTGGTTTGCAGGCCTACGACAGTGCGTGGCATGGCGACGAAGCCGGGCAATGCCTCGATCCGCGATAACCAGGCGCGCACGTTCGGGTAAGGTTGCAGCGACACATTGCCCTCCGGTGCGTGAGCGGTGTACGAGTAATTGGCGACATCGGCGATGGTTGGCTGGTCGCCGGCCAGAAAGACGGAGGTGGCCAGCGCTGCATCCATCACCTTGAGCAGGCTGTGCGCGCGGCCGATCACTTCATCACTGTTGAACGAGGCGCCGAACACCGTGATCAGGCGCGCTGCGGCGGGGCCAAAGGCCAGCGGCCCGGCGGCAACCGAGAGCCAACGTTGAACCCTGGCTGCGGCGATTGGCGCATGCGGCAACCACTGGCCGGTCTTGTCGTAAGTGCCTGCAAGGTAGACCAGAATGGCATTGGAGTCGGCGATCACGGTGCCGTCATCATCGATGACCGGCACTTGGCCGAACGGGTTGATGGCAAGAAACTGCGCTTGCTTGTGTTCACCCTTGGCCAGGTCGACCACTATCGGTTCGGTGGGCAGCTGCAGCAGCGACAGCATCAGTTCGATGCGGTGGGCATGGCCGGACTTGGGGAAGGTGTAGAGTTTGATCATGGCTGAGGCTCCGGTGGTGACACCTTGCGGTGTCGGGTGGAGCCCATCGTGCGCCGATATGCCTGGCAGCAGAATCAGCGCAGCGGGGAAACCATAATTTCGCCAGGCGAAATAATGCTGCGGGTTGAAGGTCAAGCCGACGGTTGTTTGTGAAAACGGTACAAGGCACGGGCTGCCTTGACGATGCGTGGTGCGTAAGCCTGGTGTTCGTCGAAGCTCAATGCATCGAGCAACTCGAAGTTGTCCTCCAGCCCATGCAGGGAAATGTCCTTGAGCAGCGCATCCTGCTCTGCCGGCAACGCCTGCCAGCCTGCCAGCTGAGTGCCGCGCATGTAGCCGAAGCACCATTCTTCCATGATGATGGTCGGAGCCTCGTCATTGGTGCTCTGCTCGAAGATGGGCTCGAAGTGATCGAGGTCGTAGGCCAGGTCTTCGGTGACTTCGTTGGCGAAGCGCAGCAGCAGTGCCGTGTAAGCCTCGGCGTGGGCTGGCCGCTTGAATTTGGGCACCTTGCCGCCGGCGACCACGGGCAACCATTTTTCCGGAATGACGTTGACCGGGGAGCTCGCCAGGGCCGTGAGAAAACCGTGCAACTCTGCGAGGTTGAGTACCGAGTAGTCGTTGCCATAGGTGATCAGCAGATCTTCTAGGCGATCGAGTTCTTTGTCGCTGAGGGCGGGGAGCATGAGCGGGCATCCTGGATGACGATTTGCCTGCACCCTAGCACAGCGATGCCAGGCCTGAGGCAATACTTTGCTTGGGCAAAAACAATTGCCGGCCCGCCAGCTCCCAGGCAATGTCTGGGAGCTGACGGGCCGGCGATGAGGACGTCAGGCGTTAAACGGCCAGCGCGCGCTCACGCAGCTCGCTGTTGAGAATGCGGTCGTTCTCGCTGTAGTCGACCGGGCAGTCGATCACGTGCACGCCGGGGGTCCTGATGCAGTGCTCGAGCAGCGGCAGGAACGCTTCGGCGCTTTCTACGCGGTGGCCATTGGCACCGTAGGCTTCGGCATATTTGACGAAGTCCGGGTTGCCATAGTCCAGGCCGAAATCGGTGAAGCCCATGTTGGCCTGCTTCCAGCGGATCATGCCGTAGCCATCGTCACGCAGGATCACCACGGTGATGTGCATGCCAAGGCGCACTGCCGTTTCCAGCTCCTGGCTGTTCATCATGAAGCCGCCGTCGCCGCACACCGAGATCACCGGGCGATCCGGGTACACCAGGTGCGCCGCCATGGCCGATGGCAAGCCGGCGCCCATGGTCGCCAGGGCGTTGTCCAGCAGCACGGTGTTGGGCTTGTGCGCCTTGTAGTTACGGGCGAACCAGATCTTGTAGATGCCGTTGTCCAAGGCAACGATGCCCTCGGAGGGCAGTACGCGACGGATGTCGGCGACCATGCGCTGCGGGTAGACCGGGAAGCGGTCGTCGTCGCCGCCTTCGGCGATTTGCGCTTCGTTGGCTTCACGAATCGCCATCAAGCGGCTGAAGTCCCAATGCGCGGTATCACCGAGTTGTTCGCTGATCTGCCACACGGCGTTGGCGATGTCGCCGATCACTTCGACCTGTGGGAAGTACACGGCATCGACTTCGGCGGAGCGGAAGCTGATGTGGATGACTTCGGTACCGCCACGGACCATGAAGAACGGCGGCTTCTCGATCACGTCGTGACCGATGTTGATGATCAGGTCGGCGGCTTCGATGGCGCGGTGTACGAAGTCGCCCGACGACAGTGCAGCGTTGCCCAGGAAGCGCGGATGACGCTCGTCGACCACCCCTTTACCCATCTGGGTGGTGACGAACGGGATGCCGGTCTTGTCGATCAGCTGCTTGAGCACCTTGGCGGTCATCTTGCGGTTGGCACCGGCGCCGATTACCAGGATCGGGCTGCGGGCCTTTTGCAGTTTTTCTACAGCGGCTTCGATGGCCACGTGCTCGGCCAGCGGGCGACGGTGCAGGCTGCGCGGGATCGGCAGGGCGTCGGTCTGCTCGGCGGCGATGTCTTCCGGCAGTTCCAGGTGCACGGCGCCCGGCTTTTCTTCTTCGGCCAGGCGGAACGCTTCACGCATGCGGGCCGGAATGTTGTCGGCCGAAGCGAACTGGTGGGTGTACTTGGTGATGGGGTCCATCATGCCGCACACGTCAATGATCTGGAAACGGCCTTGCTTGGACTTCTTGATCGGTTTCTGGCCGGTGATCATCATCATCGGCATGCCGCCGAGATAGGCATAGGCACTGGCGGTCACCAGGTTGGTCGCGCCAGGGCCCAAGGTCGACAGGCTGACGCCGGTCTTGCCGGTCAGACGGCCATAGGTGGCAGCCATGAAACCCGCCGATTGCTCGTGACGGGTCAGGACCAGCTTGATCTTCGACTTGCGCAGGGATTCCAGCAGGTCGAGGTTTTCCTCACCGGGAATGCCGAACACATACTCGACACCTTCGTTTTCCAGGCATTGCACAACGACATCGGCGGCCTTGGCCATCTTGCTTGTAACCTCAAGTGATCGGACAGTGGAAGTCCAGAAATGCGCAGCACGGTACGCTGGCATCGCTCGGTTCGGGGGCCAGGATTGCCCCGAACTAAAGTCTTGACGCAGCCTAGGCGCGAACAAGTCACGTCAACGGGCGAGAAATATTGTCGCACCGCGGCTGCAGCAGGAACAGGCGGTTACAGGCAAAACACCTTTGATGGCAGCAGCGAGATCGCGGTTTTTTTGTGCAGG
>NZ_JBKGGV010000016.1:0-108433 GCF_052041965.1 Pseudomonas sp. SMSB3 | reverse complement strand
TTGCAGAAAATTTTCTCCCGCAGGGACTAGCCACAGCCGAGGTTGTACGATAACTTACCTCCACCACAGCACATCACCTACCTCCCAAGCGCCACAGGATGCCAATAACAATGACGCCACAAGAACTGAAATCCATCCTCTCCCACGGCCTGCTGTCTTTCCCGGTCACCGACTTCAACGCCCAAGGCGATTTCAACCAGGCAGGCTACATCAAGCGCCTGGAATGGCTCGCCCCGTACGGCGCCAGCGCGCTGTTCGCCGCCGGTGGCACCGGTGAGTTCTTCTCCCTGGCGGCCAGCGAGTACAGCCAGGTGATCAAGACTGCCGTCGACACCTGCGCGACCTCGGTACCCATCCTGGCAGGCGTCGGTGGCTCGACCCGCCAGGCCATCGAATACGCTCAAGAGGCCGAGCGCCTGGGCGCCAAGGGTCTGTTGCTGCTGCCGCACTACCTGACCGAAGCGAGCCAGGACGGCGTCGCCGCCCATGTCGAGGCGGTGTGCAAGTCGGTCAACATCGGCGTGGTGGTGTACAACCGCAACGTCTGCCGCCTCAATGCCAACCTGCTCGAGCAGTTGGCCGAGCGCTGCCCGAACCTGATTGGTTACAAGGATGGCCTGGGCGACATAGAGCTGATGGTGTCGATCCGTCGCCGCCTGGGTGATCGCTTCAGCTACCTGGGTGGCCTGCCGACCGCCGAAGTGTATGCTGCGGCCTACAAAGCGCTGGGTGTGCCGGTCTATTCCTCGGCCGTGTTCAACTTCGTACCCAAGACCGCGATGGACTTCTACCACGCCATCGCGCGGGACGATCACGCCACCGTGGCCAAGCTGATCGATGATTTCTTCCTGCCGTACCTGGACATCCGCAACCGTAAGGCCGGCTACGCCGTCAGCATCGTCAAGGCCGGGGCCAAGCTGGCCGGCTACGACGCAGGCCCAGTACGCACGCCACTGACCGACCTGACCGGCGAAGAATACGAAATGCTCGCCGCACTGATGGACAAGATGGGTCCGCAATAAGCGCACCCCGCGGCCTGCCAATGCCGCAACCGGAGTGGGCCAGCCCGCTCCGGCTACAACTCGTGAGCCCGCACAAAAATAACTAGTGGGAGATTTACAGCATGCAAGCGACTAAAAAGACGCATGTGCGCTACCTGATCCTGTTCATGCTGTTCCTGGTGACCACGATCAACTACGCAGACCGAGCAACCATCGCGATTGCAGGCTCCAGCCTGCAGAAAGACCTCGGCATCGACGCCGTCACCCTTGGTTATATTTTCTCCGCCTTCGGATGGGCTTACGTCGCCGGGCAGATCCCCGGTGGCTGGTTGCTGGACCGCTTCGGCTCGAAAAACGTCTACGCCTTCAGCATCTTCACCTGGTCGCTGTTCACCCTGCTGCAGGGCTTCGTCGGCGGTCTGCCCGTGGCCTGGGCCGTGGTCACGCTGTTCACTTTGCGGTTTCTGGTTGGTTTCGCCGAGGCACCTTCGTTCCCCGGCAACGCGCGCATCGTCGCCGCCTGGTTCCCGACCCAGGAACGCGGCACCGCGTCGGCGATCTTCAACTCGGCGCAGTACTTCGCCACCGCCCTGTTCGCACCGATCATGGGCTGGATCGTGTTCAGCTTCGGCTGGGAGCACGTGTTCGTGGTCATGGGCGCACTGGGCATCGTGTTTTCCATGGTCTGGCTCAAAACCATCTACAACCCGCGACAGCATCCGCGCATCAGCCCCGCCGAACTCGAGCACATCGAACACAACGGCGGCCTGGTCGACATGGACCAGAAGCGCGGCAACGACGGCCCCAAGTGGGGCTACATCAAGCAATTGCTGACCAGCCGCATGCTCCTGGGCGTCTACCTGGGGCAGTACTGCATCAACGCCATTACCTACTTCTTCCTCACCTGGTTCCCGGTGTACCTGGTGCAGGAGCGCGGCATGACCATCCTCAAGGCGGGCTTCATCGCCTCTTTGCCGGCCGTGTGCGGCTTCATCGGCGGGGTACTGGGCGGGGTGATTTCCGACTGGCTGCTGCGTCGCGGCAATTCGCTGACCTTCTCGCGCAAGCTGCCGATCGTCTGCGGCCTGATGCTCTCCACCACCATGGTGTTCTGCAACTATGTCGACGCCGAATGGATGGTGGTGGGCTTCATGACCCTGGCTTTCTTCGGCAAAGGCATCGGTGCGCTGGGCTGGGCGGTGGTCGCCGACACCTCGCCCAAGCAGATCGCCGGGCTGTCCGGGGGGTTGTTCAACACCTTCGGCAACATCGCCTCGATCACTACACCGATCGTCATCGGCTACATCATCAGCGCCACTGGCTCGTTCAAATGGGCGTTGGTGTATGTGGGCGCCAATGCCTTGGTAGCGGTGTTCAGCTACCTGGTGATCGTAGGTCCCATCAAGCGCATCGAGCTGCGCGAGGATGACCCTAAGCCCGAGCCTGAGCCAGCCGCCACGCAACTGGCCAGCTCGCGACCCTGAAGTGACACGCCCGCGCCGGCCTCTGCCGCCGCGGGCGGATGTACAAAAGCCTGAGAACCTGACAAGTAGGGCCCACACATGCAGTTGATCGAACACTCCGACTCGCCCCGCTACGTCCGCCTGCACGACGATGACAATGTCGTGGTGGTGGTCAACGATGGCGGCCTGGGCGAAGGCGCCCGCTTCGCCGACGGCTTGACCCTGGTCGAGGGCGTGCCACAGAGCCACAAGGTCGCCACCGTGCCGATCGCCAAGGGCGAAGCGGTGCGCCGCTACGGCCAGATCATCGGCTATGCGCTGCAAGACCTGCGTCAAGGCAGCTGGGTGCAGGAAAGCCAGTTGGCCATGCCTGCTGCGCCCGAGCTGGATAGCCTGCCGCGCTGCGATGCGGTGCCCGATGCGTTGCCACCTTTGCAAGGCTTCACCTTCGAGGGTTACCGCAACGCCGACGGCACGGTGGGCACGCGTAACATTCTCGGCATCACGACCACCGTGCAGTGCGTGACTGGCGTGCTCGAACACGCGGTCAAGCGCATCCGCGCCGAGTTGCTGCCCAAATACCCGCACGTCGACGACGTGGTCGCCCTCACCCACAGCTATGGCTGCGGCGTGGCGATCAATGCGCGCGATGCCTACATCCCCATTCGCACGGTTCGCAACCTGGCGCGCAACCCCAACCTGGGTGGCGAAGCGCTGGTGATCAGCCTGGGCTGCGAGAAGCTGCAGGCGGGCCAGGTGATGCATGACAACGACCCTTCGGTCGACCTCAGCGAGCCCTGGCTGTATCGCCTGCAGGACGCCAGCCTGGGCTTTGCCGAGATGATCGAGCAGATCATGGCGCTGGCCGAAACGCGCCTGAACAAGCTCGATCAGCGCCGCCGCGAGACGGTGCCTGCCAGCGAACTGATCCTGGGCATGCAATGCGGTGGCAGCGATGCGTTTTCCGGCATCACCGCCAATCCTGCGCTCGGTTTTGCCGCCGATCTGCTGGTGCGCGCAGGTGCCACGGTATTGTTCTCGGAAGTCACCGAGGTGCGCGATGCCATCTACATGCTGACCTCGCGCGCCGAGAATCAGCAGGTCGCCGAGGCGCTGGTGCGTGAGATGGACTGGTACGACCGCTACTTGCAACAAGGCGCGGCCGATCGCAGCGCCAACACCACGCCAGGCAACAAGAAAGGCGGCCTGTCGAACATCGTCGAAAAGTCCCTCGGTTCCATTGTCAAGTCTGGCAGTGGCGCCATTCAGGGCGTGCTCGGACCGGGCGAGCGCGTCGAGCGCAAAGGCCTGATCTTCTGCGCAACGCCGGCCAGCGACTTTGTCTGCGGCACCCTGCAACTGGCCGCCGGGATGAACCTGCACGTGTTCACCACCGGGCGCGGCACACCTTATGGCCTGGCCATGGCCCCTGTGGTCAAGGTGTGCACACGTACCGAACTGGCGCAGCGCTGGCCGGACCTGATCGACATCGACGCCGGGCGCATCGCCAGCGGCCGCTCGAGTATCGAGGAGCTGGGTTGGGAGCTGTTCCACTACTACTTGGACGTCGCCAGTGGCCGCAAACAGACCTGGGCCGAACGACACCGCTTGCATAACGACATCACGCTGTTCAACCCGGCACCGATTACCTGATGCCCGTTGCTGATTCTTCCTTCACTCATCTACAGGAGTAACCCCATGCCTGAGATCCTCGGCCACAATTTCATCGCCGGCCAGCGCAGCGCCGCTGGTTCGCAACGCCTGCAGAGCCTGGACGCCACCACTGGCGAAGCGCTGCCGTACAGCTTCGCGCAAGCGACCGAGGCGGAAGTCGACCAGGCTGCCAAGGCGGCCCAGGCGGCCTTCGTCACCTACCGTCAGCTAGCCCCGGCCCGCCGCGCTGAATTCCTCGACGCCATCGCCGCCGAGCTCGACGAACTGGACGACGCCTTCGTCGCCATCGTCTGCCGTGAAACCGCCCTGCCCGCCGCCCGTATCCAAGGCGAGCGCGGGCGTACCAGCGGCCAGATGCGCCTGTTCGCCCACGTGCTGCGCCGTGGCGACTTCCTTGGCGCACGCATCGACCTTGCCCTGCCAGACCGCCAGCCGCTGCCGCGGGTCGATTTGCGCCAGATGCGCATCGGTGTCGGACCGGTCGCGGTATTTGGCGCCAGCAACTTCCCGCTGGCGTTCTCTACGGCTGGTGGCGACACCGCCGCAGCCCTGGCCGCCGGCTGCCCGGTGGTGTTCAAGGCGCACAGCGGGCACATGGCGACCGCCGACCTGGTGGGTTGCGCCATCCAGCGCGCCGCCGAGCGCACCGGCATGCCCATGGGTGTATTCAACATGGTATTCGGCGCAGGCGTCGGTGAGCCGCTGGTCAAGCACCCGGCCATCCAGGCCGTAGGCTTCACCGGTTCGCTCAAGGGCGGCGATGCGTTGTGCCGCATGGCCGCAGAGCGTGCGCAGCCAATCCCGGTATTTGCCGAGATGTCGAGCATCAATCCGGTGATCGTCCTGCCTGGCGCCTTGGCCAAGCGTGGCAAGGCCATTGCCGGTGAACTGGCAGGCTCGGTGTGCATGGGCGCTGGGCAGTTCTGCACCAACCCAGGCTTGGTGATCGGCCTGCAATCGGCAGAATTCAGCCAGCTGCTGAGCGATCTGGGCGAGCACCTGGACCAACAGGCCGGCCAGACCATGCTTAACGCTGGGGGTCTGCGCAGCTACGTGGGCGGCCTGGAGCACCTGCAAGCCCACGCCGGTATCGAGCACCTGGCCGGCCAGACGCAACAGGGCAACCAGGCGCGCGCCCAGCTGTTCAAGGCCGATGCGCGGCTGCTGGTGGATTCAGACCCGCTGTTGCAGGAAGAGGTGTTCGGCCCAACCACGGTCGCGGTCGAAGCCAAGGATGATGCTCAGCTGCGCGCGGCGCTGCTCGGCCTGCGCGGCCAGTTGACCGCCACCTTGATCGGCGAGGCGGAAGACTTCGAGGCCTACGCCTGGCTGGTGCCGCTGCTGGAAGAAAAGGTTGGCCGGATTCTGGTCAACGGCTATCCAACCGGGGTTGAGGTGTGTGACGCCATGGTCCATGGCGGCCCCTACCCAGCCACCTCCGATGCCCGTGGCACCTCGGTCGGCACCTTGGCCATCGACCGTTTCCTGCGCCCGGTTTGCTACCAGAACTACCCGCAGGCACTGCTGCCTGAAGCGCTGCGCGACGAAAACCCGCTGGGGCTGCGTCGCCTGGTCAATGGCCAGTGGAGCGAAGCAGCGGTCTGATGGCTGTGAAGTAGAGAGATCGCTGCGGGCGCTGTGCAGCCCCAGCGATCGTCAATGACTCAATCCGGCTGCGCTTGCGCCTGCTCATGGGCTTGGCGCAAGCGCTCGCGGCTGTTGCTCAGGTGCATGCGCATGGCCATCTTCGCCCCTTCACTGTCGCCTCGCGCGATCGCCTCATAAATCGCTTCGTGCTCATGCCTCAGGCGGCTCATGTAATGCGCCTGGTCGTCATGGGCCAGACGCGCCGAGTTCAAACGGGTCCGGGGAATGATGCTGGTGCCCAGGTGATTGATGATGTCGGCGAAGTAATGGTTGCCGCTGGCCTGGGCGATGCGCAGGTGGAACTGGAAATCCGCCGACACCGCGTCAGTGGCATGGGCCGCGCCCTCGTTGAGCTCATCCAGCGCCGCGCGCATGCCAGCCAGCGCTTCATCGCTGCGGCGCTGCGCGGCCAGCCCGGCTGACTCGATTTCCAGCGCGATCCGCAGTTCCAGCACCGCCAGCACCTCGCGCAACGTCACCACCGTTGCGGGGTCGATGCGAAAACCGCCGGTGGTGGGTGCGTCCAGCACGAAGGTGCCGATGCCGTGCCGCGTTTCCACCTGACCGGCCGCTTGCAGCCGCGAGATGGCCTCACGCACCACCGTGCGGCTGACGCCCTCTTCGGCCATGATCTGCGACTCGGTCGGCAGCTTCTCGCCGCGCTTGATCTGCCCGCTGCGGATGCGCTCGGTCAGCACCGTGACCAGTTCCTGGGCCAGACTGCGCGGCTTGCGCCGGACCCTGGCCTGTACCTGCTGCTCTGTCATGCCCTGTATTTCACCTTGAAAGACAACCGCCATCATAGCGCATGCAGTTGTACGATCACATACGCGCAACGCGCTATTTATTTGCATGCAGGCGCCAGCATTCTCACGTACTGTGGGCGCTTTTCCAAGGAAGGAAGTCCCCTATGAAAGCGCTCGACCGCGTCCTGCTCGCCGCTGGCCTGTTCATACCAGTGTGGTTGCTGCTAGGCGTCTGGCTCACCGCCAGGTTCTACCCTGGCTACGACCACCTGCAACAGGCGATGAGCCAGCTTGGCGCGGTGGGTGCGCCGACCCATTCATGGTCGGCGGCGCTCAACAACTTTCCGCTGGCCGTCTTGTTCATCGCCTTAGCCTGGGGGCTGGCGCGCCGCTGGCAGGGCTCCAGGCTTGCCCAGGCCAGCGCGCTGCTGGTGCTCCTGCACGGTATCGGCAGCCTTGGCACCGGTGTGTTCGCCTGCGATCAAGGCTGCGCGCCAGTACATCCCTCCACCTCGCAGCTCCTGCACAATCTGAGCGGGCTGGTGATGTTTCTCTCGCTGACGGTGGCCAGCGCGCTATGGGTCTGGCTAGGGGCGCGCCTCGCGGGCTCCGGAGCGCTTAGCGTAGGGTCATTGGTATGCCTGATCGGCTCGCTGCTCACCGTGATGATGATGGCCCAGGCGGCCGAAAGCGGCCAGCTGTTCGGCCTGTACCAGCGCCTCAACTATGGCATCTGTGTGCTCTGGGTGGCGGCACTGGCGGTCAGCAGCATGCGCGGGGCGCCGACGGCGCGCCTGCAGAGGGCGACTGACTGATGGGAAAATAATGGCCCCTAGGCATCGAGAGTGAAGGCAAACTTCGAGCCTCTTCAGATGCTTAGGACAGCAACATGCGAAACATTCTAGGTGCGATAGCCGGTTGTGTACTGGCCATGGCCGGCTGCAGCGCCCAGGCCAAGGCGCTCAGTGCGAACGATCGCCAGGCCTGCAGCTGGGGCTCGCAGATCGCGGCCGAGGCCCAGCAGGCCAAGCTGTCGGGCGTGACCTTGTACGCCACGCGGAAAAAACTCCAAGTGCGCAGGTTCGCCAAACCGTGGATGCGCATGACGGCTTTCGGCATCACCGAGCAGACCTACAACAGTCGCTCACGCCTCAAGCCTGCAGCGATCAAGACAACCTACTACGAGCAATGCGTCCAACATGCAGTCGCCAAGCGGTAAGCCTTATAAATCAGTTGTTTATAAGGCCTATCTAAACAATTTCTAGATTGCGCTCAACAGCCGCTCAATGCGGTCGCTGGCCGCTCACCGGCAAAGAACAGCGGGCGCAGGCGCACACCGACTACGTTGCCGCAGTAGGCGGCGATCAGCCACAGCCAACCATGCACGCTGCCCGAGGCGATGCCGCTGAAGTAGGCCCCGATGTTGCAGCCGTAGGCCAATCGCGAACCATAGCCCAGCAGCAGGCCACCAAGCACCGCGGCGATCAGTGACGGCAGTGGAATCTTCAAGCTCGGCGCGAATCGACCCGCCAGCCCGGCCGCCAGCAGGGCGCCCAGGATGATGCCGATATCCATGACCGTGGTGACGTCCTGCCATACCGGTGCAGCCAGGGCCTTGGCATTGGCCGGGGCCTGCCAGAACACCCAGCTGCCCACGTCGACACCGAAACTGGACAGCGTCTTGGCCCCCCACAAGGCGAAGGCCGAGGTGATCCCCCAGGGTCTACCAGCCAGCGCCAGGGTCGCATAATTGAGCACGGCCAGGGCGATGGCGCCCCACACCAGCGGCCAGGGCCCGCGCAGGAGGCGGCGCAGCCCGGGGTGCGCGCTGCTCACCGGCGTTTGCAAGGCTCCGTGGCGGCGTTTTTCCAACACCAGCGTAAGCCAGGCGATGACAGCGAATACGGCCAGGCTTACCAGCAGCGCGGGGATCAAGCCCCAAGCCTGGACGATCGAGGTGGCCGGCAGCGACGGCAAGGCAAACCACCAGTCGGCGTGGTGCGTGGCAGCCACGGAACCGATGATGAAGAACAGCAAGGTCACCAACATCCGCGCGTTGCCCCCACCCACAGTGAACAAGGTGCCCGACGCGCAGCCGCCGCCCAGTTGCATGCCGATGCCGAAAATGAACGCGCCGAAGATCACCGACACGCCTGCCGGGGCCACCAGTCCGGTTACCGGATTACCGAACAGGCTGCCGGCCGAAAGCGCCGGGAAGAACAGCAGCACGGCCAAGGCCAGCATGAGCATCTGCGCGCGCAAACCGGCACCGCGGCGTTCGTTGATGAACACGCGCCACGCCGAGGTGAAGCCGAAGGCGGCATGGTAGAGCGTCAGGCCCAGCGCGGCGCCGAGCACGAGCAGCAACACGTGCTTGAAGCCGACGTTGAGATTGAGGAAACAGGCACCGGCCAGCAGCAAGGCTAGCGCGATCAGTGGCGCGCCCAGACGGCGCGGTTCGGGTGTGGCGGTGGTGGAAAGACCCATTGGAATACTCGGATTACTGTAGAACAGGGGCGCGAGTATACCCATGTGCGAGCGGGCGTGGGAGCCGCCCTGGCGCTGGCGAATGACGCCGCTCCGGCAGCAATTGCGGGAGCGGCGCTGATGCGGCGTGACTCAGCCGATCATTTGGGGGTCACGCGCCAGAGGGTGTTGGCCAGGTCGTCGGCGATGATCAGCGCACCGCGTGGGTCAACCGTCACGCCCACCGGGCGGCCCCGGGTCTTGCCGTCTTCACCGCGAAAGCCGGTGGCGAAGTCGACCGGCTCGCCCGACGGTTTGCCGCCGCTGAATGGTACGAAGATCACCTTGTAGCCCACCGGGTTGGGTCGGTTCCAGCTGCCATGCTCGCCGACGAACACACCATTGGCAAAGCGCTCGCCCATGGCGGCGATGGAAAAGTCCACGCCCAGCGCGGCAACATGGGAACCCAGGCTGTAATCAGGCTTGATGGCTGCAGCGACCTTGTCCGGATTCTGCGGCTTGACTCGCTCATCGACATTCTGCCCCCAGTAACTGTAAGGCCAGCCATAGAAGCCACCTTCGCGCACTGACGTCAGGTAGTCCGGTACCAGGTCCGGGCCAAGCTCATCGCGCTCGTTGACCACGGTCCACAGTTGCCCGGTGTCTGGCTGGATCGCCAGCGCCGTGGGGTTGCGCAGGCCTGTGGCGTAGGGCTTGTGCGCCCCACTGACGGCGTCGATCTGCCAGACCATGGCGCGGTCGATTTCAACCTCCATGCCGCGCTCGGTGATGTTGCTGTTCGAACCAATACCGACATACAGGTAGCGCCCATCAGGGCTGATGGTCAGCGCCTTGGTCCAGTGATGATTGACCTCGGCCGGCAAGTCGGTGAGCTTGGTGGGCGGGCCACCTGCCTTGGTCTGCCCTTCGGTGTAGTCAAAGCGTACCAGCGCGTCCTGGTTGGCGACGTACAGCTTGTTGTCGGCGAACGCGAGGCCGTAGGGTGCATTCAGGCCCTCGGCGAACACCGTCTTGACCTCGTAGGTGCCATCGCCGTCGGCATCGCGCAACAGGGTCAGGCGGTTGCCGCCCTTGACCTGGGTGTTGCCCTTGGCCTTGATCTGGCTGGCAATGACGTCCTTGGGCTTGAGTTTGGCGGCACTGCCGCCGCGCCCTTCGGCCACCAGAATATCGCCGTTGGGCAGCACCAGGGTCTGGCGCGGGATCTTCAGGTCGGTGGCGATCGCAGTGATGTTGAACCCTTCAGGCACCGTGGGTTTCTGATCGCCCCACAACACAGGTTCGGCGATCTTCATGCTCGGCAACAGGCCGCGCTCAGGCGCCGGCAACTTCGGGTCAGGGCCCAATGCCTGGTTAGGCTCGCCTTCCCCGCCACACGCGGCCAGCAGCAGCGCCACGCTCAACATCGACAGACCATGCAGTGGCTTCATGCTTCATCTCCCGAACGCAGGTTGCTCATGCCCAGCCAGGCCGCGACGCAGGCCAGGACCGTGACGATGATCGACAGCACCAGTCCGGCAGGCATCACCGCCCACGCGTCCTTGGCGTGCTCGAAGGCATTGACCAGGCCAAGGCCCCAGGTCACCAGCAACAGCAGGAAGTACAGGGTTGGCCGGCCACCTTTGCGCCGGGCACGGATCAGGTTGACCAGCGCGAACAGCAGGGCCAGGCCGCAGAACAGCAGGCCCCCGGCAATCAGCCAGGCGGCGAAATTGCTCCACTGGATCTGGTAGCTCTTGAAGTAGGCGATGTCGCTCAGCAAGGCGCCGAGAAACAGCGGAACCGTGCCGGCCAGCAGAATGGCATGCAGCGGACTGGGCGTGCATCGGTAGAGGGATTGCTCGGTAGCGGTCACGGCGCCTCCTTAATCAGTCGGTGACCCGGGCTGGCGGACCGGGACAGGGTCTGGTCCATCAGGCATGCGCGGGGTGCGCTTAAGAAAGGATCACCTTGACGTTCGGATAGTTCAGCGCTTGGCTTGATAGAAACATTCTGAAAAATTTGCCACGCCACAGCGAGTACGCCAGCATGAACCGTCACCGCTCGACCTTCCTCCCGCGCCTGTCCGCGCCGGCCTTGCTGGTACTGGCCCTGGCGCTCACCGCTGGGTGCGCGAGCAAGGCGAACAAGGCGCGGCATTACGCTGCCGTGCCTGCCGCCAACTGCTACGCCAAGGCCGTACCGCGCTCTGGCGAAGGCGGCCTGGCATGGGGCAACAGCCTGAGCGTCGCGCGGCAGAAATCGCTGAACAACTGCATTCGCTATGCCGGCCGCTCCGGTGGCACGCCAAACACCTGCCAGGTGGTGTTGGCCAAGTGCAAGCACTGAGCGACACCCCTGGCGAGCGCTCGGTCAGGCCATCCTGGCCCGAGCAGCATGCAGCTTCTTGTAGCTCTCGATCAGGCGCTGATGGCGATCCAGGCCTTCTAGCTTGAGGCTGGTGGGGGTCAGGCCGTAGAAGCGCACGCTGCCGTCGAGCGAACCCAACACCGCGTCCATGCGTGGGTTGCCGAACATCCGCCGCAGGTTGGCCTCATAGTCGGCCAGTTCCAGTTCGTCATCGAGCTGCACCTGGAGCACTGCATTCAGCGCTTGGTAGAACAGCCCCCGTTCGACAGTGTTGTCGTTGAACTGCAGGAACGCTTCGACCAATTCCTTGGCATCCTCGAAACGTTTGAGCGCCAGGCAGATCAGCAATTTCAGTTCAAGGATGGTGAGCTGGCCCCACACGGTGTTGTCGTCGAACTCGACGCCGATCAGGGTGGTGATGGTGGTGTAGTCATCGACCTCGCAGTTCTCCAGGCGCTTGCGCAGCGCGCGCAGGGCGCGGTTGTCGAGGCTATGCAGGTTGAGGATGTCGGCGCGGAAGGCCAAGGCGCGGTTGGTGTTGTCCCAGATCAGGTCCTCCACCGGATAGATTTCCGAGTAACCCGGCACCAGGATACGACAGGCGGTGGCACCAAGGTTGTCATATACGGCCATGTACGCCTCTTTGCCCAGGTCTTCCAGGATGCCGAACAGCGTCGCGGCTTCCTCGGCGTTGGAATCTTCACCCTGGCCTGAAAAGTCCCACTCGACGAATTCGAAATCGGCCTTGGCGCTGAAGAAGCGCCACGACACCACCCCGCTCGAGTCGATGAAATGTTCGACGAAGTTGTTCGGCTCGGTCAGCGCATGGCTCTCGAAGGTCGGCTGCGGCAGGTCGTTGAGCCCCTCGAAACTACGCCCTTGCAGCAGTTCGGTAAGGCTGCGCTCCAACGCCACCTCGAAGCTTGGGTGCGCACCGAAGGAGGCGAACACACCGCCGGTGCGGGGGTTCATCAAGGTCACGCACATGACCGGGAACTCACCGCCCAGCGAGGCGTCCTTGACCAGCACCGGAAAGCCCTGCTCCTCCAGCCCTTGAATACCGGCGACGATGCCTGGGTACTTGGCCAGCACCGTTTGCGGCACGTCCGGCAGGCACAGCTCGCCTTCGAGGATCTCGCGCTTGACCGCGCGCTCGAAGATTTCCGACAGGCACTGCACCTGGGCTTCGGCCAGGGTGTTGCCAGCGCTCATGCCGTTGCTCAGGAACAGGTTTTCGATGAGGTTGGAGGGGAAGTACACCACCTGCTGATCGGACTGACGCACGAATGGCAGCGAACAGATGCCTCGCTCGGTATTGCCAGAGTTGGTGTCATACAGGTGCGAGCCGCGCAACTCGCCGTCGGCGTCGTAGATCTGCCGGCAATACGGGTCGAGAATCTCGACCGGCAGCGCGTCGTCGGGGCCTGGCTTGAACCATTGCTCGTTGGGATAATGCACGAAAGCTGCATTGGCGATTTCTTCGCCCCAGAACTGATCGTTGTAGAAGAAGTTGCAGTTCAGGCGCTCGATGAACTCGCCCAGCGCCGAAGCCAGCGCCGCTTCCTTGGTCGAACCTTTGCCGTTGGTAAAGCACATCGGCGATTGCGCATCCCGCACATGCAGCGACCAGACGTTGGGCACGATATTGCGCCACGAGGCAATTTCGATCTTCATGCCCAGGCCCGCGAGGATGGCGGACATGTTGGCGATGGTCTGCTCCAGGGGCAGGTCCTTGCCAGGGATATAGGTGCGGGTATCGGCAACCGGCATCAGCAGGCCCTGGGCATCGGCGTCGAGGTTCTCGACGTGCTCGATGACGAACTCGGGGCCGGTCTGCACCACTTTCTTCACGGTGCAGCGGTCGATCGAGCGCAGGATGCCCTGGCGGTCCTTGTCACTGATGTCCTCGGGCAGCTCGACCTGAATCTTGAAGATCTGCTGGTAGCGGTTTTCCGGGTCGACGATGTTGTTCTGCGACAGGCGGATATTGTCGGTCGGGATGTTGCGGGTCTGGCAATACAACTTGACGAAGTAAGCCGCGCACAGGGCCGATGAGGCGAGGAAATAGTCGAATGGGCCGGGCGCCGAGCCGTCGCCCTTGTAGCGAATGGGCTGGTCGGCGATGACGGTGAAGTCGTCGAACTTGGCCTCTAGGCGCAAGTTGTCGAGAAAGTTGACTTTGATTTCCATGCGAGGGGTACCGTGTTTTGGCCGTGCATAACGAATTGCCGGGCATTATCCGGGCGCGCGGCGGCAAGCTGCAAGCTTGAAGCTTGAAGCTTGAAGCTTGCAGCCTCGCGCTGCCCCTCACAGGCGCCTGCGTTTGCTCAGGGTCGGGATGGTGGTTTGCGCAATGGCCACCTCCGCGCGCTGGCGCTGGGTGCTGGCGGCCAGTTCTGCCAGGGTCGGCTGGCTGAACAGCGTGCGCGCATCGACATGCAGCCCGGCCTGGCGCATACGCGCGACCAAGCTTACCGCCAACAAGGAATGGCCGCCCAACTCGAAGAAATTGTCTTCGCGGCCGACTTGCTCGATTTTCAATACCTCGGTCCAGATGGCAGCCAGCGCCGTTTCCAGCTCGCCCTCGGGGGCCTGGTAGTCGCGGCTGATGATCGCCTCGGCGCCCGGCGCTGGCAGGGCCTGGCGATCAAGCTTGCCGTTCGGAGTGAGCGGCAACTGGGCAAGGACCACGAAGGCCTGCGGCACCATGTACTCCGGCATGCGCGCGAGCAGATGAGCACGCAAGCCCTGGGGCGTTGGCGCTACACCGCCTGGCCGGCAGGTGACATAGGCCACCAGGCGCTCTTCACGCATCAGTACCACGCCTTGCGCCACGGCCGGGTGCGCCGCCAGGCCCGCTTCGATCTCACCAAGCTCCACGCGTAAACCGCGTAGCTTGACCTGAAAATCATTGCGGCCGATGAACTCGAGTTCACCGTCGTGACGATAACGCACCAGGTCCCCAGTACGGTACAAACGCTCGCCCGCGACGAAAGGGCTGTCGATGAATCGCTCGGCTTGCAGCGCCGGCAAGCCTAGGTAACCGCGCGCCACGCCGACACCGCCGATGTGCAACTGCCCCACCACGCCCAAGGGCACCGCTCGGTCATGGGCGTCGAGCACATAGAGGCGCGTGTTGGCGATCGGCCGACCGATCGGTGGCGCCTGCTGCGGCAGCGGCTGATCAGGCAACACGCTCCAGGCTGTGCTATCGACCGTGGCTTCGGTCGGGCCATAGACGTTGTGCACGCGCACCTGGGGCAAGCGCTGGCGCACGCGCTGCAGCAGTGCCAAGGTCAATTCACCCCCGCCGCAGAAGATATCCGTGAGGCTGGTACAGCATTCCACGCCAGGCTCGTCGAGAAACGCATGGAGCAAGGCCGGAACGAACTTTACCGTGGTCACGCCACAAGCCTGCACCCGTTGTACCAGGTAGGCCGGATCGCGGTGGCCATCGGGCCGAGCCAGTACCAGACGCAGGCCCGCGACCAGAGGCCAGAACAGTTCCCACACCGACCCATCGAAGCTGAACGGCGCCCGTTGCAGCAAGGCATCGTCGGTACCTGGCGGGCAGATCTGGGAACCCCAGTGCATCAAATTGCACAGGCCCCGGTGCTCGATCATCACCCCCTTTGGCGTGCCGGTGGAGCCTGAGGTATACATCACGTAGGCCAGGTTGCTCGGGCCCAGACCCTGCACGCGCGGATTGTCATCGCGGCCGGTGCGCCAGTCATCGGTGTCCAGGTTCAGCAGCGGCGCTTGTAGGCTGTCGAACAGCCCCTGGGTCGCGTCATGCACCAGGAGCACGGCTGGGGTGCAGTCCTCGAGCATGAAGCGCAGGCGCGCGGTCGGGTAGCCGGGATCCAGCGGCACATAGGCGCCGCCCGCCTTGAGTACAGCCAGCAAGGCGACCATCAGCTCGATACCGCGTTCGACACAGATTGCCACCCGTACGTCCGGGCCAACGCCCCGCTCGATCAGCGCATGGGCCAGTTGGTTGGCCCGGGCGTTGAGGCTGCGGTAGTCGAGGCTCGTTGCGTCGGTCTGCACGGCAACCGCCGTAGGGCTGCGCTGTACCTGCGCCTCGAACAACGCGGGCCAGGTGCAGCTCAACGGGCTCAGGGGATCATCGCTTTGGTTGAAGCTGTGCAGCAGGCGCTGGCGCTCGCTGGCCGGCACGCTGCACAACGCAGTCAGCGCTGCCTCTGGGGCATCGGCAAATTGGCCGAGCGTGGTCAGCAAAAAGTCCAGAACCCGAGCCGCACCCAGCGCCCGCGGCGCCCGTATTTCAAGCTGCAGCGTGTCACCCAGGTCATCGATGCTCAGCACCAGCGCGTGGCTATGGACTTCGCTGGCCTGGAGCAACGTGACGCCCGGCAGCACCTCGCCGGCGGGCAAAGCCCCCTGCCGATAATTGATCAGGCCGCTGAACAAGGGCGTGCCTACGGGCAGCCCACTGCAGCGCTGGGCCAACAGCAGCGGCGCATCGGCATGCGCGAGCAAGCCGGCCAGGCCTGCGTGGGCCAGGGTCAGCGCCTCAGGCAGGGTCAAGCCGGCCAGTTCCAGGCGCAGCGGCAAGCTGTTGACGAACATGCCCAAGGCGCGTTCGGCGCCCTCGCCAGCCGTGGCGCGGCCCAGCAGCACCGTGCCCAGCACCACCTGATCGGCCCCGGCCAGACTGCCCAGCACCTGTGCCCACGCCAGGTGCATGACACTGGCCAGGCTAGCGCCATGCTGGCGGGCCAGGCGGCGCAAGCGAGCGGTGAGTGCGGCGTCAAGTTCGGCGCCATGGCGATGCAGGTCGGCGTGGTCGACAGGCGCTGCGCCCAATCCGGCCAGCACCGGCGCCGGTTGCACACCTGCCAGTCGCTCGCGGAAATAAGCCTCGTGATGGACCTGACGCTTGGCGGCGTTGCTCAGCGCAACGTAATTGCGATACGGCACTGCTGGCAGCAGGTGCGCAGCGCGCCCATGCATCAGCGCGTCCAGTTCACCGAGCAGGACTTGCAGCGATACCGCGTCGTTGACCAGATGGTGGAAGCGCAGCAAGCCGAGCCAGCGGGCGTGGGCCGGATCCTCGGCGCTCACCATGGCCATCATCGGCGCCTGGCGCAGATCCAACGGCCGCCGTCGGGGCGCGTAGGCCTGGCACAACTGCGTCGCGCAATCCCCTGGTTCTGAGGCCCCCGCCCAATGCTCGAGCGGCAGCTGCGCCGTGCGCCAGACCACCTGTTGCGGTTGCTCCAGGCCTTCCCAGGCAAGGCTCGTGCGCAGGATGTCGTGGCGGTCGATGACCTGCTGCAAGGCGGTGACGAACGCCTGCAGTTGGGCGGCACTGGCGAAGGCCAACAAGACCTGTTGCTGGTACGGGTCATGGGCGTCGGTGACATGGTGATAGAGCAGACCCTGCTGCAGCGGCGCGAGCGGGTAGATTTCCTGAACGTTGGCCGCGCCGCCCGGGACCTGCGCGACAATCTGGTCGATGGCAGCCTGGTCCAGTTCGGTCAGGCGCAGCATATCTGTGGTTATGCGCGTACAGCCAGGTGGCACCGCGTTGGCGGGCACATGCACGGCCTCGCCCTGCACCACTGCCGCAGCCAGCGCAGCCAGGGTCGATTGCCCAAACAGCACCTGCACGTCCGCTTGCAGACCCTGCTCGCGCATGCGTTCGATCAACTGCACGGCCAACAGTGAATGGCCGCCCAGCTCGAAGAAGTGATCCTGGCGCCCTACCTGCTCGACCTGCAGCAGCTCGCGCCATAGCACCGCCAAGCGTTGTTCGATGTCGCCTTGCGGCGCTTGATGCTCGCCGCGCACTCGGTGCGCATCGTCTGCGCTGGGCAAGGCACGGCGGTCGAGCTTGCCGTTGGGGGTCAGCGGCCAGCCCGGCAGATGCACATAGGCCACCGGCAGCAACGCCGCGGGCAAGCGCTCACGCAGGTGGACGTGCAGGTCGGCCGGTGCCAAGGGTGTACCGAGGTACCACGCCTGCAGTTGGCCTTCGCGCAGCAGTACCACGCTCTCGCGCAGTGCGGGGTGACTGCACAGGGCGGCTTCGATCTCCGCCAACTCCACGCGCACGCCGCGGATCTTCACCTGGTCGTCATTGCGCCCCAAGTATTCCAAGGTACCGTCTGGACGCCAGCGCACCAGGTCGCCACTGCGGTACATGCGCGCGCCAGGCGTCGGGTTGAACGGGTCATGCAGGAAACGCTCGGCGCTCAATTGCGGACGGTGCAGGTAACCGCGCGCCACCCCGCTGCCGCCGATGTACAACTCACCGCTGGCACCGATTGGCAGCAACTGGCGTTGTTCATCGAGCACATACAAGCAGGTATTGGCGATGGCGCTGCCAATGTGCAGCGCCTGCCCGGCTTGCACCTGGCCGGACGTCGCCACCACGCAGGTCTCGGTGGGGCCGTAGTTGTTGATGACCCGGTAGCGGCGCTCACGCGCCAAACGGCGCAGACGGTCGCCGCCGATCAGCAGAGTCTGCAAGGTCGGGTGCAACTCGCCCTGAGCAAAGGCATGCTCGGCCACCGGCGTTGGCAGAAAGCTCACGTCCAGCGGCTGCGCGCGCCACCATCGCAGCAACGCTTCGACATCCTCCGCGCCTTCGCGCGCAGGCGCCAGATGCAGCGTGGCGCCGCTGCACAGTGCAGGCCAGACTTCCCAAGCCATCGCGTCGAAGCCAAAACCTGCCACGCTCGACTGGTGGCGGCCCGGGCCCAGGTCGAAGGTCGCGCAGTGCCAATCGACCAGGTTGGCCAGCATGCGGTGCTCGACCATCACACCCTTGGGCAAGCCGGTGGAACCAGAGGTGTAGATCACGTAGACCAGGTTATAGGGGGTAGGCGCCGGGCTCACTGGGGTCTGGTCCATGTCCTCCCATACCAGGCGGTCCAGTTCGATCTGCACTACCTCCTGCTTGGGCAGGCGCGCGCTGAAACGCGCTTGGGTCAGTACCACACACGGCCCGCTGTCCTCGAGCAGGTAGGCCAGACGTTCGGCGGGGTGCGCCGGGTCGATCGGCACATAGGCAGCGCCGGCCTTGAGCACCGCCAGCAGCCCGACAAGGGTATCCAGCCCGCGCTGGGCCACCACGGCCACGCGCTGCTCTGGGCCGGCGCCCAGCTTGATGAGACGCTTGGCCAAGCCGTTGGCGCGCCTATCGAGTTCGCCGTAACTGAGCTGTTGACCGTCGTGTAGCGCCGCCGATGCATCGGGGCGTTGCCGGGCCTGGGCCTCGACACGGCGGTGGATCAACTGATCTGGCTGGCCCGCGACCACGGCGGCCTGGTTCCACTGCTGCAAGCGCTGGTGTTCGCCAGGGGTGAGCACCTCGAAGTCGCGGATGCGTAGTTCGGGCTGTCGCACCCCTTGCGCCAGCACCTGCAGCAATCGCTCGGCAAACGCGGCGACCTCGGCTTCGCCGAACCAGGCCAGGCTGTGGACCAGGTGCAGGCGCGCCTCGCCACTGTGCACGTTGCAACGCAGGTGCAGGCTCAACGGCGTGGGCTCATGGCTGTTGCAGGTCATCACCGTGTGCCCGTACTCCTCACCAAAGCAAAGGGCATGGCTGTCTTCTTCATAGGACGCCATCAGTTCGAACAGCTGCGAGCGTTGTTCGCGCAAGGTGCCGAGGGCGCGGTTGACCTCACTGAGGGGAAACCGCTGGTGGCGAAAATCTTGTTTCAGCGCCTCGCCAATGCGGCGTAGCAGCGCGGCAAAGGATAGATCGCGGCCGAAATCCATGCGCACGGCACTGACCTGGGTAAACAAGCCGAGCGTTGCCTTGTGACGGGCATTGCCGCGATTGCGCACCGGCATGCCGACGACCCATTCGTCGCACTGCCAGGTGCGTGTGCAACACACATGCATGGCCGCCAGCAACACATGGAACACCGAGGCCTGCAGCTCGCCCGCCAGCGCCCGCATGCGTGCCAGCAGTTGCCCATCGAAGGCCAGTTCCAGGGCGGCGCTGGGCGTGCCGCCCACGGTCATCGTGCGCCCGCGTGGCGCCAGCAAGGCATCGGGCAATTGGCGGAACTTTGCCAACCAATAGTCTCTGTCACGGTCACGGCGCGCAGAGTTCTGGTAGCGGCTGTCGTCTTCGATGAACGCGCGGTAGGCCGGCGCCTCTTCGTCGGACAGCGCATGGCCCTCACCCAGGCGGGCGTAACCATCGGCGAGCTCCTTGAACCAAAGGTCCACGCCCCAGCCATCGAGGATCAGATGATGAGCCTGCAACGCCAGCAGGTAGCGCTGCTCGCCCAGGCGAATCAGCTGAGTCGCCCACAGGGCATCAGCCATTTGACTGAAGGGCCTTTGCATGCGCGTGGCGAGCAGCGCCTGCGCTGCGCCGAACGGATCGGGTTCGGCGCGCAGGTCATGCTCGCTCAAGGGCGCTTCCAGCGTTCGGGCAAAGCGCTGTCGCGGTAGGCCAGCCTGCCCTTCGCCTGCTAACAACACCGTGCGCAGGCCTTCGTGTTGCGCCACCAGATGTGCCAACGCCTGGCGTAACCGCTGCACCTCGACAGCAGCATGGATCTCGACGTAAGCCCCGATGTTGTACAGCGGCGAATCGCCATGGCCGATCTGGTCCAGCCAGATGTCACGCTGGGCAGCGGTCAGGGCGAAGGTTTCGGCGGCATGCATGGGGTGGCACATCCTTGTTGGCTTGAATAACCGCGGATTCAAGCATCGCGCTTGCACGCTGTATGGCCCCATTAACCCGGACACGGCACCGTGCAGTTACAGAGGCTGAAATCCGTGTAGGAAAACAGCCATAGGCCGCCTCCTCGAAAGGCTTACCTGCCTGCCGCCCCAACGCGAAAACCGCCGAACGGCCGCCGCAGGGCCGGCAATTGCCGGCTTTGGGGAGAGTGTGCGTAGGCCCGCACAGGTGACGGCTACGCCCGCAGGCCCAGTTTGCTGGCATGTTGTGTCCCGGTTTTCCATTACAGACGGCAACCCCGCCGACCGCTTGAATAGCGGCACAGAGCCCTAACCCGGAGTGCGCGAGATCACCCGCCGTAATGCTTTAAATCAAGGAAGAACCTCCATGAAGCTGACCGCCAGCCTCGCACACCACGCCGATCCGCAACTCTACCTGCAATTGGGCGAACTGATCGCCAGCACCGGCGCTGACAGGTTTGCCTCGCAGATGCTGCGCCTGGTCGATGCCCAGGTGCCGATCCACAGACTCGAGATCAGCGAATGGACGCTTGACCCACGCCAGGCCAGTGTCAGCCGTATCCGCTTGCTGGGCACTGCCGGTGTGCAACCGCAGCGCCCCAGCCCGCAGACCCTGCGCCACCCTTTGCTGCAAAGCATCATGCAGATGGATGACCCGTTGCTCATAGAATTCAAGGCGCCGCTGGACGCCCAGCGCGCCCATCAGTGCCACCTGGTGTCCTGCAGTGGCGACCGTCGCTGGATGATCTGCTTCCACCGACTGCCTGAACAACGCGCCTTCTCGCTGACGGAACTGTCGCAGCTCAAGAGCCTTTCCGACACCTTGCTGCCGCTGGTCGAGCATCACGGGCAATTGCTCGACCAAGGCCTGCCACGGCGAGCGGGCGCAGCACTGGACGACATCCAGGTTGGGTCACTGCGCTGCGCCTTCAACGAGCGTTTGGCACAGGAAGGGGCCAAGCTCTCCAGCCGCGAACAGGAGGTCTGCATCGGCTTGCTGACCGGCGCGACCGTGGCGCAGATGGCGCAGAAGCTCAGCGTCAAGAACAGCTCTATCGAAACCTACCTCAAGCGCGCCACCGCCAAGCTCGGGGTCAGTGGCCGCCACGGGCTGGCAAAATGGATGGCCGGCGCCTGATTGCACGAGAACCCCTGCGATGCTCAGACCCGCCCTCACGCTCTGTGCCGCCCTGCTCGGCGGCTGCGCCCTGGCGCCCGCCTACCACCGCCCAGCGACTCCCGTTGCCGATCAGTTCCCGCAGGGGCCGGCCTATCAAGGCGATGCCTCGAGGCGCGCAGAGGCCGAGGACTGGCGCCAGGTATTTCTCGACCCGGCGCTGCGCCAGTTGATCGACAGCGCCCTGGCGCATAACCGTGACCTGCGCCAAGTGGCCTTGAATGTCGAAGCCTACCGCGCGCAGTACCGCATCCAGCGCGCCGAGCTGCTGCCGAAGATCGCGGCCAATGCGCAGGGCAAACGCCAATACCTGCCCCGTGGCATGACCGGCACCGGTCAGGGCGTGGTCAGTTCGGCCCATACCGCAACGCTGGGCATCAGTGCCTATGAGCTGGATCTGTTCGGCCGGGTACGCAGCCTCAGCGATCAGGCGCTGTTGACCTACCTGGCCAGTGAACAGGCGCAACGCGCCACTGAGCTCGGGCTGGTGAGCAGCGTGGCCAGCGCCTACCTGAGGTGGCGAGCCGACCAGGAGCTGCTGGTGCTGGCACAGCAAACCCTGGCCGCCGATGAGCGCAGCCTGCGCTTGACCAGCGCCCAGCGCCGCGCAGGTTCAGTATCGGCGCTCGCGCAGATCCAGTCGCGCACCAGCGTCGACAGCACGCGCGCTGCGGTAGCACGTTACCGGCGCCAGGCCGCCCAGGACCTCAACCAGCTGACCCTGCTGGTTGGCGTCAACGTCAACGAACGACTGGCTGCCCTTCCCCTGGCCGCCGAACAGATCGCTGGCCTGCCAGCAGGCCTGCCCTCCGAGCTGCTGCGCCGACGCCCGGACGTCAACCAGGCCGAATATCAGTTGCGTGCTGCCAACGCCAATATCGGCGCCGCGCGGGCAGCGTTTTTTCCGAGCATCAGCCTCACCGCCAACGCCGGTAGCAGCAGCCCGCAGTTGGCTGGGCTGTTCGATGCGGGCACTGGCACCTGGCTGTTTCAGCCTCAGATAAACCTGCCCATTTTCAACGCCGGCAGCCTGCAAGCGAGCCTGGACTACGCCGCCGTGCAAAAGGACGTCCAGATAGCGCACTACGAGAAGACCCTACAAAGCGCCTTCCAGGAGGTCGCCGATGGCCTGGCCGCACGCGCGACCTACCAGCGCCAGTTACAGGCGCAGCGCGAACGGGTGGCGGCCAATCAGCGTTACTACCGACTGGCCGAGCACCGCTACCGCATCGGCGTGGACAGCAGCCTGACGTTTCTCGATGCGCAGCGCTCGTTGTTCAGCGCCCAGCAGGACTTGATCGGCGACCGTTTGGCCCAGTTGGTGGCCGAGGTGAATCTGTATAGCGCCCTGGGCGGGGGGTGGCGCGACGCGCACAGCGGCGGGCTATCTGGCACACGCGTGCCATATAAAAATAATGCGTTTGATAATGATTCGTAGTACTTTCGCGGCGCTTTTACTTTCCCATTAGCGTTCTTGATCAGGATCGTACCGTCGATGCGCCGCACATTCGTCTCGCTTTGTGTGCTTCACGCTGTCTGCCCATTGGCTTTTGCCGACCCCGAATTGCGTCCCGGCCAAAGCCTCATCGAACTCCAGGCCTTGAGCATCACCAGCGCCGCTGACAGCGAACGCGTCGACGGCCCGGTGGAAGGTTACAAAGCCAGCCGCTCGGCCTCTGCCACGCGCACCGATACCGCCCTGCACGACACCCCGCAATCGGTCAGCGTGGTGCCCAAGGACGTGCTGCAAGACACCGGCGCCACCCGCTTGCAAGACGGCCTCGACTACGCCGGTGGCGTCGGCCGCGCCAACAACTTCGGCGGCCAGGGGTTGACCACGTTTACCGTACGCGGCTTTACCACGGGTGAGTTCTACCGCAACGGCTTTCCGATCAACCGTGGCTACCCCAATGCCCCTGACGCCAATACCGTCGAGCGCCTGGAAGTGATTCGCGGCCCCGCCACCAGTCTGTATGGCCGTGGCGATCCGGGCGGGACCTTCAACGTGGTCAGCAAGCAACCACTGGCCGAGCCGAAGGTGACCTTGGGCAGTCAGTTGAACGACCAAGGCATGCATCGCGCCACCCTGGATGCCAGCGGCCCGTTGAACACCGACGGCTCGCTGGCCTATCGCCTGAATGTACTTGGCGAAGGCGGCGAGAGCTTTCGCGACGACGTCGAAAGCGAACGCTATGACGTCGCGCCGGTGCTCAGCTGGCAAGTCAACGAGGCCACCAAGGTCATCTTCGAAGGCGACTTCATGCGCAACAACCACCCGTTGGACCGGGGTTTGACCCGCCTGCCCGGCCAGCGCGGCAACGCTTCGCGCGACACCAACATCTGGGAGAAAGGCAGCGACAACCTGCTGCACAATGACAACAACATGGCCCAGCTGCGCTTCGAGCACCTGCTCAACGACAACTGGACACTGGGCGGTGGCATGCAGTGGCTGGACGGCTCGCTCAAGGGCAATGCGGTGGAAGCCAACGGCCTGCAGGCCGATGGCCGTACCCTGGGACGCAACTTCAACTACCGCAAGCTGCAATGGACCGACCGCGACTACCAGCTCAACCTCACCGGCTACTTCGACACAGGCAGTTTCTCTCATACCCTGCTGACCGGCATCGAGTACGAGGATTATGACTACAACTCGATCATCCAGCGTTCGGCGGCAGGTGCCGGCGCCTACCCGATCGATATTTTCGACCCGGTTCTGGGTCAGGCGCGCCCTGCCCTCACCCGCACCACCACCCACGACAAGGAAAACCTCAAGACCTGGGCGGCGTTCGTGCAGGACCAGGTGGCGCTCACCGATCGCCTCAAGGCCCTGGCCGGGGTGCGCTTCGAACGCTTCGAACACGACTATGACAACAAACTGAACAATGCCGGCGATTTCAGCAAAGGCGAGAACGGCGTGACCCCGCGCCTGGGCCTGATCTTTGATCTGACCGATACGCTGGCGATCTATGCCAACACCGCGCGCTCGTTCAAGCCCAACAGTGGCGCCAGCCTGCAAGGCAGCGGTTTTGACCCGGAAAAAGGCAAGTCATACGAGCTCGGCGTGAAGTGGGAGGCGCTCGATCGCCAGCTGAGCATCGATGCCGCGGTGTACCACATCGTCAAGGAAAACGTGCTGACCCGCGACCCCAACGACCCAAGCGGGACTTACAGCGTGGCAGCCGGGCAAGTGCGCAGTCGCGGCCTGGACATCAATGTGGCCGGCAACCTGACGCCTGAATGGCGCATGATCGGGGGCTACGCGTATGTCGATGCCGAGGTGACCAAGGACAACGTCATACCGAGCGGTACACGTTTGGCCAACATCCCGCGCAGCAGCTTCAGCCTGCTCAATACCTACGAGTTTCAGGATGGGCCGGCCAAAGGGCTTGGCCTGGGGATGGGGGTGAAGTACGTCGATGACCGCGCTGGGCAGACAGCCGCCAGTACCTACACAATGCAGCGCTACAGCGTGGTCGACCTGCTGAGCTTCTACAAGCTCAACGAGCACGTGCGCTTGAACCTGGACGTCAAGAACCTGTTCAACAAAGGCTATGACGAAGGCGCCTTCAATACCTACGCCTACCCCGGCGCGCCGCGCACGGTGCAGGCAGGGATTGCCTACACCTTCTGAATGAGCGGGGGCCGCGAGGCGGCCCCCTGTGCATCAGAAGCCTTTGCTGTAGAACAGCGAGTACGACTCGATACCGTCGTTGGGTTCCTTGATACCGGCGTTGGAATAATGGATGGCGCGCACACCCACTTTCTGCTCGCCCGGCAGTTTCACGCCGAAGCCGATGCGGTCTTCGAAGTTGAACGAGGAACCCAGGCGCTGATCACCGACGTCGGTCTTGGAGAATGCAGCGATACCGATACCGGCTTCAATGTAAGGGGTGTAGGTGAAGCCGCTGAATTCATAGGTGAACACGGGGCTGAACGACAGCGAGTGCGCCGCGCTGGCTTCGCCGCCTTCCCAGTAGGTGTAGGCCGCATCCCAGTAGCCGGACACGTAACCTACATCGCTTTGCAGCCATTTCTTGTCCCAGTCGAACGACATGCCGACGCGGTAGGTCATGTCGCCCTGGCTGGTGACACCCACGGCTCCGGAAATCTGCGCGGCCTGGGCGAAGCTTGTGCCGGCCAAGGCCAATAGCGCAGCAGCCAGGGTGCTGGCAAGACGGGTTTTCATCAACGACTTCTCCTGATGGTCAATACCAAAGAGCCGTGACCGGTACGGTGACGGCTGCTGGCAATTGGGGGCTCATGCCCCTCGATTTTTCAGTGACAGATGTCGCCATCTGTCACAAGACGTAATACTTTTTTGATTATTGTCCAGTTAATCAGAAAGATGAAAGTGAAATGCCACTATCGTCTGATATTTATCGGCCATTTCTGCCCAATGTTGAGCGCATCCGGACACCTTCACTGAGCACGGCGTTCTTCCAGCAGTTTCACGAACATGCTCAGGCTGCGCGACACCGTGCCGCGGCGCCATACCAACCAGGTCTTGAGGTAGCGAAAATCTTCCTGCATGGGCCATGCACACACGGTGCTGCAGCCGGGCATGTTGTCGAGCATGCTGCGCGGCAGCATGGCCAGGCCCGCGCCGGCACTGACGCAGGCGAGCATGCCGTGATAGGACTCCATCTCATGAATCTTGCCGGGCACTGCCTGATCCTGGACGAACCAGTTCTCGAAATGATGGCGATACGAGCAGTTGGCGCGAAATGCATAGATGCTCGCGCCGTTGACGTCCTGGGCACGGCTGACGGGCGCATGGTTGAGCGGCGAGATGACGACCATCTCTTCCTCGAATACCGGGATGCCCTCAAGCGTGGGGTGCAGTACCGGGCCGTCGACGAAGGCGGCTACCAGGCGCCCGGCCAGAACCCCTTCGAGCATGGTCCCCGATGGCCCGGTGGACAGGTCGAGGTCGACTTTAGGGTAGCGCTGGTTATAGGCGGCCAGTAGCGCCGGGATACGCACTGCAGCGGTGCTCTCCAGCGAGCCCAGGGCGAAAGTGCCTTGAGGATCCTCGCCGGCCACGGTCAAGCGCGCCTCGTGCACCAGGTCGAGAATGCGCCGAGTGTATTCAAGAAAATTCCAGCCGGCCGGAGACAGGCGCAAGCGGCTCTTTTCACGGATGAACAGCGCCACTCCCAGGTCCTCCTCCAGCTGCTTGATCCGCGTGGTCAGGTTGGACGGCACTCGGTGGATATGCTGGGCGGCAGCGCTGATGCTGCCCTGCTCGGCCACCGCCTTGAAGATTTCCAGTTGCACCAAGTCCACAGTCATTCTCCAAACGTGAATGTTTCGCTCATTATTATTCAGTTTTCATCAAACCCATAGCCCACTAATCTGGACTCACTAACCAAAGCAGTGAGAGTGTCCAGCCATGAGCGCGATCAGCAGCCTGACCCACGCCATCTCCGTCGACCCGTTCAGCGGCGAGCAGATTGGCGCCTATCCCTATGACACCGACGCCGCACTGGAAGCGGCGCTGCAACGCGCCAAGGCTGGCTATGGCCAATGGCGGCAGGTGTCGCTGGGTCAGCGCAGCGAATACCTGCTTGCCCTGGCCAGCACGCTTGAGGCCAAGACCGAAGCCTTTGCGAAGATGATCAGCCGTGAAATCGGCAAGCCGATCACCCAGGCCCGCGGTGAAGTCGCCAAATGCGTCGGTCTGTGCCGCTGGTACGCCGAACACGGCCCGGCGATGCTCGCTGCCGAACCTACGCAGGTGGAAAAAGCCCGTATCGAATACCGCCCGCTGGGCCCGATCCTTGCGGTGATGCCCTGGAACTTCCCGATCTGGCAGGTGCTGCGCGGTGCGGTACCGGCGATCCTGGCGGGCAACACCTATGTACTCAAGCACGCGCCAAACGTGATGGGCAGCGCCTACCTGCTGGGTGAGCTGTTCAGGGAGGCCGGTGTGCCAAGCGGCGTGTTCGAGGTGCTGAACGTGACCCCTGAGGGCGTGACCCGTGCCATCAACGACCCGCGCATCGTCGCCGTGACCCTGACCGGCAGCGTCCGTGCGGGCATGGCCATCGGCGCGCAAGCCGGGGCTGCGCTGAAGAAATGCGTGCTGGAGCTGGGTGGCTCAGACCCCTTCATCGTCCTCGCCGATGCCGACCTGGACGCGGCCGTGCAGGCGGCGGTAATCGGCCGCTACCAAAATACCGGCCAGGTGTGCGCGGCGGCCAAGCGCCTGATCGTCGAGCAGAGCATTGCCGAGGCGTTCACTCAGAAATTCGTCGCGGCCACCCGCCAGCTGAACATCGGCAACCCGTTGCAGGACGACACCTACATTGGCCCCATGGCTCGCTATGACCTGCGCGACGAGCTCGATGGCCAGGTGCAGGCTACTTTGGCCGAAGGCGCGACGCTGCTGCTCGGTGGTAACAAGCTCGAAGGCGTGGGCAACTTCTACGCGCCCACCGTGTTCGCCAACGTCACGCCGGACATGACCGCGTTCAAGCAGGAGCTGTTCGGGCCGGTGGCGGCGATCATCACCGCGCGTGACGCCGAGCATGCCGTGGAGCTGGCCAATGACAGTGAATTTGGCCTGGCCTCGACCATCTACACCGCCGACTATGCGCTGGCCGAGCGCATGACAGCAGCGCTGGATACCGGCGCGGTGTTCATCAACGGTTACTGCGCCTCCGACCCACGGGTCGCCTTTGGCGGCGTGAAAAAGAGTGGTTTTGGGCGTGAGCTGTCGCACTTTGGTGTGCGTGAATTCACCAACGCCCAGACCGTTTGGCTGGATCGCAACTGATCAGCCCTTGGGGCTGCCTGGCAGCCCCGACGCTCAACTGCGCGTCTGGTCCTTGACCCAATCGAGCATCCCACCCGGCACGATCAGTTCGTGCCGGGCACGCGAACAGGCCGTGTACAGCCCTGCCAGCATGCGCGCACGCTCGTTGCGGTTGCCGGCGGCGCCCGGCGCGACCATCAGCTCGGGCGAAACCATCACCCGGGCAAACTCCATGTTCTTCACATCGCAGACCCGGCCGAGGAACAGCTTGGGCGCCTTGTCCCAGCGATAACGGCTCTTGGCCTTGGCGAAGTGTTCAGCGGTATAGCCCTTGCGCAGCATGCCGGCCACGGCAATGAAGGCTTTGTCGTCGCCCTTGTCTTGCTCCAAGGCCTGCCAGCTCGGATAGCGAAACAGCATCGGGTGACGTGCTCGGGTGCCGTAGCGGTACAGCTCGATGCAGTCTTCGACGAACAGTTCGAAGTCCTTGCGCGCGCCCTTGAGCAGCACGAACGGCACGCCCTGATGGGTCAGACGCTGGAACCAGCCGAACAAGCCCCATTCGTCATCGACGATCAACACGGTCGGTTGCTCGGGAACGCTCACCGCGTCGAAGAAACTGACCCGCGTGTAGTGCTCGGCGCTGCCGCTGAAGGCACCTTGAATCGCTGCCGGATGGGCCTGGATCAGCGGGTTCAGCACCCCGTCCATGGCAGGGCCTGCGCGCAGCGAGTGATCGATGCAGCGCTGGCGGATGAAGCTGCCATGGTGGGGGCTCAGGCCGTTGAGGTTCTGCAGCTCGTCGCCCAGGGCGATGACCGACTGCGGGCTGCGATCGAGCAACGCCAGCATGGGCGCGGACAGTTCATGGGCTTCATCGACGATGACATGGCGGTAGCGGCTGTCGATCACCTCAGCGGTCAACGACAGCAGCTTGACCCGATGATAATCACGCACCGGTAACTGGATCTCGCGCGCGGATGGGCGTATCAGTTCCTGCCAATACAGCCGCGCCTTCTCCAACAGCACCTGCTGGTCCAACGGCGTGCTGCCCGGCCCGGCCCATGGCAAGTGGTGCAGTTGCACGTCGCTGTCGCCACTGCGGCAGAAACTGCGCACTGCCTTGATGCACAGGGCGACGACGTCGCAGGCGGCCAGCGGGCCAATGTCGGGAATGTTCAGCCAGCGTACCACCTGCGCTTCCTGCGGCCGCCAGGACAACTTGGTGCGATACGGGTCGCGCAGCCGCCAGCCATTACTGGTCAGGTCGCGGTTGAGGATTTCGTCGGCCAATTGGCCGAATGTCAATGCAGTGTAGGCCTCGGGGTCTTTGACGCGTGCCCGCAGCGCCCGTAATTGGCCTTCGGTCAGGGCCAGCAACAGGGTGCGCTGGGGCTCGAGCAGGCGGGCGAACTGGTGAATGAGGAAGGTCTTGCCGGTACCGGCGAAGCCCTGCACGGCCACCGACTCCTCGACGCCGCAGAGGAACTCGCGCAGCAGGCGATGCTGCTGGTCACTGAGCGTGAGGTCGCTGGCCAGGGCGGGTAGGTGCACCGGGTGCAGCGGGGTGACGCGCTGCCGGTAGCTGCTGGCGAACTGGAAATTCCACTGGCCGTCGGGGTCGAGAAATTCGGCGGGCTGGTATTGGGTTTCGGCAGATACCAGTGCGACGCCGTTCTCCCCGAGCAGGCCCAGGCCCATGGCGAACGCCTCGCGGTCGAACCGCTGCGCGACGTGGCTCTGAAAGCGGTCAGGGGCTGCTTGTTCGACGTCATTGGCGATGCGCACGATCTCGGCGAAACGGCGTTCCTGGGTGTCCGCGGTGGCATTGGCCGGCTGGCGGGGGACGTTTTGCACGAACAACACGGCGGCGGCTTCGAGCAGGCTGGCGGCCTTGAAGAAATCGGTGGCGTCGGATGGGGTGGCCAGGTGGTCGGCTTGCTCGCTGGTCAGAGGCAGGTAGAACATCAGCTATCTCGGGTGGAAACTGGTGTGCACGATAGCAAGTTTCCGCTTTGGATGCTGGGGGTTGGGTTGGGGTGATGTTGACTGCCGCGCTGGCCTTTCGAGCTGTGCGCTGCAAGCCAACTTGGTCCTAGTGTCTATGCCGTCTGCTTTTACTTGGAACTTGCGGCTTGGAACTTGTGACTGCTAGTGTGAGGCCGTGGTTGTCTTGAGCACTGCTGCGGTATTCAATTGCTATAGCGACGCGTAATCACCTTTTCGCCTTTACGGCGAGTCCCTTTTTGACGGGGCAAAAAGGAACCAAAAACCCCTCGCTCCCACATCCGGCCCCTGCGCTGCGCTCCGGGGTCCCCTCGCTTCGGCGTCTTGCGGGCCCTGCGCGGCCACAACTTGCTTCGCAAGTCGTACAGCTCGCGTCCTCCGGCTACGCCGTCGGGGGTGCTACGCACCCTGGGCCCTCCAGACACCTACGCTCGGCCTCCTGAGGTCGCAATTTGCGTTGCCTGAACTATCGCGCGCTTAGGATCAAAAGCAAAGCAAAGCAAAGCAAAGCAAAGCAAAGCAAAGCAAAGCAAAGCAAAGCAAAGCAAAGCAAAGCAAAGCAAAGCAAAGCAAAGAGGCTGCGAGAAAAGCAGGTCCAATATGCTAACGCCGTTTGTTATCAATTGAAGTTCACGACTTAATACTTTCTGCTTCTGCTTCTGCTTCTGCTTCTGCTTCTGCTTCTGCTTCTGCTTCTGCTTCTGCTTCTGCTTCTGCTTCTGCTTCTGCTTCTGCTTCTGCTTCTGCTTCTAAGCGCGCGATAGTCCAAGCGACGCAGATCGCGACTTCAGGAGGCCGAACGTAGGCGTCTGGAGGGCCCAGGGTGCGTAGCACCCCCGACGGCGTAGCCGGAGGACGCGAGCTGTACGACTTGCGTAGCAAGTTGTGGCCGCGCAGGGCCCGCAAGGCGCCGGAGTGAGGGGACCCCGGAGCGCAGCGCAGGGGCCGGATGTAGGAGCAGGGGGTTTTTGGTTCCTTTTTGCCCCGTCAAAAAGGGACTCGCCGTAAAGGCGAAAAGGTGCCTATGCGCCCACATCGCCAATGAATGCGCACCGTACGTGAAAGCCAATGCCAGAATTCGAATCAGAACCGGATCCAGAACCAGAACCAGAACCACAGCCCAACTCAAACCGAAGCCCTACCCCGCCGCCGAATAGTCTCACTCGGAAACTCCTTGAACAACTGCCGATAACTCTCTGAAAACCTTCCCAAATGCCAAAACGACCAACGCATGGCAACCTCAGCCACGGTCACACCCTCACCCACCAGCAAATCCCGACGCGCCCCATTAAGCCGCCGCATTCGCAGCCACTGCCCAGGCGGCATCCCGGTAAACCCTTTGAACGCCTGCTGCAACTGCCGCAACGACACCCCAGCCACATCGGCCAGCTCGACAAGATTGAGCGTCTCCTCCGGGCAATCAGCAGCCCATTGACTCACCCGCCGCATGATCGCCCGCTCCTCATCCCGTCGCCCCAGCGCGCCACCCTGCAGCCGCTGACAGGCGTTATCAAGGATGAACAGACAGTCCTCCAGCAATTGCTCGGCCAGCGCCTGCGATTGCAACCGGCAATCAGCCTGCCCCAGGCGGGTGAGCGTTGCGCTCAGCCAACTGCCGAACAACGCGTTCTGGCCACTGCCCAACGGCACCATGAACAACCCTTCAAGACGCTGCGGATCCACCCCATGACGGGCGAGAAAAGCCTGGTCGAACACCACGGCCACTTCTTGATAGTTCTCCGGCGTGATCCAGATGTTGCGGCTCTGCTCATTGAGCAGATACAGACTGTGATCGCTCTGATCGAAACAGAATGCCAAAGAACCGCTAGGGGCACGGAAGAACTGCTCGACCCGCGTGTTGAGACGCTCTTCGTACACCTCTACCCCGTCAAGCCCGAGGCAGCGCAAGTGACCACTGAACAGCCCCGGCGACATTTGCCGGTAGTGCTGATGCCAGCCAGGCGTGGCACGTACCTGCTCGGTGACATCGCACGTGTGATACGCCTGAACCTGCAACGCTTGGGAGTTTGTCACGCAAAGTCCTATTGCACTCTTTTGGTGCATTGATAGTCGCAGAAAGTGGATAGATCACCATACTGTCCTGCGCCCAAGATAGTCCGCAGCGCGGCACCTGGGAAGCGGCATGAAACGCTTCCCCATAAAAAACCCAACCAAGAGGTCTGTATGAACGCCCCCTTCGATCAGCTTTCCACGTGGCTGAAAGAACACCGCATCACCGAAGTCGAATGCGTGATCAGCGACTTGACCGGCATCGCCCGCGGCAAAATTGCGCCAACTGCCAAGTTCCTGCATGAACGCGGCATGCGCCTGCCAGAGAGCGTGCTGCTGCAGACGGTCACCGGCGACTACGTGGATGACGACATCTACTACAGCCTGCTCGACGCTGCCGACATCGACATGATCTGCCGGCCCGACCCCTCGGCGGTGTACCAGATCCCCTGGGCCATCGAACCCACCGCGATCGTGATACACGACACCTTCGACAAACAAGGCAACCCGATCGAGCTGTCGCCGCGCAACGTGCTCAAGAAAGTCCTGAAGCTGTACGCCGACAAAGGTTGGCAGCCCATCGTCGCGCCAGAGATGGAGTTCTACCTGACCAAGCGCTGCGAAGATCCCGACCTGCCCTTGCAAGTGCCGCTGGGCCGTTCGGGCCGCGCGGAAAGCGGGCGTCAGTCGTTCTCCATCGACGCGGCCAACGAATTCGATCCATTGTTCGAAGACGTCTACGATTGGTGCGAGTTGCAAGGGCTGGACCTGGACACGCTGATCCACGAAGACGGCCCGGCGCAGATGGAAATCAACTTCCGTCACGGCGACGCACTGGACCTGGCCGACCAGATCACCGTGTTCAAGCGCACCATGCGCGAGGCGGCGCTCAAGCACAACGTCACCGCGACCTTCATGGCCAAGCCGATCACCGACGAACCTGGCAGCGCCATGCACCTGCACCAGAGCGTGGTCGACATCGCCACCGGCAAGCCGGTGTTCGCCAATGACGATGGCAGCATGAGCGCGCTGTTCCTGCACCATATCGGCGGCCTGCAGAAGTACATCCCCAAACTGCTGCCGATGTTCGCGCCCAACGTCAACTCGTTCCGCCGCTTCCTGCCCGATACCTCGGCCCCGGTCAACGTCGAGTGGGGCGAAGAAAACCGCACTGCCGGGCTGCGCGTGCCGACCTCAAGCCCCGAGTCGATGCGCGTGGAAAACCGCCTGCCTGGCGCCGATGCCAACCCCTATCTGGCGATCGCGGCCAGCCTGCTGTGCGGCTACCTGGGCATGATCGAGCGCATCGAGCCCAGCGCGCCCGTGCAGGGCCGGGCCTACGAGCGGCGTAACCTGCGCCTGCCGATCACCATCGAGGACGCGTTGCAGCACATGGAAGACTGCCAGACCGTGCAGCGTTACCTGGGCAAGCAATTCGTCCAGGGCTACGTGGCGGTCAAGCGCGCCGAGCACGAAAACTTCAAGCGCGTCATCAGCTCGTGGGAACGCGAGTTCCTGTTGCTGAGCGTGTGACCTGAGGGGGCGCGGTGCGCCCCTTGCACTGCTTCGAACAACAAGACCAACGAGGTGTCGACATGCGTCATCTGCAAGCCCTGATTCCCGCCACGTGCGCCCTGCTGTTCGGCGCCGCCGCCCACGCAGCGCCCAGTGTCAGCGTATACAACTGGACCGACTACATTGGTGATACGACCCTGGCCGACTTCCAGGCCAGCACCGGGATCAAGGTCATCTACGACGTGTTCGACTCCAATGAAACCTTGGAGGGCAAATTGCTGGCCGGCCGCACCGGCTACGACGTGGTGGTCCCCTCCAATCATTTCCTCGCGCGCCAGGCACAGGCCGGCGCATTCCTGCCGCTCGATCGCAGCAAACTGCCGAACTGGCAGCATCTGGACCCCAAGCTGCTCAAGCAGCTCGAACAGAACGACCCTGGCAACCGCTACGCGGTGCCGTACCTGTGGGGCACCAACGGCATCGGTTACAACGTCGACAAGGTCAAGGCAGCGCTGGGCATCGAGCGCATCGACTCCTGGGCCACGCTGTTCGAGCCGCAGAACCTGGAGAAGCTCAAGCAATGTGGTGTGGCCTTCATGGACTCACCCGATGAGCTGTTCCCTGCCATGCTCAACTACCTGGGCATGGACCCGCGCAGCGAAAAGCCGGCCGATTACGCCAAGGCCGAAGCGCGCTTGCTGCAGCTGCGCCCGTACATCACTTATTTCCACTCCTCCAAGTACGTCTCTGACCTGGCCAACGGCAACATTTGCGTGGCGTTCGGCTATTCCGGCGACGTGTTCCAGGCGGCCAACCGTGCTGTGGAGGCCAAGAACGGCGTGAAGATCGCCCACAGCATTCCCAAGGAAGGCAGCAACCTGTGGTTCGACCTGCTGGCCATTCCCAAGGACGCCAACAACCCCGACCAGGCCCTGGCCTTCATCAACTACCTGCTCGACCCGAAGGTGATTGCCAAGGTCAGCGCCACGGTCGGCTACGCCAACGCCAACCCCGACGCCAAGGCTTACATGGACCGGTCGCTGGTCGACAACCCCGAGATCTACCCGCCTCAGGAGGTGCTCGACAAGTTGTACATCTCCAGCACCCCGAGCCCGAAGATCATGCGCGTCATGACCCGTTCCTGGACCAAGATCAAGTCCAACCGCTGACCGAGAACGCCCCATGCCTTTCGATACCCAACATACAGCCTCGTACTACGCCGCCAGCGCCCGCCATACCCTGCCTTATCCGAGCCTGGAGGATGAGCTGACGGCCGATGTGTGCGTGGTCGGCGGCGGTTTGACGGGGGTCAATACCGCGCTGGAACTGGCCGAGCGCGGCCTCGACGTGGTGCTGCTGGAAGCCCGGCGTATCGGCTGGGGCGCCAGCGGCCGCAACGGCGGGCAATTGATCCGCGGCATTGGCCATGATGTCAGCGGCTTTGCCCGGCATGTCGGCCAAGACGGCGTGCGCTACCTCAAGCAGGCAGGCATCGAATCGGTGGCGTTGGTGGCGCAGCGCATCGAGCGCCATGGCATTGCCTGCGATTTGCGCTGGGGCTTTTGCGAACTGGCCAACACGCCAGCGCAGTACGCGGCCTTCAATGACGAGCTGGACGACCTGGCGAGCCTCGGTTACCGCCACGAAACCCGGCTGGTGGAGGCTGCGAACATGCACCAGGTCGTCGCCAGCGACCAGTACGTGGGCGGTCTGGTGGACATGGGCTCGGGGCATCTGCATCCGCTGGATCTGGTGCAAGGCGAGGCCGCCGTTGCCCAGCGCCTGGGGGCACGCATCTTCGAACAAAGCCCGGTCGTGCGAATCGAACACGGTCCCCGCGTGACGCTGCATACGGCCCGGGGCAAAGTACGTGCGCACAACTTGGTGCTGGGCTGCAATGCGCACCTCGATGAGCTGGAGCCACGGCTGAGCGGCAAGGTGTTGCCTGCCGGCAGCTACGTTGTGGCCACCGAACCCCTGCCACAGGCCCTGGCAGAAACGCTCATCCCGCAAAACATGGCGTTATGCGATCAGAAGGTCGGCCTGGATTATTACCGGCTGACGGCCGACCGCCGCTTGCTGTTCGGTGGTGCTTGTCACTACTCCGGGCGTGACCCTCAGGACATCGCTGCCTACATGCGGCCCAAACTGCTCAAGGTGTTCCCGCAACTGCGCGATGTACGCATCGACTACCACTGGGGCGGCATGATTGGCATCACGGCCAACCGCTTTCCCCAGGTGGGTCGACTCAGCCAGCAGCCGAACGTCTTCTATGCCCAAGGCTACTCGGGCCATGGCCTGAATGTGACCCACTGGACGGCCAAGTTGCTGGCCGAGGGCATCGCCCTTGGCCAAAGCCAGGGGCTGGACATTTTCAGTGCCGTGCCGCACCTGACCTTTCCAGGCGGCAAGGCCCTGCGCTCACCGCTGCTGGCGCTGGGCATGCTGTGGTATCGACTGCGCGAGAAGTTGGGCTAAGCAGGCGCTTGAGGATGAGCGAATTCAACATTCAACGAACGCAACCGCCAGCCCTGCGCGCGAAGTTTCCTTGTAGTTGGCGTGCATATCGGCACCGGTGTCGCGCATGGTGCGGATGACCCGGTCTAAGGAGATGAAATGCTCGCCGTCGCCGCGCAGGGCCATCTGCACGGCGTTGATAGCCTTGACCGCGGCGACGGCGTTGCGCTCGATGCAGGGCACCTGCACCAGCCCGCCCACGGGGTCGCAGGTCAGCCCCAGGTTATGCTCAAGGGCGATCTCGGCGGCGTTTTCCAGCTGTGGGGGCGTTGCGCCAAGGACCTGAGCCAGGCCCGCGGCAGCCATCGAACAGGCTGAACCCACCTCGCCCTGACAGCCAACCTCGGCACCGGAAATCGAGGCGTTCTTCTTGCACAGGATACCCACCGCAGCGGCTGCCAGCAGGAATGCCACGACATCGTCGTCACAGGCGCCGGGATCGAACTTCATGTAGTAGTGCAGCACGGCGGGAATGATGCCGGCAGCCCCGTTGGTGGGCGCGGTGACCATGCGCCCGCCTGCGGCGTTTTCCTCGTTCACCGCCAGGGCGAACAGGTTGACCCATTCCATGGCGCTCAGGGTCGAGCCAATCACGTTGGGTTTGCCGATTTCCTGCAGGCTGCGGTGCAAGCGCGCAGCGCGGCGGCGCACATTGAGGCCACCAGGCAGCACGCCTTCGTGACGCAAGCCGTTTTCGACGCAGTCGCGCATGGCCGCCCAGATGCGCAGCAGCCCTTCGCGTATTTCCGCTTCGGGACGCCAGGCGCGCTCATTGGCCATCATCAGCTCGGCAACACTGAGTTGATGGGCCTTGCACAGGGCAAGCAACTCGGCGGCGCTGGAAAATTCGTAAGGCAGGCTAACCGCATGGCTGTCCGCTGGCGGCGCATCCAGCTCACCCTGCTCGACGATAAAGCCGCCACCGACCGAGTAGTAGGTTTGCTGCAGCAAACTGCCCTGCTCACTCAGCGCCTCCAGGCCCATGGCATTGGGATGATAGGGCAGGCTTTCGTCGAGCAGCAGCATGTCGCGGGCGTAGTCGAAGGCCAGCGGCTGGCTGCCGTCGAGGATCAGGCACTGCTCCTGCAACACTTGCGCGATACGCGGCTCGATCGTGGCAGGGTCGATGCGGTCAGGCCACTGCCCCATCAAGCCCAGCAAGCAGGCGCGGTCAGTGGCATGACCGACGCCGGTGGCGGACAGCGAGCCATACAGGCGCACCTCGATACGCCTCACCTGCGCCAGCAGCCCCTGTTCGCGCAGGGCCTGGGCAAAGGTCGCGGCGGCGCGCATCGGCCCGACGGTGTGGGAACTCGAGGGACCAATACCAATTTTGAAAAGGTCGAAAACACTGATAGCCATGCTAATGCCTGACCGCGTCGACGCTTGCAGCGGTCGCACGGTTGTCTGGAGAATTTGTACGGGAATGCCGATTGGCGCGATACTGACGCCGTCATCCGGGTATGACCAACGAAACTTCCTAAGCAAGCCTTTAGCGGAGCTAAACGATGCGTCAGCTCAACGGCCAGATGTTCGTCTGGTTGCACGTGTTTTCCTGCGCAGCGCGCCACCTGTCATTCACCCGCTGCGCTGAAGAACTGCACATCACGCCGGGAGCGGTCAGCCAGCAAATGCGCCAGCTGGAAGAGCGCCTGGGCTATCGACTGTTCCTGCGCCGCGCGCGCGGGGTGGAGCTGAGCGCCGAGGGCCAACGCCTGGCGCAAACGGTGACCGAGGCATACGCCAGCATCGAAGCCGAGCTGCTGCGCCTGGATGCCGGGGAGATCCGCGGTACCTTGCGCCTGCGCTCGATCCCATCGTTTCTGGCCAAATGGTTGACGCCCCGCTTGCCGCGTTTTCAGCAGCGCTACCCGGACATCGAACTGCGCCTGGTGGCCGAGGACAGTGCCCACGCACTGGACCCGCACGATTTCGACTTGGCCATCGACCTCAATGACGGCAGCTACCCAGGCATGCTGTCCACGCCCTTGCTGGACGAGCAGATCTTTCCGGTGTGCTCCCCGGGGCTGTTGCGCGGCCGTCCGCCCCTGCACGGGCCTGCGGACCTTGCGCATTATCCGTTGCTGCACGACATCACCGCCTGGCGCGGCAGTTCGGAATACGCAGAATGGGAGTTCTACCTGGAGGGCATCGGCGCAAGCGGCCTGGACGTGCGCCGGGGGCATACCTTCAACCGCAACCACCTGACCATCGAGGCGGCCATCGCGGGTGTTGGCGTGGCCATCGCCCGGCGCACGCTGCTCAACGATGAACTCGAGCGTGGCGCCCTGATCGTGCCGTTCGGCCATCCCATCGCCAACCACAAGCGCTACATGCTGCACTACCCGCCTGGCGGCTTGAACCAACCTGGCGCCCGCGCCGTGCATGATTGGCTGGTCGAAGAAGCGCAGAGCTTCAGGGCGCTGCACCCGCTGGCGCTGGCCAGCTGATCGGGCCGCTGCGCCCCGCGCTCAGTACGCCTGCTTGCCCGTGAAGGCATTGAGCGTGCGCACCAGGATCACGAAGTCGAGCCACAACGACCAGTTGTTGATGTACTCGATGTCGGAGTTGACGCGCTGGATCATCTGTTCGATGTCCTTGGTTTCGCCACGGTAACCGCGTACCTGGGCAAGGCCGGTCATGCCGGGCTTGATGTTGTGGCGGGCGAAGTAATCGACGATGTCTTGGGAATACAGGGTGTCATGCTGCAAGGCATGCGGCCGCGGCCCGACCAGTGACATGTCGCCGGTCAGCACGTTGAACAACTGCGGCAGCTCATCCAGGCTGGTCCGCCGAATGAAAGCGCCGACGCGGGTCAAGCGCGGGTCGTTGCGCTGGGCCTGGGCCACCACCCCGCCTTCGGGCTGATGCACGTGCATGCTGCGAAACTTCCAGATCCGAAACGATTCCCCGGTCCAGCCGGTGCGGTCCTGACGAAAGAACACCGGCCCTGGGCTGTCGAGCTTGATCACCACGGCCACCAGCAGCAGCACCGGGGAGGCCAGGAGCAGAATCAGCGCAGCCAGCACCCGGTCCTCGAGGTTCTTGAGAAACAGGCTGGTGCCGGTCAGGGGTGTTTCCGACAAGGTCAGTACCGGGATGCCGGCGATTTCTCGCACGCTGTGGTTGATCAGACGCAGCGAGAAGATGTCCGGCACCCAATTGACCGCGATGCACTTGTCCAGCAGCTTGAGGTAAACATCCTGAATCACCGCCGAGCCGCCCAGCGGCGTCACCAGGTAAACGGTACGGATGCCATGTTCGGCGATGATGCGGTCAAGGTCAGCGATGCTGCCAAGCATGCGCAAGCCATCGCGGCTCTGGTCCTCCTCCTGGTCGACCCAGATGCAACCCACCACCCGCTCGCCGAACCACGGGTTGCTGCTGATTTTCTGGTAGAGGAAGTTGGCCAGGTCGCCATTGCCGATAATCAGCGCATTGTCCAAACGCGCGTGGGCAGTGAAGCGCTTTTGCAACTCACGCATGGCCACGTGCAGGAACAGCTGCACGACATAGCCAATGACATAGAGCTGCACCACCAATAGCCGCGAGTAGGTCTCGCTCTGCTTGGTCAGGAAGGCGATGACCACCAGAAAGCAGAAGGTCGCAGACCAGGCCTTGAACAAGCGAAACGCCTTGACCGACAGCCCGACATTGCTGCGATAGATCGCGTAGTGGTCGTAGATCACCGCCAACGCGCCAATCAACAACAAGAGCATGATCACGTAGTCGGAGGTGATGTAGCCGAACTGATCGTAAATCAGGTACCACGCCACACCGGTAACTGCGACTCCATCGAGGCCCGCTTGAACGGCGTTACTCACGCTACTTCTTCGTTGGAGCAACGACCGACTGCTTCTGGGCTCAAAAACCATGCGTAAGGCCTCACGAGGTGTATGCCAACTGCCAGATGATCACCGCGGGGCGCCAGCAACTCGCCCCAGATACCTGATAACACTTGAATTTCGTTCGTACAGCGCGCTGAAGCAATTGATATCACTGTAGCAGCACTGGACGGTCGCTGCGGAGCAGATCACGCGTGCCGACCACCTGCATCCGGCATCAACCTCAGACGCGGTGCTGCCCTGCTCTGATATACAACAGCGTGCGCAGGATGAACAACGGATTACCGATGACGTAACGCACGAACAGACGCCTGGGCTCCTTGAGCAACCTGAACAGCCACTCCGCGTTCAACCGCCGCAGCCAATGCGGGGCGCGGGTCACCTTGCCACCGAGGAAGTCGAGAATCGCTCCGCCGCAGATGATCAGACACGGGGTCGGCAGTTGCGCCAGCTGTGCGGCCAGTCGTTCCTGCTTGGGCATGCCCATGCCCAGCACGATCAACGCCGGCCGCTGGGCCTGCGCCAGGTCAAGGTAGGTCTGGAAGTCGGCGAAACCTTCATGCTGGGACACCATGCGCACGCCGTACACCGCCTCGCAGTGCTGGGCAGCCTGTGCCAGGTATGGTTCACGCGTTCCCCAAAACGCCACGGGCCTGCCCTTGTAGGCGTGCAACAGCTGGGGAATGAAGTCGGTGCCGTTCATGTTGAGGCCTGGCTGGCGCCCCAGACGGCGCAGCAGAATGGCCATGCCCGCGCCGTCGCGCAGCAGCACATCGGCGCTCGCCAGTGCCTGGCAGTAGTCGGGCTCGACCGCGGCCAGGTTCATGGCATGGGCGTTGACGAAACCCAGGACGGTGCTGCGCTGGGGGTTGCTCAGGGTCAGCAGCAAGCGCTGTGCGTCAGCATCATTCTCGACGGTTCGCAGCGTGGCCAAGAGGGTTTTCCAGCGGTGAAGCCAAGCCCGGTTAGCCATCAGTTGTCATCCCGTTTGGAGCGTACCCAGTCGACCTGGCGCTTGAGAAGAAACCCCAGGTACAGGGGGATCTTCCGGGCCGCATAGAAAGGGGCGTAAAGCAGCACCGAAAACGGCATCGACGCCCGAGCAAAGCGCGCCCAGGCCAACAGCACCGCCGCCCCCAGCAAGCACAACGCCAAGCCCGCCAGCAGCGCAGGCCACAGCAGCCCGAACACGGCGCCGGCCAGCAGGTTGATCGCGAACACCGCCACGCTCAGCAAGGTCAACAACGCCAGCGGCGGAATCATCAAGTCTACCGCCATGCCCAACAAGGGCCAGTTGCGCCGCAGCACGGCGCGTCCCAGCAGCCGTGGCCCTTCGGCCAGGACCATGCCCAGGTGCCCATGCTCCCAGCGTTTGCGCTGACTGTTCAGGCCCTCCTGGCTACTGGGAAACTGGCTGGTGATCACTGCCTGCGGGCAGAACAGCGGCGCCTTGCCCAAGGCCGCGAATTCCAACCCCAGCTTGAGGTCCTCGACAAGGTGAGCGGTGGCCAGGTCAACCCTGGTCAGGTCATCCCAGGTGAAGGCCATGCCGGCGCCCATCAATTGACAAGGCAGGCCTGCTCGCGCCCAGCCCGTAGGGCGCACCAGGTTCTTCATGCGCCAGGCGAATGCCGCGACCTGCACCTTCAACCCGGCAGCGGCCGGAGCATTCATCAGGTACAGCGCTTGCGCAGGCCTGGCGTTGGCGAGCGCCGTCGCCGCCAGATGCTCGACAGCGGCGGCGCCGACCTGGCAATCGGCATCGATGATGATCAGCACCTCGGGCGGCGACTGCTGCAGATGACGCACGCCGAAGTCCAATGCATAGCCTTTGCCGCGCCGTTGTTGGTCCTGACGTTCGACCACCTCGGCGCCAGCGCTGCGGGCCAAGGCCGCGGTCTGGTCGGTGCAGTTGTCGGCAACTACCAGCAAGCGGTCACCGTCGCGCAGTTGCGCAGCAATGCTGGCGAGCGTCGAAACGATCAGCGACGCTTCGTTTTGAGCAGGCACCAGCACGGCGATCCGCGCTCGTTGCAACCGTCCACCGGGACCGGTCTTGGGCGGTAGACAGGCCAAGACCACCTGGGCGCACAGCACTGCTGCTGGCAACAGCACCAGCAGCGCCGCCAGGCCCAGCAACAGGCTCAGCAACGTGCTCATGCCGCCCCCTTGAACAGGCTGATCAGCTTGGCCGCTTCGTGGTCGATATCATGGCGTTGCAACACCCGCGCATGAGCCGCCTCGCCCATCGCCTGCAACACTGTCACGGGCTGTTGCAGGCATTCGCGCATGGCTTGGGTCAGCGCCGTAACGCAGCCGGCCGGGAACAACCAGCCGTTCTCGCCGTGGCGCAGCAGTTCAGGAATGCCGGCCACATAGGTCGACAGCACCGGCCGGCGCAGGGCCATGGCCTCCATGATCACCACCGGCAGGCCCTCGGCGAAGCTGGGCAACACCAGCGCCCGCGCGGCCAGGATTTCGTCGCGCACCTGCGCGCTGCCGATCCAGCCGGTGATTCGCACCTGGCGCTGCAAGCCGTAACGGGCGATCAGGGCCTCGACCGGGCCGCGCATTTCGCCGTCACCTGCCAGGACCAACTCGAAATCCACGCCTGTGCTGGCCAAGGCATGGGCTGCCTCGATCAGCAGCAACTGGCCCTTCTGTTCGCACAAGCGGCCCACGCACACCAACCGCGGGGCATGGGCCACCAGCGATCCCTGGCCTTCATGAAAATTGCGCTCCAGACCGCAGTGCACCACCTTGACCTTCGGCCAATGCGCAGGGTCGACCCAGCGAAACAGCTGGCTGCGCCCATATGAACTGACCGCAACGACGAAAGCTGCCTGACTCGCCTTGTGGCCCAGGTGCAGTGCCTGCGCCTTGTCGAACTCTTCCGGGCCATGCACGGTGAAGCTGTAGCCAGGCCCGCCGAGCGCCTGGGCGAGCATGACGACTTCAGCCGAATTGGTGCCGAAATGCGCATGTACGTGCTCGGCTGCCGAGGCTTGCAACCACTGCAGCACCTGGCACGCTTCGGCCAGATACACCAAGTGGTAAGGCCAGGAACGATCGGCGCGACGCCCTAGGCGCAGTGCCAGCTTCAACGCTTTGAAGAACCGCCCGGGTTGCGCGCGCAGCGCCTGCAGCGTCGGCGCGAGCAAACCCTTGATCCCCGCCTGCAGCACGTAGCGGGTCTTGCCGCGCTCGGCGAGGTCTTCCGGGTCGTGCAGCTCGGCGTCCCAACCGCGCAAGGCGATGCGTTGCACCTCCAGGCCCTGGCGCTCCAGCGCGAGGATTTCGCGGCGGATGAAACTGTGGCTGACCTTGGGGTATTGATTGACGAAATAAGCGATACGCATAAAGCCCCGAATCGGTGTCCGTTTACTGAAGGGCCAGCTCGGCCGTGCCAGAGGGCAGCGGGCGACCGGCAAGGGCGGTGTGTATCTGGTCGAACACATCGTCGAGCAAGGCATGGCGCCGGCGGTACATGGCGCGCTTCTTCGCCGCGATCTGCTCGGCAGCGCGCTGCGCGGGCGCCAGCGGGATGCTGAAGAAGTCCGCGCGCTGCGACGCTACGGCGCCGTTCTCCTGCCAGATGACATCGTAGTTGGCAGCCAGATCCTGGTGCTTGTCGGCGCCGAAGTAGGCATGGCGGTGATGGCGATGTGCATCGCCCACGGCATAGATGCTCACGGCACCCAGGCAGCGCGCCACGCATTTGATGGCCTCGATCAGCAGACTGCGCGGGCGCAAGCCTTCGAAATCTTTGGTCAACTCGCGGTAGATGTTCAGCGATGTGTCGCTGTCGATGCCTTTGTGAATGCCCTGCACGGCGCCGATGAACAGGCACACGCCGGTGTCCTCGCGAGACAAGGTGAACGCCAGCGAAGCAACGCGAAGATCTCCTTGAAACAGGTTGATCACCAACTCCCCTTCGCGCTTGAACCAGATCGGCCGGTCGAGTACCAGGCTACAGCCGCCACTGTAAGCGGACAGGTCGCACAGCAGGCGCTGCTCCTCACGCCCCAGCAACAGCAGCGGCGCGCACAGGGCAGTGACGATTTCGTAATGCGAAGCCACCGCTTGCAAGCGCTGCACTGCGCTCCAGGTCTTGCTGATGTAGGGCCACTGCACCACGCCGATGCAATCGACGCCCAGCCGCTCGAAGCGCACAGGGCCAAGCGCCTCAGTCATGCGCCGCGCGAACGCCTGCAGCTCGGGCCACTGCCTGGCCATCGCCAGCGACAGCTTGAATTTGTTGTTGAGCGCGCGCGGTGAATAGCCCGGTTGCAGGGTCAACACGCTCTTGCTCAGCGCCTTCAACGTCATCGACATGTCATTTGTACTCAATCAGCATCGGCTTGCCGGCTGCACGCCGGTTCAGCAGGAACCGAGCCTGGCCAAGCATCTCGGGAAATTTGCCCAGCACCAGAAATATCGCCTGCCACCAGTTTTCCCGCGCCGAACGCGTGCCACGGCGCGCCAGGCGGACGACCTGAAGGGGGTAGATCAGCAACAACCACAACCCCCAGCCGCCGCTCACCAGGCTCACGACGAGGATCGCCAACGGCAGGTTCAGGCCCCACAGCCAGGCGCGGCGCGACTCGCGCAGCCAATGCCGCTCCGGCGTGGCGCCGTGCAGGTAGGCGCCCTCGGCGTAGGCATAGCCGGCGCGCAGGCTGCGCCGCCACCATTGGCCGAAGCGGGTGATGGCTGCATCATGCAGAGTCATTTCCTCCGCCAGGCGCCAGATTTTCCAGCCGCGGGCACGCAGGCGCACGCACATCTCAGGCTCTTCGCCTGCGATCAGATCCGGGCGAAAGCCAGACACCGCCATGAATGCATCCACGCGCATCAGCGCATCGCCGCCGCAGGACTTGGTCTCGCCAATCGGTGTGTCCCACTCCAGGTCACACAGCAGGTTGTACACCGAACGCTCCGGGAAGCGCTCGCGGCGGCGCCCGCAGACGACCGCCACCTGCGGGTGCTGATCGAGAAACGCCTGGGCCTTGCTCAGCCAAGCCGGGTCCACCTCGCAGTCGCCGTCGACGAACTGCACATGCCGCACACCTGCGCAGACGCCCTGCAGGCAGGTGAAGCCCTCGTTGCGCGCACGCGCTGCGGTAAACGGCAAGGTCATGTCCAGCGCCAGAACCTCGACGCCAAGCGCGTGCGCCAACTGCACCGAACCGTCGGTGGAGCCGGAGTCCACATAGACCAACTGGTCTGCCCGCCCCAACAGCGAGCGCAGACAGCGCTCCAGCCGTTGCCCTTCATTGCGGCCGATCACCACCACTCCAATGCCTGTTTCCATGGGCCTCACTCGGCGGCTTGTGCTGCTACAGGGGTGTCGATGGGCTGTGCGCGCTTGCGCGGCTTGACCGTCGCCGGCACCCCAACGGCCAGGCAATCGTCCGGCACGTCGATCAACACTACGGCATTCGAGCCAATGGCCACGTTGTTGCCGATGCGGATGTTGCCCAATACCTTGGCGCCTGCGCCGATGTCGACGTTGTCGCCGAACACCGGTGCGATAGGTTCTTCGACGTTCTTCAGGCCCACCACCACACCGTTACGGATCCGACAGTTATCGCCAAACCGAGCATAGCCGCTGATGACGATCCCGCCGAAATGGTCGATGACGAAATTGCGACCAATCACCACTTCGCAGGGCAACTCGACCCCGGTGATGATCTGCACGAACTTGAACAACACCTTGTAGATCACCGACAGCAGCTTGCGCAGCAACGCCGGGCGCACGCCGTAGCGCCAGCGGCCGAAGCGGTAGACCAGCAGCACCCAGAAGCCCTGGGCGCCCCAATCGCCGCCATGGGCGCGCAGATCGGCACGGATGTTATCGAACATGATTTCACCTAGCGTGTGGGTTGGCGGGCCAATCGGGTCTTGAACAACAACGACCAGGTCGCACGGGTGTGCCGCCAGCAGGCCGTGATCGCCCCCAGGCCGCGGCCCTTGAGCAGCGCCTTGAGCGCCAGCACCAGGTCGCCCACGCTCACCAGCAGCATGTGCAAGGCCAGGCCCGCGAGCCCGTGGTGCTTGCGAAAATACAGCAGCTCGCTTTCGATCTGGTAAGCGGAGATCTGCCGGCTTGCAGCTTCGAGCTCGGCCACCGACTTGGAGCTTTCCCCGCCGATATGCACCACGGTGGTATCGGGGTAGAACACTACTTTCCAACCGGCTGCCTTGACCCGCTTGCAGTGGTCGACCTCTTCGTAATAGAGAAAGTAACGCGGATCGAACAAACCCACCTGTTCGAGCACTTCGCGGCGCACCAGATAGAAACAGCCCGGCAACCAGTCACATTCGCGCACCGAGGCGTGGTCCCAGTCCATGTCATCGACCATCTTCACGCCAGGGAACAAGCGCCGCAGCCCGGTGCGTGCGACGAACACGTTCACCGGCGTGGGAAAGTACCGGCAACTGGGCTGCAAATCGCCATCACGGCCCACCAGGCGCACGCCGAGGATGCCGCACTCGGGGTGCGCGTCCATGTAGTCGAGGGTTTTTTGCAGGCTGTCGGTGGCGACGAAGGCGTCGGTGTTGAGCAGCAGCGCGTACTTGCCCGTCAGGTGCGACAGTAGCTGATTGTTGGCTCGGCCAAAACCGACATTGAGGGTATTGCTGACCAACAGCGCCTGCGGGCACACCTCGCCCAGACGCTGCACCGAATCATCCTTCGAGGCGTTGTCGACCACCAGATAACTGGCCAAAGTCTCACCGCCGGCCGCACGCAGCGCGTCGAACATCGGCTGCAGCAAGGAGGCGGTGTTGAAATTGACGACCATCACATCCACCGGTTTATCAGCCATTGCTGCCGTCTCCGAAGAAATAGCGGCGCCGGTGCATGGCCAGGGTCGGTTCCAGGGTGGGGTCGAACGAGCCCTGGCGCTGCTTGATCAGGTCCATCCAAGGATAGGCGTTGCAGCGCTCTTCGACGCGCTTGATCAGGTCCTCGGTGGTGCAGATGAATTTCGCCGGATTGCCGCCGACCACCGTGCCAGGCGGCACATCCTTGGTCACCACGGCGCCTGCGGCGACGATCGAATCAGGGCCGATGGTCACCCGCGGCATGACGATCGCGCCGTGGCCGACGAAACTGTTGTCACGAATATCGATCACGCCGACTGAGTCTAGGCGTGTGCCGTAGCACAGCTCGATCAACGCCACCACGCCGTCGTGGCCGATCAGCGTGCAGTCGGACAGACCGACGTTGCTGCCGATGCGCACCAGGGCCGGGTCGGTGACGTTGCAGCCGACGTTCATGTGAAAGTTGTTGCCCACCGAATAAAACCGTCCCCAGCGGCTCTGGTACTCACCCCACTGCCGGGGCGTCGGGTTGCAGATCTTCTTGTAGGCAGAAACCCCACGCCCGGTCGTGTTGGCGTAATGCGCCATCGCACTGCGTATCCATCCAAACATATGGCAAGCCTCGCAATTCAAGCGACCTTGGACTATCCCTGAGCCGAACACGGTCTCGTTCTTGTTGATGCTGACCCTGTCGCACTCACTCTTTCACAGCGCTACCACTGCCCTGCCCCATCACGCCGCCGCACCGTGCTGCAGTCGCAGCTTCTGGTCGAGGTGCTCGGCCAGGCGCAAGGCGAACTGCAGCAAAGGCATGGTCGGGTTGGAAGCCCCTCCGGTGGCGAAGACACTGCTGCCGGCGACATACAGGTTATCGGTGCCGAAGACCTTGCAATCAGCGTCCACCACGCCTGTTTCTGCAGATGCCGCCATGCGCGTGGTGCCCATGTGATGAGCGTGCGGCGACAGTTTGAGCGGCAGGCTGGTGTCGTAGACGAAATCGTTGAGCTTGACGAAACCCAGGCCCGTGGCCGCGAACTGCTTGGCCAGTTCGCTGCCAATGCACTTGATGGTATGGCGGTCGTGATCGCTCAGCACCCAGTTCACGTTGACCTTGGCCACGCCCAGCTCGTCGCGCTCATCGAGCAGCGAGATGCGGCTCTGCGCATTGGGGAACTGCTCGATCAGGGTACTGATGACGCCATCGCCCGGGCAGCTGAACTTGGCGACGAATTCGATCTTGCTCGATACACCCATCTCGCAGGCGAGATTTTCCAGAAAATGCTTCACCTCGGCGGTGCGGCCGTAGGTCTGCACATCGGCCAACACTGCCGCCTGCACATTGCCCTTGCCGGCCTGATACTCGGCTACGAAAGCATCGGTGGTGAAGTACTGGCGTGGATCGGTGCCTTCACCACTCTTGAGGATGAACGTACCCATGTCGATGTTCAGGTGTTCCATGAAGCAGCGCCCGGTCAGGCCATCCTTGCGCATCACACCTGCGGCGGCCAGCGAGCCACTGTTGAGCAACTGCCGGGCATTCTCGATGGCGCCCATGGCCAGGATGTAGTTACGTGCTTTCACCTGCTGGCGCTTGCCGTCGTAATCGCTGACCAGCACCGCCTGCAAGCGGCCCGCGCCCTCATCGAACAGCAGGTCGACGCAGTTGCAATTGATGAACACGTCCAGACCAGGGGTATCCTCCAGCGCCGAGGCGTACTTTTGCGCAAAACGCGTCGGCGGGCTGAGCAAGAAGCGGTCAGCCTCGAACTCGCCACCGTCCAGACCCTCATTGATGGCGTGAAACTGCGCCCCCTGCGGCAAGTCGACGATGTCCATGGCGCCCGCCAGATAAGGCTCGATGTCGCTGTAGCTGATGGGCCAGCCAGGTACATCGACCGGCGGCGGCACGGCGAAATCCGAGGCAGTGAATGGCCGGCAACGCCCCGCCCAATGATTGGAGGTGCCGCCCAGATAGCGCAGGCGGGTTTCGTGGGCGTACATTTCAAGCCCAGTCGAGGTGCAGGTGTACAGCTGTTGCGAGCGCGGCGTGAACTCATGCCCGCCGCCCTCGAGCAAGGCCACGCGCCAGCCGGCCTGGGCCAGGCGCAAGGCCAGGGTGATGCCGGCCGGCCCTGCGCCAACGATGCACAGATCATAAGCACTGCGCAGCGATTTATCGCGCTGGTAGTCCTTGATCATGCCTTGTCATCCTGGAAGTACTCGACCGGCAATACCCAGCCATTGATCAGGACGAAACCCGTGGGCACTGGCGGCTTGCGCGTGGGGCTGGCGCCGGCGCCGAACGCTGCCAGCCCGGCTCCCAGCAGAACACAATTGCGCATGAATCCCCTGCGTCCCACCAGCGGAGCGCACAACCGCAACTTCCCCATGATCACAGCCCCATACCAATTATGTTCTTATACCCCTGCGATGCACTGCGGGCTTTGTCGGGAGACCATCTGGGCCCAGCGCCAGGCGCATCGACGGCACGGCACATAATGCCTGTCCGGCACGCTTAGGCGTAGCACTACAACGCGCTTTTGCTGGAAATTTTGCCGTGCCACGGCTTCAATCGTCTGCACGCCATTTAACGCTGACCGAATCGATAGAAGTCACTATAGTTTCATTTAGCCATGATGCTAGCCTTCATCCACCCCACCGAGGGATAGGTGCCAATACTCCATGCCCGAACATCTTAGAGCCCTGGTCGTCATCGTGGTTGTGGCCAGCGCGGTTTTTTTCATGGCCCGCCGCCCGGCAACCGACCTGATTCCACTGGCGGACTTCAAGCGGCGTCGTAACCTTTGGTTCGCCCTGACCCTGGTGGCTTTTCTGGCCCACAGTTTCTGGCTGTATGCGGCTGCTGCAACGCTCATCCTGCTGGTCGCCCAGCGCCGCGAGCACAACCCGCTGGCGCTATTCTTCATGTTGCTGTTCCTGATCCCGCCAGCCACTGCCGCCATTCCTGGCTTCGGCGTGATCAACTACCTGTTCGACATCAACCATCAACGCCTGTTGACCTTGTGCGTGCTGCTACCGGCAGCACTGGCGCTGCGCAAGCAGCCTGGGCGTGTTCCCCTGGGGCGGTTGCTGCCGGACAAGCTGCTGCTCGCTGGCCTGGCGCTGACCAGTGCACTGGCGCTGCGCGAAACCACTGTGACCGATACGCTGCGCCAGATGCTCAGCCTGTACATCGACGTGCTGTTGCCGTACTACGTGGCCAGCCGGGGCGTGCGCGAGCTCGCTGACTTCAAGGACGTGCTGCTTGCCTTCGTGCTGGTAGCGTTCGTCCTGGCGCTACTGGGGGTGACCGAATACGTGCGCCATTGGCTGCTGTATAACGCCGTGCTCGATGCCTTGGGCCTGCAGTGGGACCTGCGCGGCTATCTGAGCCGTGGCGGCTCGTTGCGCGCCAGCGTAACCACCGGCCAGGCCATCGTACTCGGCTACGTGATGGCGGTCGCCATCGGCCTGTTCCTGTTCGTCCAGCACTTCGTGGGCAAACCTGCACACCGCTATATGGGCGCCCTGCTGCTGGCTGCCGGTTTATTTGCGCCGGTGTCGCGCGGCCCATGGATCGGTGCGGTCATCATCATCGTGGTGTTCATCGCGCTCGGCCGACGCGCAGTGCCGCGCCTGGCGCTGCTGGCGCTGGCCGGGGTGCTGAGCATCCCGCTGCTGAGCGTGCTGCCGGGCGGTGACAAGGTGCTCGATCTACTGCCCTTCATCGGCAAGGTCGAGGCCGAGAACATCACCTACCGCGAGCGGCTGCTGGAAAATTCCTGGATCGTCATCCAGCGCAATCCGTTGTTCGGCTCTTTCGATTTTCGCAATACCCCGGAAATGCAATCGATGATCCAGGGCGAAGGCATCATCGACATCGTCAACACTTACGTCGGCCTGGCCCTGCGGGTCGGCTTGGTGGGGTTGGGGCTGTTCATGGGCTTCTTCGTCTGCATCCTGCTGGGTATTCGCAAAGGCATGCGCCAGGTGGCTGACAAGGCCGACCCGTACCACCTGCTGGGGCGGGTCTTGCTTGCTACCTTGGTGGGGATTCTGGTGACGATCTTCACCGTCAGCAGCATCACCGTCATCCCGATCGTGTACTGGTCGATTGGCGGGCTCAGCGTCGCCTACATCCAGATGATGCGTCGCCGGGTGGTTGCCGTCAGCGCCCCGGCGACCACCGCCAGCCTTCAACCGAGGTAGCTCGATGCCTAGCCTTCGCCTGCGTAGATGGACCTGCATAACGTTGTTGCTTGGCCTGCTGACAGGCCCATGGCACGCCTGGGGAGCAGACTGGGTGGTGAGCGTCAACGAACAAAACGGCCTGCCAAGCATGACCCACGGCGGTGCGCCTGCGTTCGTTCCAAGCTTCGATTTCTGGGGCGCGGACTGGTCATGGACCGGCTATTACCCGAGCGTGAAGATCGACGGCCCCTACCGTTACACCCTCACCGGCAGCAACAAGGCGCTGGATTTCGATATTCAAGCGGCCATCGCCAGACCGCAGGCGCAAACCCTGACCTGGGACTTCGACCTGCAAGCGCGCAGCCGCCAAACCGGCGTCAAGGGCGGCGGCATCATCTGGCGCTTCGACCCGGCATTGATTGCCGGCGAAATGGGCGACCCGGTTCTGCTGGCGGACAACCGTGGCTGGGCCTGGGGCAAGAACCCGCAGGGGCCACGGGTAGAAATGCGCTTCGACAGAGCGCTGGCCAAGGTGTACTTCGAGCGCGGTGACAGCAGCGAGGTGCGCACCTTCTTCTACAGCGACCCGATTGAACCTGGGCGCCAGCAGATCAAGGCGCAGCTCAGCGTCACCGGCGACATCGACATTGGCCCGACGACCAGCGAACGCTTCGGCATGGCCGACCCGTCGAACTGGCCGGATGACCAACTGAACTGGCGCACCGCTCCGGTCGACCTGTCGTTTCTCAACGCCGCGGAAAAACCGGCGGGCAAGCGCGGCTTCGTCAAGGCTGACGGCGAGCAGTTGCGCTTCGCCAATGGCACCGTGGCGCGCTTCTGGGGCACCAATGTGTCGGCTTACGCACTGTTCCGCACCCCTGACGAGGAAATCAAGCAACAGGCCAAGCGCTTGTCGGCCCTTGGCGTCAACCTCGTGCGCCTGCACCACCACGACTCGCCCTGGGTGACCCCGAACATCTTCGGCGATCTGGAGACGCTCAAGAACACCCAGCAGCTGAGCGCAGAATCGCTGGGGAAAATCGACCTGTGGATCAAGAGCCTCAAGGACGAAGGCATTTATGTCTGGCTCGACCTGCATGTGCAGCGGCCGGTGACCGCCGCCGATGGCATCTATGGTTTCGACGAACTGCCCAAGGCCCATGGCGTGGCTGACATGAAGGGCTACCTGTTCGTCAACGTGACCCTGCAACAGGCGCTCAAGCGCTTCGCCGAGCAGTACCTGACCCACGTCAACCGCTACACCGGCCTTGCCTACAAGGATGACCCGGCCATCGCGGCGGTGTTGATCACCAACGAAAACGACGTCACCCACCACTTTGGCAATGCGTTGCTGCCCGACAAGAACGTACCCAAGCACAACCGCCTGTACATGGACTTGGCCAAGGCCTTCGCCAGCCGCCATGACCTGCCGGCCGACAAGACCTGGCGGGCCTGGGAGCACGGCCCCTCGAAGCTGTTTCTCAATGACCTGGAGCAACGCTTCTACGCCGACATGATCGGCTACCTGCGCGACCTTGGGGTCAAGGTGCCGATCGCCACCACCAGCACCTGGGGCCTGAATGGGCTGTCCTCGCTACCGGCGCTGACTGCCGGCGACGTGGTCGATGCGCATGCCTACGGCGGTATCGGCCAGCTGGAGAAGAACCCACTGCGCAGCGATGGCATGATCGACTGGCTGGCGGCTGCGCAGGTCGTGGGCAAACCCATGACTGTCACCGAATGGAACGCCGAGCCCTTCCCCCTGCCCGACCGTCACAGCCTGCCGCTCTACGTGGCAGGCACCGGCAGTCATCAAGGTTGGGCGGCGATCATGCAATATGCCTACAGCCAGCAAGTGTTCTACGAAGGATGGGTGCGCGCCGACAACTGGAACGCCTACAGCGACCCCGGACTGCTCGCCACGTTGCCGGCGGCGGCACTGCTCTATCGCCGCCAGGATGTGCACCCGGCCACTACCCGCTATGTGTTCGCGCCGTCAGCTGAGATGCTCTATGGCCAGGAAATCTCGCCGGCCAACTCGGCGCTGCTGCGCACGGCCACGGAAAAGGGCCGCCTGCAGATCGCCATGCCGGCGACGACGCAACTGCCTTGGTTGCAAGCCAGCCAGATTCCCGCCGATGCCCAGGTGCTGAAGGACCCAGGCCAGTCGCTCCTGGCAGACGATGCCCATGCAGCCGTCTCTGACACCGGCGAGCTTCGCCACGACTGGCAGCAAGGGCTGTACACCATCGACACGCCCATGACCCAAGCGCTAACCGGTTGGCTGGGCGGGCAATCGCTCAGCGTCGGGGGTATCCAGACGCAGCTGAAAACCCGCTATGCCAGCGTCGTCGTGCAAAGCCTGGACGAACAGCCGCTGACGCAGTCGCGCAAGCTGCTGATATCCCTGGGCAGCCGCGCGGTTCCGCGTCCGGACGACATGACCCCGTTCCATGTCGAGCCGCTGCAAGGCATTCTGAGCATCAAGGCGCCGGCCGGCTTGAAACTCTACGCGCGCAGCGCCGACGGCAAGGAAATCGCCCTGCCGGTGCGCTTCGACAACGGCCAATACCTGATCACTTTCGATGGCAAGCGCATGGACAATTGGCTGTTCTTGAAATAAGGCATATGGCCATCTACCCTCTCTGATGACCTGCGTGCCAGGCATTCGACGCGGCTTCGGTTCCAGGAGAATTGGATGAAGTACTTGGTTGTCGGCGGTGCAGGCTACATTGGTTCGCACATGGTCAAGCACCTGCTGCGCGCAGGCCATGAGGTGGTGGTGGCAGACCTCGAGCCGCCCGCGTCGGGCGTTGCATGGGTGCACCTGGACATCGCCGACGGCCAGGCGCTAGACACGCTGTTCTGTGAGCATGCCTTCGATGCGGTGTTTCACTTCGCCTCGTTCATCCAGGTGGGTGAATCGGTGTGCGATCCGGGCAAGTACTACCTGAACAATGTCTGCGCGTCCTTGAGCCTGCTCCAGGCCATGGTCCGTGCAGGTATCAAGCAGTTGATCTTCTCCTCGACCGCGGCCGTGTATGGCGACCCGCTGTACGTGCCCATCGACGAAGCCCATCCCAAGCTGCCAATCAATCCCTATGGGCGTAGCAAGTGGATGCTCGAGCAGATGCTCGAGGATTTCGACCGGGCTTACGGGCTGCGCTCGGTGTGCTTGCGCTATTTCAATGCCGCAGGTGCCGACCCTGAGGGCGAACTGGGCGAGTGTCACGAACCGGAAACCCACCTGATACCGCTGATCCTGCAGGCGGCAGCGGGACGCCGCGCGGCGGTGACGGTGTTCGGCAACGATTACGACACCCCCGACGGCACCTGCATTCGCGACTACATCCACGTCACCGACCTGGCCTCAGCGCACGCGCTGGCCGTGCATTATCTGCACGCTGGCGGCGCCACGGCAGCATTCAACCTGGGTAACGGCCTGGGGTTCTCGGTGCAGGCAGTGATCGAAACGGCTCGGGTCGTCACCGGCAAGCCCATCGAGGTCATTCAGGCACCGCGTCGCGCTGGCGACCCGCCTCGTCTGGTGGCCGATGCCGACAGAGCCCGTGCGGTGCTCGGCTGGCAGCCGCAGATCACGTCGCTGGAGGAAATCGTGGCGCATGCGTGGGAGTGGGAGCTGAGATACCCATGGCGCCAATGAGCTGCCCAGGCGAGCGGCTCATTGGCGAGCCGCATTAGCAGGCTGGGAGCATCAAGCAGCCTCAGTAATACGTGCGCAGCGGCTCGTCCGCCTTGTTCAGCACCGCCCCTACCAAGTTCGAGGAAGCCAGGTGGTAGAGGCAATCCTCGATGTCTTTCTTGCTGTTCATGCCGTTGGCTACCACCAGTAGTACGCAGTCGAATTTCGGCAGCACGGTCATCGCATCGTCCGAACTCAGCAACGGCGGCAGGTCGAAGATGCAGATGCGTGAATCGTAGCGGTCGCGCAGGTCGCTGATCAGGTGATCGACCTTGGGCGAGGACAGCACCTCGGTGGACATCGGCACTGGCTCGCGGGTCGGCAGCACCACGAAACGTGGCAGGGTCGGATTGACCAGCGCTTCCTCGAGCCAGGCATTGCCATCGAGCACATCGTTGAGGGCCTTCTCCATCGGCAGCCCGAGGCTGCTGCCAACACGCGGGCGGCGCAGGTCGAAATCGACCAGCAAGGCGGTCTTGGTGGTGTGGTGGGCGATGCTCATGGCCAGGTTGACCGCGAGCACCGTCTTGCCCGCCTCCGGCGTCGGCGAGGTGATGGCAAGCGTGCGCCAGCCGTTATCCTCCATGGCCTGCAGCACCTGGGTGCGCAGCAGGTCGATCGCCCCGCTCATGTTCGAGTTCTTGTTGAAGGAGATGATGCGGTTACGCTCAAGGTGTTCCGGGTTGAGCGGCACCACCTTGGTTTGCACGTAATCGAATTGCCCGATCTCGCCCGGTCTTTCTCGGACCGTCGGCACCTTGGGCGTGTCGGCTGGCGCAGGTGAAACCTGATGAATGTTCTTGCCAGTCGGCGTATTTCTGTCCATCGCTGCGCTTCCTATTCAAACCGAGCCATAGCTTTGAAAAGCAGGAGGTCCAAGGGCATGTAGAACATGTGGACGACCACCAACAGGATTGCCACCAGCAGCAGGGCAGCGCCGATCAACAGCGAGACCAGTCGCTTGCGCCTGGCCTTGTCTGCCTTGGTCTGGATATAAGGCACGGCCACCAGCACTCGCCGCCCAAGCACACTTTCCAGGGCGCCGACACCGCGCACACGCTGATTGAGCATTTCCAGCAACATCACCAGGCCGCCGCCTGCTGCCGGGGCCAGCACCAGGCCCAGGGCGACGATCTTCTTGCGGTTGGGCTTGACCGGTTTTTCTGGCAGCAGCGGTGGCTCGAGCAGCACGAAACGCTCGGCCTTGTTTTCTTGCTCCAGGCTCTCGGTGATCTTCGCGCCCATCTCTTTGTTGCGGATCTCTTCGTACTTCTTGCGCGCGTTGTCGTGGTCACGCATCAAGGTGACCAAGCCACGCTCGACCTGCGGCGCTTCCAGGATATCGGCCTCGTAGGCTTCCATCTTGCTGGTCAATTGGCGCTTCTGCTCGGCCAGCGAGGCGATCCGCGATTGCGCAGCGGCCATCTTGGTGCGCACGCGGGCAGCGTCAAGATTACCCGCAGCTGCCGCGGCGATACCTTTCTCGCCGGAGGCCTGGAGTACGTCGATCTTGCGCTTGATCGCCACCACGTCAGGGTGCGCTTCAGTGTAACGGGTCAACAGCCTTGCGTATTCGGCCTTGAGGCTTGGCAGGTCCTGCGGATCAGCCGCGGCGGGCCTGCCATTGGCGGGCGCAGTGGCGGCGCCGCTGTTGGCTGCCGACAACTCCAGCTCCAGATAGCGCAGCTCTTCCTGGGCCGCCTTGTAGTCACGATCGACTTCACGGAACTCCAGCTCAGAGCGCGACAGCATGCTCATGCGCAGTTGCTGGTTTTCCGGCAAGGCATTGGCATGGGCCTGCTTGAAGTCGGCCAGCTGGTTTTCCAAAGAGGCGAGTTCGGCCCCGAGCTTGTTCGCTTCCTGGGTCAGGAACTCGGTGGTTTCAGTGGCACGCTCGGTGCGCTGCTTCATGTTTTCGTTGAGAAACAGCGACACCAGCTCATCCGCCACTTCCTTGGCGACATCTGCGTGCTTGTCCTCATACGACACGGTGAACGCCACCGTCGCTTCACCGCGGCCCTTGACGTAGGTACTGAGGGTTGCCACGGCAATCGCACTGCGCATCTGCTCGATCTTGTCACTCTCGCTGAAGCTGCCGCGGTCGGCGAACAGGCGATACTTGTCGATGATGCGCAGCAGGTTTTCACGGGTCATGACGCGCTGGCGAATGACCTCGATGCGCTCATCGGCGAAGGTGTTGTTGCCGGCCGAAACCAGGTCAGGCGAGATCTGCTGCGATTCGACCAGGATGGTGCCGGTGGACTGGTAGATCGGCGGCACCGAAATCGCCACGCCCACGGTGGCCGCCAGCACCACCACCATGACGATACCCAACAACCAGGCGCGGTCCTTGAGGATGGCGATGTAATCTTTTATGGACAGCTCGTACTCAGATTTCATAAGGGCCACCGGGGTGCGATTCAGATGTCTGGAAACCTGTAGGTCAACGTCAGGCCGGCGATGGTGGCTTCGGCGTCAGGCAGTCCATCCTGACGACGCTGCTTGTACATCAGTGACAGGCGCAGGTCCCAGGCTGGCGAGAAGGCGCGGCTGGCCCACACGCTGTAGGTCTGCAAGGTATTGGGGTTCTGCCCTTTGCTGTCCTGCCACCAGGCATCGGCGCCGACACGGGTGGTTTCGGTGACCAGGTAGCTCCAGCCCGCGCGCAGCATGTCCAGCTGGGCGGCGCCGCCCTCACCGTTCGACAGCGTGGTGCGGTCGGCGCTGAGGGTCGCTTCGCTACGCGCCCCACTGTAGGTCAGCGCAGCCCCACCCTCACCACGGCGCCGGGTACCGTTGCCGTCGGTCTGGTTGACGCCTACATGTACGGCGCCGACCAGGCTGTCGGAGAACTGGTGCTTCATGCCAATGGTGGGCACATAGCTGGTGGTGGCAGTGGCCACGCTGCTGTCATCGGGCTGGTAACGGCGCACGGCGAAACCGCTGATGATGTCGGTGCGCTCGTTGAAGGCATAGGTCCAGGTAAAGTCGTTGGCATACTCGTCGAAGCCCGTCAGCGAGCTGACGTCGTAAGTGGCATGCGAGTAGCGCAGTTCGTTGGCCAGGGTGCTGCGCTCACTGATGGCGCTGCTCCAGTTACCCGACAGCCGCGTCATTTTCTGCGTGCCATCGGTGGTGGTGACCACGCCGGTATCCTGCACCGCCCCCGAGAGTGTCGAACTTTCGTCGTACTGCGCCAGCAGGCCGAAGCCGCCGGTCTGGGTCTCGCGCTGCCAGCCGAGGCTCAGGTGCGGATCTTCACGGTCGTCCATCACCGAGCGGTCGGAGGAGCGCAGCACATGAAGGCCCAGGCCCAGGCGTAGCTGGTCGCGATCGAACTGACCTACCAAAGTGTAGTCAGGGGCAATGATGGTACGCGTCACACCTTTCTCCTTGGACGTCAGGAGCAGTGGGTTACTGTCGTACTCGACGGTCGAGGGCACCTGGACCGAAGATTGCCAACTGGCGGCGCTAACCACCCCGGAGAACGGCATCATCATGATCGCCGTCGCAACACTGGTCGTTCTATAGATAGGCACGGGTCGTTCTTATTGGAGGGTCAAGGTACGACCAGCGTGTCGCCGGCCTGCAATTGGAAGTTGGTCGACATGTCCCGCCCGGAGATCAGGTCTTTGTAGCGTACCGGCATGACCCGTTGCCCGCGGATGACCTTGATGGCGCTTTCATCGGCAAACTTGTCCATCCCACCGGACATGCTAAGGGCCTGCAACACAGCGGTCGGGCCTGCCATGGGCACTGGGCCTGGCTTGATCACCTTGCCCTGCACATACACCAGGTTGCCAGCCGTGCTGGTCACCACCACGCTGACGTTGGGCTGCGCCAGGTACGGTTTGAGTGCGGTTTCGATCTTGCGCGCCACGGCAGTGGCCTCAAGGCCAGCCACGTCGACCCGGCCAGCCAGAGGGAACGTGATGCTGCCATCGGGCAGTACCACGGTTTCCTGGCGCAGGGTGTCCTCTTGCCAGACCGAGATCATGACCTTGTCACCCGGGCTCAGCAGGTAAGCCGGTGAGGATTCAGCGGCAAAAGCGCCAGAGCATGCAACCAAGGCGCAGAGAACGGACATCAGCAAACGTGTCATGAGGGATCCCTCCGGCCTGACGGCCCAGGTGTTAGAGCACTGAATGAGTACAACGTCGAACCTCTCGCTCCGCTTCGCAACCGTCTGGTTGCGATGGCCTCAGTCACCTGTGAGGCCTCTACCGCGATGGCGCCCTGCCCGTCTGTTAACCGCTGCTCGCGCGTGCGCGTTGGCTAATGGAATATAGCAACAGCAGTAAAATTGACAAGCGAATCAAACTGCAAAAATAACCAATGGCCATTATTCAGCGTCAAGCATTTGGCGCCGCTGTTGGGCAACAGATTCAAATCTTCTTTCTGTTGGCAACTGCAATGAAACCAATGACCGCCGCAGCAAATAACCAGCCCGCGGTGGACAGCGGAACGATATTGTTTTCAGTGAGATAGGAATCGGCCGCGCGCGCTGCACCCGTTAACAACACCAATAAAAAGATTGCCTTGATAAGCAGAGTCGAGCGCATGATCCCCTCCTGCGAAGAGGAAAGTAATAAATAGGTAGGCGGAATGTGGGGTGGGTGTAGGCTTGAGCTTATGGGCACAATGACATTACGTCAATGATCCGACACCATAATAAAAATCAATCGACCGGGTGGATTTTCGTCAAAATGCCGTCAGCAGGAATCTGCAACTGCTTCAACGAGGAAACAATGCCAGCGTCCGCTCCAGCTCACCGATGTCGATGCTGAAGCCATCGCCCTGCGGCGAGCCGACGACAAAGCCGAAATGCTGATGGTCACGGTCGGTCAGGTACTTGTAATAGCTTACGAAGCGATTAGGCGGCTGCAGGGTGAGCAGCGCGCCGCCTGGCTGCAGCACGTTCACCCCGTGCACCAGCTGACTGCCCTCCACCCCTGCGACGACCTTCGCGCCGGCGCAGGCGGCAACGATGCCGGGCACGTCGGTTTGCAGTGGATCGACCACGCGAAAGCCGTGCTGCGACTGTAGGTAAGCGGCGACTTCAAGCTCATTGCGCATCAGCCGCAAGTCACCGGCGCTGCCGCGCAACAGGAACACGCCTGGGTGCGGCCGATGCTCGACATGGGAGAGCAGCTTCTCGCCCATTGCCTGGTAGCGCTGGTGACGGCTGCGGTTGTTGCTGACATCGTCGAACAACACCACTTCACGCAAGTAGGCGCCACGCGTGCGCAACGGCTGCATGTCGAGCCAACGCTCGTAGGCAGGCCCTTGAGTGAACAAGGGGTAGCGAAGCGATGGCGCCGTAGTGACCGGCACCCCCTCCTCGCGGGCCAGGGCATAGGTGGGGCAGTTTTCCATCAGCCAGGTGCCAAACCACGTGTTGCCATTCTGCGTGCAGTAAATGGCTGCGCGGTCGATTTCGTGCTGCACATTGACGCCAGGAAAGCGGCTTGGCTTGAGCGACAACCAGTGGCTGGCATCGTCCTTGTACAAGGCGCCGTCGATCAGCCACACATCCTTGAGCAGATAGCCACGAGTCGGCCCCTGCTCGGTCACCACGCCGCCTTCCATGGTGCGTGCCGGATGCACGTACGGGTAGAACCGCTGCCCCTCCCAGCCAGTGACGCGCTCCAGTTGGCCGGGCAGGTAGAAGGCAGGTGGCGAAACGGTGGTTTCACCGGGCGCGATATCCCAGGTTTTTTCAGCGAGACACTTGATATCGCGGTCGGCCTGGCGTCCCAGACGTTTTCTGAGGATATGCCGATAGGCCGCCAGCGACCAACCACGCTGGCGGGTAGCCGAGGCACCGGAAAAATTGGACATGCCGCCATCCATACACCGCCCCTCCGAAGGAAAGCCCTGACCCAGCAAGCGCCTCAGCTGGAAACGATCCGTTCCATCGCAGGCGGTGACTGCAGGTTCGCGTAACGGCTGCGCAGGTTGTCGATAAACGACGCGCCCGTGTCAGCGCTGCCGTACACATAGATTTTGTGCAGCCCACCGAACACCATTTCGTGATAGCGCCGGGCGACCTCTTCATCGCTGGGGCCGTCAGGCAGGCCCAGATGCAGCGTCAATTTGTTGCCCTCGATCGCAAACAGCGGGGTATTCCACAGGAATTGCGCTGTACCGGTACGCGGCAAGCGCACGAACATATAGGCATGGTTACCCAGCTCGTCGATATCGCCGCCGCGCCGACGCTTCCACTTCAGCAGGCCGTCGTCCGGGCGGGCCAGGCACAGACCGATATCGTAATAGTCATAGCCGTTGGCCAATGCCCACTCCAGGGCCATGAAGGTGGTGATCGAATTGACTTCGCGTAGCCGCTTGGGATCGCTGAACACCGCTTCACAGTAGCCGAAGCGTAGGGTGCTCCAGTAACGTTTGCCGTCGCGGGTGATCTCGCAACCCAGGTGACAGCCAATCACTTCATCACCGCAGGTGATCAGGTCAAGACGTCCTACACCCTTGGCCAGCCGGAACACTTCGTCGGTGGGAAATTGCGCTGCGTGGATGCCCTGGCGCGCCGTGGCATACGGGCGCAGCAGATGTCGGTCGGCCATGGCGATCTCGTCGTCAGACAGGGTCTGGCGCATTTGATAGAGCGGACGGTGCTTGCGAATGCTGCGGCGCAGCTCGCTGTCGTAGCGCGCGGTGATCTCATCGAGCGGCCGCCCCAGCGGCACCACGGCGCTCAGATAATGCGGCACGGTCAACGAGCCGGAGGTAGGCATCTCGCTGACCACCACCACATGACGCGCGGCCGGCGACTGCGCCTGGTCCCCCGCATCGGCTACCGGCTGCTGGCCCTTACCGCCAATCAGCAGCTTGGCCATCTCTCGCTGTTGTTTTCTGCCGATGTAGAGGATCTCGTACGCACTGGCTTGTTGCAGCTTGAAACGGGAAACCTCCCAGCGCCAGAAACAGGTACGGGCCAGAGCCTCCCGCAGTTTGCTCGAGACGGTGCGAATGTCATGGCGCAGCGAAGGTGACACCACTTTTCGCGCAACCGCCGCCAAGTTCTCTTTCATGGCTTCTTCGACATCCTTTGCTGAGTCTATGGGGCAGTTCGAAACGAAAGCACTGCAAGAAAGCCAGCCAACATGCTGATTCACAAGACTTCTATGGAAGATTATTACTTCACATTAAGTAACAATTTAAGATGCAGCAGCGGCGCTTGGCAAGCGGCATTTTGACAGCATTTATCGACAAAACATGACGCCAATTTAATGTCGAGCCAGCGCCTTCCAACGTTTCTCTTCCTGTAGCGCCCACATGAGCATTTGGCTTGGCATTAACCGGGCAAACGGGCCCTGAGCGGATTGCGCAAGATCCAACTTTGTAATTCAGCCGCGGGCATGGGCCGCCCCATCAGATAGCCCTGCCCTTGATCACACCCTGCGTTGCGCAGGAAATCATACTGCTGCTGGGTCTCGATGCCCTCGCCGGTAATGCGATAGCCCAGGGCGTGCCCCAGGTCGATGATGGCTCGGGCTATGGCCACCGCATCGTCGTCGTCGGGCAGATCCTTGATAAACGCTCGATCGATCTTCAGGTGGTCGATCGGCAAGGCGCGCAGGTACGCCAGTGACGAATAGCCGGTGCCGAAGTCATCGACCGCGGTAGCCACGCCCATTGCCTGCAACTGAGCCAGGGCCGCACAAGCCTGCTGCTGGCTTTCCATCAATAGGCTCTCGGTGATCTCCACCTCCAGCAGGTTCGGCGCAAGGCCATGGCGCTCAAGGGCCATGGCCAGGCTCGAAACGTAATCGCTGCGCTCGATCTGCAGAGCCGCGACGTTGATTGCCAGCGGCCCCGGCAAGCAGTCCGCAGCGCGCCAGGCGGCCAATTGCGCGCAGGCCAGGTCCAGCACCCGCTCGCCCAAGGGAATGATCAGCCCGGTGCGCTCGGCCAGCGGAATGAACGCAGCCGGCGAGATCAGCCCGGCATGCGGATCGCGCCAGCGCAGCAGCGCCTCGACGCCTTCGAGCTGGCCACTGAACAGGTCGACCTTGGGCTGATACCACAGCTCGAACTCGTTGTCTTCCAGCGCGCGGCGCAAGTTGCGCTCAAGCTCCAGACGTTGCTGCAAGCGTGCGGTCATGTCGGGGTGATAAGGCCGCCAGGCATTGCGCCCGGCTTCCTTGGCCGCATACATGGCGGTGTCGGCATGGCGCAGCAGGCTGTCGACGTCCTCGCCATGTTGCGGGCACCAGGCCAGGCCGATGCTGCCAGTGACCAGCGCAGCGGTGCCGTTGAGATCGAACGGCCGCTGCAAGCAGCGCAAGATTTGCCGCAATTGCTGGCTGACCTGGCCTTGAGTGCCTTGCAACATGAATACGAATTCGTCGCCGCCGAGCCGACATACCCGGTCACTGCTATCGAGCTCCTGCAAGAAGCGCGCGGTGGCCTGCTGCAACAACAGATCGCCCATGGCGTGGCCAAGGCTGTCGTTGACCTGCTTGAAGCCGTCAATGTCCAGCATCAGCACTGCCAGCCCCTGTCCCAGGGCTGTGGCCTGAGCCAACTGCCGTTGAAACAGCACGCGATTGGGCAGGCCAGTGATGGTGTCGTAATGGGCCAGGCGCTCGAGCTGTGCCTGCGAGCGTTGCAACTCGAGGTTGCGTTGTTGCAACTGGCGCTGCTTGCGGCTGACCTGGGCTACGAACAGGCTCAGCAGGCCGCTGCAAACAAGCGCGAACCAGAACAGCGAGGAATGCAACACGCTGGCGGCATGGTCGCCATGTTGACACTGGATATCGACATGCCCCAGGGCGAGCGACACGCCAACGCCAGTCAGGGACACACCGACCGGCAGCAGCCGGCCAAGCAACAGGCGCGGCACTGCTGCACAGAGCGTCGGTTCGCAGATCTTCGGGGGTTTGAACGCGGTCATAGGCCTGCAAACATCAGCAATTGCCCCTGTATCGGCGCGCGTGGCGCAATATTGAGCCAGACTGGTGTTTTTCTTGCTCAGGGTGCATGCTCGAAGCTGAAGCGTTTCACCCACCCTTCCACGTGAGGTGCCGTAGCCATGCAAGATTTGCTCGATTCGCTGTTTCCCGCCGTTGATGCCATTCCCCACAACTGGCGCCTGGAGGCGCCACTGGAACAGCGCGATTACCTGGTCAATGGCCAATTGCGCCGCTGGGAGGGGCCGCTGGCTACAGTGCGCAGCCCGGTTTGGCTGAAGGAAAACGGCGACGAGCGTCAGGTGGTGCTGGGCAGTGCGCCGTTACTCGACGCCGAGACTGCCCTGAGCGCTCTGGATGCTGCGGTCAACGCGTACGACAAAGGCCGCGGCGCCTGGCCCAATATGCGCGTGGCGCAGCGCATCGCCCATGTCGAGACCTTCCTGGGCCTTATGCGCGAGCAGCGCACGGCCGTGGTCAAGCTGCTGATGTGGGAGATCGGCAAAAACCTCAAGGACTCGGAAAAAGAGTTCGATCGCACCTGCGACTACATCGTCGATACCATCAACGCCCTCAAGGACCTGGACCGACGCTCCAGCCGCTTCGAGCTGGAACAGGGCACATTGGGCCAGATTCGCCGTGCGCCGCTGGGCGTCGCCTTGTGCATGGGCCCCTACAACTACCCGCTCAACGAAACCTTCACCACGCTGATTCCGGCGCTGATCATGGGCAATACCGTGGTATTCAAGCCAGCCAAATTCGGCGTGTTGCTGATCCGCCCGCTGCTAGAAGCGTTCCGCGACAGCTTTCCGCCTGGGGTGATCAATGTCATCTATGGGCGGGGTCGCGAAACGGTCAGTGCGCTGATGGCCAGCGGCAAAGTCGACGTGTTCGCCTTCATCGGCACCCACAAGGCCGCCAGCGACCTGAAGAAGTTGCACCCGCGGCCGCACCGGCTGCGCGCGGCCCTGGGGCTGGACGCCAAGAACCCCGGCATCGTGCTGCCGCAGGTCGACCTGGACAACGCCGTCGAGGAGGCCTTGACCGGCGCTCTGTCGTTCAATGGACAGCGCTGCACGGCACTGAAGATTCTGTTCGTGCACGAAGATGTCGTGGCGGCGTTTCTCGACAAGTTCCAGCGCAAGCTGGCCGCGCTCAAACCGGGCATGCCCTGGGAGCCAGGTGTGGCGCTGACGCCACTGCCAGAGCCAGGCAAGGTGGACTACTTGAACCAACTGGTGGCCGATGCCACGGCCAAGGGCGCGCAAGTGATCAATGAAGGCGGCGGGCAAAGCCGCGGCTCGTTCTTCTACCCTGCCCTGCTCTATCCGGTCAGCCCGGCCATGCGGGTATACCATGAGGAGCAGTTCGGCCCGGTAGTACCGGTGGTGCCTTACCGCGACCTGCAAACGGTGATCGACTACGTATTGGACTCCGACTACGGCCAGCAGCTGAGCCTGTTCGGCACCGACCCTGCAACCATTGGCAGCCTGGTCGACATCTTCGCCAACCAGGTCGGGCGCATCAACCTCAACGCCCAGTGCCAGCGCGGCCCGGACACCTACCCGTTCAATGGCCGCAAGAACAGCGCCGAGGGCACGCTGTCGGTGCACGATGCGCTGCGCGTGTTCTCGATCCGCACCCTGGTCGCCACACGCTTTCAGGAGGCGAACAAGACCCTGATCAGCGAAATCATCCGCAACCGCCAATCGAGCTTCCTGACCACCGACTACATCTTCTAAGTGCGGTTCGATACGCTTTGGCTTGAAGCTTGCCACTTGCAACTTGCCGCTCAAGCTTCGAAGCTCCAAGCTGAAGCCTCGTAGCTTGGAGCTGCCCGATGCGAATCATCGACAAAACCGCCGCGCAGGTGCGCAGCCTGACCCCCGCCGAAGAAGAACTGCTGATCGGTTTCGTCAGCGCCAGCCTCACCGGGCCCCGCCTTCTGCAAGCCAACCAGTTGCTGATGAAAGTACGCAGTGCCAACCAATGGTTGGCCTGCGATTGCCGCAAGGATGCCTTGCCGGTGCTCAACGTCACCCTCAACGGCAATACCGGCACCTTGTTTTTGAAGAACAACCCAGGCACCGCCGAACATGCCCGCGCTTGCCCCTTCAGCAAGGACGAGCGCGAGGCCAGTGAACGCGATGCGCCACCGCTCGCACCGGCAGCCTGGCTCGCGCCGGACACCCCACTGCGCCTGATAGGCGATTACCGCACGGCCGACCAGGTCACAGGCGGATCAGGCACTGGCAGCGAACGCCGCGAGCAGCAACGGCTGTTGTCCTTGCTGCTGAGCTGGGTTGAAACCAGCGGCCTGAACCTGTATGCCACGCACCTGAAAAAAGACCCCACGGCCCAGTTTGCCGAACTGCGCAGTGTCGCCGCGCGCTACCCGTTGCTCGAGCGGGTGCCGGCTGCCAATTACCTGGAAACGCGCCTGGACATGAAGCACATGATGATGCTCAAGTCGCGACTGCGCGAAGCCACGGTGTTCGGCAGTCACCGTCGGCACGGCCTGCTGCTGGATTGCGTCGACCAGATCAAGGGTCGCAAGGTGTTCAACAACCGCAGCGAAGAGGGTTTCGATTTCCAGGGGCACCATTTGTACTGGGGCGGCAGCCGGGCGTCCGGCCCGTTGCTGGCGCTGGCCCTGTACTCTCCCGCCACTGCCGGCAGTCACTTTTACGAGCTGATTCACGTGGCTAGCCTGCCGGTGCTGTCACGCGGGCAATTGTTTCCGATCTACCGTGACGAAGAGCGTGAGCCACTCAAGGCCCTGGTGTCGCTGATCGACTGGATGGCCAGCAAGGGCGTCAAAGTGCAGATGCGCCGGCCGGTGATCGGCGGCCAGGTGATGGATGAGCTGGTGCTGACCTCGGATCAGGATCGGGTGTTGTCGGTGTCGCTGCTCGAGCAACCGCTCGGGCCGGAGCCCGATGCGGAAAACTTCAAGCGCTACGCCGACTTCAAAAGCCTGGAAACCTTCCGCAAGTATGTCGCAGGGTTCTTCATGCGTGAGCGCTAGGAGGCGACCATGACCTACAAGGCTGCCCGGAACAGGCCCTCGATCTCCTCCTGGCTGGCCACCCGTGGGTTGGTCAGGCCACAGGCGTCCTTGAGGGCGTTCTGCGCCAATACCGGGAAGTCTTCCAGCTGCACGCCGAGCTCCGCCAAACCGGCCGGAATCCCCACTGCCGCGGCCAGGTGTTCGATGGCCGTCACTGCCGCAGCGGCGCCCTGCTCGGCGTCCAGCCCACAGACCTTGACCCCCAAGGCCTTGGCGACATCGCGCAGGCGCACGGCGCTGACCTGTGCGTTGAAGCGCTGGACATGAGGCAACAGCACCGCATTGCAGACGCCATGGGGCAGGTCGTAGAAGCCGCCCAGCTGATGGGCCATGGCATGCACGTAACCTAGCGAAGCATTATTGAAGGCCATGCCGGCGAGAAACTGCGCATAGGCCATCCGCTCACGTGCTTGCAGGTCAGTGCCATCGTTGACGGCCTGGCGCAGGTTTTCGCTGATCAGGCTGATGGCCTTGAGGGCGCAGGCATCGGTGATCGGCGTCGCCGCGGTGGACACGTAGGCTTCAATGGCGTGGGTCAAGGCATCCATGCCCGTGGCGGCGGTCAGGCCCTTGGGCATGGCGACCATCAGGGCCGGGTCGTTGACCGACAGTATCGGCGTGACGTTACGGTCGACGATGGCCATTTTCACGTGGCGCGCCTCGTCAGTGATGATGCAGAAGCGGGTCATCTCGCTGGCCGTGCCGGCGGTGGTGTTGATTGCAATCAGCGGTAACTGCGGCTTGCGCGAACGATCGACCCCTTCGTAATCACTGATATGGCCGCCATTGGTTGCGCACAGGGCGATGCCCTTGGCGCAGTCATGGGGCGATCCGCCACCCAGGGACACCACGCAATCACAACGCTCGCGCTGCAGCAGCGCAAGGCCCGCCTCGACATTGGCAATGCTCGGGTTGGGCTTGGCGCCGTCGAATACCACCGAGTCGATATCCTGCAGGGCCAGCTTCTGGGCGATGCGCGCAGCCACCCCGGCCTGGGCCAGCCCCTGGTCGGTGACGATCAGGGCTTTGCGCAAACCATACCCGGCAATCGCTGACATGGCTTGTTCGAGGCAATCGATGCCCATGATGTTGACGGGCGGAATGAAAAAGGTGCTGCTCATGACCGGGTCCTCCTGGCAGGTCTGTCTGACAGCGAGCATCCATCATTCAAATACTGGCATATTGACCCAAGGCAACGTTACCCCAGGAACATCCGATAGGCCGGATTAGCGGTCTCATCCCAATAGCGATAGCCCATCTGCTCCAGCGCCTGGGGAAAACCAGGCTGTTCATCGGCCGGCACCTCCAGCGCGGCGAACACCCGCGCCTCGGCCGCGCCATGGTTGCGGTAGTGGAACAGGCTGATGTTCCAGCGCTTGCCCAGGCGTTCCAGAAAGCCCAGCAAGGCCCCGGGCCGCTCGGGAAATTCAAAGCGCAGCACGCGCTCATCGGTGCCGGGCGTGGCGTGCCCGCCGACGGTGTGACGCACGTGCAGCTTGGCCAGCTCGTTGTCGGTCAGGTCCAGCACGCGGTAGCCCTGCTCGCGCAAACTGGTCAGCAAACCCCCACGCGGATCGTGCTGGGGGTGGGTCTGCACGCCGACGAACAGTTGCGCTGGCTTGCCGGGTTGACAGCGATAGTTGAATTCGGTGATCTGGCGCTTGCCCAGCGCCTGGCAGAACGCGCGGAAGCTGCCGGGACGTTCGGGGATGGTGACGGCGATGATCGCTTCGCGCTGCTCACCCAGTTCGGCACGCTCGGCCACGTGACGCAGGCGATCGAAGTTGACGTTGGCGCCAGAGTCGATCGCCACCAAGGTCTGCCCGCGCACGCCTTCGCGGGCTACGTATTGCTTGATCCCGGCCACGGCAAGCGCACCGGAAGGCTCGGTGATCGAGCGAGTGTCGTCGTAGATGTCCTTGATGGCCGCGCACAGCTCGTCATTGCTGACGGTGAGCACTTCATCGACGAAGTGCCGGCACAGCTCGAAACAGCACGCCCCGATCTGCGCCACCGCCACGCCGTCGGCGAAGCTGCCGACCTGCGGCAGGATCACCCGCTCACCGGCTGCCATGGCCGCCTGCAGGCAATTGGAGTCGTGCGGCTCGACGCCGATCACCTTGACCTGCGGGCGCAAGTATTTGACGTAGGCGGCGATGCCTGCGACCAAGCCGCCGCCGCCCACCGGAACGAAGATCGCATCCAGCGCACCTGGCTGCTGGCGCAGAATCTCCATGCCGACGGTGCCTTGCCCTGCGATAACGTCCGGGTCATCGAACGGCGGCACGAACGTCGCGCCGCGTGTGTCGGCCAATTTCAGCGCATGCGCCAGGGCATGCGGGAAACTGTCACCCTGCAGCAGCACCTGCCCACCCCGCGAACGCACACCCTCGACCTTCAACGACGGCGTAGTGGTGGGCATGACGATGGTCGCCGTGATGCCCAGGTGGGCGGCCGCCAGCGCCACCCCCTGGGCATGATTGCCGGCCGACGCGGTGATCACGCCGCGCGCGCGCTGCTCGGAGCTCAGCCGCGACAGCCTTGTGTAAGCGCCGCGGATCTTGAACGAGAAGGTCGGCTGCAAGTCCTCACGCTTGAGCAACACCTGGTTGCCGAGGCCTGCCGATAACGCTGGGGCGGGCTGCAAGGGCGTTTCGATGGCCAGGTCGTACACAGGGGCAGAGAGAATCCGTCGCACCTGCTCGGACAACAGCTGCTGAGGACTGACAGAGGTACGGGGGCTGACGTTGAGGCTGGTCATCGAAGGCAACTCCTTGGCGTTTGTTTCGTTGCCCAGGAGTCAGAGATAAGAAACCCGCCTCCAGGGCGGGTTCGGTGCACGTAAGCGCTAGCCCGCCAAACTGATAATGGCGGTAATGATAATGGCGTTGACGTGCGGGAAAGTGTTCATGGGTTGCGACGTTATCGCGCCCGGCACGAGCACGTCAACACTTGGCCTGTTGCGCCGACAGCGGCACGTCGAAGACCTTGTCGAAGCCCCATTGGAAAACGAAGGCATAAACGAAGAAGAACATGAACAGCGCCAGGTTGGTCAGCAGCGCCGCCCACAGCGTCACATCCAGCCAGTAGGCCACCAACGGCAGCAAGATCAGCACCAATCCACCCTCGAAGCCCAGCGCATGCACGATACGCCGCAGCAGCGTGCGTTGCCGTTGCGCCTGGCGTGCCTCCCAGCGCTCGAACACCCAGTTGTAGGCCATGTTCCAGCTCATGGCGATCGCCGACATCAGGACCGACAGCACGGTCGACTGGGCCATCCCCGCAGCGAAGGCGAACTCCAGCGCCGGCGCCACACAGGCCACGGCGATGGCCTCGTAGAGAATGGCCTGGACGACCTTGCGCGCCTTACCTTGCATGATGGGCTCCTTGATGGATTCGGCCCATCAAACTACGCGATACGCGGCGCAAGCAAAAGGGCGACCGCCGGCACTGTGCAAATGCCCAAATCGGTATACAACTTTCGAGTGGGGTACCTGTCAGAGAACTTCGTTCAGGAATTTGCACAAGGATTTTGACCATGGCGTACTGCGTGATGATGGTATTCGGTACCCGCCCCGAAGCAATCAAGATGGCGCCACTGGCCCGGGTACTGCGAATCTGGCCGGAGGTCGAGCTGCACATCTGCTCGACCGGCCAGCACCGCGAAATGCTCGAACAAGTGCTCACCGCGTTTGGCCTGAGCGTCGATCAGGACCTGCAGGTGATGACCCAGAACCAGACGCTCAACAGCCTGTCGCGCGACCTGCTCGACAAGCTCGACCACGCCTATGAACAGGTCAAGCCTGACATCGTGCTGGTCCATGGCGACACCACCACCAGCTTCATCGCAAGCCTTGCGGCGTTTCACCGGCACATTCCGATCGGTCACGTCGAAGCCGGCCTGCGCACTGGAAATCTCCAGCAGCCCTGGCCCGAGGAAGCCAACCGGCGCCTGACCGGGGTGCTTGCCGACCTGCACTTCACCCCAACCCGAGATTCAGATGCCAACCTGATTCGCGAAGGCGTACCGCCCGAGCGCATCGAGGTCACCGGCAACACGGTCATCGATGCCTTGCTGTGGATGCGCGATCACCTGGCCGAGCAGCAATGGCAACCCAGCGCCGAATCACCATTGAGCGCGCTCGACCCTGGGCAACGGGTGGTGTTGATCACCGGTCACCGCCGGGAAAACTTCGGCCCCGGCTTCGAGCATATCTGCCTGGCCCTGGCGCAGCTGGCCGAGCAGTACCCGGATGTACAGTTCGTCTACCCCGTGCACCTCAACCCGCAGGTGCAGCACGCGGTGTATGGACATTTGCCCAAGCGCGACAACATTCACCTGATCGCACCGCAGGACTACCAGCACTTCGTCTGGCTGATGAACCGCGCCTACCTGATCCTCACCGACTCGGGCGGGGTGCAGGAGGAAGCTCCGGCGCTGGGCAAACCGGTGCTGGTGCTGCGCGATGTCACCGAACGCCCGGCCGTGCTCAAAGGCGGCACGGTCAAGCTGGTCGGCACCCAGGCCGAGCACATCGTGGCCCACACCCGTCTGTTGCTCGACGACCCGGCCGAATACGCACGCATGGCGCGTATCTACACACCGTTCGGCGACGGCCATGCCAGCGAACGCATTGCTGAACGCCTGAGCCTCTGGTTCGCGCAAACCCATACTCCACGAGAAGACGCATGAGCCTGGCTTTCATCGATTTCATCACCTATGTCCTGTTTGGCCTCAAAGCCCTGGCAATCGTCCTTGCTTCGCTGATGTTCCTGCTGGGCCTCGACGACCTGTTCATCGACCTGTGCTACTGGATTCGCAAGCTGGTGCGGCGCTTTCGCATCTACGATAAACACGAGCGCGCCGACGAGAAGCGCCTGTTCGAGGTGCCCGAAAAACCGCTGGCGATCATGGTGCCGGCCTGGAACGAGGTCGGCGTGGTGGGCGAAATGGCGCGCCTGGCCGCCTCGACCATCGACTACGAGAACTACCAGATCTTCGTCGGCACCTACCCCAACGATCCGCAGACCCAGGCCGATGTCGATGCGGTGTGCCTGCACTACCCCAACGTGCACAAGGTGATCTGCGCGCGGCCCGGCCCCACCAGCAAGGCCGACTGCCTGAACAACATCATCGACGCCATTCTGCGCTTTCAGGACGACGCCCGTATCGAGTTCGCCGGTTTCATCCTGCATGATGCCGAAGACGTGATTTCGCCCATGGAATTGCGCCTGTTCAATTACCTGCTGCCGAACAAGGACATGATTCAGATTCCGGTGTACCCGTACGCGCCGGAGTGGAAGGGTTTCACCGCCGGGCACTATGTCGATGAGTTCGCCGAGAACCACGGCAAGGACGTCATCGTGCGCGAGGCCTTGACCGGCCAGGTGCCCAGTGCCGGGGTCGGGACCTGCTTCAGCCGCCGGGCCATCAGTGCACTGCTCGAAGAAGGTGATGGCATCGCCTTCGACGTACAGAGCCTGACCGAAGACTATGACATCGGTTTCCGCCTCAAGCAGAAGGGCATGAAGTGCATCTTCGCCCGCTATTCGGTGACCGACCCGGCGCTGGCCCTCAAGCATGACTGGCGCCTGGGCATGAGCCGTCACGTCTCGCAGGTGATCTGCGTGCGCGAGCACTTTCCCCGCGATTGGCATCACGCCATTCGGCAAAAGTCGCGGTGGATCGTCGGCATCGTGTTTCAGGGCACCAGCTCGCTGGGTTGGAGCCGCACCGCGGCGCTCAACTACTTCCTCTGGCGCGACCGCCGCGGGCTGTTCGCCTACCTGCTGAGTTTTCTGGTCAACCTGCTGCTGCTGGTACTGCTGGCCATGTGGCTGGTGACGGTGATCGCGCCCGACGCCTGGCGCTTCATGTCGATTCTCAGCGACAGCCAACTGCTCACCGCCCTGCTCTGGCTCAACGGCGTGCTGCTGATCAACCGCCTGTTCCAACGCGGCTGGTTCGTGACCCGCTACTACGGTCTGTTCGAGGGCCTGCTGTCGGCACCGCGCATGATGTGGAGCAACTTCGTCAACTTCTTCGCCAACCTGCGCGCCCTGCGCCAGGTCATGGAACTGGGCGATGCGCGGCGCGTGGCATGGGACAAGACCACCCATGAATTCCCGGCCCTGGGCTCGCCACGGCGCACACCGCTGGGCCAGCGCCTGATTGAAAAAGGCTATATCAGCGAGCAGCAACTGCAGCAGGCCATCACCAGCCCGGTGCGTCGCCGCCTGGGTCGCGAGCTGCTGTTGCGCGGCTGGCTGACCAGCGAGCAGCTGGTGCAGACCTTGGCCGAGCAACTGGACATGCCTTGGGCGCCGCTCAACCCCTTCAAACTGGACGCTCAGTTGATCGCCAAGCTGCCACGCCGACTGGCCACGCACTATGGCGTGCTGCCGGTGGCCGAAGACGGCAAGACCTTGGTTCTGGCCAGCGAAAGCCCGGTCAGCCAGGTGTCGCTGGGCGTCATCAGCCGGCAGCTCAAGCGCCCGGTCAGCTGCCGCCTGGCGCCCCAGGGCCGCGTCACACTGGGCCTGCGTTATCACTACCCTAGCCGTTGGCAGAAGCCGGAAACCCACGAAATGCTGAAGGTACTGGAGCGTCATCAGGACGACGCCGATTTGATCGAACGGGTCAGCCAGCATCAAGTGATGCTCGGCGGCCTGCTGCAGCTGCGCGGTATGGTGCCAGTCACCTTGTTCAACCAGGCGTTGATCGACTTCGATGCCGAGCGTCAGAGCCTGGGCGAGCATCTCATCGCCCGCGGCATCATCACCGAGAACGTGCTGCAACAAGCGCTCGCCGAACAGGCCAGCGAACAGCAAGCTGCCTATGACCTTACCCGGGAGGTGGCATGAAGCCGCGCCTGTCCATCACCCTGTCCAGCCTGCTGCTGTGCTCCACCGCCCTGCCCAGCCTGGCCGCACCGTTGACCGAGTTTCAACGTTTCACCAGCTACCCGTTCATGGAGCGTGGCTATCGCGAAGCAAAGAAGGACAACTGGAACGAGGTCGAGCGCCTGACCCGGCATGTACTGGCGCGGGTGCCCGGCAACGACGAGGCCCGGGCGCTGCTGATCGAGGCGCTGGCCCATCAACGCCGCTACCAGGAAGCCGAGAGCCAGGCCCAGCAACTGAGCGACGATGCGCAGAACGCCGACGCCTTGCTGGAGCTGCGCCTGACCTGGATCGCGCAGGATCCGCCGCCAGCCAGCCGCGTCGAAGCCTGGCTGGCCAGCAGTGCCGGTGCTCAGCGCGTGCGCCTGTGGCAAGCCTACAGCCTGAGCCTGACCAGGCAAGGCGGGGCCAGTGAGGCACTGGCCTGGCTCAACCAGTTGCCGGCCCATGGCGACGATCAGGCCTTGCGCCTGGCTCGGGCCAACTTCGCCGAGCAGTTGCGCAATTGGCAGGAGACCGTCGAGCAACTGCAGCCCCTGGCCGCCAAGGGGCAACTGCCGGTCGAAGACTGGCAGCGCCTGGCCAACGCCTATGTCCAGCAACGGGATGACCAGGGATTGCAGCGCCTGCTGCAAAGTGCGCCGTCTGCCGACATCGCCAACCGCTACCGCCTGGCCATGGCCAACCGCGCCATCGCCGTGGGTCACAACCAGCAGGCCCAGCATTGGCTGCAACAGTTGCCCAAAGCGCAATTGCAACAACCTGAGCAACGCCAGCAACTCTGGGAGCTGGCCCGCGAAGGCGATGACGCGGCGCTGGTCCTGCGCCTGAGCAACGACCTGCAGCGGCCGTGCCTGGAAACCGTCGACTGGCTGTCGCACCACGACCCAGTGCTGGCTCGCGAACAGTTCAAGGGCTGCAGCACAGACGCCGAGCCACGCGCCTACGCGGTATTGCGCCAGCGCTTGTATGGCGATCCGCCACAGCCGCGCACGGCGCGCCAGTGGGAGCAACGCTACCGGCAAAGCGGTGATTTGCAGGCCCTGGAGCAGGCCAGCTACCTGTTGCTCGAGCAAGGTCAGCGCGAGCATGCCCGGCGCCTGCTCGAACAGGCCTACGACCGCCGCAACGGGCGTTTGACCGCCTCGCTGCTGCAACGCCTGGGCAATCTGTACGCGCGTGACGACGGCCCGCTCGACAGCCGGCGCATGGTCAGCCTGGCGCCCAAGGTCGACGCCCAGACCCGCGCGCAACTGCTTGGTCGTCTGGCCGAAAACGAACAGTGCGATGCCGTCCAGCAGGCCATCGTCGGCAAGCCCAGCGAAGCAGGCCAATACCGCGCCCTGGGCCGCTGCGCGATGCCCGCGCACCCAGGCGAAGCCGTGGTCTACTACCAGGCAGCCGAACGCCTGGGCGATCGTGGCAGCCGCTTGCCGTTGGCCTATGCCCTGGAAGCGGCCGGCGATTCCCAGGGTGCCTTGGCGATCTGGCGCGAACTGCCGGCCGCGGCCTGGAACGACAATGCACGCCTGACCGCCGCGCGCGGCGCGTTGAACGCCGGGGACAGCGCCGCGGCCCGCCACTATTGGGATGCCGCCACACACCGCAGCGCTGACGACTGGAGCCTGGGCGCGGCAATTGCCCAGGCTCAAGGGCAGAGCGCCGAGGCCTTGGCGATGCAGCGCCAGGCGCTGGCACACCAGCCGCAGGCCGAGCACTACTATGCAGCGGCCAGCACGGCCCAGTTGGCAGGCGACAGCGCCCAGAGCAGCGCCTGGCTGGCCGAGGCCGTGCGCTTGGCACCGACACAGCCGCGCTACCGCGCTGACTACGGCATGCGCCTGGCAAGCTCGGCGGACAAGGCCCAGCGCCTGGCGTCGATCCCGTACCTGCAGCAGGCGACACGCGACTACCCGGAAGATTACCGCCTCGGTGAAACCCTGGCGGTCCGTTATGACGAGGCCCAGGACAGCGCCGCGGCACGGCGTGAGTTGCGCCGTGTGCTGGACGTGGAAGATCAGGTGGTCGACGGCGACGATGAATATGGCAGCCTCGAAGCCCGCCGATACCGCCAGCGCCGCGCCCATGAAGCGTTGTCGCGGCGCGATACCATCACCCTGGCGAGCACCTGGTCGCCGGGCGGCAGCTCGACCAACGACCGTTTCCTCGAAGACGGCGAGCGCAGCACTGGTAAACGGCGGGCCCGCTCGCAGAACGTGCAGATGGCCATGTGGGACCATGCCTTGGGCGACCAACCGAGCCGCGACGGCAGCACCGTGTCGGTCTACGGCCGCGTGCTGTTCGGCGGCCAAGGCCGCAGCGACTACGGGCAGAGCCTGGGCACTGGCCTGGGTCTGCGCTACAAGCCGCTGGGTCACGCCAACCTGAACCTGTACGCCGAGCTGTACCACCAACGGCAAATCGACCAGGCCCACGACAACGGCCTGAGCCTGGGCGAGCTGCTGAGTCCGGCCAAGGTCGGCGGCAACTGGGGCGATTTGCGCCACCATGCGACATCCAGCAATGACCTGCTGCTGCGCGCCACCGCGTCGCTGCTCGACCAGGGCGAGTGGCGCAACGATTGGCGCGTCGATCAGGATGACTGGAACGAGCGCTTCCTCTACCTCGATGCCGCCTGGTGGACACGCGCCGGCGACCATGCCTGGCTGTCGCGCTATCAACAAGGCCATGCCTGGAAGCTGCCGGGCACTGCGGCGCAGACCCTCATGCCTTATGGTTTCGTCGAGTTCGCCAGCCAGGACCCGAGCAACGACTGGCGCCAGGATGCGCGCGCCGGGGTAGGTGTGCGCTGGCAGTGGTGGTTCGACCAGGACCGCTACAATGCCTACCGCGGCTCGCTCAAGCTGCGCGCCGAATACCAGCAGTCGCTGGGCGGCAATCTGTACGAGCGGGCCAACGGCGTGCTGTTGGGTGCGGAGATGACCTTCTGATGCGTACCTTGCTTGCGCTCTGCCTGCTGGCCTTGTGCCTGCCGACGATGGCCGACCAGCGCCTGCTGTACCAGCCGTTGAACCGCGATGCCAGCGTCACCGCCGAGCAGTGGCGGCAGTTGTGGCGCGCGACCAGGGCCCAAGGCGGACACACCCTGATCGTGCAGTGGACCGCCCACGGCGACAGCGATTTCGGCGGTGCCCAGGGCTGGCTGGCCAACAGCCTGCGCGAAGCCCAAGACCAAGGGCTGGAGCTGGTGCTGGGTCTGTACATGGACCCGGCGTACTACCAGCGAATCGAGACCCTCGACAGCGCTGGCTTGAGCAGCTATTGGAAGGCCCAGCTGGGCCGTTCGTTTAGCCAATATCAGCAACTACGCAAGGCGTGGCGCTTGCCGGCGGTCGGCTGGTACCTGCCCATGGAGCTCGATGACCTGCGCTTTCAGGATGCCGACCGGCGCAAGGCGCTACGCAATCAGTTGCGGGTCTTCGCCAGGCGCCTGGACCAGCCACTGCACCTCAGTGCGTTCAGCGCCGGGCACTTGTCGGCGCGAGTCAACGGGGCCTGGCTGGATCAACTGGCCGGCTTGGGCTTGAATGTCTGGTGGCAGGACGGCGCTGGCACCGGTCAGTTATCTGCGCTGGTGCGGCAGAGCTACGAGCAGGCGCTGCCCTGCCGGATCGGTGTGGTGCGCGAGGCGTTTCGCCAGGTGAGTGCGCCAGGCCAGGCCTTCAAGGCCGAGCCGATGGCGCCGCAGTACGCCAACGGCTGCCATGCCGAAGCGGTGTTCTCCCTGCGCTATCGGCCTTGGGCAAGGGGCGTGCTGCACTACAATTGAATTCGCCCCGCTTGCGACCAGGAGCCACGGATGTTCGACACCCTTGAAGAACACGTGCGCCAACGCGTCGCCCCAGCATCCCTGCGGGCCGAGTTCCGCCAGCACGAGTTCGTGGCCATGCGCCCGTTCTGCCGGCTGGTGTTCTCGGTCAGCACCCTCATCTGGCTGGTGTTCGACCTGATCGTCAGCTTTCTCGGAGGCCAGGGCTTCACCTGGCTCTCGTGCCTGTTCATCGCCCTGCTCTGCGGGCTTACCGTGATCCTGCACTTCACCTGGCGCAGCCAGCACTTCGATGTGCTCAACCTGCTGTTCATCGCCGTGATCACCTTGGGCATGCGCCTGGTGATCGAAGGCATACCGGTGGCGCTGCGTCCGGTGTGGCTGGTACTGGGCGTATCCACGGTGCTGTATGCGCTGTCGCTGCTACCGGTGCGGCGCTGGTCGTTCTTCTGCGCCATGCTGACGACTTGGGCGATGCTCAACCCCTTCTACCACACGCGCATCACCCTCGCGCAGCTCGAAGGCGCGATGCTGGTCAGCTACGCAGTGTTTCTCAGTGCCCTGGTGAGCTACAGCTACCTGCAGATGCGTCGGGCCAAGTTGCACAACTTCTATTTTTCCAAGGTGCTGCTGGACCAGGCCTACGTCGATGCCCTGACCGAAATACCCAATCGCCGCGCGTTCATGACCCAGGCCGAGCGCCGCTTGCGTTCGGCAATACCTGGGCAATACCTGGCAATGATCGACATCGACAATTTCAAAAGGGTCAACGACCGCTTCGGTCATGACGTGGGTGACGAGGTGCTCAAGCGGGTTGCGCAACAGATTCGCGCAGGCGTGGGCGGCCATGCCTTCGGCCGGTTGGGCGGCGAAGAGTTCGCGATCTTTTATGAAGGGCTTGAGCAGGGTGCAGCCGAGCAGCACGTTGCCGCCTTGTGCCAGCGCGTGAGGGAAGACCCTGGGCAACCACCGGTAACCATCAGTATCGGCCTGGCGCCGGTGCTGGGTGATGAAAGCCTGAGCACGGCATTGGTACGCGCCGATCAGGCACTGTACGAGGCTAAACGCAGTGGCAAGGACCGTTTCGCGCTGTGGCGGCCTGAGCAGTAGGCGGATGGCAGCGACGCCGCTGCCGCAGCCTGTGATCAACCACCACGGGGCAGGCGAATCCGAAACTGCGCGCCGCCCAGGGCCGACTGCGCCACGCTCAGGGTTCCGCCCTGCCCTTCGATCGCCCGACGACTGATCGCCAGCCCCAGTCCAAAGCCGCCGGTACTGCGATCACGGCTGCGGTCCAGGCGGTAAAAGGGTTGGAAAATGCGCTCACGTTCTTCAGGCGGAATGCCGATGCCGTCGTCTTCCACCGTCAACAGGCAGGCGCCGTCTGCTTCCAGGCGTAGCCGCAGGAGCAAGCTGCGGTCACAGTAGCGCATGGCGTTACGCACCAGGTTCTGCACCGCTCGCGCCGTCAGTCGCGGGTCGAGCACGAAGCGCGGCAGGTTGCCTTCGGCCTGCACTTCCCATTCGATTGATTTGGCCTCGAGCTCCTCGGCAAAGCCGCCAAGCACGCTGTCGACCAGCTCCAACAAAGACACCTCGACCCGCTCCCTGGCCTGATCGGCATTGTACAGGCGACTGTAGGACAGCAGTTCCAGCACCAGCTCATCCAGCTCGCGCACGTGCCCGACCAGTTCCAGCAGACGCTTGCGACTGCTCGCAGGCACCTCGTCGAACAGCAGCACCAGACCGAAATCCAGACGTGTCAGCGGTGTGCGCAGCTCGTGAGAGACCGCATCGAGCAGCTCGCGCTGCTGGTTGACATGGCGCTCCAGGTCAGTGGCCATGGTGTCGAACACCCCGGCCAGTTCGCCGATGTTGGAGTGCGGCGAGATATGCGTGCGCTCGGCCATCTGGCCCTGACCCAGACGCCTGGCAGTTTCTTTGAGGCGCTCCAGATCGCGCCAGTGCGGCCACACCCACAGCAGCAGGCAGCCCAGCAGCGCAGCGCCGATCAGCACCGTCACACCCCAGGACAGCACGTTGATGTCCAGCGGGTCAGGCGCTGCATGCAAGCGCACCAGCCACTGCTCGTCCAACGGCGCCAGGACCGTCTCGTAGTAGCCCCAGTCGGCGATGCGCACGGCGTACTGACCGTGTTCAAGGCGCGCCCTCTCCTGGGCGCTGAGCCCCGCTTGATCGATGCGCAGCAGATCGACCTGCAAGGGTGCGAATACTTCGGCCAATTCGTGTTGCACGGCTGGCCACTGTTCGCGCGGAACCTGCCGGAACTGGCGCACGATCAGTGACTGAACGCCCTTTGTCTGATCCAGGTTGTAGGCCATGAAGCGCTCATGGAACAAGCCGACGATCGCATCCGGAATCAGCAGCAACGCACCAGCATAAGCGACGATGATCAGCAGATACAGGCGGATCAGGATCTTCAGCATGCTCGCTCAGCACTCCCACTCGACACGGCTGAACAGATAGCCCTTGCCCCACACGGTCTTGATCTTGCGCGCTTCACCAGCGCTGTCATCGAACTTGCGCCGCAGCTTGGAGATGGCCACGTCCACCGAGCGGTCGGTGCCGTTGAACTCGATGCCACGCAGCTGCTGAAGGATTCGGTCACGGCTGAGGACTTCACCGGCATTGCGCGCCAGCACCACCAGCAGGTTGTACTCGCCACTGGACAGCTCGACCTCCTCTCCGCGCCAACTGACCAGGCGCTCGGCCAGATCGATGCGCAAGCCGCCGATGAGGATCTGGTGGCTGTCCAGGCGCGGTTCGTTGACGCTGCTGCGGCGCAACAGGGTGCGAATACGGGCCAGCAGCACCCGCGGCTCACAGGGTTTGGTCACGTAATCGTCAGCCCCCATTTCCAGGCCCAGCACCTGGTCGTGGCTGTCGTCACGCGCGGTCAGCATCAAGATCGGCAAGCTCAGCGAGGCCTGGCGCAGCAGCCGGCACAGTTGCAGCCCATCGATGCCCGGCAGCATCAGGTCGAGGATCACCAGGTCGGGGGTTTCCTGCCTGAAGGCGTCCAGGACCTGATCCCCGCGGGCGATGACGCGCACCTGGAAATCGTTGCGTTGCAGGTAGCTGGCGATCAGCTCGGACAGCGCGCTGTCGTCTTCGACCAGGAGGATGTTGGGCATAGGCGGCAAGACAGAGGTGGGGGATTGGCCGTGCAGAGTATAGAAAGCTACTCACCTGCAGGACTGTTCTTAACACTTTTTCACACAGGTCCTACAGCTGCTAACAGCAATCCAGGGAACGCTTGCCTTAGGATAGGCCGGTCATTATCGGAAGATCCGTATGCCTACCACCCTCCCCCCACGCCTGCGCGGCGTCGCGCTGGCGGCGTTGTTCGCCTTGTCGCTGGCCGGCTGCGACGACGCCGCCGACCAGCAACCTCAACCGCCCACGCCACACGTGCGGGTCGAAACCCTGCAACCCCAGGCCCTGGCCATCAGCACCGAGCTGAGCGGGCGTATTCTTGCGCCGCGTACCGCCGAGGTGCGCGCGCGGGTCGCTGGCGTGGTGCTCAAGCGCGTCTACCGCGAAGGCAGCGATGTGAAACAGGGCGACGTGCTGTTTCTGATCGACCCGGCACCGTTCAAGGCCGACTACGACAGCGCCCGCGCCGTGCTAGCCAAGGCGCAGGCGAGCGTCTATCAGGCGCGCCTGCAAGAGCAGCGCTACCGCCAGTTGGTCGACGACAAGGCAGTCAGCCGCCAGGAATACGACAACGCCCGTGCGGCCTTCCTGCAAGCCGATGCCGCCGTGGCCGAAGCCAAGGCGACCCTTGAGCGTGCACGCCTGAACCTGGGCTATGCCACGGTCACCGCGCCGATCGCCGGGCGCATCGGCCGCGCCCTGGTTACCGAAGGTGCGCTGGTCGGGCAGAACGAGCCAACGGCGCTTGCGACCATCCAGCAGCTCGACCCGATCCATGCCGACGTCACCCAGTCGACCCGTGAACTCACTGCCCTGCGCCGTGCCCTGCGCGCAGGCGAATTGCAACAGGTCGATGAAGGCCAAGCGCGCGCTTCGCTGATCCAGGACGACGGCAGCGTCTATCCGCTGCCAGGCAAGTTGCTGTTTTCCGATATCAGCGTCGACCCAAGCACCAACCAGATCACCTTGCGCAGCGAGTTTCCCAACCCTCAGCTTGACCTGCTGCCTGGCAGCTACGTGCGGGTGCGCCTGCAACAAGCGGTGCAGCGCGATGGCCTGAGCGTGCCGCAACGGGCCGTGCTGCGCGACAGTGCCGGCGTACCCAAGGTGCTGGTGGTCGATGACCAGGCGCGGATCAGCGAGCGCCAGGTAGTGCTGGGCAGCGCCCAGGGCGATCGCTGGGTGGTCAGCGAAGGTTTGCGCGCCGGCGAGCGGGTAGTGGTCGAGGGGCTGCAGCACGTCAAGGCCGGCGATCAGGTTCAGATCGCCGCCGATACCCCATCCATCGTCCAGCACAACGGCCAATGAGGGCCTGATCCATGCCGCAGTTCTTCATCGAGCGCCCGATCTTCGCCTGGGTGGTGGCGCTGTTCATTCTGCTTGCCGGCGCCCTGGCCATTCCCCAGCTGCCGGTGGCGCAATACCCCAACGTGGCGCCGCCGCAGATCGAGATCTATGCCGTATACCCAGGCGCCTCGGCGGCGACCATGGACGAAAGCGTGGTGAGCCTGATCGAGCAGGAGCTCAACGGTGCCGACAACCTGTTGTATTTCCAGTCGCAGAGTAGCCTGGGCAGCGCCACCATCACCGCGACCTTCGAGCCGGGCACCCAGCCGGATCTCGCCCAGGTCGACGTACAGAACCGCCTGAAGGTGGTGGAGTCGCGTTTGCCGCGCCAGGTGACCCAACAGGGTTTGCAGGTCGAGAAGGTATCGACCGGTTTCCTGTTGCTTGGCACCCTGACCTCGGAGGACGGCAGCCTCGACGAAACGGCGTTGTCCGACCTGCTGGCGCGCAACGTGATGAACGAGATCCGGCGCTTGAAGGGGGTCGGCAAGGCCCAGTTGTACGGTTCGGAACGGGCCATGCGGATCTGGATCGACCCGGCCAGGCTGATTGGCCTCAACCTCACCCCGGACGATGTGTCGGCGGCCGTGGCGGCGCAGAACGCCCAGGTCGCTCCCGGCAGCATTGGCGACCTGCCCGCGCGTGACACCCAGGAAATCACCGCCAACGTGGTGGTCAAGGGCCAGCTGAGCACCCCGCAAGAGTTCGCCGCCATTGTCCTGCGGGCCAATCCGGACGGCTCCACCGTCACGGTTGGCGATGTCGCGCGGGTCGAGGTCGGTGCCCAGGACTATCAGTACGGCACGCGCCTGAACGGCAAACCGAGCACGGCGTTCAGCGTGCAGCTGGCCCCCGGTGCCAACGCCATGCAGACCGCCACCCTGGTGCGGGCGAAAATGCAGGAGCTGTCGCGCTACTTCCCCGAAGGGGTCAAGTATGATATCCCCTACGACACCTCGCCGTTCGTCAAGGTGTCGATCCAGCAGGTCATCAGCACCCTGTTCGAGGCCATGCTGCTGGTCTTCGCGGTCATGTTCCTGTTCTTGCAGAACCTGCGCTACACGCTGATCCCTACCCTGGTGGTGCCTGTGGCACTGATGGGCACGTTTGCCGTCATGCTGGCGCTGGGTTTCTCGGTCAATGTGCTGACCCTGTTTGGCATGGTGCTGGCGATCGGCATCCTGGTCGATGACGCCATCGTGGTGGTGGAGAACGTCGAGCGGATCATGGCCGAGGAGGGTCTGGCGCCCAAGCAGGCTACGCGCAAGGCCATGGGCCAGATCAGCGGCGCGATCATCGGCATTACCTTGGTGCTGGTAGCCGTGTTCCTGCCCATGGCCTTCATGCAGGGGTCGGTCGGCGTCATCTACCAGCAGTTCTCGGTGTCGATGGCGGTGTCGATCCTGTTCTCGGCGTTCCTGGCCCTGAGCCTGACGCCAGCGCTGTGCGCGACCCTGCTCAAGCCTATCGACAAGGGTGAGCAGCATCAGCGCAAGGGCTTCTTCGGCTGGTTCAACCGCCGTTTCGAACGTCTGAGCGACGGTTACCAGTCCTGGGTCATGCAGGCGCTGCGACGCAGCGGCCGTTATCTGCTGGTGTATGGCGTGTTGCTGGCCGTGCTGGGCTTTGGCTTCAGCCAACTGCCGACGGCGTTTCTGCCCACCGAAGACCAAGGCTACACCATTACCGATATCCAACTGCCGCCAGGGGCCAGCCGGATGCGCACCGAGCAGGTCGCCGCACAGGTCGAGGCGCACAACAGCGGCGAGGTCGGCGTGGGCAATACCACGGTGATCCTCGGCTTCAGTTTCTCGGGCAGCGGGCAGAACGCGGCACTGGCCTTCACCACGCTCAAGGACTGGTCCGAGCGCGGCGCCAAGGACAGCGCCCAGTCGATCGCCGACCGCGCCAGCATGGCGTTCTCCCAGCTCAAGGACGCGGTGGCGTTCTCCGTATTGCCGCCACCGATCGATGGCCTGGGCGAATCGACCGGCTTCGAGTTCCGCCTGCAAGATCGCGGCGGGATGGGCCATGCAGCGTTGATGGCCGCTCGCGATCAACTGTTGGAGGGCGCGGGCAAGAGCAAGATACTGGTGAACGTGCGTGAAGCGGCGCTGGCCGAAAGCCCCCAGGTGGAGCTGGAGGTCGACCGCCGCCAGGCCAATGCCCTGGGCGTGTCCTTCGCGGACATAGGCTCGGTGCTGAACACTGCGGTCGGCTCCAGTTACGTCAACGACTTCCCCAACCAGGGGCGCATGCAGCGGGTGGTGGTGCAGGCCGAGGGCGATCAGCGCAGCCAGGTCGAGGACCTGCTGAAGATCCACGTACGCAACAGCAGCGGCAAAATGGTGCCACTGGCAGCGTTCGTGCAGGCCAAGTGGGTCAGTGGGCCTGTGCAACTGACCCGCTACAACGGCTACCCGGCGGTGTCGATTTCCGGCGAGCCGGCAGCCGGCTACAGTTCCGGTCAAGCCATGGCCGAGATCGAGCGGCTGGTTGCGCAGCTGCCCGCTGGCGCCGGCCTGGAGTGGACCGGTCTGTCCCTGCAGGAGCGCTTGTCCGGCAGCCAGGCACCGCTGCTGATGGCGCTATCGCTGCTGGTGGTGTTCCTGTGCCTGGCGGCGCTGTACGAAAGCTGGTCGATCCCCACCGCCGTGTTGCTGGTGGTGCCGTTGGGGGTGTTGGGTGCGGTCTTGGCGGTCACGCTGCGCGGCATGCCTAACGATGTGTTCTTCAAAGTGGGACTGATCACCCTGATCGGCCTGTCGGCGAAGAATGCGATCCTGATCATCGAGTTCGCCAAGAGCCTGGTCGATCAGGGCATGGATGCTGCCGAAGCTGCAGTCCAGGCGGCGCGCTTGCGACTCCGCCCGATCGTCATGACCTCGCTGGCGTTCATCCTCGGGGTGGTGCCATTGGCCATTGCCAGCGGCGCCAGCTCGGCCAGTCAACAGGCGATCGGTACAGGGGTGATCGGCGGCATGCTCAGCGCGACCTTGGCGGTGGTGTTCGTGCCGGTGTTCTTCGTCGTGGTCATGCGCCTGGCCGGCCGTGCTCGAGCCAAGGCTGAGCGGGCAGCGCCTGAGCAAGCCTGACTGGACAAGCTGCGCGTCGAATGAGAGGGTTCCGGGCCTACCTGCCCGGGACCCTTTTTTACATGACCGAGACCCTGCCCCCCTGCTCCATCCTGATCCTCGCCGGCGGTCGCGGCCAGCGCATGGGTGGTCGCGACAAAGGCCTGCTGCCCTGGCGCGGCGAGGCACTGATCGCACATATCCACCGCACGGTGCGGCCGCTCACCGACGATCTGGTGATCTCTTGCAACCGCAACCAGCAGGCTTACGGCCGTTTTGCCGACCAACTGGTAGGCGATGCGGAGGCGGGGTTCCCTGGCCCGCTGGCCGGGGTCATCGCCGGGCTCAAGGTAGCCAGGCATGACTGGCTGGTGGTGCTGGGGTGCGACGCACCGTTGATCGATCAGGCCCTGATCGCAGCGCTGCGCCAGCAGGCCGTGGCCGCAGCCAGCGCCGCCATGGTGCGCCAGGGTGGCTATTGGCAGCCCATGTTCAGCGTACTGCCGCGCCGGCTGCTGCCCCTGCTTGAACAGGCCTGGGCCAGCGGCGAACGCAGTTTGCACAAAGCCCTGCTGCACGAGCCGCTGCAGGGGTTGGCATGTGCCGAGGGTGACCTGCGCCTGAGCAACTTCAACAGCCCCGAGCGCTTGCAGGAGTGAGCCACGGGGCTGACGCCCGGCGTCGCGGGCATTGCCGATGTGCCTTACAATGCACCATGCCCGTGCCATCCAGCGTTCAATCATGATCCAGTCCGATCTCGATCTGTTCGGTCCACAGCCGCAGCGCCTGGCCAGCCATACCGTGCTGCTGCCTGGCTTTGCCCTGGACGTGGTCGAGCCATTGCTCGACGCCTTGCGACCGGTGCTGCGCGCCGCGCCGTTCCGGCACATGCAGACGCCGGGGGGGCTGAACATGGCCGTGGCCCTGAGCAACTGCGGCACATTAGGCTGGGTCAGCGATGCCAGGGGCTACCGCTACAGCCCTACCGATCCGCTGAGCGGCCAACCCTGGCCGGCGCTGCCCGAGGTGCTGCTCGACCTCGCCGGTCGCGCTGCCGGCACAGCTGGGTTCGACGCATTCGTACCGGACGCCTGCCTGATCAACCACTACCTGCCCGGCACTCGCCTGAGCCTGCACCAGGACCGTGACGAGAAAGATTTCGCTCAGCCGATCGTCTCGATCTCCCTCGGCCTACCGGCCGTCTTCCTGTTCGGCGGGCTGCAGCGCGCCGAGCGTACCCAACGCATCGCTCTGAACCATGCTGATGTGCTGGTGTGGGGCGGTGAAGACCGACTGCGTTTTCACGGCGTTCTGCCGATCAAACCCGGTGTGCACCCGCGTCTGGGCGAACGGCGCATCAACCTGACCCTGCGCAAGGCCGGCTAAACCGCTCCCGTCGACATCTCCTACAGGCTTATGGGAAGCGCCACCCTCCCCTGAGAAGCCATTCCTCGATAGTGTTCGAGCGGGTTTTTCAGGGAGATGCCCATTGTCCATTCAACCCGCTCTGCGCTACAGCTTTCAGGCACTGGCAGCCGATACCGAATTCGAAGTGGTGTCGTTCACCTTCGATGAAGCCTTGAGCCAGCCTTTTCAGTTGCAGCTTGAACTCGTCAGCCATCAGGACGATGTCGACTTCACCCGGCTGCTCGACCAGCCGGCGCTGTTCACCCTCTGGCAAGGGCAACGCCCGCTGCGTTACGTGCACGGCCTGGTCAGCAGCTTCAGCCAGGGTGAAACCGGCTTCTGCCGCACACGCTACCGTGCCCTCGTCGAGCCGCAACTGGCACGCGCCGGCCTCAGGTCCAATTGGCGCATCTTTCAGCACAAGGCTGTCCCGCAGATCGTTCAGGCGATGCTCGAACGTCAGGGCATCACCGATGCGCAGATAATCGCCACCGCCCCTCACGCGCAACGCGAGTTCTGCGTGCAGGCCGGCGAAACCGACCTTGCCTTCATTGCGCGATTGCTGGCCGAAGAAGGCTTCGTCTACCGTTTCGCCCACAGTGCCACACAGCATGCCTTGATCATCACCGATAGCCTGGTGACCTTCGGGCTTATCAGCCATGGCCTGATCAAGCCGGCCGACGACCACGCGGTGCTTGAAGATGCCCGGGAGGCTGGCCCTGATCAGGTACTGTACCGCGCGAGCAGCGGCGGCGAGCAAGCTGAGCCGTGCCTGCGGCGCTTGCGTTACAGCCAACAGGTGCGCAGCGTTCGGCAGGTGCAGCGTGACTACACCTTCACCAATCCTGCCTATCGCCAGGAGCATCAAGCCTGCGCCAGCGGCGCTGCGCAGCCATCTGCGGACTACGAACGGTTCGATTATCCCGGGCGTTACCAGCGTGATGCCGTCGGCAAGCCGTTTACCGAAACCCGCCTCAATGCCTTGCGTCACGATGCCTGCATCGCTGAGGTCGAAGGCGACGACATACGCCTGCAAGCGGGCTTGAGCTTTACCCTCATCGGCCATCCGCGCGAGGATCTGAACGCCCATTGGCGCATCACCGCCGTATGCCACCAAGGCACCCAGTTCACCAGCCTCGAAGAGGAAGCGAGCGGTGCCCAGCGCGGCAGCCATTACCAGCAGTGCGCCACCTTGGTTCCGCGCGGCATCGAATGGCGCCCGGCGCCGCTGGCCAAACCGCGCATCGATGGGCCGCACATGGCAACGGTGGTTGGCCCTGCCGGTGAAGAGATTTACTGCGACCCATGGGGCCGGGTCAAGGTCAGCTTTCCCTGGGACCGAGAAAGCCAGGACGACGAGTTCAGCTCCTGCTGGGTGCGGGTGTCGCAAGGCTGGGCCGGCGGTAGCTGGGGCTCGATGGCCATTCCGCGCATTGGCCAGGAGGTGATCATCCAGTACGTCAATGCCGACCCGGACCAACCGATGATCACCGGCCGCACCTATTGCGGCAATCAACTGCCGCCCTATGACCTGCCTGAACACAAGACCCGCATGACCATCAAAAGCCAGACCCACAAAGGCGATGGCTTCAACGAGTTGCGCTTCGAGGATGAGCTGGGCAAGCAGGAGCTGTACCTGCACGCCGAGCGGGACCAGAACACCGTGGTCAAGCATGACCAGAGCACCTGGGTCGGGCGTAACCGGGCGGATGAGGTGAGCCGCGACGATCATCTGACAGTTGGCCGCGACCTGCAATGCCGGATTGGCCGCGATAGGGCCGATCGCGTCGGGCGCAGCGGCCGACTCGAGATCGGCCAAGACTGCCTGGTGCAGGTCGGCAAAGACCAACTGCAGTCCATCGGTGCCAACCAGCAGCTGACGGTCGGGGGGCGCAGCGAGGTGCTGATCAAAGGCGAGGCGACCGCCACCATTGGCGGTGGCGTGACCGTGCAAACCAGCACGTACCGGCTGCAGGCCAGTCAACGAATCGAGCTGGTGACACCTGGCGGCAGCCTGGTGCTCGATCAGCAAGGCATCACCCTCAATGGCCTGGCCCTGACCCTGCAAGGGCCGACCAGCGCGAGCGCCGGCGGATCAAGCAACGCGCTGAGCCTGGATCTGCAGGCCGAGCGCAGCGCCGGCTGCCAGGAACTCAAGCGATGAGCCGCTGCAGTGTGACCGAGCGGATCAGTAGCCATCTCAGGCCGGGCGTGCACTGCTATGTGCTGATCGACTTGCTGGCCCGGCCGACGGACAGCGAGCACTCGCTACTTGCGCACCTGCAACAGGTGATCGGCAACGACCAGATGATCGCGCTGGTGCGCCCAGACCTGGACCCGCGTACAACGCTGTGCCCAGTGCTTGCATGCCTGTCCTCGGTGGCGCGAACGGCGTTTGTGCCATTGCTGAGCCTTACCGCCGAGGTGGCGCACCGCGACTTGTCACGCCGCAGACGCTTGATCTGTGGCTGGCTGCTCAGTGCAGCGCCGTTGGACACGGTCGCCGCTCAGATCCTCGACCTCTGCCAGCTGCCAATCGGCGCGGGCCCGCGCACGTTCTGTCCGATCTACGAACCGCTGCGTCTCGAGCTGCTGGCCGCCCAGCTTGAGCAGCCCGACCAAGGTCCTTGGTGGCCAATCGAGCAGTGGTTGTTCCTTGACAGCGCCGGGCACTTGACCGTCATACAGGGGCAGGCACAGGCGCAACATCAGTTGCAGACGCTGGCCAATCCAAGCGTGTTGCACAACGACGTGGCGCAGATCGAAAACATTCTGATCGCCTGGCGCATTCTGCTAGGCGATCGCGGTGATCGGCCGGCGCTGCAATTGCCTGCCGGGGCCGCTACCCACATTTCACGCTGCGTAACCCGAGCACGCAGTCTCGGCCTGAGCACCAGCGCGGACATCGAGGTGCTGGTCTTGCATTGGCTATGCGTGCACCCGGAGCTTGAAGGCCTTAAACCCATACGCGCAATGCTCGACCAGGTGATTGAGCAACAGGGCCCGCTCGCGCCCATGCTGAGTCGGGTTTCCGATGCCAGCTGGCGACAGTGGCTAGCGCTGCTGGCACAGTCCGCAGGCCGCCCATGAACATCTCCGAACGCATCGCCATCGCCGTGGCCGAGTCTTCCCTGCCCTTGCACCGCTGCAAGGCCTGTCAGCGCCAGGGCCTGCCGATCTTGCCGCTGCGCAGGGCGCTGGTGCCCGACACGCGTTTTGGCAGCGACCCCACCACGCAAACGCGCCTTGGCCTGCGCACCTTGCGCAGCGGCTACCTGTACGTGCTGCTCGACCAGCGCGTCTGGCAGGCCTTCGAAGTGACCGAGCACGGTCACCTGCGCCGTTTCGATCCTTATGCTCCGCCACTTGGACCGCCACCGCCGTTACCCGAAACCTGCGTGCACGAGAACCACGACATCCCCTCGGCGTTTCTCACCTTCGACACCGTCACCTACGGCTCGGCCTGGATCGCCTTCGCCAGCGACCCGTGGCCGATGAGTGTGCTCAATGCCTACAAGTCCGGCCAGGCGCCGGCGAGTCGCTTCGAGGGCATCGACTTGAGCCAGGCGCGCGATAACCCCGCGCTGCTTGGCCTGGCCATGACCCCGGAGCAGCTGCAGGTCGACCGCCAGGTGTTCGAATACGCCCAGCAGCTCAGCGGCCCGTTCGACAGCGCCCACGGCTTTCACAGCCGCTTTCTGCGCAAGGCCGCCTTGCGCGGCTACCTGACCAACGCCATCGCCGAGCACCAGTTGCACAACGGTGTATTGGCGCTGGTACTCGACGACAGCCTCGGGCTGGCCCAGGAATACAACCAGCAGCGGCTGAAGTGGGTGGTCCAGCGCCAGGCCTGGCGCGACGATCCGCTGCGCGCCTACCAGTTGCAGACCTCGCAGATCCTGCAGATCATCCGCGCCACCCAGCGCCAGTGGGCGGCGCAGCAGGTGCCGAACTTCGAGGCCCAGGCCGGCGACGGTCCACCGATTTTTGCCAACCCTGCCGCAGAGCGCCAACGCCAGGTCGAGATAAAGCAGCGCGAGCAGGATGAGCGGCTCGATGCGCGCTACGACGAACCGCGCCGGGCGGCCTTTCAGGCAGACTACGACCGCCAGGAAGCGCGCTTGCAGGCGCACATCGACGAGCATGCCAGCCACTACGCACAGGTGTGTGAAAGCGCTGCTTTTCACCTGATCGAACGTTACGACTATGACGGCCGCGACCGCGAATCCGGCATTGCCTACAGCACGACCCTGGCCGCATGCCTGGCGGGCGGCATCACCGAAGCGCCCTCCCCTGATGCACCACGCCCTGGCAGCAGCGCCGCGCTGTGGCGCAACTGGCTGCAGGATCCGCACAGCCCCCCCTACCGCGCCCTGCTGTTGCGCGATAAAGCCTTGCTGGCCGGCTTGCTGCCGAGCTTCTCCACCTCCGGCGCGCTCGACTGGAACGACAGCGAAAAGCTCTACAGCGCCGCAAGCAAGCTGATCGCCAGCGAAGACCTGGGCTCGGCCCTGCGAGGCGCGCTGAAACAAGCGATCACCGACCTGCAAGGCGCGGTCAATGGCGCCAGCCTGCGTCTGCATACGCATTTGGCGCCTGGCGTGCATCAGGCCGTGCGCCACCTGAACAGCGTCAATCAGCTGATCTACAACGGTGTACACCTGATCGAGCTGCAGGTGCAGATGAAGCTCGGCGAATACTACGCCTTGCAAAGCGCGCACCTGCGCGAGCTGCAGAACAGCGCCAGCGTGAAACTGGCCAAGCTGCGCGAACAGGTGATGCCCGACCTGGACGACGTGCGCGCCGGCATCTTCAAGCCGGTGGGCCGGGTTAAACCGATCATCCAGACCGGCCTGCTGAGCCTCGCCGTGCTCGACCCGAAGATCGCCCACCAGATGATTTCGGTCACCGTGTGGGTCGAGGGCAAGGGGCATGAAGTGCGCGAGCGCTTGGTCAGCGAACTGAAGCACAGTGCCGGCCAGTTCAACGAGGCAGCGAAGGCGGCGTTGGTCGAGATCAAGGTGGCGGCAGGGACACTGGAACCGCAGGCGCGGCAGGCGCTGCAACGGATGCAGATTAGCGCGGGGCAAGTGTCGCAGATGGTTAAGGGGAGTTTTGAGGGGTTAGAGCGCACGGGGAAGTCGTGGGAATTGCTACTGTCGGTGGGAGGGCTGTATTTACTAGCGGATAGCCACAGCAAGAATCTCAAGAAGGCGGAAGAAGAGATTGGGCCTAAGTTCAGCGAGGCCTTGTTGGCGCTTTACGCAACCGGGCTTGGGATTGTCGGTAGCGGGCTGGAGTTCGCAGGCTTTCTCATACCACGCCGAACCCACATACCTACCGGGCAATCGTTTGGGCGCACTGTCGCTAGGTATGGTGCCACTGTCAATGCAGCGGCGGGGGTCTTCGACGCCATGCAAGGCATCGCGGCCGCTATTAGAACAGCCAAGGCAGGTGATCGAACGGCAACGACCGACTACGCCGTCGCAGCCACGGTCGCGGCGGTGAGCACCTATACCGCCGTATTGGCAATTTCAAATGCCGCGATGATCATACCTTCGTTAATCATCGGATTATTCGCTTACCTTCTGTTCAAAACAGCAGCCCAGCAAGAATCGAATCACTTGGAGCGATGGATTCGACGTTGCTATTTCGGGAGAGCAGACGAATCGCCTCCCATTCACTGGAGCACTCCAGCTCACGCAGACATTGCTTTCGCAGAATTAAATGCTGCAACGACAGGCATTATGGGCGGAATACAGTTTGATTATAAATTCATAAACCAGCCAGTTACCACAAAAGCCGGTATACCCATAGATTTGCAAACCGTACCCAGCTTGAAATTTGAAATAAAACTGCCTGAATTTACGGCTTCTACCGGCGGCTACCGTTGGATACTGATGATAGCCCGATCGGAACAGAATGCACACCCGCGCGACCCAGCGTTGGAACGGGTCATCATTAATGATTTCGGGCTTCCTTCTCTCTTGAATAGCGCTGCAGACACATCATCAAGCACATATTTCGCAGCCCCAAAACTAGCTAGCCGACATATTCACTCAATGAAAATTGACGATAGCACTGACAAAACTGAACTCATTGACACCAGAACGCGCTTTAAAAAACTTACAGGGGAGTTAGTGCTAACAGCGGATCCGGCGCGACAGGCAATTAAGTCAGCATCGCTGCTGATTCAATACTGGCCGAATCGACTATTTCCCGATGCGTTCGCGCAAATCATCATCGAGGAGAGACGCTGATGGGAAGACTTAATCGAGAAAGTGGATGGAGGTATGATCTACCCGGACCACAAGTCTCTTGCACACTAGCCCCGAGAATCAAGAGGCTCAACCCGCCGCCAAATTACTTTGATGACATCGTTCTTGAGCTAGCACGGACGTCCATCCGGTCTCGTGCAATTCTATTTATTCTAGGGCTAGCAATACTAATGTCTAGCTTCTCTATGATTTTATTTATACTCTTTGAGGAAGCGACATTCTTCCTCCGCCCAAGCATTGAGCTCTTAACAGTCATTATTACTGTAGCATGCAGCATCTATGCAGGGATTCCGGCTGTACGGTTTGCCCTGGAAATACCAAGGAATGAGCCAGTCCGATTCAATCGAGTTCGACGCAAGGTTTATTTCTATCAATATCGATTCAATCAACTCCGTCCATTTGGGCGCAAGGGCTGGGGCGTCAAGCCAGTTTGCTACCACTGGGACGACCTGACCGCTGAGGCTTACAGGACCTACGTGCCCGGCCACGGCGGCCTTCAGGAAAAAGTGATGATTTCTGTAAGTGTTCCAGGCACCAAGAAGATCATAGATCGTTTATTTTTTTTCGACGACATAGATCTAGGTGAGGTGCATTGGTCGATTGCCCGAGCCTATATGAACGACGGCCCTAGTGCTTTGCCCCGATTTGTGCACCCACCCAGGGATTGGAACGACTTTCCCAATCCAGGTCCTTGGGAAAACGCTACCCACCGAAACCCTTTCGACCGTCTCGCCCCAAAGGTCAAATGGCCGCCAGAGATGGACCTTGAATCACGCACCGCAGGCACTGCGGAACATTCGCCATGAAGCCAGTAGTTCTGGTCGGGCATGCCCATGACTGTCCGTTACATGGCCGCAGCACCGTGAAAACGGGCGCCAAGCGTTACACGTTCAACGGCAAGGCAGTAGCCAGGGTGGGCGATCGGACCGGCTGTGGTGCGGTGATCATGACCGGAGCGCGACATTACCAAGTTGAAGGCAAAGCGGTGGCGCGAGCAGGTGACCGCACCGATCACGGCGGTGTATTGATCGGAGGCGATCAGGATTGGCTGCTAGAGTGAGATGACTACCCTGTTGACGATGGCCATTTGTCAGCAAAGCCGTGCAGCGGATGAAACTCTATGAAATAAGTTGAACCCGTGCTGTCGTCATGCATCGAAAACACGATCGATGCCATCCTTTTGCCAGGAGCCTGCCGTCAATGCCCTACCAGCCTTCCCAGCAGCGCGATTGCCCAGGAGCCCAGCGGCCATGAAAATGCCTTGCCGAGCACCCAACTCCAATTTGCAACTCGATTATGTGCGCGACACCTTGTTCGGTCCGGTGGCGTTGAGCGTTGAATGCCAATGTCAGCTGGCCCCGCTCAACCTGCAGGGTCGCCCTGCCCTGCGCCTGCATATCTGTCCGCCGCTACCGACCAAGGTAGAGCGTGCCCACAGCGTAGCGTTCGTTTGGGATGGTCGCAGCTACCACGGGGTGGTCAGGGACCAAGGCAAGTGCGGCGATGGCGGGCTCAATCTGTTGGTGGAATTGCAGTAACGCCCCTCCCACCGGCCAGCACGTACTGGCCGGTGTTGCGCGACGGTCAGGCAATCGCCTTGAGCGCTGCAGGTTGATCGTCGCGTAGCGCGCGCAGCTGACCCACCAGGTTCGCCAGATCTCGGCAGCTATTGAGGCTGTGCAGCGCGACCCCGTTCAGGGTCACGCCATCTTCCAAGCTACGGCCCTGCCCCAAGCGAATGGTCAGCGTGGCCCCATCGGCGCAGCTGATTTCGCAGCGGTCCGGCAGACAAGCTTGCTCGATGATCTGCCGCATTTCCAGCATAGAAACGCCTATCAACGACATGGTTCGACCCTCTCTATAGGATGGCCTGTTGTGTAGTTACGCCTTTGGCAGCCCGGCTGCCAATTGATATTGCCCATGCCCAAGCGGCCGTCCATTTGCCAGGACGATGATGACAGGCAAGGTATCCAGGCACCTTAGTGGGAGAGCCTGCGCCACCTTGCACCGTTCAGTGCGTGTGGACGTTTTGCGACAGGCGGTATTGGATCAATCGGTCAATCCACCGAAACGCCCCGCCTGAAATGCCTCGAACGATTCAACGATTTCCGCCTGGCTGTTCATCACGAAGGGGCCGTAAGCGACCACCGGCTCATCGATCGGCTGCCCACTGAGCAACAGCATCTTGGCACCCTCGACAGCCTCCACCCACACGTCCTCGCCCACCTGGTCGAGCAGCACCAGGCTTGCTAGGCCGACGGCATGCTCGCCGTTGACGCGCACCGTGCCGTGCAACACCACCAGCGCCGCGTTATGGCCATCGACGACAGGCAGTTGCGCCGCCGCCCCAGCGTTGAGGCTTAGATCCCACACATTCATGGCGGTGAACGTGCGCGCAGGCCCGTGATGGGCCGCATAGGTGCCGGCAATGACGCGCACACTGCCAGCGCCGTCGGCCAGCGGGACTAGCGGAATGTCCGCCGCCAGCAACGTCTGATAACCCGCAGGCGCGCGTTTACTGGCGGCCGGCAGATTGACCCACAATTGCACCATCTCCAGCGTGCCGCCATTGCGGGCGAATGCGGGCGAATGAAATTCCTCGTGGAGGATGCCATTGGCCGCGGTCATCCACTGCACATCGCCGGGGCCGATCACGCCACCTGCGCCCGTGGAGTCACGATGCTCCACCTCACCTTGATAGACGATGGTCACCGTTTCGAAGCCGCGGTGCGGGTGCTCGCCGACGCCGCGCCGGGCCTCGGTCGGCGCGAAATCATAGGGGCCTGCGTAATCGAGCAGCAGGAACGGGCTGGTCTGCTGGGTCAGGCGATCGTAGGTGAACAGGCTGCGAACGGGGAAGCCATCACCCACCCAATGGAGTTGAGGGCTGCGATAGATACCCACGACAGTTTTCATGAACGGCTCCTGATTAGCTTTCAGCCACCCTATCAGTGAGCCGAAGCCTCCGGTAGCCAGGATAAACGGTACTGATTGTCCCGTCAGTGGAACAATCGATCAGGGTTGCAGGTAGTCAACAATGTGCTGCGCTGCCCTGTCGGGATCTTCCTGCATGAAGCAGTGGCCCCCGGCTACCTGCTGGCTACTGACGGCCGGGTTGAGCTTGGCCAAGCGCTGCACTGATTGCCTGACAAAGGGATAGGTATGGTCGCCGTACAGCACTTGGGTCGGCGTTTCCAAGGCCAGCAGATGTGCCCACATCCGCGACGGGCACGAACTGAAGATTTCGACCTCGCGGCTGGGACGGCACTTGAGCACCACCCCCCCTTCGCCATGATCACCGATGGCATGCTCGACATAAGCGTGCAGTGCAGCGTCAGTCCAGCCTTTGAAGATGCCACGGCCTTGCAGCGATGACCGCGCTGCCTCGCGATCGGGCCAATGGCTGCGGCGGCTGGCAGCCTTGCGCGCCAACGCATGGTGCCGATGCAGGCCGATCAGCGCCGTGACGGTCATGACGCCAATCATGCGCCGACTGAACAGGACCGGGTCCAGTAACACCGCCCGCTCGAACAAGCCCGGCCGGGTAGCCAGCAGCAATCCGGTCAACACCCCGCCAAAGCTGTGGCCCAACGCCAAGCGTCGGACAGCGCCGTACTCGCTGCACCCGGCATCGAAGGCTTCGCCGGCAAGCATTGCGCTGCGGTTCCAGCCGACAAATGCGCCGCCATGGTCGCTGTCGCCATGGCCCTGAACATCACAGAGCCACAGGTCGAAGTGCTCGGACAACGCCAGCAACAGCGGCTGGTAAGCCAGGCAGCAGAAGCCGTTACCGTGCACGAAGTGCAGCAAGGGTTTGCCGCTGGCGGGCGAGCGCCAGCCGCGCAGGGTAAAGCCTGCGCTGCTGTCATGAGACCAGGGGATCAGCTGCATCGGTTTTCTGTACTTAACGGTTCAGGAAAACGATGATTCTACAAACAGCAGTGGATAGAGTGAAGCCACCAGCAGCAGGGCCATCAGGACATTGAACAGCACCAGCCAGCGTGGATCGCGCAGCACATTGCGTAGCGCGCTGCCGAACATCACCCAGATGCCGACACTGGGCAAGTTGACCAGCGCGAACAGCATGGCGATCACGATCACATTGGTCACGTAGCCTTGGGCTGGGGTATAGGTAGTAATTGCGCCCACTGCCATCACCCAAGCTTTGGGATTGACCCACTGAAAGGCCGCAGCGCCCCAAAACCCCAACGGCCGACGCGCACAGGGCGCATCCGCGCCCAGCGGCCCTGAGGTCGCAATTTTCCAGGCCAGGTACAACAGGTAGGCCGCGCCGGTATAGCGCAACACCGTATAGAGCGTCGGCCAGGCCTTGAACACCTCGCCCAACCCAAGCCCCACCGCTAGGACCATGAGCATGAAGCCGATGCTGATGCCCAAGGCGTGAGGAATCGAGCGGCGCACGCCGAAATTCACCCCCGAGGCCAGCAGCATGGTGTTGTTGGGCCCGGGAGTGATCGAGGACACGAAGGCAAACAGCACGAAGGCCGTGAGCAGGTCGGCAGAGGCAAGCATGGGAAACTTTCCAGAAGCGTGGCAGGTACTGTCACACTAGCGCAGTCTGCCCGCCACATGACCGGTACAGTTAAGTTAAATTGCGTAGATACACATCACTGTACCTTTCGCAGCCCATGGTCCATCAAGGAAAGAGCATGCCACTTACCATTCGCCCCGCCCAGCGCACCGATGCCGCTCAGATCCTCGCCTACATCACCGAGCTTGCCGACTACGAACGTGCCCGCCATGAAGTGGTGGCGACGCTGGCCGATATCGAGCACAGCCTGTTCGACGAAGGCAGCACCGTGCGTAGTCTGATCTGCGAGCGGGATGGCCAGGCCGTAGGGTTTGCCGTGTATTTCTACAGCTATTCGACCTGGCAGGGACGTAACGGCATTTATCTGGAAGACTTGTACATCACGCCGGAGCACCGCGGCGGCGGAGCCGGCCGTGAGGTGCTCCGGCATATCGCCCGTGAGGCGGTGGCCAACGGCTGCGGACGCTTCGAATGGAGTGTGCTGGACTGGAACGAACCTGCGATCGGTTTTTACCAGTCGCTGGGGGCGCAGGCACAAAGCGAGTGGGTGCGCTATCGGTTGGATGGCGACGCGTTGCTGCAATTTGCCCAAGGTTGAGGGACGCTTGTTACGTACTACGTGGTACGGTCCGATATCGCCGGTGCCTTGGCGATAAGAGCGATGGGTGGGTCACCCTGCTCAGTGTCTGAAGATGCCAACCCGGCGGCATCGATAATCCTTCAGTCGATATCATTGAGCGTGATAATGACCTTCGCTGTATTCGATTCGTGCGCCACGCGCAGGACACTCACACTCCGCCCACTACTAATACATTGGCGGAGTTCTCCATGGACCACTCACTCAAACCCTTGCGCTTTCCCCTTGCGGCTCTTGCCGTGGTGGTGCTCAGCGCTTGCGGTCGCACCCCCGACGCCGTTCAGGCTCCCGCCGCGCCAACCGTAAGCGTCGCCAAGGTCATCGAGCAACCGATCAACGAATGGGACGAATTCACCGGTCGCCTCGAAGCGCCGGAAACCGTGGAAGTGCGCCCGCGTGTCTCCGGTCAGATCGACCTGGTTGGCTTCACCGAGGGCGCCCAGGTGAAGAAAGGCGACCTGCTGTTCCAGATCGACCCACGCCCGTTCCAGGCTGAGGTGCGCCGCCTCGAAGCCCAACTGCAGCAGGCCAAGGCCAGCGCGATTCGCAGCGCCAACGAAGCGCGTCGCGGCGAACGCTTGCGCGACAGCAATGCGATCTCCGCCGAACTTGCCGAGTCGCGCAGCAGCGCTGCCGCCGAAGCCCGTGCTGGCGTCGATGCGATCCAGGCGCAGCTTGACCTGGCACGCCTGAACCTGAGCTTTACCCGCGTCACCGCACCGATAAGCGGCCGCGTGAGCCGCGCCGAATTCACCGCCGGCAACATCGTTACCGCGGATGTCACGGCGCTGACCAGCGTTGTTTCCACCGACAAGGTGTATGCCTACTTCGATGCCGACGAGCGCGTGTACCTGAAGTACACCCAGCTGGCGCGAGAAGGCCAGCGCGGCCAGAGCACGCCGGTCTACCTCGGCTTGACCAACGAAGCCGGCAACCCGCACCTGGGTCAGATGAACTTCGTCGACAACCAGGTCAACCCGCGCACCGGCACCATCCGTGGCCGAGCCGTGTTCGACAACCGTGACGGGCAATTCACTCCAGGCTTGTATGCCCGCCTTAAGCTGGTCGGCAGCGCACAGTACGATGCGGTGCTGATCAACGACGAGGCAGTCGGCACCGACCTTGGCAAGAAATTCGTGCTGGTGATGGACAAGGACAACAAGGCGGCCTACCGCGCCGTCGAGTTGGGCCCCAAGCTCGAAGGCCTGCGCATCGTGCGCAGCGGTCTGGGCAAGGACGACCGAATCGTGGTGAAGGGCCTGCAACGGGTCCGTCCTGGCTCGCCGGTGACCCCGCAGGAAACCCAGATGGCCAGTGAACAGACCCTTGCTGCCCTCGCGCAGCAGCGTCAGGCCCTGGAAGCGAGCAACAAGGCGCGCAACGTAGCGGGCTCCAACGATAAAGTCGCCAGCGCCCAGGCGCCACGCGGTTAAGGGATCACACCGATGAACTTCTCCAAATTCTTCATTACCCGGCCGATCTTCGCCGCGGTGCTGTCGCTGATACTGCTGATCGCAGGCTCGATCTCGCTGTTCCAGCTGCCGATCAGCGAGTACCCCGAGGTGGTTCCGCCCACCGTGGTGGTGCGGGCCAACTTCCCCGGCGCCAACCCCAAGGTGATCGGCGAAACCGTGGCAGCGCCCCTCGAACAAGCGATTACCGGGGTCGAGAACATGCTGTACATGTCCTCGCAATCGACCGCCGATGGCAAACTGACCCTGACCATCACCTTCGCGCTGGGCACCGACCTGGACAACGCCCAGGTGCAGGTGCAGAACCGTGTGACCCGCACGCAGCCCAAGCTGCCTGAGGAGGTCACGCGTATCGGCATCACCGTCGACAAGGCCTCGCCCGACCTGACCATGGTCGTGCACTTGACCTCGCCGGATAACCGCTACGACATGCTCTATCTGTCCAGCTACGCCATCCTCAACATCAAGGACGAACTGGCGCGCCTGGGCGGCGTCGGCGATGTGCAGCTGTTCGGCATGGGCGATTACTCACTGCGCGTATGGCTGGATCCGAACAAGACCGCCTCACGCAACCTCACCGCCAGCGACGTGGTGGCGGCCATTCGTGAGCAGAACCGCCAAGTGGCTGCCGGGCAGCTGGGCGCCCCGCCCGCCCCCGGATCGACCAGCTTCCAACTGTCGATCAACACTCAGGGCCGCCTGGTCAACGAGGAAGAGTTCGAGAACATCATCATCCGCGCCGGCGCCGACGGCGAAATCACTCGCCTGAAGGACATCGCTCGGGTCGAGCTGGGTTCCAGCCAGTACGCCCTGCGCTCACTGCTGAACAACCAGCCGGCCGTGGCCATCCCGATCTTCCAGCGTCCAGGCTCGAATGCCATCGACATCTCCGACGAGGTGCGGGCGAAGATGGCCGAGCTGAAGAAGGATTTCCCGGAGGGCATGGATTACAGCATCGTCTATGACCCGACCGTGTTCGTGCGTGGCTCCATCGAAGCGGTGGTGCACACCCTGTTCGAAGCGCTGATCCTGGTGGTGCTGGTGGTCATTCTGTTCCTGCAGACCTGGCGCGCATCGATCATCCCGCTGCTGGCAGTGCCCGTTTCGCTGATCGGTACCTTCGCCGTGATGCATCTGTTCGGCTTCTCGCTCAATGCCTTGTCGCTGTTCGGCCTGGTGCTGGCGATCGGCATCGTGGTGGACGACGCGATCGTGGTGGTGGAGAACGTCGAGCGTAATATCGGGCTGGGCCTGAAACCCTTGGAAGCCACGCAGAAGGCCATGGGTGAAGTCACCGGGCCGATCATCGCCACGGCGTTGGTACTGTGCGCAGTCTTCGTGCCGGCAGCGTTCATTTCCGGCCTCACCGGGCAGTTCTACAAGCAGTTCGCCCTGACCATCGCCATTTCCACGGTGATCTCGGCCTTCAACTCGCTGACCCTGTCGCCGGCGTTGGCGGCCGTGCTGCTCAAGGACCATCACGCACCCAAAGACCGTTTCTCGCGGATCCTCGAACGCCTGCTGGGCAGCTGGCTGTTCGCGCCGTTCAACCGCTTCTTCGACCGCGCCAGCCACCGTTACGTCGGCGGCGTGCGCCGGGTCATCCGCTCAAGCGGTATCGCCCTGTTCATCTACGCAGGGCTGATGGGCCTGACCTACCTGGGCTTTGCCTCGACACCCACCGGCTTCGTACCGGCGCAGGACAAGCAGTACCTGGTCGCGTTCGCCCAATTGCCTGATGCGGCGAGCCTCGACCGTACCGAGGCGGTGATCAAGCGCATGAGTGAGATCGCCCTGGCGCAGCCTGGCGTGGCCGACTCGGTGGCCTTCCCCGGCCTGTCGATCAACGGCTTCACCAACAGCCCCAACAGCGGCATCGTGTTCACCCCGCTCAAGCCGTTCGACGAGCGCAAGGACCCGAGCCAGTCGGCGGCCGCCATCGCTGCAGCGCTCAACGCCAAGTTCGCTGACATTCAAGACGCCTACATCGCGATCTTCCCGCCGCCTCCGGTCCAGGGCCTGGGCACCATCGGTGGCTTCCGCCTGCAGATCGAGGACCGTGGCAACCTGGGGTACGAGGCGTTGTACAAGGAAACCCAGAACATCATCGCCAAGAGCCACGAAGTACCCGAACTGGCCGGCTTGTTCACCAGCTACCAGGTCAACGTGCCGCAGGTCGATGCCGCCATCGACCGGGAAAAGGCCAAGACCCATGGCGTGGCGATCAACGACATCTTCGACACCCTGCAGGTCTACCTGGGCTCGCTCTACACCAACGACTTCAACCGCTTTGGCCGCACCTACCAGGTCAACGTGCAGGCCGAGCAGCAGTTCCGCCTGGACGCCGAGCAGATCGGTCAGCTCAAGGTGCGTAACAACCTCGGCGAGATGATTCCGTTGGCGACCTTCCTCAAGGTCAGTGACACCTCGGGCCCGGACCGGGTCATGCATTACAACGGCTTCATCACTGCCGAAATCAACGGCGCTGCAGCCCCGGGCTACAGCTCCGGCCAGGCTGAGGCGGCGATCGAGAAGTTGCTCAAGCAAGAACTGCCCAATGGCATGACCTTCGAATGGACCGACCTGACCTACCAGCAGATCCTCTCGGGCAACACCGCCCTGTTCGTGTTCCCGCTGTGCGTGCTGTTGGCCTTCCTGGTGCTCGCGGCGCAGTACGAGAGCTGGAGTCTGCCGCTGGCGGTGATCCTGATCGTGCCGATGACGCTGCTGTCGGCTATCACCGGGGTGATCGTGTCCGGCGGCGACAACAACATCTTCACTCAGATTGGCTTGATCGTATTGGTGGGCCTGGCCTGCAAGAACGCGATTCTGATCGTCGAATTCGCCAAGGACGAACAAGCCAAGGGGCTCGACCCGCTGGCCGCCGTGCTGGAAGCCTGCCGGTTGCGTCTGCGGCCGATCCTGATGACCTCGATCGCCTTCATCATGGGCGTGGTGCCGCTGGTGTTCAGCTCTGGTGCAGGGTCCGAGATGCGTCATGCCATGGGCGTGGCGGTGTTCTCCGGGATGATCGGCGTGACCGTGTTCGGCCTGTTCCTGACCCCGGTGTTCTTCTTCCTGATTCGCCGTTTCGTCGAGCGTCGCCAGGCCCGCAAGGCCGAGCACACGCCTGTGCTGGAGAACCACGCATGAACCTGCTCAAACCCCTGACCCCGAGCCTGTTGGCACTGGCCTTGGCCGCCTGTGCCGTGGGCCCGGACTATCAAGCGCCGGCCACTGAGCCTGCCCACATCGCTGACACCGACATGCCGGCCCGAGCCTTCGATCGCAGCCGCTTCGAAAGCCTGTGGTGGAAGCAGTTCGATGACCCGGTACTCAACCAGTTGGTACAGGCATCGTTGGACGGCAACCGCGACCTGCGCGTGGCATTCGCCCGGCTGAAGTCGGCGCGGGCGATCCGTGATGACGCCGCCAACGATCAACTGCCGGTGGTGACCAGCCGTGCCAGCAGCGAGATTGGCAAGGGTCAGATCCCCGGCCAGACCGATGACCGGGTCAACAGCGAGCGCTATGACCTGGGCCTGGACATGGCCTGGGAGCTCGATCTGTTTGGCCGTATCCAGCGGCAGATCGAAGCCAGCGATGCCCAGGCAGCGGCGGCTCAGGCCGATCTGCAACAATTGCAAGTCAGCCTGATTGCCGAGCTGGTCGACGCCTACGGCCAGCTGCGCGGCGCGCAACTGCGCGAGAAGATCGCCCTGGCCAACCTCAAGACTCAACAAGAGTCGCGCACGATCACCGAAACCCTGCGCGACGCGGGGGTAGGCAATGAGCTTGACGTGGTGCGCGCCGATGCGCGCCTGGCCGGTGTCGAAGCCACGGTCCCGCAACTGGAGGCGCAACAGGCACGTGCACGGCATCGCATCGCCACCCTGCTCGGCCAACAGCCGCAAGCACTGAGTGTCGATCTGTCACCCAAGGCGCTGCCAGCCATCGCCAAAGCCCTGCCGGTGGGTGACCCCGGCGAGTTGCTGCGCCGGCGTCCGGATATCCGCAGTGCCGAGCGCCAACTGGCTGCGGCCACAGCCAACGTCGGCGTGGCCACGGCCGATCTGTTCCCACGGGTCAGCTTGAGCGGCTTCCTCGGGTTTACCGCCGCCCGCGGCTCGCAGATCGGCTCGTCGGCCGCCAACGCCTGGGCCCTGGGGCCTAGCATCACCTGGGCCGCATTCGACCTGGGCAGCGTGCGCGCTCGTCTGCGCGGGGCGAAAGCCGATGCCGAAGGGGCGCTGGCCAGCTATGAGCAGCAGGTGTTGCTGGCCCTGGAAGAATCGGCCAACGCCTTCAGCGATTACGGCAAGACCCAGCAGCGACTGATGTCGTTGATCCGCCAGAGCGAAGCCAGCCGCAAGGCTGCAGATCTGGCATCGATTCGCTACCGCGAGGGCACGGTGGATTACCTGGTATTGCTCGATGCCGAGCGCGAGCGTCTGAGCGCAGAAGACGCCCAGGCCCAGGGCGAAGTCGAGCTGTATCGCGGCATCGTCTCGATCTACAAGGCGCTGGGCGGCGGTTGGCAACCGCAAACGTTGGCCAGCGCGCGCTGACTCTCCCCTGTTGCACAGGCTCCTTTGGTTGGATCCTCCCCCAACCTTTTGCCCCGCAGGCCTAGGCCCGCGGGGCTTTTTTACGCCCAAACCCGAGCCGCTTCGCTTGCAGGCCAGGGCATTGTGCCCCAAGCTTTGCCCTCTTCTTGTCAGAAAAAACAGCACCTATGCCGAGACGCCATCACGCCCTGATCGCCCTGTTGCTGCTGGTGCTGGTGGCGACCACCATCGTTGTACTGCACCGCAGCAACGCGCCGGCACCGGCGGCGCGGCCCGCCCCCAGCTATGCCAAGGCCCTGCGCCAGGCGCATGAGGGCCAGCCCGGTGCTGCCCGTGTGCTGTATCAACAGCTCCAGCGCACCGACCTTGCGCCGATACGGCGAGCCGCCTTGCACGCCGAGCTGCCAAACTACCCTTCCCCCCTGGCCCTGAAACTGGCACGGACGGACCTTGAGAGTGACGACCCGCTGGTACGTCGCGCCGCCGTTGCCAGTATCCAGCGCCTGCTGCCCGCGGCCCAGCGCAGCCTGGTGCTGGGCCCGTTGCTGGACGATGACGATCAGAGCGTGCGTTTTGCCGCAGTGGATGCGCTGCTGGGCCTTGATCCCGACGCCATCGGCCTGTACTTCGGGCCTCTGCAAAATGCGCTGGAGCACTATCAACAGGTGTTGGAACAGCAGCCCGACGATGCTGCGGCCCAAGTGCACCTGGCGCGCCTGTACTTGCACGAAAACGCCTATACCCAGGCCGCGGCAGCTTTACAGCGCAGCCTCGCGCTCGCACCTCGGAGCCCCGATGCCCTGGTCACCCAGGTGCGCCTGCTCGAGCGCCAAGGCCTGCATGATCAATCCCGCGAGGTCCTGGCCAAGGCCCTGACCTTGCAGCCGGATTCAGCCTTTCTGCAGTACCAGCTCGGGCTTTGGCTGAATCGCCATGAGCAGCAGGAATATGCCCTGCTGGCGCTGTCACGTGCAGTGGAGCTGGAGCCTGACAACGCCGATTACCGCTACACCTTGGCTGTGACCTTGCACGCACTGGAGCAATCCGACGCTGCGCAAAAGCAGCTGGAGACACTGCTCAGCCGCCAGCCTGCCAACCGCCGCGCGCGCGTGCTGCTGATCCAGTACGAGAAAGAAACCGGGCAGCTGCAGAACGTACAGGTCTTGTTGGCCGAACTGGAACGGCAAAACCCGGACGATCCCTTCCTGCAGCAGGGGCTCTAGCGGCGGCTAGGTGGCGCTGACGGGTGGGTCGGCCAACATCAACAGCGCCTGGTTTTTCAGCGCCGACAGCGCGAATGGCTTGAGCATCAGCGCTGTGCCGGGCGTATCGAGCATCAGCAATTCCACGGGTTGATCGTTGAAACCGGTGATGAACAGGATCTTTTGCGCAGGCGCCAGCAGACGCATCGCCTTGGCGGCCTGACGGCCGCTGAAGCCGCCAGGCAGGCCAATATCGGTGATCACCAGATCGAAAGGCCCCTGGTTGCGGAAGCAATCAAGCGCCGAGCTGGCATCCACGGCGTCGCATACCTCAAACCCGTGCTCCTCCAGGTATTCCTTGATTACAGCACGCAGGTTGTGCTCATCGTCGGTCAGCAATATGCGCTGGCCTCTGCCCCGGGTGACTGGCGCAATCGGCGATACCGGAGGCTGCTCGACATGCGCATGGCTGCGCGGGAACAACATGCACACGCGCATGCCCTGGCCTGGCTGCGATTCGAGCCAGACATGACCGCCGGATTGACCAACGAATCCGTACACCATCGCTAGGCCAAGGCCTGCACCCTGCCCTATGGGCTTGGTGGTGAAGAAGGGTTCGAACGCGCGCGGCAGGTCCGTCTCCGGCATGCCATGACCGTCGTCGCTGACGTAGACGCCAACGTAATCACCGGCAGGCACTCCGGATTCATCGGGAAACGGCGCATGCAGCCGTGTGTTGATCGTATGCAAGGTGATCTCGCCGCGGCCCAGGCAGGCTTCGCGCGCATTGGAGAATAAATGCACCAGGGCCATCTCCAGTTGCCCGACATCCACGCAGAGCGTCCAGGGCGCCACGTCCAGTTCCCATTTCATGCGCATTTCGGTGCCAAGCACTTGGCGCAGGAGCAGCTCCATGGTGGTTAGTTGAGCATTGACATCGATGGGCTTGGGCGATAGCGGTTGGTGCCGGGAGAACGCCAGCAGGTGATGGGTCAAGGTCATCGCCCGTTGCACCGAATCAGCGGCCAGCGCCACGTATCGATCGATTTGCCCCAGACGACCCTGCTCCAGGCGGCTCTGCAACAGCTCGAGACTGCCACCGATACCCGATAACAGGTTATTCATTTCATGGGCCATGCCGCCGGCCAGGTGGCCGACGGCATCCATGCGCTGGGCGGCCCGCACGAAAGCCTCCGATTGCCTGATCACCTCATCGCGATCACCGGAGATATCCCGGCCAACGGCGGTCAGTCGGCTGCCGTCGAAGCTGGCCGTCCAGCGAAACCATCGGTAATGGCCGTCGCGGTGACGCATGCGCGTCTCGAGTTGGTCGGCGCCTTGCTGATGCACGAAGTCCATTACCGCGACTTCTACTTCGGTCAAGTCCGCTGGGTGCACCAGCTCAAGGATCGACCTTTCACGAATCTCTTCATCTGTCCAGCCCAATGCCCTGTGCCAGGCAGGATTAGCCTCCAGCAGGCGCAGGTCACGGCTGACGACAATCATGGCGTCCCGCGAGAGCTGCCAGATCTGATCGCGGTCTGCCATGTAGCGCTCGAGCTGACGCTCGAACGTCAGCGCCTGCTCTCGCCATTGATCATGGGCTTCGACCCCGGCAGTGGTTTCGATGACGGTGTGAAGAAAACCCGCCACCTCATAGTATTCATCGCGCAAGGGGGTGTAACTGAAAGCGTAGGACAAACGTGCGCCGGTATGCTCGCAGGTCAACTGCAGTGGCTGATCCTCGACGAAATTCGACTGGCCTTCCATCGCCTTGAACACCCATGATCCTACCTGCGGCCAGGCCCTGGCCCACACTTCATTGAACGGCTGGCCCAAGGCGACTCCGTCGCGCTCAAGCAATGCGGTGTAGGCATCGTTGTGGATGACGGTCATGTCCGGGCCCCATACTACCGCGCACGGAAATGGCGACAGGATCATCATGTCGACGGCAATGCGCAAGGGTGCTGGCCACAGCGGCAAAGGGCCGAGCGCAGTGCTGCCCCACTCGAATTGCTGGATCTGCACGGCCAGCCCTTCTGCACTCGGCACGGGGCCCAGCTCTAGGCGGTAGGGTTTGGGTGCACCATCGTTTACGAACACGGTCGAGATTCCATCAGGCTCAGGGCTTCATCCATTGGATCCAATGATCGGCTTAACAGGGCACGCCTGCAAGTGTGCACTGTCTCGAACAGGCCGGGACGCGCGTCATCGATCAGCCAATCATAGTGGTTTCGCGCTTGCTGCGCCCGATTGCTGCCAGGGGGATTCACAGCATGTCGCGGACTACGCTGGCAGTTAATGTTTCGTAACGTAAGCGCGGCCTCGGCCTACAGCGCAAGCGGTAATCGGTCCATAGGCTCTGCATTGGGCTATCCATTGTGGGTAGCCCAGGAATATGGGGCTCCAGACCGATGTCTAGAATCAGAACTGCTGGGCACAGCATGGTGGAATTGTTGCTCGCCCTGGTGATCAGCCTGCTACCGGTGGGCACCGGCTTGATGATCATGGTCTATCAACAGGACAAGAAACTCGCTGATTTGGCGCAGGTTTCCCTGCAAGAGGCCATTTACTCCGTGGACCTTGCGGTGGACAGAATTCATGCTGCGGCCGAGCACACGCTCAGGCTAGCGGGTACCGACTGCAAGGCGGCTCGTGGCGAAATGCTCGAATGGGTCAATCGGGATTCGTATTTACGCTCATTGGCCCTGACCCATGCAGAGCGAGGGCTTTGCACGACGCTCGGGGCATCGCAAGAGCTGTGGCCGCGCTCTGCCGACGCTCAATCCTCGCTGCAGCTGATGTTCAACGGCCCTGGTGCTGGTGATGCGCCTTTGCTTGTCTATGAACTCCAGCAGCAGAACGCGCGAGTGGTTGCGACAAGTTACGCGGAGTTGTTGCGTAACGAGCTGCGCGCATTTCAAACTGGCGTTACGCTGGTATTGGAATTCGCAGATGCGTATATCTGGTTGGAGGGCGACAGCCGAGATGGGCTACGTCCTTCGCTTGCAGAATTTACCGTAGAAGGCACTTCGCAGAAGTACGGCTACACCGTGAAGACCGGTTTCGCGCAAGGGTATTCGGCTCGCGAAACGCGGCAGACGATGAAACAGTTGTTTCCTTCATTGGCGTTAGTGGGATTAATTACCGGGGCAATCGTTTACTGGGCCTTGTTCAGGCGTTATCGCACGGGGCAATTGCATCCCGTGAGGGCTGAGGGCTGAGGGCTGAGCTGCAAGCCAAGAGCAGCGCAGCGTGAAGGTCAATGGTTGCTGCGTACCAGTACTATGCTGTTTATATCCTGCCCATCACTTCCAGCTTTTAATATTGCTGTTGCTGTTGCTGTTGCTGTTGCTTTTGCTTTTGCTTTTGCTTTTGCTTTTAAGCGCACGACAGTTCAGGCAACGCAAAT